>NZ_FRBC01000018.1 GCF_900142515.1 Pseudoselenomonas ruminantium | reverse complement strand
TAAGAAGGCCACCGCACGAATGCAGCGGAGCTATTCCAAGAAAGCTTATCCATGGGATAATGCCTGTATCGAGTCATTTCACGCATTGATAAAGCGTGAATGGCTGAACCGCTTTAGAATCCGGGATTTTAATCATGCTCACAGCCTAATTTTTGAGTATATTGAAGCATTTTATAACACAAAGCGGATTCACAGCCATTGTGGATATCTTTCGCCAGATGACTTTGAAAAACTTTACAATGCGAGCGTTGCTAGAGAATCACGATTGGTAAGTTGAAAATAATTAAAATTTCTCATTTTATGTTGTACTAAATCTTGACATAGGACCAGTGTCATGCCTGCAAAGACAGAAGCATGGGATTCGCATGTCTTTATCCGGGTATCGTTGGTGACCTTATGGGCATAGATGTCCATTTCCACATCCTTGGCGTTTTGAGCATCACGAGCAGAAGCAGTGTAGCTTGAGTCGTATAATGCCCTGTCCACCATCATCAAAAAATCGAAGCAAAATGGTGCCGTTTCGCAAACCAGTGTGCCGTCCACATCAAATACAGCAATACGATCACGCACCGGGATAAAGTCTTTGTCCTTGGGATTCGTTACCTTCTGTACATAATCACGGAGTTGGGCAAGCACTGCCGACCCCTTCTGCCAATACTTGAAATTGCTCCCCTTCTGATTCACGGAAATTTGCGCGATTTCCATGCGAGAGGCCGCTTCGGAGCACGGCATCCATCCTATGCTTCCAATCATAAAACTTGCCACAAGTGTAGCGATAATTTTATTGGTCCGATACATGTTCAATCCCCCCTTCCGTGCTACTAGACAATTGACCTACAGCAAGCACTCCTAAAGCTTGTTTTAAGATAAGTATTGTTGTATTTCTTCTATCAGTTTATCGCCATCATAAGATTTGAAAACTTTGAACATACAACCGCTTATCATCGGATTCAGGTCAAGTCCTAATTCAACTGAACGTGTATCTGTTTTGAAACCATAGCACCGCTTACCGATACCGTAAGCAATACCAAGCTCAACACAAGCTCCCTCATCAGGTACCCGACCGTCCAAATTCATAAAGATAATATCTGCTTTTCTTACTTCTCCAGCATCTAATCCAAAAATCATCTTTACAAGTTCTTCTTCCGTCTTTCCCTGTAATAATGCAGCTTCTATTCCATCTCGTTGAGGCAAAAATACCTGATATCCATTATGTTCGAGCACTTTTGTTATCTTTAGATTGAAATCCTTTTCGGCTTGATTAAACAGCGGACCAGCTAAATAAACTTTTTTCCCCACTCCTATATGTTCTATCATTTTTGTTTTTAAGGTATCTTCAGAAGAATTATCACTAAACTTTTCATTTCCATTTGCATAAACATCAACTGATAACAGCATAACCATACATAGTATTATAGTTCTTATCAATGGAAGCCTTCTGCTTGTTCTAAACATCTTCTTTCCTCCTGGCTCTTGAATACGAAGGAGATGTGATAGCGCAGCCCCTCTTTTTACTATATTCCCCCTTACAGCAATTTCTGAATTGGGAAGGTGAAATATGTATTAGGATACGGCTCATTCTTCAAGGTAAAATGCCACCATTCCGTGGACAATGGCTTAAAGCCATGCCTAAGCATTGCCTCACGCAATATCATGCGATTCTTGAACTGTGCCTCATTGATTTTGCCGTCCTTGGGCTGTTTTGCGCCCTTATATTTGCCCGTGTATTTGCCAGTTTCGGGGTCACCGCACCAATCGGGGTGACTCTCGATACCGAAGTGGTCAAAGACGTTCCCCATGTCCACATCCTTGCCCGTCTGCATATCAAACAGGGTCAGGTCTACCGTAGAGCCACGGCTATGGCCTGACTTGGCATCAATATAGCCATCGGCAAAGAGCCTGGTCTTGTCCACCTGCGGATAGAAGTAATCCTTCATGCGCTTGTCCCCAAGGTTTTCTGCCCAGGTCACGAAATTGTCCACGGCCATCTGGGGACGATAGGCGTCATAAATCTTCAGCCGATAGCCCTGCTTAATCACATCATCGGAGACCTCTTTGAGGGCCTGGGCCGCTTCCCTGGTCATGAAGATACGGGGAGCCTGATACCCAGCTATGCGGTCCCCTACAAAATTGTATGTGGAATAATAGCGCGGCTCCAAAATAACATCCGGCACCACCTCGGAAAGCTCCACAAAGTCAGAACTGTCTGCCGGGTCTACGTTCCCTGCCACCGATGCTGCCACTGGTGCTGCTTCTGCACTCATGATTAAGTCAGTTGCAGCTAAAGCTACAGTCAGACTGGCTGTCATAAACAGCCCGCAAATTATGTTACCAAGGTTCTTTCTCATGGATATACACCTCCATCGTCTGCCAGATAAGCATATCAGCCTCAGATTATTTATGCGCAAATACATTGCGGCAAATAGCGTCTCCCACGGTTTCTTCCCAGATATAGTTATTGCTGAATTGGCCGGCACTGCGGTCGTCTTCCTCTACGGCTTCACCATTCATAATATAGACATAGCCATCCTTGGTGCCTGGCCTCAGGGCCAGCATGGACAGCAAGCCAAAGGCTTCTCCTGTATACCCCGCCAAATCAATCCCGGTATCCCGGGAGAAGCGGGCTGTGGTGTTTCCGTCCATCTGATAGATGCCTAAACCATAGGAAAGGATTGTGCCGCCATAGCTGGAACCATTTTTCTTCGTGTCATCATAAATCCACTCACGGTTGAACATAGCCTGTACGGATTCAGGAGATAAGATTTGCTGGCCTTTATAGGTGCCGTTGTTCATCAGCATAACCAGGGCATGAGACAGTTCCTCACAAGAAATCCTAAGCCCTCCTGCCGGGAAAACACCGTGGCATTGGTGCCGGGAATGTAGCCCTTGAGGCTGTATGTCTCCTGATAATTTTCGTCATAAGGGTTTTGCAAGGCTATAGTTTCAGATTTAGGCTTGCCATTTTTGTACTCATCCTGAGTGCCGTACCAGGGACCCATTTCATCCCACTTGCCGCTAGAATCCTTCTTCTGATAGACCGTGCCAAGCTTCTTAAACTCTTTCCGGCTGAAGTTGCCGGGCACATAATCAGCGTGAATATCCAGCTGCTTTAAGATATGCTTTTTCTGATAGATATCAAAACGCTGCCCTGTGACTTTTTCGATGATAGTGCCAAGCACTCCATAGTTCAGGTTGCAGTATTTGAAGAACTTCCCCGGCTCCTCTCCCTGGGATGCAAAATGTCCACCATTGACATAGAATTTGCCGGTGGGCTTAAAGAATTCCTGCAGGCTCATCTGAGGCGGGATGCTGTAGATTTTGTCATCACGCAGGGATGAGGTGTGAGAAGCGAGCATCCTTATGGTGATTGCCTGCTGAGGATAGTTGGGATTGCGCAGCTCAAAACCCAAATACTTGCTCACGTCAGCATCCAAATCCAGTTTTCCCTGTTCCACCAGCTGCATGATGGTAAAGATGGTAAACATCTTGGATACCGAGGCAATGCGGAAGCGGCTGTCACGGGTAAAGGGCTTGCTCTTTGACGGCTGCTGCTCATCAATAACAGACTGTCCCAGGAATTTGCTATATACTTCCTGGCCGTCCTTAAAGGCAATAACGCCAAGTCCGGGAACTTTGGTACCAGTATCGCCAATCATCTGGGAAAGCTCCTGATCCAGCTCCGCCTTGGCCACTCCCTCTGCAGCAAAAGAAACATTCATGGTCAGGCAAAGAGATAGCGCGGCCATGGCCAAGATTTTCTTTTGTCTTTGCAGGCTGCAAAATAATTTTTTTGATAACATTATATAACATCCCCAAAACCTTTCTGCTGCAAGATTTCTTTTACTTTTACACTGGCTCCAGAAAAAACTATGTGACGGCTGCAGTTTTCCTGCATCTCAAGCAGCAAGCGAATTCCTGCCGATGATATATACTCCAGCTGTGCACAATCTATCCTTACCCCTTCAATACTTCCGTCAGCATTAGCTTCCTCCCAGGCCAGCAGAAGTTTCGGTGCTGAGATGGTGTCAAGCCTGCCATGCAGAGCTAGGTGAAGTATTCCCTTTTTCACTGTATATTGCAGTTCAAAGGGCTGCTCCTCCCGGGGCCTGTCAGTTTGTATTTCCTTTGCCTCATCAAGGGTAATGACCCAGTAATGGCAATGATGCATAGCTTCCTTAAAGCGCACAATCTGCTCTGGAGCAAACTGCTTATAAACGCTTAATTCCGGCATATGTTCCCCTAGATTAACCTTTTCGACTTTCAGGCTATGCTTTGCTAAAAGCGTTTCAGCTCTTGCTTGCGAATTTTGTATATCTGTCGGCTCTATGATGAAGGCGTTGCCTAAAGCAGCCACTGCTGACTGCCCTTGGGCCTCGTCCTTTGTCGCCATGAGCTTGGCAAGGGATTCTTCGCCGAAAACAGCACGGAATGTACCGCAAAACTGTAGCGCATATTCAGGGTCCGGGGTTATCCAACAGCCGCCATGTTCTCTTAGCAGGCATTGTATGTTGGCGATGACGTTATCAACCTCATCATCACTGAAATACATCATCATGCCCTCGGTTGAGATACATAAAGGCCCGACACAGCCCTGCAAGGCTTTTTTCAATGAGGTGTAGTTTGTAGCATCTACTCCGTGAAAGGACACATTTTCTGCACTACCAGCCAGCTGACGGATAATCGGTCCTGCTTCCCCTACAACGATAGGCAAGTCCAGACCAACAAAGTTTCGATTGTGTTCCACCATATAAATTGCCTTTGGCGTATAGCCACATGGCAAGTCTACACATGTCTGATACCCGGAAGCCTCTATCAAGCGGCACATGGTACGATACTTGGCCTCAACTACCAGCGCGTTGCCCAGGATAGTTTCAGCATCCGTCATATTTTGCAGTAGTGCATTGTTTTCCAAAGCCAATGCATGGACAATCTTATCCGCCTCTGGTATTCCCGCTTGCACCATCAAGCACACCGCTGTCTTAGCTGTAAGGTAAACCGGATTGACTCGTGCCTCTATACTCCTTACTGACATTTATCATCTTCCTTATTCATTTCTGCCCTCTACCAAAAAATCCATAACATTCTCACGAAACAGCTTATAGTACGGGCGCTCCATAAGCATGGCATGAGCTGCCCCGGGGATAATCTCCAGCCGCGAATCTTTATTTGGCAAGGTCTTATAAGCTTCTGCACACATTTTTGGAGTTACATAAGGATCATTGGTACCTGCGATAATAAGCACGGGAGCTTTTATCTCTGCGGTGGGAATCAGCCGTTTTTTGCTGCTCACCAATAAATCACGCCGACCTCCGTTGGGGCTGGTATCCTTGTCATAGTGCCAGGCATTGGCAAGGTAGGTGTCTGCCACAGCTTTCTCGGTGATATTGAAGTCTATACTGCCATCTGCTGTCTTTTGAAAATCATCTGCCGCATGTTCCCAGGTATTCTTATGGAAGGGTTCCTTTACCCGCACATCACCAAGGCCAGCCACGATAGGCGCATAGAGGACAAGCCTATGGACCAATTCCGGGTATTTTGCCGCAAAGCGTCCGCTGGTCACGGTTCCCCAGCTCCACCCCAGAATATCCATGGAAGGAAGATTATGCCTTGCCAGAATGCAACGAACTGCTGCTGCTATATCTTCGGCTGCATAATCGGAATCCGGCAGGAACCCATTCCTGACCTCTCCTGACCTGCCAAATCCTGCTATATCCAGGAGCCATACCTCAAAGCCATGACGGGCCAAATAGCGTGTCAGGCTGTAATCCCCATAGTCAACATCAAACTCATGGGAGGAGTAGGTTACGCCATGCACAAACAGGATGGGCTTTTTCTCCTGCCCGTCCTGCTCTGCATAACGCTCCAAATGCAGCTGTATACCGTTCCGTTCCAGAGGAATATTCTCCTGTAATATTTCTCCCGCCCAGGCAGCGGATAAACACAAGAAATTCAACACCAAACAAATGATTGTAATCCGAACTGCTCTCACTATCTACCGCTCCCCTCTGATTTCTCACTTTTTCTACAGGCGAAGCAATATGCCCCGTCGAGCCAGCAGGCGGGCCGGAATCCGCCAAAAGAGAATCCACATCATGGAAAAGAGCAGAATGCTGAAAGCTGTACTGCCACAATCCTTTACGGAGATTTCCCATAGCCAGGGATAAACCAACTCCCCATCAGGAGTTTTTAGGCTCCAAAGAAAACTCTGCACAAGTTCGGACAATATGTACATCAGCAGGGCATTGCGGCCAAAGTTCCGGCAGATGCAAAAGATGTTCTCCATGATATCCGGCACCAGCATAAAGCCCAGCTGCAAGAGCGCCAGCACCCACATAAAGAGGCCGCTGGTTATAAGCGCATAGGGAGCAGTCCACAATGGTTTGCTGATAATGTCGAAAGAACTCCAGCCGAACCCCAATAGGCGTTAAAAAACCACTGATGGCCACCATAATGACTGTAGTCTTTATCCAACCTCCAGTTCACACCGGAGATATTTCCTGTATTGCTGCCATCTCCAAAGCCATCGCTCACAAATTCTTTTTACGGTATAGTTCAGCGCACTGCCAGCACAATGATTTTCTCATTCTCTGGCAGAAGTTCTGCTTCCATCTTCATGAGGTCAAGCACCTGCTCCCGGCTGGCAAGGCCGCTGAGGTTCAGCTGCTTTTCCCCATAGTAGGCGAAAAGTCCCGGCAGCTCGCCACCTGTAGCTCCGTATTCCACGGTATCCTCCAGCAGTGCTTTCAGCTCCGCCTGCAGGTCTGCCTTGGTGCAGACAATGGCACCAAGAGCTTCCCTTTGGAGGCACACCACACCATTACGGTTCAGTACACGCACCTTATGCTTTTTGACAGGGATGAGGCCCAGGAGGCGCTTCTTATACTGACCGTCAAAAACATGCCATGCTCCTGCCGTGGCAGCTTCCTTGACATTTTCAGAGGGCAGTTCCATAGACTGTGCCGCAATTGCCTGGAGTTCCTCGTAGGTAAGAGCCCCCTCTGCCCCATCATTTTTCCGCAGTTCCGTGGCTCCCATGGCCACAGCCCTAAGAATATTGGCCTGCCGGTCAATCTCGATGGCAATTTCCACAGTAGACTCCTGAGCTCCGGAACGCAAAATCTTCTCCATAGCCTCCCGGCGAATGGAACGGATATCCTCCTCCGAAGGCTGCACCACCGTACGCTCCACCACTTCCCGCACCATGGCCATGGCTACGCCAATGGTAGAAATGATGGGGGCATTTTTTACAATCTTCCAGCGGATATTTTTTCTCATGCCCAAGTAGGGAACGATGACGCCACCGCTGCCACCGCCTCCGGCCAGGCAAAGCACCTGGGGAGAAAGCTCGTATTCGCGGATCAGGCGGGCTACGATTTCCCAGATTTTTTCCGCGGCTATCTCCATAGCCTGCTTGGCTGCTTCTTCTGCGCTGCAGCCCAGAGCCTTGCCCAGCGTTTCCCAGGCCAGTCTGGCGGCTTCCCGCCCTGCCTCCCCGGCTTTGGCATAATCATTTTCGGGGACGCTTCCCAGAAGGTTGGCGGCCCCAGCAAGGGTCAGGGAAACACGTCGTCCGTCACTGCCGACAACTGCCGCATAAACCGGTGCATCGTCTTTCAGGGGTGCCACCAGCTCCAAATGGGGATCAGAGAGGGCCGGGGAAAAAATCTCATAGGCCAGTCCTGCAATATGCGCACTGCGAGGCCCTACATCTGTAATTTTTCTCTTTTCCACCCTTATCATGCTGCCGCCGGCTACCCCCAGGGTGCGGACATCAAGGGACGAAAGATAAGTCTTGTGCCCGCCCACTTCGCCATAGCGCACCATGACGCGTCCGTCCTTCACCACGGAAATATCTGTGGAGGTGCCTCCGGCCTCAAGAAAGATTCCATCGGACAGGCGCTCATACATGAGGACGCCTGCCACACCGGCGGCCAGCCCGGACAGCATGGTAAGGATAGGCCGCCTGCGCACTTCATCCACCGTCATAACGCCGCCATCGCAGCGCATGATCATCAGGGAGGCCGGGATGCCGGAACGCTTGACGCAGGCTTCCGTCATATCCGCAGTTTCCATCATCTTCGGAATCAGGCTGCCATTGACCACCGCTGTTCTCGTCCTGACCCTCAGGCCATAGAGCTGGGACACCTCGTGGCCCCCAGTGGCATAGAGTCCCATTTCCCTGGCCAGCTTCATCACAAATTTTTCGTTGGACTCATCATCCACGCCGAAGGATTCCGTGGCCACGATGACTTCGGCACCAGCCTGTTTCAAGGCTGCAAGTTTCTCATGTATTTTATCAGCCAAGGCTGACGCATCTTCTGTTTCCACATACTCGTGCAGCACAGAAAGAAACTTTCCCGGTGCCAGGGGAATATCACCCACATCGCTGGCCGTTTGGGCACGGCCAGATTCCATGCCGCTGCCCATGGCCAGCACTCCGGTCACAGCCACGTCCCCTTCCAGCAGGGCATTGGTAGCCTGGGTGGTGCCATGGGCTATGAACACCACCTCTTCCGGGGCAATATGATTTTTTTCCAGGATATTCTGCAGCACAGTGATGATTCCTTCTGCCACCCCCTCCCTAGCTCCATGGGTGGTGGGAATCTTTTCCTGGGCTATAATCTCATAAGTTGTATTGTCTATAGCGACAGCATCGGTAAAGGTGCCGCCTACATCGATGCCAATCCTCACCTGGCGCATCTTTTTCCCTCCCCTCTGGGCTGCTTAGTGGGTAAAGGCCACGCAGAGCAGCATCAGGATGCACATTCCCCAGCTGTAGGGCAAAATGCGCCGCAATATCACAGCCGTATCCACGTCGGTAAAGCCGCCAATCCAAGTGTTATGGGAATTGGTGGGATCTGCCACCGCCTGAACATAGGTCACGGCCAAAAACATGCCGCAAAGGGCTTCAGGCGGGAAAGTGCCGAACCCTACGAGGATAGCGGCAATCCCGGCTCCCATGCCAAACATATTGAAGGGTCCCCGGTAAAGAGCTGCCGGAGCAAAAAGGGCAAAAATAAGCAAGAGGCCTGTCATGGATTCAGGAAGTATAGAGGTCAGGACAGGATTCAATACTGGAGCAGCCAGCGGATGGGCTGTAGCCGTCACCAGCATTCCGATGCCGATAAACAGGAACAGCACCCCTGCCACATCCTGAATGCCTTCCACAAAAGCGCCTGCCAGCAGATTGATGGTCTGGCTGGGCCGGGTCGTAAGCGATGCGTAAAGGGCTGACACCAGAAAGCCCAGGATAGCCGCGGCCACCGGGTCAAGGGTTCCATTCTTGGGGCTCCCCAAACCGAAGACCAGGCTGGCACAGCCGATGAACACCAGAGGCAGCACCGGCGCAATAAGCGCCGCCGGGGACAGCTCTTTCCTTTTTCTGACCAGGCTCTCCTGACCGCCGGAAAGTGTCTTGCCCAAGCCCTGGCACAGGCTCACGGGAACCATGGCAATGCCTTTCAGGATGCTTGCTGCCAGTTCCAGCAGAGAACCACCTTCACCATTGCCCCGTGGTACGTTGCGCAGGATGTAGACGATGGCAAGCAGAGCAGCAATGGCAATACAGGGGAAATAATAATGCAGCGCAGCTTCGCTGCCAAAAATGCCTATGAAAGTGCCATAGCTGGCAATATTGGCCATAAGGCCAAGGTTGATGCCCAAAAGCAGGATAGAGGCAGCATCCAGAGGAGAAATGCCCGTGCTGGTCATGATGGGAAGCACGATGGAACCAACCATCAGCACTGCTCCCAGGCCGCTCATGCCCGTGAACACAAAAGCCGTGGCGGCCAGCATAAGGAAAGCGATGGCAATGGGGCGATCCCCGGCCATTTCCGCAGCCTTTTTGATGATGGCATCAGAAATTCCCGTCTTCTGTATGACCTTGGCAAACATGGAGCCAAACACCACCAGCGCAATAGCCGATGAGAGCCTGAGGGCGCCCCCCAGCATGACTTCATTGGCCCAGGTCAGAAAAGGGAGACCTGCGCACCAGGCAATCCACGCCGCCATGAGTGGCAGCGCCAGCAAGGCAGGCAAAATCCTGGCCACCATGAGGGCCGCAGACAGCACAAAGCCGCCCAGCAACAAAATACCTGTAACTGACATATATATCCTCCTCGCCAGTGTTCAGAGCTTGCCTATGGGAAAATTCTTGCGGATAATCATTTCGATATTGTTATCCTGTACAGATACACGCACATCATCAGCAATATTGGCAACGATGGATTTTTCCAGTTCGTCAAACAGGGCATCTACATCTGCCCCTTCCTCCCTGTCCTTCTCCAAGCATAGGCGATATTGCTCCAGGGACCATAGCTGTATCTCTTCATAGCTAACACAGCCTACCATGTGATAATCCCCCACTGGCCTATTGGAGCCGTTCCCCAAGTAAAAGAGGCTGCCTTCAATAAAGTCTTTAATCTTGCCCATAATGCCCACAGACGCTTCATTACGCTTGTGGGTTGACGTGTTTATGAGATCCTGTCTTTTCTTGAAGTTCATATCCGCCACAGCCAATAGATGCAGCTCACAGCTGCACTCCTCTGTGCTTTCCATCCAGAAATCTGCCTCAAAATCCTCCACAATGGCCCTCACCATGCTCATAGTTTCCTCAGCCAGGAGGCGCGCCCGCATAGAGATGCGCTCGTCAAACCCCATGGAACGACTGAAAGCCTCCACTTCATCAAGAGCCATGGTCATACCGCGCCCGTTGCTGCTAACTACAATCTTTTCGGTTTTCACTCTAAGCCCCCCCTGTACCTAAATATATCTGTATCTTGCTTCTATTCTGTAAAATTGAGAAATTTCCTGCTTTTTCACTGTCCTACATCTGTATATTCATCGCTGGCAACCTGCCGCCTCCTTGGAACGCCTCCCGTTTTACGATTGATTCACCGCTCCAGCAGGTGAATCATAGCTGCTTCTCGAAATAACAAAAGAGATTGCTTAGAAAAGTGATGCACCATGAGGAGGTAACATTATGGACATAGAAAATATTATCAGGTATCTACCTTGCAGGCTTTGGCACTGGGATATTCAAAATCAGTGATAACGGTGGGAGAATTGCTCAAGCATGGGAATCTGGGGCTGGGAACTTTGAAGATGTGGATGGCGAGATGATTGTTTTGGATGGAAAGTGCTATCGCGCCAGGAATAATGGCGATGTAACACATGCCGAGGACGAGAGAGGCGTGCCATTTGCTTCTGTCTGCCATTTTCATCCCCACCGTTTTGAAGAATGCGAGAAGATGGATACCATCAATGCCGCAGGATGGCATATGCATTTTCTCTCAGAAGATGAAAAAAATGGCGGACATGTATTTGATATCAGTCTAACCAGTGGAAATGCCTCTTTTTGCAAAATAACCAGCTTAGAAATACGTATTCCTAACTCTTTAGCATTTGATACCTATGAATTGAAAAGTGCATCCAAAGAAGAAATCAAAAGTGTCGAGCAGGGTAAAAATGCATAAGAGACACATAAACTAGGGCATGTTCCTATTTCTTAACTTCATTGGTTTTATCTGTGACGATATAGGTTGGTTGTGCCTGTTCGTTGTGCCCGGCAGCTATTATTCCTCCATTCGTGGCCAAACGTGAAAATATACCGGCAAATTCCCCATCATAAGCATAAAGTCCGGTCATGTTGATGTAGGGGCACCACTTGCCTTTTCCCCACGCAAAATCAATGTTTTGATTGACATATTGTGGCCAATATTCTTGGCAAATATAGCCGTTGTCATAGACAAGCCGCACTTGTTCCTCCCATTTTTTCTGGGGATAATCCACTCCAGCAAAAACGCCGGAAGCAGCATAAGCATCCCGAGGCTTCAATATATATCGCTTTCTATGATTTATCACTTCTTCCAAATCTATAGCATCTTTTTCAAGGGGGAATGTTTTGGGTATGTGTGCCTCTATAAATTTCGTCTCATCCGGTGAAAGAAACTTCGTTGTTTCGGGATGGTGCAAAATATAAAATAACCATTTGTGGTGAATAATCTGTGTACAAAAATGCCCCGCTATGAAACAAGCATTTTCCCGCACTGCCTGCAAGAAAGGACGAACATCATCGAGATTATCCATAATGTCAGCCGTTACGGCACGGCGGTATATGGCATCAATAACATGACCGTTCGATGAGTAAAGTTTACCGTCTTCAAAGTGCAGTTGACGAATATCGCATATTTCACAGTCAATTCCATTTTTTTGAAACGAACGGGCAAATTCTTGAAATTCACGCCAAGTCGCCTTATCTATAAAGTCAACTATGGCAACATTTGGGTGAGAAACCTTACCTTCATAAGTGTCGTAAATCCTCATAAAGGTACCAACCCACCGGTCGAAGAGTTCCATGGTTTCAAATCTATAGCGGCGTATCATTTCTTGATGGGCTGGATTATCAATCATAATCTTGTCTAAAATTCTATTTGCATCCATTCCGCTTGTTCCATCCGTGTTTATCTCACAGAAACCAAAATCTCCAGTCTCTTCATTGTAAAAAATATCTGCACGGGAAATGGGAATTATAGAATCATAGCCACGCGGTGTAAGAATCAACTCTTCAAGCTCTTGTGAAAAAGGAAATAGTGCACGATATCCTGCGTGAGCAAAATATGCTCCAATGACCTTGGCAAAAATGCCATAAGCAGTACCCACAATCCACTGAAACCTATCCAAATCTACTTTTGTATATATTCGAGGAATATGTACAGTACTGTATTTTAAATGCCCGTTATAGTATAGTGGGGAACGCTCTACGTTTTCTTTCATGGCGAGTGCAGCTAATTTATTTTCCTCCCCATATTTTTCAATCAAGTAAAAGTATTCTTGACGGATTTCAAATGTTGATTTCAAATTTCATCATCCTCCTTTATTCTTCAGCACTGGGCGAAAAATATGTCGATTATAATTTTGTGTCTCCAGAAAATTTTTTCCTATATTTTCCTCAGTTAATAAACTGTAAAGAAAATAATCACGAAAAGAACTAAGATTATCTTGTGTCATGTCAAAGTGTATGCCATTATCACGCAGAATTATTTTTGGTTCTCCGTCAAAAAATAAGGTCAACTCTGCTAGGATATTTGTGCCTAGATTCTTTTCTACCACGCTCATGCCAATCTCCTCAACAAGGAGACCGACTTTCATAACATATCGTGATGAAAATCCCCTCTTTTGAAATTCCCCTTCTGCCCAATCCCTAAGCTTGATAACATTACAGATATTAAGCACTTCATCTTGAGAAACGATATCCTTATTGGAGACAAGCAGGGGGAATGTTTCGGGATAGCGGATACGAAGGACAATGGTAAATAAAAGGAAAGTGCCAAAGGGAACAGCGACCATGCCAAGCCACACACCACGCACACCTATAAAAGAGGAAAACAGTATCGGAAGACCGGTATACAAAAGTAAATCCTTACAAAAAGAAAGCGATATGGCAATTTTGAAATAGCCGTTAATTTGATAATACATGGTAAAAAGGTAGAGTAATGCCACAAAGGGCATTGCGAAAGCGACAGTTCTTATAACAATTTTGGCCTCAGCAACTATTGCAACATCGGCAATGCCGAAAATACTGGCAATAGGTTCACAAAATAACCACATAACAGGGATAACTGCTCCACCAAAGAAAGCTGCTACTATGGCCGCTGGTTTCATGATTTTTATTACGCCATCAAAATTATTTTCACCTAAATAAATATTAACGAGAGGTTCTGTTGCCTTTTCTACACCACTTAAACAAACCGCTAGTTGAAAAATGGAAATAACTGCTGATAAAACCGGGAAGTAATCCTGCCCGAAATTCCGCAAAAAATATATAACCAAAATCATATTGCCAACAGCAATGTATAGGGAGATAGAGGCGTTGACATAGCTTAAATTAAGCACCTTTAAAGTGTCGCTAAAGGAACAATAAAACTTCGGCTTTAATGTCTGTGAAACAGAAAACATCCACCGTGCAAATACAGCCATAGCTCCAATCTCACTAATAAATAGCGGTTCATCACCGGGAGCGTATTCCTCCGGGCTATGATATTCAATGCTGTCTAGGAGTATTGGGAACCTCTGGAAGTCCGCCTCTAAACTCTTAATCACATCATCGAAATTTGTGATACGCTCATCCAGCTCGTGGAGTTCGACAATAAGAGCCTCTACAGCGTCTTCATGTCTTTCTACAAATACCATGCTGGAACTGCTATTAAGTGAACTGTCCACCAGATACCTTGTTACCGTTCCGGCATCTTCAAGATTAGGCAGGTCTTTCAGGTCGGGAATATCATCTGCATTAGCATCCAGATAGTCCTGGGCTGCCTTGAGTAGCTCCTTGTTCTGTCTATTGATTTCTCCCCCTGGCACCAGTATATTCCCGACAAGCTCCCCTTGCCGGAAGAACACTGTATAATACTGGCCGTCATTTGGTCGGGGGGCTGCGGACAAAAAGTTGGACTATCATTATGCGATAATTCCTAAAACCTTACCGGCAGCTATGGATAATTCCGTTATATCAGTGAGCCATTTTTTATTCGGTGCATCTGCATGAAAATCCCGATTTAGCAGATTTTCAACAGAAGGGGTTATTTCACCTTGATACGAAGAGTACTTTTTATGCGATTTAACAGGTACTCTCAATCCTTCTTCGGACATAATTCGCCGAATTACCTTTTCGGAAAGGATAATTCCCTCACGGCGAAGGAGTCCATAAATACGACGATATCCATAGCATTGTCGGTTCTTAAAGAATATTTTCCGAATTTTCTCTTTTAAACTGGCATATTTGTCAATACGTTTCTGTATCTTCTTTTCCCCTTGTCAACACCACTTTCATGGCTATCAGCACCTTCTGACGCCCTGGCCAAGTCCGTACGATCCGACATACCACGCAGTACCTCGCACAAAAAGGCTGTTGCATGTTGAAATATATCGTATGGTGTTTGACGATGCCCAAAAATCGCATTATACTTGATGCATACTATTTTTCAATCGTTGGAGGCTTTGCTTGTGAATCTGGTAGAACGTGTCTGTGGCCATACCTGGATGATCCTACGTCATAAATATTGGGTATTTCGCTTTTGCTGTATTGCGGGGATTCCCTGGCAGGGATTTATGCATGACTGGTCAAAATTCTCCCCCACAGAGTTTATCGAAAGCGTAAAATACTACAATGGCAAGGTTTCGCCCATAAAAATCTGCAAGCAGAAAAACAACGGTCTGTCTATGGCCTGGATTCATCATCATGGACGCAACCTGCATCACTATGAGGCCTGGTGGGATAATTTCGACCATGGAGCCTATCCTCAGGATATGCCGTACAAATACGCGGTGGAATTGATTTGTGACTCTCTCGGCGCTGGCAAGGCTTATGGCCGGGACAAGTTCACCTTTCAGGCCGAATACGAATGGTGGCAGAACAAATGCGCCACCGGCATCGGCATGAGCCCCAATATGCAGGCCTTTGTGGAAAGAATAATGAGCCAGCTGGCCAAAACAAACGATTTGACTTTGCTGCGCCCGGAATCAACCTGGGCCATTTATAAAGAAACTGTGAAAGAGGGAAAACATGAACATCCAGATTTTCGGTACCAAGAAGTGTAACGATACCAAGAAAGCCCAGCGGTTCTTCAAGGAGCGCGGGATAAAGTTCCAGTTCATCGACATGCTGGACAAGGGCATGAGCAAAGGTGAGTTCCAGTCCGTCGCCAAGGCCCACGGAGGCATCGATGGCATGATTAACCCAGACTGCAAGGACAAGGACGCCCTGGCCCGGGTAAACTATATGGCCGATAAGCTGGCAACCATCCTGGAGAACCAGCAAGTCATCAAGACACCAGTAGTAAGGAACGGCAAGGAGTCCACCTTGGGCTATGCGCCGGATGTTTGGAAAAACTGGCAGTAATTCATTCCCTGCCCCGGAGGAGGTAAATGCTTATGCATAAACAGCAGGAACTTGTAATCAGCTATATCGGCAATGGCAAGAGCACCAACCGCTATCATCTGCCCTTTGCCCTGAACAGGCCGGAGAAAATCAAGGTCAAGACCGTGTACCAGCGTACGCTGGGCAAAGGCAGCTGGACACCTGTTGCTGGCATCACGTATACGGATAATCTGAGCGAAATGCTGGCGGACCAGGAAATCCAGGCCGTGATCATCTGCACTCCTGTAGGAAGCCATAAATCGTTGGTGGAACAGGTGCTGAAAGCCGGAAAGCACTGCGTCGTGGAAAAGCCCTTTGCCCTGAACCTGAAAGACGCGGAAGATATGTTCCGTCTGGCTGAGGAAAAGGACTTGATTCTGGAATGTTATCAGAACCGCCGCTTTGACAGCGACTTCCTCACGACCCAGCAGGTTATTGAATCCGGCAGACTGGGCCAGCTCTTTGAAGTCAATATGAACTATGACTACTATCGCCCGCAGGTGCCGGAAGGCGAAAAAAACTATCGGCAGGACCAGGCATTCCTCTACACCCATGCCTGCCATACCGTGGATCAGGTGTTGTCATACTTTGGCCAGCCGCAGGATGTCCGCTGTGATGTGCGGCAGCTTCTGGGCAAGGGTCGCATGAACGACTACTTTGATCTGGACTTCTACTATGACGGACTGAAGGTCTCGGTTAAGTCCAGCTATTTCCGGGCCAAAGCCCGGCCAAGCTTTGCCGTATACGGTACCCGGGGCGTATTCATCAAAGAAACCGAGGACCGGCAGGAAGCCGACTTGAAGAAGTTCTATCTGCCTGCGGGCCACGAAGACTTCGGACAGGACCTGCCGGAACATTATGGCACGCTGATCTACTATGATGATGCCGGCCTTTACCACGAAGAAAAAGTTCCTACCATAACCGGCGACTACGCCCGCTACTACGATGCCCTCTATGAAACCATCCTCAACGGGGCACCACCGTTGGTAACCAAGGAACAAACACTGACACAAATGAAGATATTGGAACAGGCCGGGGAAAATCTGAGCTAAAAGCGGAAAAAGAAGCGTTTATGCCTGACAATCGTAAACTTTCTTGTCCGTCCATAAGAGAAATGATATCGTGAAGCTACAAATGGAATAATGAGAGCAGGCCATTGGTTTGCAACGGTAAGAGAGTCTTCAGGCTGATAACCTGCGAGGCTCTTTTATTTTGACCTTGACTTTTCTCAGAAAATCCTTATAATCGATAGTTAGTAAGCTAATTATCATTTTTACGAAAGGCAAATTTCATGAAACGGGAAATAATACCCAGCTTTGCCGAGCTGGAACAACACAAGCGGCTGATTCCTGAGATAAATCCGGCAGCGGTCATGGCCATGCTGAACATCAAGACCGCCAGCGAAGAGATTCAGCAATCCATCCTGGATGTGATACAACAACAGCATCATCTATCTGAGGGCAAGTTCTGCACCATGATTGTCCTGCATCAGCAAGGTGCTCAGGGCATAGCCCCTTCCGTATTGGCCGAGAAGGTAGGCGTGACCCGGGCTACCATCAGCAATATGCTGCAACGCATGGAACGGGACAATCTGGTTACCATCCGGCCGGCCGAGTCCGATGGACGGGCCAAGGTCGTATGCCTGACCGAGGAAGGCACCCGGCTGATGGAGGAAATCCTGCCGCCCCACTACCTACGAGTCAGCAAGCTGATGGAAAAACTCTCTCTGGCTGAACAGAAACAACTCATCATGCTATTGGAAAAGTTAAGTGCCTAAATCTTAGGTACTTTTCTTTCGCCCATATAGTTAGCAAGCTAATTAAAAAGGAGCAAAACGAATGAACACCATGAACAAAGCCAAACGAACTGGCATTATTTTCCTCATCCTGCTGATTGTCGGCGGGCTGGTCCTGATGTACAAGGGCAATGACGCCCTGGTGCTGGCCACCGAGAAGAAAGAAGGCATCCTGACGGCCGAACAGGTAAAGATGTCCTTTGATTCCGTCAGCGGCCGCCTGATCAAGGAAGCCGTCAAGGAAGGGGATTTCGTCAAAAAAGGCGATGTGATTATGGAGCTGGATTCCACAGACACAGATCTGGCCATTGCCAAGCTCAAGACTCAGATTGCCCAGATGGATGCCAATATCGCCTCCACCAGCGGCACGCAGGGCATCAACTTCATGAAAGCGGATACCGATGAAAGCCAGAGCTACCGGGGCATTGACCAGCAGCAGGCTGCCGTACAGTCGGCCAGCGTCACGCTCAAGAACGCCCAGCTGGATTACAACCGCAAGGCCTCGCTGGTGCAGGCAGGCGCCATTTCCCAGTCCCAGCTGGATGATGCGGAAATGACCCTCAACGTGGCCCGGGCTAATATGGAACAGCAAAAGCAGCTCTTGAGCAAGCTGACTGCTGCTACCAATGGCAGCGGCACGGATACCATTGCCCAGGAACGTCAGGCGGCCGCCAATATGTCCAACGATGTGGAGGCCCTGCGCCAGCAGAAAGCCGCTTTGGAAGTACAGCTCAAGGAACTGGAAGTGGCCAAGGAACGTCTGACCCTGCGGGCTCCGGAAGACGGCAAAGTCCTGAAGGTCCTGGCCAAAGAGGGCGAAATGATCAGCCCCTCCACGCCGGTTGTGCTGCTGGAAAGCAACCGCAGCTACTATGACATCTACATCAGTGAAAAGCAAGCCGCCGGACTCAGCGAAGGCATGACCATCAAGGGCTTGACCGTAGCCGGGGAAAAAGAAGTCACGGGCACCGTCCGTCTGCTCACGCAGGCACCGGGCTTTGCCGACCTCAAGAATTCCCGGGAAAAGGGCCAGTCTGACCTGTCTGCTTTCCAGGTACGCATTTACATCGACCCTCAGGAGGGCATTATCCCGGGCATGACGATTGGAGTGAACGCCAGTGAATTCGCTAAGAGATGAACTAAGATTCCTGTTTTCCGGACAAGGCATGCCCTATGAAAAGGTTTGCCTGATGGTGGCCATGGTCATCACCATCTTTATGTCAGTGATCCTCTCTGGCAATATTGCCAAAGATGCCAAGGTGGCCATTATCGACCTGGACAATTCCGCCTATACCCGTTCCCTGATCAACCGCATCGAGGCTTCGGAATTCATGAAGGTAACGGCGGTATTGAATACCCCGCAGGACCCCAAGGAACTGTTTTATCAGGACAGGGCCGTTACCGTGGTCTACTTCCCGCAGGGGCTGGAAAAAGACCGCTACACAGGCACAGCTGCCAATATTGGCGTCTTTTACGACAACACCAACACCGCCAATACCAGCAATATCAAGGAAGCGCTGAATGAAATCATCGGCCTTGACAATGCGGCGGCCAGTGGCGATGTCGGCAGCAGCAACGACAATCTCCAAGGTTCTGTGAGCCTGGCCGTCCGCAATCTCTTCAATCCTCAGGATTCCAAGGACAACGGGGAAACCCTGGGCTTTCTCCTGTTCTTCGGTTCCATGTTCTTCACGTTTGCCACCATCGGCATGATTCCCCGGCTGCGGCTCAGCCATCAGCTGGATGAAGTCCTGCTGCATGGCACGCCCTGGGATTTGCTCATCCGTCTGCTGCCTTACGGTTTCTGCCTCCTGGTCTCCTGGGTGGTGGGCCTCGCCATCCTGCGAGTCTGGGGCGACCTGACTTTTTCCGGCAGTCTGCTGGCATTCCTCTTCGTGCAGCTCTTCTTCATCCCCACCGTGGGAGCCCTCTCCCTGTTCTTTGGCTGGACTGCCGCCAATCCCGGCATTGCCTCCAGCCGCATGATTCTCTTTGTCCCCGGCGGCTTTATCCTGGGCGGCATGACCGGCCCCACCACGTTTTTTGCCGACTGGGTGGTAAAATTCAGCCATATCTTCCCCCTGACCTGGGAATTCCACTTCCAGCGGGATATCATCTCCCGGGGAGCCGGCCTTGCCGATATCAGTCAGACCTTCGGTGCCTTCATGGTCTACATGGGCATTGTGGGCATAATCTTCTGCCTGCGCTTCTACTCCGCCAAGAAAGAGCTTCTGGCCCAACAAGCAGCTGAACAGCAGGAAGCGGTATGATTGTCATGCCCCCCTGACATCTTTAATGAAAATATAATGTCTTTTTAATCTCAATCCAATATGCCATATTTATAATGATCCTCATGGAAAATAAACACATGGATGACGATAGATGAGGAGAAGAAATATGAACAAGAAATTTATGGCAGCAGCTGCTTTGGTGGCAGCAACGTTTTCTGCCGGTCTTATCGGCAATGTGGCCAGTGCCAATCCGGCACCAGCTGCCAAGGCACCGATTGTCCAGCAGCAGGATCAGAAGGACGTCAAGGCTCCTAATGAAAAGCCCCAGAAGAATGACATTAAAAAACAGCATGGAGAACAGGTAAAGCAGCAGCCTGCTCAGGGCGGCCACGAGAAACAGCAGCCCAGTGACAAGCAGCCGCTGCCCAAGACACGTTGATTTTACCTAAGGCAGGAGCCACCAGCTCCTGTCTTTTTCTACCTGAAGGAGCGAGACAAATATGTCCTTTCTGACACCAAAACAAAAACAGCGCCTTATCGCTGCCAGCCTGGCCTGTCTAGGCGCTATGGGCAGCTCATATGCCGCGGTTTCAGCTGCCGGCAATATGCAGCCACCGGCCATAAATGGCATGGCCCAGCCACCGGTTCCCCCAGAGGGGAAGCTGCCCCCCGGGCCACCGCCTGACGGCAAGTTCGGCGGCATGCAGGAGGCCAAGAATGATGCCCAAGACCTCAAAGCCACAGAAACGATTGATGGCACGGCCCGCAACATCAATGAGGTAAAGCTAGCCAATGGCAATACCGATGAGAACGTCCTGCTGGTACGCAATAACGGCAGCCTTACCCTTCAGGGAGCAGAGCTTACCAAGTCCGGGGACAGTTCCAGTGCCGATGCCAGCAACTTTACCGGACAGAATGCCATCATCTTGGTCAATAACAGTACCGCTGAGCTGGAAAACCTGAACCTCTTCTCCGATGCCGATGGCGCCAATGCCATCTTTGCCACGGGCGAAAAGGCACAGATTCAGGCCAAGCACATCAAAATCCATACCAGGAACAACTCTTCCCGGGGCCTTGACGCGACCTATGGCGGCACAATACAGGCCGAAGATGTGGACATCGTGACCGGAGGTGCCCATTGCGGCGCTTTGGCCACCGACCGGGGCGAAGGCAATGTCATCGTCAATGACGCACGGATCCAGACCTCCGGCGAGGGCAGTCCCTGCATCTACTCCACAGGCAATATCCAGCTGACCAATGGCACTGGAGAGGCCCGCGGCAGCGAGATTGCCGTCGTGGAAGGCAAGAATTCCATCGTGCTCAAGGATTCCACCCTAACCGGCCATGTAAAGCACGGCGTGATGCTCTATCAGAGTTTTTCCGGGGATGCCAACGTGGGAATTGCCCAGTTCTCTGCCACCAATTCCACCCTGAACAACCAGTCTGATGGCCCCATGTTCTATATTACCAACACCACGGCCACCGCTACCTTAGAAAACACGACACTCAACCAGTCAGGCGACATCCTCGTGAAGGTAACCAGTGATCGCTGGGGCAGCGAGGGGAAAAACGGCGGTGACTTTACCCTGAAGGCCAAAAACCAGCTGTTGACCGGTCAGATTCTGGCCAACAACATCAGCAAGGTCACGCTCGAACTGGGAAGCGGCAGTACCTTTACCGGCACCATCAACAAGGATTATCAGGCCGAAGCCGCCAATGTAACCCTTGCTCAGGATGCCAGCTGGAACCTGACCGCCGATGCCTATGTGACGACCATCAGCGATGCGCAGCAGGATTTTGGCAATATCCAAAGCAACAAACATAATATCTATTATGACAAGTCCGCCAATCCCGCCCTGCAGGAAAAAAGCCTCAAGCTTCCCGGCGGTGGGAAACTTATGCCGCGCTGACAAAAATTCTTCTTTACAAATTACCGTTTTTCATTTATGCTTTGCCTAAGAAGCATTATCTATCATATATGAGGGAAGTGAGAGCATGACATCACTTAATGGTATAGCCCCCAATATGTTTTATGGCAGGCCTCCCCAGCCAATAAAACAACCGTCCTACAAAGAGGATGAGATTACAGCCCTGAAAGCTCAGGAGAGCAATTACGAAACGCAAATCACCCAATTGCAGGGAAGCAACAATGAGGACAGCCAGGCCAAGGTGCAAAGCCTGCAAAGTGACCTGGCGACAGTCGAAGAGAAACTCGATAACTTAAAACCGATTTCCATGGTCAAGCCCCATGATGCTCCTCCGCCACCGCCCCACCGGGCAGTCCCCACGGACGAAGAGATGAATGCCCGCTTTGGTGCTGCCTACTCGGTGGAAATCAGCAGCTTGAAGATGACCGACAGGGAATAACGTTTCCCCCATTACCAAATAAACGCAAAGAGATGTCCAGATCATGATACCGATATCTGGACATCTCTTTATTTTATCAGGCTGAAGAGTCCGCTACCGTTCCACTACGGGCAGCAGCTCCAGCTTATGTTTGTTCATTTCGTGACGGCGGTCAATATTGGCCTTGACTGCTTCGTCCTCGCATATGCCGGTCCGGATATACTCGTCCAGGACGGCATAGGTAAAACCGAGGTTGTCTTCGTCGGTCTTGCCGCAAAGCCCGTCAGAGGGGGCCTTATGGACCAGCTCAGCCGGCAGGCCGAGGCTGTCGCCGATGGCCAGCACTTCCGTCACGGTATAGGCGGCCAGCGGTGCCACGTCGCCAGCACTGTCCCCGAACTTGGTGGAGTAACCTACATAATCCTCGCTGGCATTGCAGGTATTGATTACCCTTCCCCCTGCAGGGACGCCCTGTGCCACGGCATACAGCACGGCCATGCGGAGCCTTGGCGCCAGATTCTGGGTCAGCGCCTCTGTCACGGCAAAGTGGAAGTTATGGTGGTTCGGAACTTCCGTATATTGCAAGGCCTTCAGCATTTCCTTGAACGGCGTGCCAATATTCACGATGCGGTATTGGATGCCCAGATGGTTGACCAGCCGGAGCGCATCATCCATATCCGCCTGCACGCCATTGGGCATGAGCACGCCCACCACCCGGTCTTTCCCCAGGGCCTCTGTGCACAGGGCAGCTGTCACCGAAGAATCCTTGCCGCCGGAAATGCCCACGACCGCTTTCGTTTCCGGGCCGCCGTTCTTAGAAAACCACTCCTTGAGAAATGCCACTATCTTCCGTTTATCCTCCTCCGGATTGAACGGAGGATATTTTTTTGCCTCTGCCATGTTCATCGCCTCATTTCTTAGTCGTTGTGTTTCAGCCGCCAGTCAATCGTCCGTTGCAGGTAATCCACATACTCCTGATTCCTGCACATGCCCTTGCCAGCCGTATCACTGATCTTGGCCACATCCTGCCCATTGCACTTTGTAATCTTCATCACGATGTTCAACGGCTCGACATAGGTATCATTGGCGATATAGGTGCCGATGCCAAAGGCGACCTTGGCTTTGCCGGCAAAATAACGGGCAATCTTATCGGCCTTCTCGAAGTTCAGGGAATCGGAGAACAGCAGGGTCTTGGTGGCCGGGTCTATGCCCAGACGGATGTAGTGGTCAATCAGCTTGTCTCCCCAGACATAAGGGTCGCCGGAATCATGGCGCACACCGCTGAACAGGGTGGCCAGCGGTTTGTCAAAATCCCGCAGGAAGCAGTCCGTAGTAATGGTATCGGTCAGGGCTATGCCGTTATCCACGCCGTACTCTCTTACCCAGGCCTCCAGCGCCACCTTGTTGGAATAGCTCGGATTATAGAGATGGTTGCCCTGCCCCATGGCCATGATCCATTCATGGGCCATGGTTCCCACAGGCTTTACCCCATACTTCTTGGCCAGATAAACATTGGAAGTGCCGACAAAATAGGAGCGGAGCACATCCTCACGGTCGAGCGCAGCGAACTGCTCGATGGCGTATTCCTGCGCCTCGGCACAAAGGCGTCTGCGCAGGCCGAATTCCGAGAACACCGGCAGCCAGTAATGGCCCTCGCGCAGCATATCCGCCTTGGCCCGGGTGCGCTCCTTGGAAGACTCCAGCAGCGCATCATAATCGTCACGGAATCGGAAATAAACCTCATTCACGATGGCCAGCGTGGGAATCTCATACATGGAGGTGTCCAGCCAGGTGCCCGCCGCTTCGATATGCAGGCCGTTGTCCCCGCCAGCTTCGATGAGGAAATCTGCAAAATTCGGTTGCCACAGGCGGAGATGGTTGATGTAGGATTTCTTGAGCCATTTGATGCCCGCAAGATACTGCAGCTCGTCTTCGGTAAAACGCAGGCTGCAATAAGCCTTGAGCTGCTCCCGGATTTCTTCCACCATCTCCGAAGTAAACTGCACATCCGTATTGCGGCATTTGAAAGTCCAGGTCGTCTCGTATTCACTGGCCTGATGAAAGATGGCCTGTCCCATGCTGAATTTATAAAGGTCTGTCTCCAATAAGGAGTTGATAATCGGATTGAACTTCATTTTGCCTGCGGGCCACGCCTGCCCGCTTCACCTCCCTTTCCCAGGTTATTTCCGCCAGGGCTCCTGTCCCTGATGGACCACTTCCACCTGAATCGCCTTCATGGCGTTGAGGGCCGTGTCATGTGATTCCGGGCTGACACCTGCACAGCAGGCAGCATCCACCAGGATATGGGCATTGGGGCAGGCCGTCTTGGCCACCACCGCATTGGACAGGACGCAGATATCGGTGCATAAGCCAACGAGCTCGATGGTACCGAGGTCCGCTGCGTTTTCATGAAGATAATTCCCGAGGTCAAACGAGCCAAAGGTTTCCTTGTTGACGATTTTGTCCTCTGCCGCGCTGCCGAGGCGCCCGTCCAGCTGCCAACCTTCCGTATCCTTTAGGCAATGCGGCACCGGCAGGTTCCTGCCCTCCTCGGTCTCCCGATAATCAGCGCCATGGGTGTCCCGGGTAAAGATGATGCTGCTGCCATTTTGGCGGGCTTCCGCAATCTTTTGGGCAACCTGCGGAACAATGGCCACAGCTGCCGGCGAGCCCAGCGCTCCATCCACAAAATCCTTCTGCATGTCAACTACAACCAATACATTTTTCCTGCTCATTGCTATCCGTCCTTTCAAACCTCAAATTCGGCCGCACCCAGATATTTATACATGGTTGTCGGCGGTTTGCCCTCCGCGTCAAACTTGCCCAGTTCCTTGACCAGATGCTTCTTCACATATTCCCGCAGGAACATCTTGCGGAAATTTGACCGGTCCAGTTTCTGGAACAGGATGGCCTCATGGACCTTCATCAGTTCCGCAATGTCAAATCTTGACCGGTCATTCAGCAGGGCAAAGGCATCATTAGTATAATTCAGCCTGCCCCGGAGCCGCTTCATGGCGGCCAGAATCAGTTCGCCATGGTCAAACGCGAGATTGTTCATGGTGATGGAGCACCTGTTCCCCACAAAGTAGGTGGAAAGCTCCCCATTCTCATCATAGCCCTTGCGAATCTTGAACAACTTGGCCTCCTTGGCATCATCCCCAGCCTTGATGGTCAGCAGCCGTTTGGGAACCAATGCCGTATAGACCACGCTGACCACATGGGTACGGGGGTCCCGGTCAGGTGTACCCACGGTGATAAGCTGCCGCAGGTCAATGCCATCGGAAACCTTGACACCCGTCTCCTCATACAGCTCACGGGCCGCCGCCTCGTCAATGGACTCCTTTCCCGCCTCCAGGAAGCCGCCGGGGATGGCCCAGTGGTTTTTGTAAGGATGACCTCCGCGCTTGATCAGCAGCACATTGAGCTCATTGTCCTCATCCACCGTGAGTATCACCACATCCGCAGTGACAGAGGGCCGCTCATACTTGCTGGCGTCATACTGTTTCAGGAACTCCTGCTCCTCTTTGTTCATTCCTTCTGTATCCATTGTCATGCCTCGCTTTTGTCCTTTTCCCGTATTTCCTTGAATCATTCCAGATAGGTAATAACTACCATAAATAAAGTAGTAACCTTAACTACGTTTAGTATAGTATAAAGTACCATACTATGTCAATCTTTTTCGCACAAAACTTCGCCGTTTTTTATTTCCTATGGATAAATCCTGACAAGATAAAGGCGTTTTCAGCCTTTCGTCGAAACATCATAGATATAAGAACTTATACAATAATCACAAAGGAGGAAGATTTCATATGAATGACATCATCTCACCTATAGAAACAACCACCAACCGGGACCGCATCATCATCAGGACCAGCATCATCGGCATCCTGACCAATGTGCTGCTGGCCGCCTTCAAGGCCGCAGTCGGCCTCATGTCCAATTCGATTGCCGTGATCCTGGATGCCGTCAACAACCTATCTGACGCCCTTTCGTCCATCATCACGATTGTGGGAACAAAACTGGCAGGAAAGCTGCCGGACAAGGAACATCCTCTCGGATATGGCCGGATTGAATATCTCAGCGCCCTGACGGTAGCAGGCATCGTGCTTTATGCAGGCATTACCTCAGCCGTTGAATCGGTCAAGAAGATCATTTACCCAGAGGAACCGGTCTATGGTATGGTCGCCCTTGTCATCATTGCCACAGCCGTAATCGTGAAGATTGTCCTGGGAAAATATGTCAAGACGCAGGGCGAAAAAGTAAATTCCGGCTCCCTGGTGGCTTCCGGCGCGGATGCCATGTTCGATGCCGTGCTTTCTTTTTCCGTGCTGGTTTCGGCCATCATCTTCCTCACCACCAGCATATCGCTGGAAGCTTATGTGGGTGCCGTAATCTCCGGCTTTATCATCAAATCCGGCATCGACATGATACGGGACACGGTGGATGAAATCATCGGCAAGCGTGCGGACAAGAAAATCTCCCGGCAAATCAAGGAAATCCTGACCAGCGAGCCGGAGGTGCGGGGGGCCTATGACCTCGTCCTGTACAACTATGGCCCCAACAAGGATTTGGCTTCCGTCCACATCGAGCTGCCCGACACCATGAGCGTCAAGGATGTCGATACGCTTACCCGCAAGGTGGAAACCAAGGTCTATGAGCAGACCGGCATCATCCTTGCAGGAGTAGGGGTATACTCCTGCAATACCGAAGATAACGAGACGGCAAAAATACAGCACGATGTGCGGGAAAGGATAACCGCCTACGACTGGGCCTTGCAGATCCACGGCTTCTATGTGGATACTGCGTCCAAGGATATGCGCTTCGACGTGGTCATGAGTTTTGACATCAATCCCAAAAAAGGCCTGCATATCCTTTATGAAGAAATGAACCAGGCCTATCCGGATTACACCGTCCATATCGTGTCGGATGTGGACGTATCCGATTAAACCGCTGTGTACAGACAGCAAAAAGGGTTGCCACCCATTTGTTATCCATGAAATGATAACAAATGATGTGACAACCCTTTTTTATGCTTGAAAAGAGCGAACAAGCAGCGCTCGATATTCCTCGTGAAAATTTCCCACGTATTACCGACGGCGGCAGACCGAAACCTGCCACCCAATCGGCAAAATGCCCGGCCTGCCCTTACGCCTTGTTGAACTTATCCTTGCTCTGCTTGCAGCGCGGACATTTCCAATCGGCAGTCAGGTCCTCAAAGGCCGTCCCTGCCGGTATGCCATGTTCCGGGTCGCCAACGGCCGGATCATAGACCTGCCCGCAGATGGAGCAGATATATTTGCCCGTGGCCTCCTCTGCCGGCAGGAGATAATAGCGGGTCTCCCAGACCAGCAGGAGACCGCTGATAAGAATCATCAGCAGGCTGTCAATCCCCAGCAGGACCGGCAGAGAAAGGGAAATGCCGACGATATTCACCAGCCCCCAAACGATGGTGCAGGCCAACGGGCAGACGAAACCGATGGTCAAAATAGCGGAAGCCGCATGGAAAAAGCGGATAGGAAGAACCAAGCGGCCCTTCGCGCCAGAATTGGCGCAAGATGTTCATAGCACTTCTCCCTGCTTGAAAACAGCCTTGCAACCTAAGCCACGCACCGTAAGGATCTCAAAGTCAGGATAATTCATGAACTTATGGCGCAATTTCTTGATATGGGCATCCACATTCCGGATATCGGTGTCCTTTTCCATGCCCCAGATTTCATCCACCAGTTCCTGCCGGGTAAAAATCTTGTTCGGCTGATTCAGCAGTTTGAACAGGAGGTAAAACTCCTTGGGCGGCAGCTCCCATCTTTGCCCCTGCGTTTCCACGGAAAGCGCGGCATAGTCCAGTACCGTCCCCCGGATGGTCAGCCGTTTCTCACTCAAAAGCTGGGCCCTTCTTAAAAGTGCTCCGATGCGCAGGAGCATTTCCCGCAGGTTGATGGGCTTTACCATGTAATCGTCCATCCCGGCCAGGAACCCCTTTTCCATGTCCTCCATGCTGTCTTTCGCCGTGATCATCAATATGGGCAACGGATAGCGCGCACCGCGCAGCTCCCGCGTCAAGGCATAACCGTCCATGTGCGGCATCATGACATCGCTGACAATGATGTCAATATGCTCCTTGTCCAGAATAGCCAGCGCCTCCTCGCCGTCAAAAGCCGAAAACACATGATACTGGGCCTGCCGCAGCTTGGCACAGATCATGCGATTGAGGCTCACATCATCCTCCGCTACCAAAACAGAAAACACCGCACACACCCCTTTTCCATTTTTCATTGCCTGTATCTTACTATTTCTTTATGACCTCAATATGACATTTCCTGCTGCTTCCAAAAAAATTTCCTTTCCCTTCCTCAGACCAGATAGACTTCTGTGCCACCAGCCTTGATTTCCTGCACCAGTTCAGGATTGGCACCGCTATCCGTGACCACAGCCTCGATTTCGGGGAGCCTGGCCACTATCTCGAAAAAGTCCCCGCCCAGCTTGGCATGGTCAGCGGCCACAATCACATGGCGGGACTGGCGGATGAGCACGCGCTTCGTTTCTGCATCGGCATAATCCGGCACTGTAAGGCCATGCTGGGCATTGAGGCCATTGGCACCGAGGAAAAGGTAATCGATGCGGAAACGCTGGATGAAATCCGTGGTCAACAGGCCATTGAACCCGCGGATATCCTCATTGAACTCCCCCGGAACCATGATCAGCCGGATGCCCTTGGCACTGCTCAGCACCTGAGCTGTATCCAGAGAATTGGTCAGCACGGTAATGTTCTTCTTGCCCCTCAGGGCCTCGGCGATGCGTTCCGCCGTTGAGCCGCAGTCAATGAAAACCGAATTGCCCTCGCTGACCATGGCGGCACAGCGGGCAGCAATCCGCTGTTTCTCCAACGGCAGCTGCGTCTGCCGGAATTTCAGGCTATATATGACCGCTGTGCCATGATTGATGGCCGCGCCCCCACGAATCAAGGTAACCAGCCCCTGCCCCGCCATGACTTCCAAATCCCGCCGGATGGTCATGGCGGAAACGTCCAGCACCTTGCATAAATCCGACGTATAACCGGTATGATTCTCTTCCAAATACCGGAGTATCTCTTCCCTTCTTGCCGCCGCCTTCATCCGCTGCCGCCACCTTTCCTGTATGACTTCACTCAAATATTCTGTCTTTTGTTACTTTATATTGTTATTTTACCATATAATCAGGCTATGAATTAACATTTTTGCTTATTTTATCCGCCAAGATAACAGAATATGTGTTTTTAGCCTTGTCTCCGTATTTCTCGCTTGCTACAATACAGACAACAAGCAACATCCGGATGACCGAACAGAAGAATCAATCGTATATGAAAAGAAAGGATGTTTCCAATGAAAACCATCATTGTTTCCAATACTACCCTTGCCTCTGCTCTGAAGGAATCCTTGGCAGAATACATCTACCGGCCTGCCTGCGCAGCCTTTTGCTTCGCGCATCCTGCCCATCAGCAAACAGCAGCCAAGCTGAACGAATATCTCCAGGCCTGCGAAGAACAGAATCCCCATGAATCCTACCTCATCCTCGCAGATGCCTTCGCCTCCACCGCCTACAATGAAACAGCTCTCCTGTTGGAACGGCTGAGCCTCCAGGACCGTGCGGTCATCTACACCGGCGCCAGCCTGCCCATGCTCCTCCAGCTCTATGATGAAGACGAGTCCGCCACAGATATGGAACTCTGGAAAAAACTCCAGCCCATCCTGCAAAAAACCGCATAAAAAGAAAGCGTCCCCACCCAGTCGCCACAGACAGGCTGATTTGATGGGGACTTTCCCTTCGCCAAAAACAGATTACAGGATCGAGCATAACTTCATGTTCAAGGATATTTCATAATCTTTCGGATTGTTTTGTCCAACATATCCGTTTATAATTGATGCTATAAGAAAGATCAATATATTTTAGGAGGATTTGCCATGAACTTGAAGAAAATGGCCGCTGCCATCTGCCTTTCTCTGGTTACCCTGTCCAATGTGGTACAGGCGGAGCACCCCCCTGCGTTCCAGAAGAACTATCAGTTGAAAGAAATGGTGGTCCTGAGCCGCCACAATATCCGCTCTCCCCTGTCCGGCAATGGGTCTGCACTGGACAGCCTTACGCCCCATACCTGGTTCAAGTGGACCTCCGGTCCCAGTGAGCTTTCCCTGCGTGGCGGCCAGCTGGAAACCATGATGGGACAGTATTTCCGCCAACGCTTGGTACGGGATGGCCTGATTACGGAAAACTACCTGCCGAAAGAAGGCGAAGTCCGCTTCTATGCCAATTCCATGCAGCGCACCATTGCTACGGCTCAGTATTTCTCCAGCGGCATGCTGCCAGTAGCCAATGTCACCATCGAGCATAAATACGCCCCCAGCAAGATGGACCCGGTTTTCAAATCCCAGCTGACCTTTGTCAGCGACGCATTCCTCCAGCAGGCCATGAAAGAAATCAGCTCCCTAGGCGGAACCAAAGGACTGCAAGGTATAAATGACAAATTGTCCCGTGAATACCGGGTACTGGAAAAGGCACTGGACCTGAAGGATTCTCCCCTAGCCAAAAAAGACGGCTTCACCAGCTTCCGCCATGACGATTTGCAGATCATACTGGAAGTGAATAAAGAACCGGCAATGAAAGGTTCTCTGAATCTGGCCAACTCTGCCAGCGATGCGTTCATCCTGCAATATTACGAAGAAATGGACAAGACCAAAGCCGGCTTCGGCCACAAGCTTTCCCAGCAGGAATGGGAAGATATTGCCCGGGTGAAGACCGTGGCCAGCGATGTGCTCTATGCGGCGCCAAGTGTGGCCGTGAATTTGGCTCATCCCTTGTTGAAGGAAATGGACAAGGAGCTAAAGACCCAGGGACGCAAGTTCACCTTCCTCTGCGGCCATGAACCCAACATCGCCAGCGTGCTGTCGGCACTGGAGGTGGAGGCATACAGTCTGCCCAACAGCATCGAGAAAAAGACGCCCATCGGTTCAAAATTGGTTATCGAAAAATTTGCCGGCAAGGATGGCCAGGAATACGCCGCCTTCAGCCTGGTCTACCAGAGCACAGATCAGCTCCGTGATCGCACGGCGCTGACCCTGGAGAATCCCCCGGAAGTTTTCCCGCTGAAACTCAAGGGCTTGAAAGCCAATGCCGATGGCCTGTATCGCTTACAGGATGTACAAGCCCGTTTCCAGCAAGCCATTGATGCCTACAACAGCCTGCCACGGGATAAAACAACAGCCAAGGCAGCCTAAACTACGCCCTCATCCCTATAATGAACGAACTCCCCCATAAGCAAAGCAGTCAGCTTATGGGGGAGTTTGTTATACCTGCGCAAGCCGATATAGATGCGCGTTATTTGACGGTCTGTACGGCAGGCATTTCCTCTTTGCTCATACGGCTCGACAGATAGTTGGCCGCCAGTGAGCCGGAAATATTGTGCCATACGCTGAAGATCGCACCGGGAATTGCCGCGGCGGGACCGAAGTGGAGCATGGCCAGGGAGGTTGCCAGCCCGGAGTTCTGCATCCCCACCTCGATGGAAACCGCTTTCGCCTTGGCCATATCCATATTGAAGGCCTTGGCCAGCAGGAACCCCGTACCGTAGCCCAAAAGGTTATGGCACATGACCACAGCCATAATGAGCAGCCCCGTCTCCAAAATCTTCTGGGCACTGACCGCGACCACGCCACCAACGATCAGGACAATGGCGATAACGGAAACCAACGGCAGGAGTTTGACCACCTTCTGCACCTGCTGTTCAAAGAAGGAATTGATGACAATCCCCAGCACAATCGGCAGGATTACCACCTGGACAATGGATATCATCATGGCGGACAGGGAAATGTCCACCCAGGCACCGGCCAGCCACCAGGTAAGCAGGGGCGTGACGATGGGGGCCAGGATGGTGGTGGTCATGGTCATGGATACCGACAAAGCCACATCCCCGCGGGCAAGGTAGGTCATGACATTGGAAGAGGTGCCTCCCGGGCAGGTCCCCACCAGAATGACACCAGCGGCCAGTTCAGGCGGCAGGTTGAATCCTTTGGCCAAGGCATAGGCCAAAAGCGGCATGATGGTGAACTGGGCCAAAGCCCCGATAAACACATCCCGCGGACGCTGGAATACCAGCTTGAAATCCGAGAGCCTGAGCGTCATGCCCATGCCGAACATGACAACGCCCAACAGCATGCTGATATTCGGGGCCACCCATTTGAAACTCACCGGCTCCAACAAGGCTATCCCCGCCACCAGGACGACCAGTACAGCCATGTACTTAGAGATAAAAGCACTGAGTTTTTCCAGATAATGCATAAGACCAATCCTTTCCAAATATGATGTTTACAATATTACAACTGCTGCAGTAAATTGTCAACACATAAAAGACTGTCGTATGCGATACAGATATTTAGCTCATTGTCTCAATCTGGTTCCTGATCCGGAATACGTCCACCACCAATTCCCGTTCCTGAAGTTCATCGATATAGCAGAGCGCATGCTTCTTATCGATTGTAGCAGTCAGCATTTCGCCCTGTACTTCCCCCGTTTCATAGCGACGCTTATAGCGCATGGCGATTTCATGGTCTGGCGTCCAGGATAGCCCATAGACGGCCCTATGGGGGCTCACGCCGCGATAGATGGTGATCTTATCGGGCAGAGCATCAAAATAAGCCTGTTCTGCAGCATTCATCAACTTCGTTGCCTTACGGAAATAGGCAACGATTTCCTCCCGGCTTACATTCGCATCCTGATTGGGATCTTCCTCATCCAGCCAGCTCTTCTTGAGGTACAGGGAATAATCCTCCAAATCCATGCAGTCACAGCAGAGTTTGAACCATGTCATTTTCATTGGAGCCGGTATGGACGCATAGATAGCCGGAAGGTCTGCATGATCCAAGGACAGGCTGCCAAAATGTCCTATGGTTATCGCCTTGATTTCTTCCAAATCCGTTTTCATAGCCTCATCTCCTATCGTCTCCATTATACCAGCTGCTTCTGGCAAATGAAGCATTCCTGCTATTTTCAGCATTATTTTCTCCAGATACCACAAAAGCTCCAGCGATTCAAAATCGCCGGAGCTTTTGTTTCAAGCATCACTTATTTGCCTTTTTGGCTTCATCACGTTGTTTTTTGCGCTGATGATAAAGCTCATGACGTTTTCTGGCAGCCTCAAAAGCAGCCTTTTCTTCTTCCGTTTTCAATTCCAATGGCGGCACAGCCATTGGACGACCATTGCGGTCTAAGGCCACCATAGTGAAATATGCCGATAATGCATGCTGAGGCCCCTGTTCTGCTTCTAATACTTCCACCTCTACATTGACCGCTACTTCCATAGAAGTATGTCCCACATAGATGACTTCAGCCGTACAAGTCACCAAATCACCAATGAGTATCGGGGTATGGAATTCCAGTTCATCCACCCGCGCAGTCACTACATTAGAGCGGCTGTACTTGCGCGCAGCTGCATACGCCGTAGAATCCATCATCTTCATCAGCTCGCCGCCATGAACATTTCCGCTGGGGTTCGTCTGACTCGGCATCATAACTTCACTTAAATAAATCTTATTTGACATAAAACCTCCACTTAGTAGAAATAAATTTGCTTGATTCTTTTGCTATTATAGCATAAATATACAGTATCACTGTAACATTTATGACATGAAAAACAATTTTATTTCTTATAAGTTACAATTTTTGCCAAAACATGTCTGTAACCACATCACATAAGATCTGCAATCATTCCGGGCTATAGCCCAAATACCGAAAGACATTCCGCAAAGGCTGCTTATCACGGATGTCCAGCCAATCATCCGGGCAGCTGTCATCGTCAATCAGAATCAGCAAGTAATCCAGAATCATCCGCCGCGCTGCCCATAGACCGACTTCACTGGCGGTATACCGCTGGCCAGTCAAGCGCACAGAACCGTCTATATAGCTGTCGGCGATAATCAAATCCCCCAACACGGAGACCACCGCTTCCAGCGCGGACCAGACTGGCAGGAAATCATCGCCCGGCTCCAGCTCCCAATGCGGGCTGTGCGCCACAATCTGATAAGCCATCCGCAGCGCATGTATCTGCGCAATGCCCTCCATCGCCGTCAAGGATTCTGCTTCCAGAGCCGCCATCATTGCCGTATACCGCGCACATGGCCCCGCCTTCGTCCGGGCCGCCTCAGCCAGCCGGGCTTCACGGACTTTGGTAAAATCAATAACTGCCATGCTTCCCTCACTCAACAGGAACTATTTCCCAAAACAGGATGCCTGACCTGACGCAAAGCCCGCACACAGATGAGCCGCAGGGCCTCCGCAAGCTCTACATCCGTCCGCTGACTGCCATTTTCGTAAACACACAAGGGATTTTCCAAGCCAATCTCGCTTGCTGGCATATAAACATACTCACCAGTGCTATGATCACCGAAAATCACACCGCTCTTCAATTCGGATATGGTAATCAATCACGCCACTCCTTATCATAATATTCATCGTAAATATCGTATTACAAGAAATTATGCCTGTCAAATCTCCTTGCCTTGGCCCACCATTCAGGTACTGCTGTCCTGTATGGAATCAGCGGATGCGCATCGGTGGAAAATCGCTTATTGCCGGTCACAACCAAACACGATGCCCGCATTTTTGCGGGCTTTTTCAGCTGTTTCCATGACAGAAAGCGATACATCCAGTCCCGCTTTCATGCACATATAATCCCCTTCATGATAAATCCGGGCAAATTCCTGGAATTCATGTACCATACGGTTGGAATAACGATTCAGCTCATAACGTGTCACACTGCTTTCCCCCAGGTAAGACACTTCAAAGGCACGAAGTTCATTAGGCTTGCCCACCACACGCATCCATCCCTTCTCCCCCTGCACAGTAATGAAACAGGGGCTTTCCGAATCCTTCGCTCCCAGGGCCAGCGCTGTAAAACCGGGATACTCCATGAGTAACGTACCAGAAGTATCAATCCCATTGAACCCGATATGCGGCACATACGACACATTATCTGGAACACCAAAAAGTCCTATGATGAAATTCAGATTATAAATGTTGATATCATAGAGCGCACCACCGGATAGCTCCGGATCAAAAGCAGGCAGCACTTCTCCTTTCAGATACCGGTCATAACGGCTGGAATATTGTGAGTAATTAGCTGTAATGGCCCGGATTTTCCCCAGCTTTGGCAAAACCACCTTCATGGCCTTGAAATTCGGCAGATAATGTATCGTCACAGCTTCAAATACATAGCGCTTCTTTTCCAGTGCCAGCTCCCGCAATTCTGCCACCTCTGCAGCTGTAGAGGCAAAGGGCTTTTCCACAATGACATGCTTGCCGGCTGACAACGCACGTTTAGCATACTCATAATGAACACTGTTGATCAGCCCAATATAGACAAAATCAATATCAGAACTGGCCAACAGCTCAGCATAGTCTGTATAGACAGCCGGGATGCCATAGCGCTGGGCCAAAGCCTGCGCCTTATCCTTGCTGGCAGGACGGGCCAATATTGCCGTTACCTGTACCTCTGGCACCTCCTGCAGCGCTGGCAGTGCGCCTTCCTTCACGATAAACCCGGTTCCCAGAATTGCTACCTTCATACCGTTCATCCTTTCTTGCCCTGATTGATACGCGTTTTCCTGTTTTCACTCAATCCTATCTTATCACGAGCAGAAGGCGTCATTCAACGCTTCTACATTCAAAAAGCTCCAGGATGTCTTAAACAAGCCTGGAGCTTTTTGCCAATAAAAACAGTATAGACGATATTCCTTCGTAATCATATATTTCTGCAGCTTTCATCATTTCCAATATGGGAAAAATCCTCCCTGTGACAATCAGATCTTGCGTTCTATATAATCAAGCAATTGTTCCCTGGTATTGGATTTGAGGAAGTATCCCCTGGGTTTCAGTTCCATGACCCGTTCCACATTTTCTTTGCCTGCCACACCAGTCAGAAAAACGACAGACGTATTCTTGAAATTCTCATTCTGTTTGAGCATCCGGAATACCTGTGGCCCATCCATAACCGGCATCTCATAATCCAGGAGAATCAAATCCACTGGATTTTGCCGTAGGAATTTAATGACCTGCGTCCCTTCAGTAACCACAAAGGTACTGTATTCATCCTTCAGCCACTCACGCACCATTTTGGCATAGACAGGATCATCATCGACAATCAGGATCCGCTTGGAATGGCTGTTTGTATGCCTCTTCACCACCAGTTCCAATTCATCCATTTTAAGCGGGCGATTGAGCCATTCATACTCACCAGCCTGAGGAACCTGCATCATAACATCGGCATAGTCGCTGTTTTCGCCCAGTAATACCATCTCTCCGTCTTTCTTGGCAACCATTTCAATAATCCGTCGCAAAGACGCCATATTTTCTTCATCTGCTGCGATATTTTTAGGAAGATAAACCAGAAACAACGGACGTGCCATGACTTTTTCACTAACCTTGGCAAAATCCCCCATGAGTAAATCAACACTATACCTTAAGTCAAGCAGCTTCCGCTCAATGCTCTTCACAATAACACTATATTGATACATGACAATAACAATATTTCTGTTGCACCCTTTCATCTTCCGTATTGTACTATCACTCATCTCAAATTCTCCTATCTCTAAAATATTCACTGGACGCAAACCATATCCTTGTATGTTCCCAGTTGATCTTCCCATCTGCTTACTCGCATAATTCGACAAATCACAACCATATCCTGCCGAGCCCCAATATGCCATAGGAAATTTTCCAACGCCACAAAAAGGATTGTTTCCAGATCTTGCCCTTGCAAGCATACAGTCTCAATTGATACGACTCAATTGAAAACTGTTTTCCTCATAAACTTGCAAGCCTATTCACCTTGCAGTATAATAGGCAGACATAGTAAGATATCACATGAATGGAGCTGATTGCATGATTTCTACCCGTGGACGCTATGCTTTGCGCGTTATGCTGGATTTAGCCGAAAACGAAAAAGGAAAATATATCCCACTGAAAGATATTGCGGCTCGTCAGGAACTCTCCAAGAAATATCTGGAGATCATCGTCAAAGACCTGGTAAAAGGAGGCCTGTTGATCGGTGCCAGCGGCAAAGGTGGCGGTTACAAGCTCTGCCGGCGCCCGGAAGAATATACCCTCGGTGAGATTATCGAACAAATGGAAGGCAAACAGGCCTCTGTCGCCTGTCTGGCCAGCCAGGACAATGAATGCCCCCGTAAATCTTTTTGTAAAACACTTCCACTCTGGACCGAATATAACAATCTGGTCCACGATTTCTTCTACAGTAAAAAATTAAGCGACCTGCTCTAAATATGGCTATTGCCACATCTTAAAAAAAGCCTTTTAGCACAAAAAGACCTGATTTTTTCCCTGAAATCAGGTCTTTTCTTCGTAAAAACCATTATAGTGGGTACTTTTGTCGGTAAAACCTCATTTTACAAAAGGAAAACTTTATCACATAATAGTTATCAACAGGGTGTGGATAACTTATTCCCTTTGTTTTCAAGGATTTGTCTGATTTATCCACAAGGTTTTGTGGGTAAATCAGACAAATTTCCCCACTACAAATGAATAACCGACAAATCATACCACCATAAAAAAATTTCGCCCTTTTTCCCCTCAATTTTTACCGACAAATCATACCACCACAACGCATTTTCCGACATTTCCCCCCACCATAAAAAATGCTCGCCAACCTTGTCACATCAACATTTGAAAGCCATCGCTTTCGTTTACAAAAGTTATCCACCGACATTTTCCCCCACCATAACCGACAAAAGTCCCCACGACAAACTAAAAAATACCGACAAATCATACCACCACAACGGTAAATAATGCGGGAACCCCCTAGAGCCACAAGACTTCCCGCATTGTTCCGACAAATCATACCACCACAAAAATCTTTCCGACATTTTCCCCCACCATAAAGGCTTGCCCACGAATCGAACAAGTGACTTCAGCCCTTGATATTACTGGCCTGGAGCTACTTCCGACAAATCATACCACCACAACGCCCCCTATATATATTATTATATATTTATTTTATATAGAATATATAAGCATACTATTTATCGTAGAAAAAGTATATTGCTAAATTCTACCGCAAATAGTATAATAATAACAATGATCGGCATACTCGGAAAGGATATGTATTTATGTCAGCCAAAATGAGCTTCATCGCATCACAGCCAACTGAATATTTGTATCAAAACTTAGAATTTGATACACCCACAAAATTTGCTAATGAACTAATGTTTGCCAAGCACTCACTACGAGAAAATGAGATGAAAATATGGCTTCTGACAGTAGCCTCTTTAGCTAAAGAAAAAAGCCTGAACCATGATGTCTTCTATGAATATAACATCTCAGTCCTCGCAGATAAACTCAATATCAACAAGGACAAAGGCTGGCGAAACATCATCCGCGAAGCAATCGATCGTGTTTCCGATAAAAGTCTGAAAATTGTCAAACGCTATTCAAGTGAAGAAGACAAACATAACTGGTTAAAAATACCACTATACAATTCGGTTGAATACAATGATTTCAACGACACCGTTTCTGTTTCCATCAATCAGAAAATGCTTCCTTATCTGCAGGATTTCACTGAAAAATTCACTGAAGTAGATATTGATGAAATGCTCGCAATCCGTGGGATAACACAACTAAAAGTATTCATGGTCGTCAAAGAGCTCATCTCAGAAGGAACTTATACCATCAGCATTGAACGATTCAAGGAACGTTTGAATATGTCTACATCTTCATATGCCAACTTCCGGGACTTTCAACGTGATGTACTGAAGAAAGCAGAGCAACAAATACGCAAGAATACCTCACTTAAGCAATTCCATTTCACCCATGATGGCAGAGGGCGCAGAGCTGCCCAAAACATTACCATCCATTTGACTGACACAGATATCAAGACTTTAGCAGCACCTAGGAAAATACTGACCACAGAGGATAAAATCGCCAATCTGGATTCCGAACAATTACGTCTGTTTGATGAATTTTCATCCTTTGGGATAAAACCGGAATCTACCTGCCTGGAAATCATCACCAATTATAAACTAGATGTTCTGAAGAGCAACCTCGCCTACTATAAAGACCAATTGAAGAAGCGCAAACCTGGACAGGAACCTTTGAGTGCAGGATATCTGATTACCTGTGTAAAAAAGGATTATGCCAAATCCCGACGCAAAACTTGGTTGCGTAAGGCCGATACAAATGGCAGCGTGGAAACTGAGCTGCAAAAAACGGATATGCAGTTGGAGGATGTCTACAAGACTTGCAAGAACAATGCTGGTATGCTGATCAAAAAAGGGAAAATGAAAAAGCTGCTGGAAATCTTCGATGCAGCAGCTTTATCCATGGAAAACATGGCTAGCAATATGGGCATTCCTTATAATGTAGAAGAAGCCAGAATAAAGATTCAAAAGCGGGACCTGCGTAACAGGGATACCATGTTATTCCGGGAACATCTGGCCCAACGCCTGATGTCAGGATATATTACCATGGACAATATGATGTAAGAATGAAAAATAAGCTATGGGAAGCGTATAACGCTGCCATAGCTTATTTTTTGCCATTCAGGCTGCCTTAGGCTCGGTTTTATCCTGCGGCAGGTTGTTGTAAGCATCAATGGCTTGCTGGAAGCGGGCCTGTACATCCTGTAAGCGATACAAGCCGTCCTTGTTGGCCTGTAAGCCTTTGAGTTTCAGGGGGAAGACTTCCGGTGGGTTATCCATCGTCAGAGCCGTACGGTCACGGAGTTGGTCTGTGCTCTGGTAGACAAGGCTGAAAGCAGCATAATCTTTGCCGGCAAATTTTTCGATAACCAGCTTGGAACCAATGGGGGTCTTTTTTTCGATACTGTTGGGAAGATCATATTCTTCTACATCGAGAGCAGCCAATACACTGGCAATGTTGGAATCATGACCGCAGAGGAACGTGAATTTGCGTCCCGGGGTGTTCAATTCCTTGTTCATTTCTGCCAGCAGTGGGTGGGCCACATTCACGGCCACGCTGGGGGCCGTGAAGAGAACATCCCCATATACGTCTTTGACTTTGGCAATCTGTTCCCATTCCTGCTGAGAAAGCTTGTGGCCAAAGCCGGCTTTGGTCGTATCCATTTCCTCATAGTACTGCAGGATGAATGCATCACTGGCGGAGTTGGCCAGTTTCAAGGAACCTTTCATCGCTGGTTCTTTGTTTACCTCCAGCATGATCTGTAAATCGTCATGGCGGAACCTGGTGAAACCGTCTTTTTTAGCCAGCGGAGAATCTTTCAGATCCAGTGTCTTTTCCAGCACTCGGTATTCAGTGGCCAGTTTGTCGTTGATTCCTTGTAGTCCTTTTGTTCCACCCATGGCATTGATTTCTTTCATAGCTTGTTGGCGGAAAGCGTCGCTGACAAAAGTCAGCTGAGGATTGAAAACCGGGTCCATCTTGCTGGGGGCATATTTGTGTTCGATGGTGACATTGGCTACTGGCAGCATGCCGCTGGAGAAATATTGGGCTGTAGCAATGGTGCGTTGCATGGAATTGGCATAGAAGCGGACTTCGCCTTCTTTCGGCAGGTAGTTTTCCGTAATCAGGCCATCCTGTACCAATCGTTGACGGAAATACTGCCCCATCATGGTCTCAAGCTGGCCGCCGCGCAGGGAAAGCTCGCTGGGGCCGGATGTCCATTTGAACCAGGTGTGGGGGGGAAGATTTCCCAGAGCAGAACCATTGCCAGACAGTGGCGAACGGATATTGTGGCGGCTCAGAACCACCATTTCTTTCAACTGATAGTCCTCTTGGAAAGCAGCGGGGCGCTCCGCCTGTACCGCACTGGAAAGTGTGACCAGGGAAAGGCAGATAGCGGCGGCCAATTTCTTTAAGTTCATGGCAAATCTTCCTAAAATAGATATTGATTTTTCTTACAATATCATTATAGGTGAGTAATCAAGATGAAACAATCTGAAGTCTTATAAAAATATCCTTAAAAATGAAGTTATGCTTGAATACTAAGGTAATTTTTGCGGGACGAAGCTGGTAAGGATCAAGCAGGTTAGATCCTGGTTGTTGACAAGGCAGTCGAAATTTTATATCATATGTTTATAAAGTTATTATATAAACTTGATGGAGTAAGTATGAACAAAAAAGATGTGCGCAAGCATAACTTGCAAAAAGTACGGCAGGCACTGCGGTCACTCAGGCAGGCGACCAAGCCGCAACTGGCGGAAAGTACCGGGCTCAGTGTCATGACGGTGAACACCTTGGTGAAAATATTGCAGGAGCAAGGCGAAGTGGAGCTGCTGGAGGCGTTCCTGCCCTCGGCCTCGGAGGACGGAGGTCGGCCAGCCCGGCAGTACCGGTATCTGGCCGACAGGCTGCTGGCCCTTACGCTTTGTTTCTATGAGGAAGATGGCACGAATCGGCTGGAAGTGAATGTCGAGAATCTTTTCGGCGATTCCGTTTTTTCCGAGAGGCTTGCCTGTCCGGATGTATCCTTGGATTTTCTGTTGGCCAGGATCCGGCAGTATCAGGCGCAGTATCCGCGGCTGGCGCTGGTGATGATGGGACTTCCAGGCGTGGAAGTGGATGGTGCAATGGCTGTTGTCGACTACCCGGCGCTGAAAGGCGTGCGGTTGCGGGAACAGCTGGAAGCCTCCACAGGGCTGCCCATTCGTCTGGTCAACGATATAAACGCGGCTGTATCGGGGTATGGCATGACCCTGGGAGAGACCTCCCGGCAGGAAACCGTGGTCGGTATCTATTGGCCACGGAATTATCCGCCGGGGGCAGGCATATTGCTGAATGGCAAGCTCTACAAAGGGCGAGACGGCCTGGCGGGGGAAATATCCTGCTTGTTTGACCGCGGTTTGTATCAGCCCAGGGAATTATCTGCGGCGCAGGTGGCGGAAAAAATCGTTCATTTTGTCCGCTTCTGGAATCCCCATCGCATGGTCTTGTATTTGGAGGACATAGCACCAGACAGGGAGGCAGAAATCCGGCAGATATGTGCCGCTTCTCTGCCGGAACGCTTTATGCCGGAGATTGTTCTGGGCAGGCCGCTGCGGGAAGATTATCGGCGCGGCATCCATGCCCTGGCGGGGAATTTCTTGGAAAATCTGAGTAGGATAGGAGATGTTTTATGAGTCAGGATAAGGATAGGTTAAAGGCCAAGGAGCGGTATGCAGCGGGGAAGATGCGGCAGCATTCCACCAGAGCCTTGTTTTTCATCGGCGGTTTCGGGGCAGCCTCCTGGGCGCCATTGGTGCCGCTCTTGCGGGAAAGGCTGGCTATCGGCGAGGATGTGCTGGGCATGCTGCTCCTGTGCATCGGCATCGGCTCGCTTTTGACTATGCCTTTGTCCGGGGCAGCCGCCGTGCGTTTCGGTTGCCGGAAAACGCTGACAGTGGCTGCCACGGTCTTTGCCCTGCTTTTGTTGGTTTTGTGTCAGGTAGACAATATGGTTCTGGCGGCGGTTTCTTTGCTGGTCTTCGGCGCGATGATGGGCTGTATTGATGTGGTCATCAATATTCAGGCGGTGCTCGTGGAAAAAGCGGCCAAGCGCCGCCTGATGTCCGGCATGCATGCTCTTTGGAGTGTCGGCGGCTTTATCGGCGCCGGGCTATTTGGTATCTGGGTGGGCACGTTGGGACTGACACCGTTGATTTCCACCTGCATTGCCGTGGGGATAATGTTGCTCACGCTGGCCTTTTTTGCCTGTCATCTGCTGCCCTTTGGCGGCGAGAGCGGCGGAGCCATGGTGGCGATCCCCCGGGGAATCGTGGCCTTTGTGGGCGTGGTGGCCTGCATTGCTTTCCTGGTGGAAGGGGCAATCATGGATTGGAGCGGTGTTTTCCTCACCACGGTCAGGAATTTTGACTTGTCTCTGGCGGGCACAGGCTTCACGGTTTTTTCGGCAGCCATGCTCATCATGCGGCTGCTAGGGGATGTTACCGTGCAGCGGCTGGGGCAGAAACCCGTGGTGGTAGGTGGCAGCCTGCTGGCTTTACTGGGTTTCCTGCTGGTGATCTTTGCGCCCGGTTCGCTGCTCTTATACACAGGCTTCTTTGCCATTGGTATCGGCAGTGCCAATATCGTGCCGGTGTTCTTTTCTTTGCTGGGCAAGCAGAAGGATATGCCCATCAGCATGGCGGTGCCGGCGGTAAGCACTCTGGGGTATCTGGGCATCCTTATGGGGCCGGCGGCTATCGGCTTTCTGGCTCATCAGACCAGCCTCTATGCGGCCTTTGGCCTGCTGGCGGCTTTGGTGGCATCGCAGGCTGCTATCGCGGCTTATGTCTATAAGAAAGTATTGTAGAGGGGGATTTTCTTATGTGGGCAGATTATCATGTGCATACGGAGTTCAGTGACGATTCCCATGAACCGATGGAGGAACAGGCCAAAAAAGCCGTTTCGCTGGGCTTGCAGGAAATGTGTTTCACCGACCATGTGGATTATGGCATCAAGAAGGATTGGGATGAGGGGAATATCGAGTACCGTGGCGGCGATGGCATCGGTCTGGCGGCAGATGAATTGCAGCCTTTGGCCAATGTGGATTATCCTCAATACTTTGCGAAATTCAGCCGGGTCAAGGCCGAGTTTGCGAAGGAAATCGCTTTACGCTGCGGCTTGGAGTTTGGCGTGCAGGTTGGCACTATCCCGAAATATGAGGCGTTGTTTGCGGAATACGCAGACAAGCTGGACTTTGTGCTGCTGTCCATCCATCAGGTGGAGAACAAGGAATTCTGGAATCAGGAATTCCAGCAGGGCCGCAGCCAGCAGGAGTATAATGAGCGGTACTATCAGGAAATGTATGATGTGATGAAAAATTTCAAGCATTATGCGGTGCTGTCGCATCTGAACCTCATCAGCCGTTATGACAAGCAGGGAAAGTATCCTTTTGCCGCAGTCCGGGATATGGTAGCGGAAATCCTGAAGCTGGCCATTGCCGACGGCAAGGGCATTGAACTCAACACATCCTCCTGGCATTATGGTCTTGATGACACCATGCCTTCTCGCGATATTTTGCGGCTCTACAAGGATTTGGGCGGCAGGATCATCACGATTGGTTCCGATGCCCATTCCACAACGTATCTGGCCGACCACATGGAAGATGCCCAGGCTATCCTGCGGGATGAGATTGGCATGCAGGAAGTCTACACGTTCAAAAATATGGAGCCTTTTGGGCATAAATTGTTGTAAAAATTGGAGTGGATATCATGAGCAAGATTATTTTCATTGATGTGGATGGTACGCTGGTGGATTATGACAATGTTTTGCCGGAATCGGCGGTGGAGGCTATCCGTCAGGCCAGAGCCAATGGGCATAAGGTTTATATCAGCACAGGGCGCAGCCGGGCAGAGGTCTATCAGGAGATTTGGGACATCGGCCTTGATGGCATGATTGGCGGCAATGGCAGCTATGTGGAGGATAACGGGCAGGTGGTCATGCATCAGCTGCTTACGCCGGAGCAGAGCCGCCGCATTGTGGACTGGCTCCATGAACGCAAGCTGGAATTCTACATCGAAAGCAACAATGGCCTCTTTGCCAGCGAGAACTTTGAGACCAGAGGCGAACCGGTCATGCAGGAATACTCGGCCCGCAAGGGGCAGGACAATGCTGCGAAGATGACCGTCCGGCAGGCATTCCCGGAAATGATTTTCGGCGGAGAGCTTTACCGTGATGATCTGAACAAGGTCAGCTTTATCCTCGAAAGCTATGAAGACTTTCTAGCGGCGAAGGAAGCCTTCCCGGATTTACAGGCAGGCACCTGGGGCGGCGTCGGGGAAACGGCCCTGTTCGGTGATTTAGGTGTCAAAGGCATCACCAAGGCCCATGCCATTGATGAGCTGCTGAAGCATATCGGCGGCAGGATTGAGGACACCATCGCTTTTGGTGATGCCAGGATTGATATCCCCATGTTTGAATACTGTGCCATAGGGGTGGCCATGGGCAATGGCGGCGAGGAAATCAAGGCTATGGCCGATTTCGTGACGGATGCCGTGGCCGATGATGGCCTGGCCCATGCTTTCCAGCGATTGGGGCTGATTGGATGAAAAAGTATCGCGTTTATCAGGTGGATTCCTTTACCAAGCAGAAATTTTCCGGCAATCCGGCCGGGGGGGCCGGAAGCAGATGGCTTGACCGAAATGCAGATGCAGCAGCTGGCCCGGAAACTGAACAATTCGGAAACGGCCTTTATCTTTGCGGGGGGATTGCCCTGTGGCCATTGCTTCGGCGGGTCATCCCAAGGTGATGGTGGGGATTAAGGAGCATAGTGGAAAAGGAAGGACAGAAGCCAACCAAAATCCAGATTTTCGGGCAGGCTGTGATTGTCTTTGCTGCGGAAATCGAAATGTGACTCCTGCTATTCAGGAATAGGGGCAGGATTAAACACCAAGGAGGCGTCATCAGTTGATGACGCCTCCTTGGTGTTCTTGGAATGAGCTTAGTATTTGCTGATAAAGATGAATGTACGCAGACGCCAGACCAGGCTGCTGCCGGCCAAAGCCACGATTATGCCGGCCAATACATCCGTGGGGTAGTGGACGCCTGCATATAGCCGGGAAAAGGCCATGATGACGGCGAAAAACAGGAAAAAGAACCGTGGCCAACCCTTGCAGGTCCGCCAAAGGATAAAGGCTGCGGCAAAGGCACAGACCGTATGTCCGGAAGGGAAGGAAAAAGAATGGGGCGGCACCCCTAGGGGGGTGAGTTCCGGAATCTGCAAGAAAGGACGCGGGCGCATGACTAGATGCTTTATGCATTCGGCTATGCCGCCGCTGAGCAGCAAGGCGCTTAACGTCAGTATTCCCTGTTCACGGGTAGATTGGTGCAGGGCCATAATGACGGCGATTACCAGCCAGATGGCACCATAATGGCCGATATTGGTGATTAACATCAAAATAGGCGTCAGCAAATCCATACGGATATGTTCCTGAATGAAGAGGAGTATTGTTCCGTCCATAAGATACCTCGCATTGTTTACTGTGTCAGAAAGACATGTCCGCCTATTATAGTGCATTCGGGATAATTTTGTCAATGAGAAAAAGCACAGTGGCTTACAGGAAAGATCAAGGCAAGCACAAGTGGTACCGCCCCTTTGCGTGAAAGATAGCTATGCTTGAATTATAGCTGTTTACTTTGCTTCCGGTAGAATTTTCAGGATAAAGCTTACTGGAAGTTCGGCTTCGGCATTGAGCCATTTTTGCAAGCGGGCTTGTTCGTCTTCGTCAAGGGTAGCTTTGCAGGTAATGATGGCCAGAAAGCCCGTGTAGACGATCTGACCTTCCTTGTTTTCCGTGGCGATGGCGGCTCCTTCAATGCCGGCGAAGGCTGGGAACAGGATAGGGGCTTTTTCCCGTATGTTGGCCAGCAGCTCTTGGTCGGCCTCGAATCGCTGGTAGGCGGGGCTGTAACGCATGCTCAGTTCCTTGTATTTGCGTAAATCTTCCTGGGCCTTGGCAAGGCTGGCTCCGCCAGCGGCGTTCCACTGGGTGTTGATGAGGTTTTGGACATCCTCAGCGCGGACGGTGCCGGACAGATCGTTCTGAATGATATGCAGGTTCCAGTCTGCAAAATGGGAATAAGTCTGCAGCTTTTTTTCCAGTTCGGCCTGTTCTTCATCTGTAACCGTCCGGCCGATAAGAGTCAGATCCAGTTTTTTCTCCTGGGGAGTCAGATGGAAGGCAACGACCTGCGGGTTTCCCTGCTGGAAATTGCTTTCGATATAGGCTTTGACCTGAGCATGTTCCAGATTGTTGCGGATGCTCTGGTAGGCCATATACATGCTGGGCAGGATTATGAGCACGCCCAGCAGGGAGAGAAGCCAGCGCTGGCGGCGAAAAACCTGTTCGGAGACGTAGGTCTTGGCGGGAATTTTGATGAATTTCAGCACGATAAAGGTGGTCAGGCAGATGAAGAAACTGTTGATAAAGAAGAGATAGAGCGCGCCAAAGAAGAATTTTGGCGAATAGGTGGCCAGTCCATAGCCTGCCGTGCACAGGGGCGGCATCAGGGCGGTGGCGATAGCTACGCCGGGAATTACATTGCTCTTTTCGATGCGGGTGCTGCCGATGATGCCGGCCAGGCCGCCAAATATGGCGATAAGGACGTCCCAGATGGTTGGTTCCGTGCGGGCCAGTAGCTCCGTGGAGGCAGTGTCGATGGGGGAGAGGGTAAAATATACCGCCGAGGTCAGGACGGAGAGAATGACCTGAAATACGAGCTTCAGGAAGGATTCCCGGACATAGGCACTATCATAAGTAGCCATGCCATAGCCCAAGGACATGATTACGCCCATCAGCGGCGAGATCAGCATGGCGCCGATGATGACGGCGGTGCTGTTCATGTTCAGGCCGATAGAGGCAATGAAGATGGCAAGAATCAGGATGCACATGTTCGTGCCTTTGAGGGTGCCGCCGCTATGGATGCGTTCCGCGATTTCCTCCAAGGGGGCGCGGTCCTTTTCCAGGTCAAAGATATTGGCGGCGACGGTTTTGAGGGGATTCATAGGCAAACCTCCTTTGGTGAAAAAATGGAACATCCGTTTCTGCATAACTTCGTGATGGAGGAGAAAATTCCTGCTGTCAAATTGGCTGATTCAAAATAAAATAGCGGGCAATAATGGTAAATGAACTAACTAATCTGCATTGCAGGCTGAGAAGAAAAATGGATATAATAAGTCTATGAGGGAAATCAGCTGGTGCTGAAGCAAGGAAGGAGCTGAGGCTATGAACGGACATCTATTCAGGATCGGCGAGGTGGCGAAGGTTTTCCATATTCCGGTGAAAACCCTGCGCTTTTACAGCGAGATGGGGCTTTTGCCGCCGGCCTATGTCGATGAATCCTCTGGCTATCGTTATTATTCTGTGGAACAATTTGTACGCATCGATTTGGTCCGCAATTCCTGACTTCTGCCCGCAGGTCTGATGCCAGAGTGCAGCCGGCAGGCGTCTATGCCTGCATCATCTTTGATGATAATGTGCATCAAAAGGCAAAATACTATGCCATTCTGATGGCGTTCCTGCATGACAACGGCTATGAGCCCTGCGGGGATTTTATCGAGGAATGGATTATTCCCCGGCTGCAGGACGGCAGCGAATCCACGCTGATCAAATTGAAAATAAAGATTGCCAATCCGTCTTGACTCTTCTGTAAGGGGAGACAATATAATGGTGACAGCATAAGAAAGCCGGAGGTCACCAGAACAGGCTGCTGCCTTGCAGATTGAAGGGTATACCTTGGTTTCGCCGCGGAAGGGCATCTATCTGCTGGACTATATCGAAAGCCATGTAAAGGCGCTATCGGTTACCTTTGTCCTGGACATGAACCGCAGGATGGGGACGATTATGCGGGCGCAGCTGCCTGCCAGGGAGGAAGCGGATATTTCCCAGTTGGTACGGGCCAAGGAAAATATGACCATGGCAAGATAACGAATTTCCCTGTGGGTTTTTACGCTACCGAGTTGTAATGGGGAATATTTTATATAAAAAAATATATGTATTGACATAATATATAATTTTTTATATAATACATTACAAGAGGTGATGGATGATGAATCCGAAGCTAAAGTCCTATATCCCCGTTGCCGATATGATAGCCCGGACCTGGGGCGCTGAATGTGAGGTGGTTCTGCATGATGTGGCAGATCCGGAGCACAGTGTGGTATATGTGGTCAATGGCCATGTAACAGGCCGGGAGATTGGCCAGGGATTTGAGCACTTTGTCAAAAGTGCCCTGGAACAGGGCAATACAAATGAAGATTTTGTAGCCAATGATTTCTTCCGCAAGAAAGGCAAGCTGATTCGCACCTCGTCTGCGATGATTCGTGATGATGAGGGCAAGCTGATTGGTGCACTCTGCATCAATATCGACATGACGCGGATGTTGCAGCAGGCAGAATACATTCAGTCCTTCCTGCCTCAGGCTCAGGAAAAAACAGCGGTCAAGAAGGCTGTTTCCCCTGACCGGGTAGAAGATATGGTCTTTTCGCTGATTGATAATATCCTGGCCGACTGTGAGACAGCAGCCCTTTCCCGTGAGGAACGCATAGCCAAGATACGCTTTATGGACACACGGGGCATCTTCCAGCTGAAAGGCAGTATTGAGCAGGTGGCGGAGCGCCTGGGTGTAAATAAGGTTACGGTATACAGTTATTTGGATGAGGTTCGCGGTAAACGCTGAGCCTTATTTTATAAGATGAATGTATAAATTTTTATATAAATATAAAATATTATTTAAAAGGAGGAAATATCATGAGAAACGTTGAACCAGCAGGGGTAAAGGCTATGGGGCATTATATGCCGGGAATCGTTTCCGGGAACAATCTCTTTGTTTCGGGGCAGCTGCCCATTGATCCGCAAACGGGCAAAGTGATAACAGGTGGTGCGTATTTCCAGACAGAGCGTGCCCTGCAGAATATGGAAAAAGTGCTGATGGGAGCAGGTGTCAGCCGTGATCAGGTCGTGATGATGCATGTTTATGTGTCGGATATTGCTTATTGGGATGAGGTCAATGAAGCCTATGCCAAGTTTTTCGGCAGCCATAAGCCGACTCGAACGGTGGTACCTACCGGCAAGTTGCATCATGGCGCATTGGTGGAAGTGGAAGCCGTGGCCGAACTGCGGGAATGGGCCATCGACTGAAAACGAGGTTTGGCAGGATTTTGCGCAGGTTTTTATCGTTGAAGGGAGCGAGTCAGAATGAAATATGTATGCAGCAAATGCGGTCATGAAGAAGATGTTCAGACCTTGAAGATAAAATGCGATTGCGGCGGCTTGTGGAAGCTGGATTTTCAGCCGCCTAAGTTCAGCCGGGATTTGATTGACCAGGATACCTGGAGCATTTTCCGCTATCGGAAGTTTATGGCTTTGCCCGATGAAAGCTGGCGGCAGGTTTCTCTGGGCGAGGGGATGACCCCCATCGTTCCGTTGGATGAAGATGTGCTGGTGAAGATGGACTATTATATGCCCACCCTTTCCTTCAAGGACCGGGGGGCTGCCGTATTGGTGGCTTATATGAAATGGCTGGGGGTCAAACATGCCGTTCAGGATAGCAGCGGCAATGCCGGCAACAGCGTGGCGGCTTATGCTGGCCGCGTGGGCATAGATTGCGAAATCTTCGTTCCCGAGGGAACCTCCGATAAAAAGATCCGGATGATTGAGGCACATGGCGCCAAGGCAAATGTGGTTCCCGGTAATCGGGACCATTGTGCCGATGTCTGCCGGGCTAAGGTGGAAAATGAAGGCGTGTATTATGCCAACCATGTGTATAATCCCTTCTTCTACGAGGGAACCAAAACTTATATATACGAAACCTTTGAGCAGTTGGGCAGGATTCCGGAGCATATCTTCATCCCGCTGGGCAATGGCACCTTGTTCATCGGCGTCATGAAGGGGCTGGAGGAGCTGCTGGCCAGCGGAGCCATCGACCATTTCCCTCAGGTCGTGATTGTGCAGAGTGAACGCTGCCAGCCCTTTATCAAGGCCATGGAAAAAGGCGGTCATGACATTTCTCCGGAGCCGGTGGAACGCACGCAGGCAGAGGGAATCGCTATCGGCTTACCTATGCGGAGCGCAGAGATTCTGGACTATATTTACCGCTACAAGGTAAAGGCGGCCACCATTCCTGAGGACAAGATTCTCGCTGCCCGGGAAAAGCTGTCCCGCAGGGGCATATATGCAGAACATACCGCCGCTGCCGTATATGCTGGTTATTTACATTATTGCGAAGAACATGGACGTACCCGTGATGCCCTGATTTCCATGTGCGGAGCTGGGCTGAAGTCTGACCACTAAAGATAGTGAATGAAATCCCCTTAAGTGAGCACTTTTTCAAGGGCTTGCTTAAGGGGATTTTTGACTTATTTGCAGAAAGACTTGCAAAATGCAGGTAGTAGCGGTATGATATAGCAAGTACATATAAAAAAAATATTAAAGACGGTAACGTATATAAAAAAAATATAAAGGAGGAAATACCTTGGACTTAAAGCAGTTGCATTATTTCATGACCATTGTCAAGGAACAGCAGATTACCGCAGCCGCCAAGAAATTGAATATGACTCAGCCGCCGTTATCCCATCAGATGAAGCTGCTGGAAAAGGAACTCGATACCCAGCTGTTCAAGCGCGGTTCGCAGTACATCGAGCTTACGGAGGCAGGCCGCCTGCTGGCGCGGCGGGCACAGCAGCTTCTGGATATGGCAGAGACCACAGTACGCGAGATAGATGAGCTTAGCCAAAGCCTGCAGGGAACGTTGTCCATCGGGACGATATCGTCCTCCGGCAGCATCCTGTTGAGCCCAGGCATGCAGAAATTCCATCGGGAGTATCAAGGCGTTCATTTTGAAATACATGATGCCAATACGTATCAGCTGATTGAGGAGCTGGAGAAGGGCATCATTGAAATCGGCATTGTGCGCACGCCCTTCAATACCAGTCCCTTCAACTGCCAGTTCCTGAATACGGAACCCATGGTGGCGGTCATGACGGCGGATTTGGACTGGTGCCCCCAGCAGGAGAAAATTACCGTGACAGAACTAAACAAGCGCCCGCTGATTATTTATCGGCGCTTCCAGCAATTATTGCAGGAGGTCTTTGACCAAAAGCAGATAGAACCGGAGATATACTGCCGCAATGATGATGCCCGCACCACCATCCTCTGGGCCAATGCGGGCCTGGGGATTGGCATCGCGCCGCTTTCAGCAGTGGATTTGGCGGCCCATGACCAGCTGCATATCAAGATTATTGATGAGCCAGCCTTGGAAACCCATATTGCGGCGGTTTGGCGGAAGAACACGAGTCTTTCCCGCATCGGCAAAGAATTTTTGACTGCCCTTTGCGGTCTGGAAGTTGCAGCAGATGCAGCGATGAATCAGGAGGGAAAATAAATGTCCAATGAAGAAATGAAATCTGTGGCAGCAGCTTGTCCCAACTTTTATTGGAAACTCTTCCAATCCACTTTTCTCATCAGTGCCTTTACGGTCGGCGGCGGCTTTGTGATCATTCCGCTGTTGCGGGCAAAATATGTGGATGAATATGGCTGGCTCAATGATAAAGAAACCTTGAATCTGGTATCTATTGCCCAGTCCATGCCCGGTGTGGTAGCCGTCAATGCTTCTATCATCTTAGGCTATCGTATGGCGGGGATTCCCGGCGCATTGACGGCTTTAGCGGCCACCATCCTGCCGCCCCTTATCACCTTGTCCGCCATTTCCTGTGCCTATGACTGGTTTGCCAGCAATCCCTATGTGCGCTATGCCCTGAAGGGAATGCAGTGTGGGGCTACAGCGCTGATTGTCAATGTGGCCATCGACCTGCTGCAGAAGCAGTGGTGGAAGAAACTCATTTGGCCACTGGCAATCATTGCGGGTACTTTTGTGGCCAATTTCTTTTTTGGTATCAACATCATGCTGCTGGTCGTGATTGACGGCATTCTGGGCTTGATGTTCCTGCGCGGTGCGGAGTATGGGAAATAAGGAGGGAGAGGCATATGATTTATTTGACATTGTTTTGGGAATTTGCCAAAGTCGGCATTTTCTGCGTAGGGGGTGGTTATGCCTCGATGCCGCTGATTCAGGCCGCGGTGGTGGATTCTTATCATTGGATGAGCCTGGGGGAATTCGTGGATATTTTCACCATTTCCCAGATGACGCCGGGGCCGATTGGCATTAACGCTGCTACCTTTGCCGGTATGAAGATTGCCGGAATTCCCGGTGCCGTCTGTGCTACGGTGGGTTTCTGCACGCCGTCCTTTATCCTGGGCATCGTTCTGGCGAATCTCTTTTTCAAATACGGCGATATCGGCCCCATCCGCGGCATCCTCAACGGCCTGCGTCCCGCTGTGGTGGCCCTGATTGCCGCCGCAGGTATCAGTTTCGTGGTGCTGGCTCTCTGGAATACGGAAACCCTGCCCGAAGACCTGACCACCATTGATCCCTTGGGGGTAATCATCCTGCTGGCCTCAATCGTGGCTGTGCGCAGGAAAATCGGCGTGATAAAGCTATTGGCTGGCACGGGCATAGCCGGTTTAGTGCTGGGCATAATCCAGCAGACTATGCATTGATATGTACACGAGAAAACACTAAAAGCGGCCGTATAAGCAGTACGGCCGCTTTTAGGCTGCGCAGTATATTTCAGAGTATAATGATATGATCTATTATACTGAGCAAAGTGATTGAATCACGAACTTTTGCTCGGTAAATTGCTATAATCATAACAACTTCGAGAAATTGATATTCGTTTGGAGGTATGATTATGGCAAAATATATCGTGGTTGGTGGCGTGGCAGGCGGTGCTACGGCAGCTGCCCGTCTGCGGCGGCTGGACGAAGGGGCAGAAATCATTCTGGTGGAGCGTGGCGGCGATATTTCCTTTGCCAATTGCGGCCTGCCCTATTATGTAGGGGGCGTTATTCCCCGACAGGAAGATTTGCTGGTAATGACGCCGGCCAAATTCTGCGGGTTGTTTCACGTAGATGTGCGGGTGCAGAGTGAAGTCATAAAGGTGGATACGGCAGCCCGTCAGGTAACCATTCGCCACGGCGAGGAAGAATATCCGGAAAGCTATGATGCCTTGCTGCTGTCCCCTGGTGCCCAGCCCCTGCGGCCGCCGATTCCGGGCATTGACCATGAACGCATTGTAACCCTGCGCAATGTACCGGATGCTGCGGTCTTGAAGAAGCTGGCCGGGGATTATCCCCAGGGGCGTGCCGTGGTGGTCGGCGGCGGTTTCATCGGCGTGGAAGCGGCGGAGAATCTGCAGGCTCAGGGCCTGTCCGTGACATTGGTGGAAGCAGCACCCCATATTCTGGCTCCCTTTGATACGGATATGTCAGCCCTGGCAGAAGCTGAACTGCGCCAGAACGGCGTGAAGCTGCTGTTGGAGCAGGGTGTACAGGAATTCCTTCATCATGAGGATGGCACCATTGGCGTTAAAAGTCCTCAGGAAGTGCTGACGGCTGATTTTGTGGTGCTGGCCATCGGCGTGCGCCCGGATACGGCATTCCTGCAGGATAGCGGCATCGAGCTGGGGGAAAGGGGGCATATTTTAGTGGATGAATATATGCAGACCAGCGCCCCGGCAGTCTTTGCCGTAGGTGATGCGGTGATGACCTTTGACGGCCTGACGGGAAAGAAGGCGGCGCTGCCTTTGGCTGGTCCCGCCAATCGTCAGGGACGGCTGGCCGCTGACAATATTGCCGGCAAAAAACGCAAGTATGCCGGCGTGGTGGGGAGTTCTGTGCTCAAGGTCTTTTCTTTGACTGCTGCCGCTACCGGCAAAAACGAGCGGGCCTTGCAGCAGGCGGGGCTTGTTTATGGCAAGGACTATCGTTATACCATCACTTATCCCAATGACCATGCGTCCTATTATCCCCAGGCGGAGCCCTTCGCCCTTAAAGTGCTGTTCAGCCTGCAGGATGGCAAGGTCCTTGGTGCCCAGGCAATTGGCAAAAAGGGCGTGGATAAGCGGATTGATGTGTTGGCTTCTGTTTTGCGTTTAGGCGGCACGGTGTATGATTTGGAAGATTTGGAGCTTGCCTATGCGCCGCCCTTCTCTTCAGCCAAAGACCCGGTGAATATGGCCGGATACTATGGCGATAACATCCTGCAGGGCCTGACCAATCCCCTGTTGCCGGCGGAACTGGCGGCAGAACAGAAACGGGGGGCCTTGATCATCGATGTGCGTCCGCCGGAAATGTTTGCGGCAGGCCATGTAGAGGGAGCAATCAATATACCGGCGGCAAAAATGCGGGAACAGCTGGATAAGCTGGATAAAAAACGGCCCCTGGTGGTCATCTGCAAAATTGGCATGAACGGATATTTCATGGAACGTATGCTGAAGCAGTCAGGCTTTGAGGTGCGCAATATGATGGGTGGTTTCACCTATCTGCAGGGAATCTTGCCCTGACAAAAACGTTTCAAAAGTTTTACCCCAAACGACAACAAAGAGGATTGACAGGTCAATGCTTTGCTGTTAATATACTAATCAACATATTGGTCACCGGAGGACAGAGTGCCGTAGCACGGGGGATAGCAGGATTTCCTGCAGGCCGCCTGTCGGATAAGGTGTCGGGTGAGCCCGGATTCTGTATTAAATGCAGAACCCGGGCCTTTTTGTATGCCCGGGCTGCTGAAGGAGATTGTATGCATTCAGAAATCTTTTCGAAAATGCCGCCGACGCGGCTGTTCTTTCACTGTGCCCTGCCAGCTATGGCGACATCCCTGGCGGGAGGGCTCTATGCCATAGTGGATGGCATCTTTGTGGGACGCTATCTGGGCGCTGAGGCTTTGGCGGCCGTCAATATCGTCATGCCGCTGATCATGATTGTGGAAGCCCTGGCCAACATGGTGGCAGTGGGGACTTTTGTACATATTGCCACCTTGCTGGGGGAAGGAAATCGGCAGGAAGCTTCCCGGGCCTTTTCTTTCTCGGTAAAGTTTATCCTGCTCTTTTCCACCATAACTGCCCTTATGGGCTTTGCCTCGGCAGAAATGCTGGCCGCATGGCTAGCCCCGGGAGCAGAGGGAGAGACCTTGCGTCTGGCGGCAGATTATCTGAAGATCTACGCCCTGTTTGGCCCACTGATTCCCATTTACTTTGCCACGGATAACTATTTGCGGGATTGTGGCTGTCCCAAACTGAGCATGGGCATCAATATACTCACCCAGGTGCTGAATATCGTTTTGGACTTCCTGTTTATTGCCGTGTTGGGATGGGGCATTGAAGGCGCAGCTCTGGCAAGCTGTATCTCCATTGCGTCGGGATCAATCATTACCTTGGCACTCTTTGGCGGTCGGCGGCTGGATGTCTATTACACCTGGGAGAATATTCCGGTGAGCCGTTTCCTGCGGATACTGGCCAACGGCTCCAGTGAGTTTTTGACCAGCATTTCCTCGGCCGTCATGGGTTTGATGCTGAATTTTTTCCTGCTCAAATACGGTGGGACTTCAGCGGTGGCCGCCTTTGCCATCGTCATGTATGTGGACAGCATCATCGGTATGTTGAACTTCGGTCTTTGTGACTCATTGCAGCCTGCTTTGAGTTATTGTCATGGGGCAGGGGAAAAGGCACGGCTCAAGGCCATTTTCCGCCGCATCCTTTGGGCCTCGTTCGTTATGGCAGTGGCCACGTTCTTCTTTTTGGAATTGGCCGGGCCGTATATGGCAGGACTTTTCAGCCAAAGTGAGGACGGAGAGCTGATGCAGTTCAGCAAAGATGCCTTGACCATCTTTGCTTTTTCCTATCTGGCGGGGTGGATGGACCTGTGCTTCTCGTCATATTTCACGGCCTTGGACATGCCGGGGCGTTCCCTGCTGCTGTCCTTCGTGGGCACGCTGGTTTTGCCTGCCGCATTACTGTTCCTGCTGGCCCCTGTCTATGGCTTGCTGGGAATCTGGCTGATGCCGCCGATAGCCAGCTTCTTCAGCGGAATCTTGGCCCTGTTTCTCTATCGGAACAGCCAGTCTGATTGGGGCAGAAAATTGCTGACCAGTTAGTCCTGAGAAAATGGTGTTTTATTAATATTTATTTTTGCATGATATAAAGGGTATCTGAATAGGTATCCATTGTAGTGTTATTTTTTTAGTTGTGTAACAAAGTAGTCAGTTACTGCTTGGCAAGCACCTTTGATATCATGGGTAAAGCCATGGTCTTCTCCGGGAACAAGCTTTAGCTGACCATTGAAATAAATTCTGTGATACCGCTGGCTGTAAGTGTAGGGGACGATGACATCCCCAGTGCCGTGAATCATGAAGGCAGGCCCCTGGTATCTGACTGCTGTTTCGTAGATTGGGAGCGTTTGGGCGGTCAGAACATAATTTTTGCCTAGTTGAAGGTTGTTATAGAGAGGAATAGTTTCTGGGAGATTATTAGCGTCATAATGAGCATTCATACAAATTCCGCGAATGGCATCATCTCGCAGTACAGCTGCTGGTGCCATCAGAGCCAGACTTTTGACTTTTTCGGTGCCAAGAATACCCGCAGTCATGCTGGCCACCACGCCGCCTTGGGAATGGCCTGCCAGGGAAATGGAGGTCACATGGGGGAGTTTGGCAGCGTAATCATAAACCTTTTTAGCATCCTCGATTTCATTGAGTACCGTCATGTCCTGGAAGAGGCCTTCACTTTTGCCATGGCCGTTAAAGTCAAAACGGAGGCTGGCAATGCCATTCTTTTCTAAGTTATTGGCAAGCGTATGTATCAGCTCCGTATCCTTGTTAGAAGTAAAACCATGGCAGACAATCACCAGTGGGTAATCCTTTGCTCCATCAGGAGTCTGAAGTATAGCGGAAAGTTTACCATGGTCACCTTGAATGCTCAAATCCTTGCTTTGGGCAAGGCTGACTCCCGTGCCTATGGTCATCAGCCCCATGGTTAACAGTGAAGCGGTAATAAGTTTTCTCAACTGAAAAAGTTTCATGCTCTTACCTCCAATATTATTTTTTCAGGCGGTTGTAGCTGGTATCAAAGTAGCGGCCTTCACGAATATCATTGGTCATTCCGTCATAAGGAGCTTCGGCGATAACATCTTCATTGTCAAGTCCGGTCTTGTCGATATAGGTGATTTTGGCAAACTCAGGCACTAAATACTTAGGATAATTCTCGTATTTCTCCCGAGATTCCTGCATAAGGTCGATATGTTCATTTTGGAAGCTTCTCTGATTTTACGTCAGGCAATTAACAGGGAGAAGCAGCGGCTTCAATGGTTGCGTGATGAGCAGGCCAAACTCCCGAAATAGTTAGATATGCTGTGCCATGGGCAATGGCGGTGAGGAAATCAAGGCTTCAGCAAAAGAAGTAAAAATCTGATTTGATGGTCTGGCTTTTGAGTGATGCAAAAAGAAAAATGGTGCTAACTTTGCGGTTGGCACCATTTTTCTGCATTTTGGGGATATGGGAATTAAGATTTGAGTTTTTCCGAACACTTGAGAATTTCATCGTAATGGGTAATCTTGTAATCCAGCCGCTCAATGGTGGTTTGCAAGGTTTCCAGCTGTTCCTGCAGGCGGGCACGCTGCTCTACTAAAATATCCTTGCGGGCTGCCTCGGTACCTTCCTGGAAGAATAGGGCAACGTAGTCGATAAGGGCTTCTACCTGCACCCCGGCGCCGCGCATGCACTTGACAAATTCCACCCAGCCGCAGGAGGCCTCGTCAAAATCCCGGATGCCGTTTTCCTTGCGGGGGACATGGGGGATAAGGCCAATCCGTTCATAGTAACGGATTGTGTCAGCGGACAAATCGTATTTCTCACTTACTTCTTTGATGGTCATCTATCTCACCTCACTTTGGGGAAACTCATATCATGCTTTAAGTTTAACACTTGGAGTTCGCTCTAAGTCAAGAACATTTTACAAAATTTTTTTTACAAAAGGCTATTGACTTGAAGTTTGCTCCAAGGTATAGACTTACAATCATCAGCTGAAATTTTGAAGTTTGTAAGATAGAGCAAAGGAGCAAGTTTATGTATTTAGAGAAAGTCAATGGCCCCCCGGATATCAAAGGTTTTTCGGCAGAGCAGCGTAAGGTGCTGGCTCGCGAAATGCGGGATGCCATGCTGAAAAGAGCAAGTATCCATGGCGGCCACTTCGGCCCGGATTTTGGTATTGTGGAGGCTACTATCGCCCTGCATACGGTCTTTGATTCACCGAAGGACAAGTTTGTCTTTGATATTTCCCATCAGGCCTATCCTCATAAGATGCTGACAGGCCGTAAGGATGCCTATCTCTATGAGGAGCATTATGACGATGTGTCGGGTTATACCAACCCCGAGGAAAGCGCGCATGATATGTTCAATGTGGGACATACCTCCACTTCCATCAGTCTGGCAACGGGACTGGCCAAGGCACGTGACCTCAAGGGCGACAAGGAAAACATCATTGCCATTATCGGTGATGGTTCCATGAGTGGCGGCGAAGCCTTGGAAGGGATGGATACTGCCGGGGAAATGAAGTCCAATCTGATTATTATGTTCAACGATAATGACCAGAGCATTGCCGAGGTGCATGGCGGCATGTATAAGGACTTCAAGGAGCTGAGGGATACCAACGGCCAGTCGGAACGTAACCTGTTCAAGGCTATGGGGCTTGATTATCGCTTCGTGGCCGATGGCAATGATGTCGAGGCGATGATTGCGGCTCTGGAGGAAGTCAAGGATATCGATCATCCTGTGGTGTTGCATATCGTTACCAAAAAAGGAAAAGGCTATAAGTTTGCCGAAGAGAATAAGGAAGAATGGCATTGGCATATGCCTTTTGATATTGAAACGGGCGAAGTAAAACAGCCCCTGGTTGATCCCTATGCCGAGCAGACGGCAGAAACCTTCCTGCGGCTGGCCAAGGAAGATAAGAATTTCATTGCCATCTCTGCAGCTACTCCGGCCAGCATGGGGCTTATGCAAGCTCGTCGAGAGGAGCTTGGAGAACACTACATTGACGTGGGCATTGCTGAGGAGCAGGCTGTGGCCATGGCTTCCGGGCTGGCACGCAATGGCGCTCATCCCGTATTTGGCGATTATGCTTCCTTCTTCCAGCGCACTTATGACCAGCTGGCGCAGGATGTCTGTGTCAACAACAGCCCCGCAACCTTCCTGGTGTTCTGGGCCTCCATGTACGGCATGAACGATGTGACGCACCTGGGTTTCTATGATATTCCCATGATGAGCAATATCCCGAACCTCGTGTATCTGGCACCGACTTCCCCGGAAGAATATCAGGCCATGCTGGATTGGGCCATCCCCCAGGATAAATATCCCGTGGCTATCCGCGTTCCTCATGCCATGGTGGGCAGCTCCCAGCGTCCGGTGCGCAAGTCTTATGACGAACTCAATCGGTACGAAGTGGTGAAGGAAGGCAGCCATGTAGCCCTACTCGGCTTGGGCAATTTTTACAATCTGGCGGAAGAAACTGCGGCTGAACTCAAAGAACAGGGTATCGAGGCCACGCTGATCAATCCGCTGTTTATCACCGGGCAGGATAAGGAACTGCTGGAAAAATTGAGGGAGAACCATGAACTGGTGGCAACCTTGGAAGATGGCGTGTTGGATGGCGGTTTCGGCGAAAAGATTGCCCACTTCTACGGCGCAGACAAAATGAAGGTATTGAACTTTGGTTTGGCGAAGAAGTTCTATGATCGCTATGACTATAATGCCCTGGCTAAAGAAAACCACCTTACGGCAGAGCAGATTGCAGAGGATATTCTGGCTAAATTGTAAGGATATCCAACGCAGGTGGCAAAAGCTGTGTGAAAGCCTGTGATAACGATTTTTGACCAGTCAATTGACTGGTCAAATTTTTTACAAAATATATTGACATAGTGTCATTATAATCTTATAATACAAAGTGTCAATAAAAGTTACATTGTGTCATTTTACTGCGACGGAGGAATATATATGCCAAAGATATCAGAAGAAGAGATGCTGGCACGGCGGGAAAGTATTGTCGATGCCTGTGCAAAACTGTATGAGACGATGAGTTTCAAGGACATCACCCTGAAGGAAGTTGGGAAGGTCACGACCTTCAACCGCACTGCCATCTACAATTATTTCAACACCAAGGAGGAAATCTTCCTGGCGCTGATGCAGCGGGAGTATGAATTATGGGTGGCAGATCTGGAGGGCATGATGGCAGCGCATGATACTATGAGCCGGGAAGAACTGGCCTCTGCGCTGGCACATTCATTGGAGAAACGGCAGCGTCTGCTGAAACTTCTGTCCATGAATCACTTTGATATGGAGGAGAACAGCCGTCATGAGAATCTGGTAGAATTCAAGAAAGCTTATGGTGCTTCCATCAAGGCGGTGCATCGTTGTCTGGAGAAGTATTGTCCGGAGATGAGCGAGGAGGAAAAGACAAGCTTCCTTTATGCCTATTTTCCCTTTATGTATGGCATCTACCCCTATGTGATGGTTACCGACAAGCAGCGGCAGGCCATGGAAGAAGCCGATGTGGGGTTTCGTTACTATACGATTTACGAGATTACCTACAACTGCCTGCGCAAGCTGCTAGGCGTCGAGAAGAGCGTGTAAGATGGACCAAATCCGTTGAATGTGTAAGGAGGAACGAAGATGAAAGTTTTGGTAATGCATGGCAGCAAGCGCAAGAATGGCAATACGGGGCTGCTGGCTGGTGAGTTTATCCGTGGTGCCGAGGAGGCTGGCCATCAGGTAGAGCGGGTGGAACTGGGCGATATGAAGTTCGGTGACTGTCTGGGCTGTATGGCTTGCTGGAAGAATCCGGGTAAGTGTGTGCAGAAGGATGATATGACAGTGGTACTGGAAAAATTTGGGCAGGCGGATGCAATTGTGTTTGCTTCTCCCATGTATTTCTTTTCCTGGACCAGTCTGATGAAGCGTGGCATCGATAGACTGTATCCTTATATGACCATTGCCAAGGATAAGACCTTTTACCTTATCACGGCAGGGGGCGTGCCGGAAGAAAAGCTTTTTGACAATATGCTGCAGGATTTCCAGAAATATGTGGAATGTTTCAATATGCATGGCGGCGTGAATAACCGCAATGGCGGTCATATTCTAGGCAAGGGCACACTAGCTCCGGGCAGCGTTCAGGAAAGTGCTGCCATGCAGGAAGCCTATGAGATGGGGAAGAATCTCGGCAAAAACTAAAGGCTGAAGCCGGTTTTTCATGTTTTAGGAGCTATAGGATAATGAAAAGACGCGATTTCTTGAAAGTAAGCGCCTTGGGCGCATTGGCACTCTTGGGCACAGGTGGCGGTCTGCTCGAAACGGCTGCTGCCTCGCCGCAGGAGGTAAGGCTTCCACGTGGGCGCAAGATTGATATGCATGCCCATGCCATGCTGCCAAGTTATTTGGAAGGGCTGAAGGAACTGGGCATAGACGCAGCCCTAGAGGAAGGCTATCCCTTACCCAAGTGGTCGGAGGAAGCGCATCTGGCCTTCATGTCAGAGGCGGGAATTGACTATACGGTGCTGTCGCAAGCCACGCCGCATATTTACAATGGGGACGAAAAACTGTCCTGCAAGGTGGCACGGCGGATAAATGTGGAAACAGCGGCATTATGTCAAAATTATCCGGACAAATTCGGTTTTGCAGCGGCTCTGCCCTTCCCAGCCATTGATGGTTCCATCGAGGAAATAGCTTACGCTATGGATGAATTAGGAGCCATCGGCGTGAAGGTGCCCAGCAATGCCCAGGGAATCTATCTGGGGGATGAACGCTGGGAGAAAATCTTTGCCGAGCTTGACCGCCGCAAGGCGCTGGTCATCGTCCATCCCAGTCCCGCCCCGCAGCTACCAAGGCAGGGGACGGTAACGGGCAGGGTTATGGCGCTCTACGAGTATCCGGCAGATACCACCAGAGCGATGCTGAATCTGCTCGCCAGCGGCATGCTGGAACGCTATCCCCGGATAAAACTGGTAGTGCCCCATTGCGGCTCTTTCCTGCCCTATATGAAACAGCGGGCGAAGGCCATGTTTGCCATGCTCGCCGGGATGAAGATGATGGAGCCGGTGGATATGGAAAAAAGCATGGGCAATCTCTATTTTGACCTGGCCGGAGATCCCATGCCCGATGCGCTGGATATGCTATTGAAAATCACGGATCAGGAGCATATCCTGTATGGCAGTGATTATCCCTATGTACCAGCACCGGTGCTGCTCCAGAAGAAAGCGGCTTTGGACAGGGAACTTGCCCAGCGTGAATGGCTGGAACAGATATATTGTCAAAATTCGCAAAAGCTGATTTCTTAATAGCGAAAATTTTTTTACTTTTAATATTGACATGGTGTCATTTAGAGAATATAATACAATCATCAAATAAAAGTTACACGGTGTCATTTAAAGCGCGAGAGGAGCATATACAATGAGTGAGAAGAAAATGCCGAAAATAGCTTTGGGGGCCTGGTCCTGGGGTTCTGGTGCAGTTGGCGGTGATCAGGTGTTTGGCAATCATCTGGAAAAGGAAGATTTGCAGCCGATTTTTGACGCGGCCATGCAGAACGGGCTGAACCTTTGGGATACGGCCACGGTTTATGGCATGGGGGCTTCGGAGGATATTCTGGGCAGCTTCGTGCGTCAGGTCAAGGCTGAGGATGTCATTATCTCCACCAAGTTCACTCCGCAGATTGCGGGGATGTATGGAGATTCTATGGCAAAGATGGCAGAGGCAAGCTGCCAGCGTCTGGGTATTGATGTGATTGACATTTACTGGATCCACAATCCCATGGATGTGGATCGCTGGACACCGGAGCTTATTTCCCTGCTGAAAGCTGGCAAGGTTAAGCAGGTGGGCGTGTCCAATCATGATCTGTCCCAGATTAAGCGGGCCAATGAAATCCTACAGGCAGAGGGCTTCAAGGTTTCTGCGGTGCAGAACCATTTCAGCCTGCTCAATCGTTCCTCAGAGCGGGCAGGAATCCTGAAATATTGCAAGGAAAATGATATCAAGTTCTTTGCCTATATGGTATTGGAACAGGGCGCGCTTTCCGGCAAGTACGATACAAAACATCCCTTCCCCGCAGGTTCTGACCGTGCCAAGAGTTATAATCCCATTTTGGCACAGCTGGAAGACCTTACGGCGGAGATGGCAAAAATCGGTGAAGCGCATGGCCTCAGCGTGGCACAGGTTGGCACGGCCTGGGCAATCTCCAAGGGGGTACTGCCCATTATCGGCGTGACTAAGGTACGCCATGTGGAAGACGCGGCCAAAGCTGCTAGCGTAACGCTTACCGCAGAAGAAATTTCCCGTTTGGAAGAACTGGCGGACAAGACCAATGTATCTACGATTCGTGAATGGGAAAAGAAAATGGACTGATAGGGGGATAATGTTATGTTTATCATCAATCAGACACTTAAAGCAGACAAAATCCCTGCAGGTAAGGGGGAAGAACTCTTTAAGCAGCATATGGCATGGTTTACCAAGCATTTTGACGCAGGAAATTTTATTCTGGTCGGACCTTATACCGATAAGGAAATGGCCGGCATTATGATTTCTCCGTCTGAATCCAAAGAAGCGGTGGAGAAGATTCTGCAGGAAGATGTGTATTATGCAGGTGGCCTCGCTGACTATGAAGTTCGGTCTTTCACCGCAGGCAAGATAGCAGCAAATTTTGCTGAATTTGCAGGTAAGTAAGGCATTATAAGCGGTGTTTACGCGAATGGAGAGTTTATGTCGAATAAGATTTATTTGAGTGAAGTGATGATGCCCAGCCAGACGAACCCCAATGGCAATGTTCATGGAGGCGAATTGATGAAGATGATGGATTCCACGGCATATGCTGCGGCCCGCAAGTACAGCCGCTCTAATGTGGTCACGGCCCGGGTGGATGAGCTGGAATTTCATATCCCGATACTCATTGGTGATTTAGTGACCTGCACGGCCGAGGTCATCTATGTAGGTCACACCTCCATGGAAGTCGCGGTCAATGTGGAAGTGGAAGTGCTGGAGGCTGACCAGGGACCGCAGCATGCGCTGTCCGCGTATTTCACCATGGTGGCATTAGACCGCAATGGCCGTCCCATGGCCGTACCGCCGTTGGAACTTGAAACCGAAGAAGAAAAGGCAGCTTTTGAGGCTGCTAAAAAACGCCATGAGCTTTACCATCAGCGAAAAAAACAGCGGGAAGAAGCGGCTGCGCGTGTGATTGGCAAATGAAATAATACTCGACTTGAAGTTCATAAGACAGGAGGATGGCAGGAATGAAATGCAGAGTGGGAAAATTTTTGGCGGCAGGAATTTTAGGCTTTAGTCTGACTTTGAGCAGTTTTACCGCATGGGCGGCACCGGCCTGGACATTGCCGGAAAGCGGACTGAAATTGGATGATGCGGCTAAGCAGGCGCATGTGGCAGCCATGATGGAGTCGCTCAAACATCCAAAAGGAAAGCCCGCACCCTATGAAGCTCCGGATGGCTGGTCTTATGAAACATATGATGCAGGTAATGTGACCATGGAAAAGCTGGTCAATCCTGCGGCTGGCACGGACAGGATTATTTTCCATCTGCATGGCGGCGGCTATATTCTGCCACAGGACAATAATCACCGTCAAATGACGGAAAAGCATGGTATATTGGCCAACGCTCGGGAAATGTATCTGGTGGATTACCGCATTGCCCCGCAGCATACTTATCCTGCTGCTTTGGAGGATGCAGTAGCCGCCTATAAGGATTTGCTGGCCAGCGGCAAAGATGCCAGCAGAATAATCGTTACCGGTGATTCGGCAGGCGGCAATCTGGCTTTGGCATTGTCCTTGTATCTGAAAGAAAACAAACTGCCCCAGCCTGCCATGCTGATCCTGATTTCCCCGTGGACAACGCTGGAAACGAATCTGCCTTCCCGTAAGTATAATGCCAGCAAGGATTTGATTTTGGGCAGTAATAATCCCATTATGTATGGGGAAGTGAAGAACCCTTCCTATGGCAAGGGTTATAAAGCAAAAAATCCCCTGCTGTCTCCACTGAATGCGGACCTGTCCAGCCTTCCCCCAATGCTGATTCAGGTTGGCAGTTATGAACTGTTCTTTGATGAAGGTATTGACCTGGGTAAAAAAGCCTCTATGCAGGGCGTAGATGTAACCATGACGGTTTACCCAGGGATGTCCCATGATTTTGCCCTGCTCCTGCCGGAACTGCAGGATAGCGTGGATTCCTTTGTGGAAATCCGTGATTTTATCAACCGGCATATGAAATGATGATGATGGATTTAATGACGAGATGGTGAGAATGCATGAAATATACACAATTAGGTAATTCTGATTTACAGGTGTCCCGTATTTGCCTGGGCTGTATGGGCTTTGGCAATGCTGCTACGGGCCAGCACAGCTGGACGGTCGACGAAGCGGATACGCGTGAGATTGTAAAGCATGCGCTGGATGAGGGCATAAATTTCTTTGACACGGCTATTGCTTATCAAAATGGTACCAGCGAAGAATATTTAGGCAGGGCGCTGAAGGATTATGCCAAGCGGGAGGATGTGGTGGTGGCCACGAAATTCCTGCCCCGCAGCCAGCAGGAAATCGAAAAGGGCGTGACTGGTCAGGATCATATCCAGAGACAGTTGGACCTTAGCTTGCAGCATCTGGGCATGGATTATGTGGACCTCTATATCTATCATATGTGGGATTATCAGACGCCTATCTATGATATTCTGGATGGTATGACGCAAATGGTCAAGGCAGGCAAGGTTCGTTATATCGGTATCGCCAACTGCTATGCCTACCAGTTAGCCAAGGCTAATGCGCTGGCAGAAAAAGAAGGTTTTGCGAAGTTCGTATCGGTGCAGAATCATTACAATCTGCTGTTCCGGGAGGAAGAGCGGGAAATGAGCAAACTTTGTGCCGAGGATAATATTGCCATGACGCCATACAGCGCGCTGGCCAGCGGCCGCCTTTCCCGCAGGCCGGGAGAAATTTCCCGGCGCTTGCAGGAAGACAGTTATGCCAAGCTCAAATATGATGGCACGGCTGATACGGATGAAAAGATAATCCTGCGGGTGGCAGAACTAGCCGAAAAATATCAGGTATCCATGACAGAGATTTCTCTGGCCTGGCTGCTCACAAAAGTCACCGCTCCCATAGCTGGTGCCACGAAACTGTATCATATTGACGGTGCGGTAAAGGCGGTGGAGCTTGACTTGTCAGATGAGGATCTTGCCTATCTGGAAGAACTCTATATCCCTCACAAGCTGGTGGGCGTGATGGCGCAAAACACCCGCAGCGGCAATAAAAAAGAGCAGGTTTGGATGAAGAATGCACCCAAGGGTATGCAGTAATAGTGCTTTTTACAGGCAGGTGTGTGTATGAACAGGCGGGAGTTTTTGAAAGTCAGTGGCATGGGGGCGGTAACCTTCTTTTTGACAGGCTGCGACAAATGCGGCATGGATGGCCCTTGCATTTTCAAGGATGCGATTGAAAATACCTTGAAGCAACGTACAAATTATTTTTGCGGCAAACGGAAAATATGTTTATCAGTGCCCATGAAGTAGATAATCTCCCGACCAAAATCATCCTCTCTACCAAGGGACTGAAAGTATCATAAATGAAAATTTTGAGAAGGTTATTGTTATACGAGGAGAACGCAATGTTTATCATCAATCAGACACTTAAAGTAGACAAGATTCCCGCAGGAAGATGTGTATTATGCAGATGGCCTCGCTGACTATGAAGTCCGGTCTTTCACCGCAGGCAAGGTAGCAGCAAATTTTGCTGAATTTGCAGGCCGGTGAAATCCGCTAAGCCCTCTGTCGCGAAAGGTTCAGACCGCGTGAGACAGAGGTTTTTTTAAATAATGCTTGACCTGAAGTTCACTTCAAGTGTTAAGGTAGAAATAACCGGATATCATCGGATAGGAAGGAGAGTCGCGTGAAGGGAAAGAAAATCTTGGCCGCAGCAATAGCTGCAGGCATGATCATGACAAATTTTACATTTATGGAGGCAGCTATGGCACAGACGAAAAAAGCAGTAAAGATTACACAGACCGCAGGCAGAACGCAATTAGGGGAATTTGCCCCGGATTTTGCCCGCTATAATGATGATATTCTCTTTGGAGAGGTATGGTCAAAAAATGATGTCCTGTCCCTGCATGACCGCAGCATCGTGACGGTTTCGGCATTGGTGGCCAGCGGCATGACGGACAGCTCTTTGAAATATCATCTGCAGTCGGCGAAGAAAAACGGCGTTACCCGTGAGGAAATGGCTGAGGTCATCACCCAGCTGGGGTTCTATGCGGGCTGGCCCAAGGCTTGGGCGGCGTTCAATCTGGCCAAGGAAGTCTATAACGAGCCAGCTACCAAGAATACAGAGACCAAAGGAAACAATCATATGGATTTGGAAACCATCAAAGAAACCAGTCTGTTCCCCGTTGGCGGTGAAAATGTCAACTATGCCCAGTATTTTGACGGCAAAAGCTATCTCCATATGGTTTCTCTTGACCAGGTAGTGATTGGCAATGTGACCTTTGAGCCGGGCTGCCGCAACCATTGGCATATCCATCATGCCGACAAAGGCGGCGGGCAGATGCTGCTGGTCACTGCCGGCCGTGGCTGGTATCAGGAATGGGGCAAGCCTGCTCAGGAATTGAAGGTGGGAGATGTCGTGCATATCCCCGCAGGTGTCAAGCACTGGCATGGCGCCGCCAAGGACTCCGCCTTCCAGCATATTGCCATCGAGGTGCCGGGGGAAAATACTTCCAATGAGTGGTGTGAGCCGGTGGAGGAAAAGGAGTATAACAAGCTGCCCTGAAAATAAAAGGATTGATGTGTATGAACAGACGAGAGTTTTTGAAAGTCAGCGGCATGGGGGCGGTAACCTTCTTTTTGACCGGCTGCGGCCTGTCAGCCCTGACCGGCGATGAGTCAAAAGCAAATGTGGTCCCGGAAAAGGGCAGCGTATCAGGAGGTGCGAATATGAAAATTGTGGTAATCACCAGCAGTCCCCATCCGAAAAATGAATCAACATCCATTTATCTAGCTGACCGGTTTACGGATGGAGCCAGAAGTGCCGGCCATGAGGTCTTTACCTTTGATGCAGCCAATGAGGAAACGCACCCTTGCCGTGGCTGCGACAAATGCGGCATGGACGGCCCGTGCATTTTCAAGGATGCCATTGAAAACACACTGATGCCCAAGATGCTGGAGGCAGATTTAATCGTGCTGACCACACCGCTGTATTACTTTGGCATGTCGGCGCAGTTAAAGACGATTGTTGACCGCTTCTATTCCCGCACGGGCAAGCTGCATGGCAAGAAATCCATCATGATGGCCACGGCCTACAACAGTGCCGATTGGACGATGGAAGCATTGGTCAATCATTATAACACGCTGGTACGCTACATGGAATGGCAGGATGTTGGTCAGGTGATGGCCACGGGCTGCGGCGCCCGCTCCCTGGTGGAAAAATCCCAGTTTGCCGATATTGCCTACAAAATCGGAGCGAATCTCTAAAAAGGCTTGACTTAGAGTTGGCTTTAAGTGATAGAGTTTAACCATAAATGTTGATGTGAGCTGACCGGAAAGGAGCAAAACGCATGAAGAAATTATGGATTGCCTGCTTGTCCATGCTGATGGTACTGGGGCTGATGGGCTGCGGCACGGATAATGGCAAGGCCGAGGAAAAGACACCGCCAGCTAAAACGGTGGCTCAGGCGGCTAATACTGATGCTGCGGCAGCAGGAGATAAGATCTTAGTCGCTTATTTTTCCGCGACAGGCAATACGAAGCAGCTGGCGGAGAATACCGCCAAGGCCCTGGGCGCAGATTTGTATGAAATTCGGCCGGAATCCCCCTATACGGCCGAAGACCTGAATTACAATGATGAAACGACCAGGGCCACGGTAGAGCAGAAAAATGATGGCTTCCGCCCCTCCTTAGCGGACAAGAATGCCCCCATTGCCAGTTACAAGACCATCATCCTGGCCTATCCCATCTGGTGGGCCCAGGCTCCCCGCATCATGGATACCTTCGTGGAAAGCTATGACTTTACGGGCAAGAATATGACGGCTGTCTGCACCTCCGGCGGCAGTGATATCGGCAGCAGTGCAGATTACCTGGCCAGGATTACCAAAGGCAAGGCCAATTGGAAACCGGGCAAGTTATTCAGCCCGCAGGCCGGCGCCGATGAAATCAAAGCCTGGTACAATGGCTTAGGCTTCTAAATTGCATATCATCAAGAAATTTATGAGCAGTATAGATTGGCTGGGGGGATTGTGTAATGAAGGAAAAAATGACCCGCAGGAATTTTGTAAAGCTGGCAGGTATGGCTGTTGCTATAGCCGCTTTGCCAGGGTGTGCGACCTTTGCCGCTGACGAAAAAGGTGCAGGCGCAAATGAGCCGCTGGAAAAGGCGAAAGTCGCTGGTACCGGCGGGGAGCACTATCTTCCCTATAGTGGGCGGCAAGGGGCAGAGTCGGTGGTTTATTTTACCCGCGACCTGTCGGCGGCCGGACTGCTGAAAATCTATGACAAGGTGAAGGACAAGCTGGGCGGCAAGGTGGCCGTCAAACTGCACACGGGTGAACCCCATGGCCCCAATATTATTCCCCGTCCATGGGTGAAAGATTTGCTGCAGAACCGCCTGCCGGAGGGCACCATCATCGAAACCAACACCTATTATGGCGGTGGCCGCGATACCACCGAGAAACACCGGGAGACACTGAAGACCAATGGCTGGACGGATTTCACCACGGTGGATATCATTGATGCAGAAGGCACGGCCATGCTGCCGGTGCCAAATGGCAAGTGGTTCACAGAGATGTCCGTGGGCAAGGATATGCTGAAGTACGACTCGCTTTTGACCTTGACGCATTTCAAAGGGCATGCTATGGGCGGTTTTGGCGGCTCCAATAAAAATCTCGGCATTGGCTGTGCGGATGGAAAAATCGGTAAGAAGATGATTCATGCCGGAGAAAGCGGTTCCCAGTGGGGTGTGACTAATGAGGAGTTCATGGAGCGCATGACTGAATCCACTCAGGCAACGGTCACGCATTTCAAGGACAAGATTGCCTTCATCAATGTGATGCGCAATATGAGTGTGGATTGTGACTGCGCCGGTACCTCGGCTCAGCCTGTCGTCACGCCGGATATTGGCATTGTGGCCTCCCTGGATATCCTGGCTGCGGACCAGGCTTGTGTGGACTGTGTCTACGCCCTGCCGGAGGAAAGCAAGCATGATTTGGTGGAGCGCATGGAATCCCGTCATAGCATGCGCCAACTGACCTATATGAAGGAAATGGGCATGGGCAATGACCGCTATCAGCTGATTGACCTCGATAATGGCGACAAAGTGATCACGGCTGCCGAAGCCGTAAAGGATATCAAGGGAACCTGGGGAACAGGCCAAGCTTGACTCTTTCTATCAACAGTACCTCAAGTAAATAAACCCTAAGACAGCAGATTTTGACCGGTCAATTGACTGGTCAAAATTTTGCTCATAATACTGATATGGTGTCAATAATGCTGTGCAAAAAATAGCTTGACTTGAAGTGATAAACTAAAGTTGTAACACCAGTGACTAATAAAATATAATATCCTTGGAGGTTTTATTATGCCACAACATTACGACGAAACATTTAAAAAGCAGATTGTCCGCCTTCGGCTTGAAGAAGGCCGATCTATAAGAAGCATCATTGAAGAGTATGGAGTGTCAAAAGCCAGCATTATCAACTGGTGCAACGAATTTCGCGAAGAATGCCAGAACAATCCTGAAAGCCAGAATGAATACGACTCCATGAAAGAAATACGTAAGCTCAGAAAGGAAATGGAAGAACTTAGAAAGGAGAATCTTTTCCTAAAAAAAGCAGCGGCATTCTTTGCAAAGGAAATC
>NZ_FRBC01000020.1 GCF_900142515.1 Pseudoselenomonas ruminantium | reverse complement strand
GTTGTCCCCATCTTTGCGGCAGGTTGTCTACGCGTTACTCACCCGTTTGCCACTCGGTTCTCAAAAGCAAGCTTTCAATCACCTCGTTCGACTTGCATGTGTTAAGCACGCCGCCAGCGTTCGTCCTGAGCCAGGATCAAACTCTCCATAAAATTTATGAAGAACTTAATCAAGCTCTCAATTATCTATTAAAGAAATTGCCGATTGCTATGTTGTTCATACCAATCGATGTTTTAAATAAGAAACTAGAAGTTTCTTCAAACATCTGGCTTAATCATGTTGCATGATTATTTTGCATTGTTTAGTTTTCAAAGAACAATCTTGTGAAGCGCTTCTTTCGAAGTGCCTGTCGCTTCAAGCGACTCATTTATCATACCGCATTTAGATTAGCTTGTCAAGAACTTTTTTGAAGTTTTTTCGAAGTTTTCGGAAGTTCTTCAGCGGCCTGCCAATCAAGGCTTGCTGGGCTGTTTCGTTTCCGTATCTGTCAGCGACTTGTATTATATTACACGAGTCTTGAGCATATGTCAACACCTTTTTTGAAAAAATCCTGAAAACGTGCAAAAACTTAAGGATGGGAATCAGACTTGCCTCGATCCAGCCGAAATGCTCGCTTTTATGCCTCCAGAGAAGCCCCCTGCCTGGCAGCGTTCCTTCGCAGCGTATTGTCCCCCAAAGCAAGGGCAATGTCCCTCCTCTTGAACAATATACAAGATACAAAAAAGGCATTACCAAAAGGTAATGCCTATCATTTCATAATGGCGGAGTGTGAGAGATTCGAACTCTCGATACAGCGTTCACCGTATACACGCTTTCCAGGCGTGCTCCTTCAACCACTCGGACAACACTCCAATGTGCTCTCAACAGAAAGCTATTCAATTCGTTGCTTGCGTTTGTCGCTCACAACGATAATTAGTTTAGCACCTTCATCGCTAACTGTCAAGCACTTTTTTAAATTATTTTTGCATTTTCACCATTTTTTTCTGTACAAAGGTTACAGGCTGCAGTTTCAAGGCTTCGGCAAAGTCACAGGCCAGACTCAGATATGCCCCTACCGCCGCTGCATCATGTGCATCAGATCCCAATGTGACAAAGCGCCCACCCAATTCCTGGTAACGCTGATATATCGGCTTCAGATACGCAACAGCTTCTTTATCCCCCAAACGCCGGGTATTCAATTCCAACACCGTATCTGTAGTAATAGCGTTTTTCAACACCTCATCGATTTCATCAGCAAATTCCCTATAACTGATATGGGAATTCTCATAGGGAGCGTAACGACAGATATAATCAATATGCCCCAGGACATCAGCAAAACTATGGGTCTTCAGATTCATCGCCATCTGCACAAAATAACGCTGATAAGCCTCCTGTTTGCCCTTCCCCGTATAATAATCCGGGTAATAGATATCAATATCATCCACTAAATGCTGGGAGCAGATAATCATATCAAAATCCACCTGACTGGCAAATTCTTCAGAAAAAGACCTGGTACATTCCCGCATGCCAATCTCCACACCCAGATGAAGCCTGTCTCCCCGCAAACGGCCATAAGCCTGCCAATAAGCCTGTGGATCAAACGTAAACGCTTTACCGTCCTTGGATACATAATCTGCATCCAGATGTTCTGTAAACACCAGACCAATTCCCAACTGCTCTGCCCTAGCCAGAGCCTCTTCTGCTTTCATCTCCGAATCGGCAGAAAACTCCGTATGAGTATGACTGTCAAATAGCATATGCGCACACTTTCTCCTTTGCTGAATCACATCATCTGCTGAGCCGCATAGGCTTCCTTTAACGCAATGGCCAGCTGGTCTGGACAGGATGTAGCACGTGGACCACAAGTATTGCCAGCGAACCGTTCAATCACATGATCGATATCCATGCCCACCACTAATTTCGAGATACCGGAAAGATTTCCAGCACAGCCTCCTTCAAACTTGACGGACTTGATGGTTTTTCCCTCCAGTTCCACAATGATTTTTTTGCTGCAGGTGCCCTGCGTCTTGTATTCGTATGTGCTCATCATGCTCTCCCAAATGATTGTTACTTCTTTTTGTTCTCTTTCTTATTGTCGTCCTTTTTTTCCTGTTTATTGATCTGCAACGGCTGCAGAGCGAAGTTCAAGATCTCGCCTTTTTCATTGAAGAAAAACACACAACGAACCAAAGGTTCCTTCTCAAACTTCATGAAATAAACCAGCTGGAACTGATCTAGGCAAGACCAGCCCGCCAGCCGTGCCCCCTGGTATTTGCCCAGGTTTTTACTGATATCCTTGCCAATCTCAGTTATTTTTTTATCCGTAATTTCCTTCTGTGCTTCACTGCTCATAAGTTTCAACGTATCTGCCGGCTTATTCTTCACCAGCATCGTATCTGTCCATGCCATAGCCTTGGCTTGCTGCACAGACATGATCTCGGCCTCAGGAGTTGCTGCCATGGTCACTGCCGACATTCCCAACATCACACCGAATAATACTGCTAAAATTTTTTTCCGCATTGCAATCACCTCATTCACAAATCAAAGGACTACATCCGTCACGATGCCATCCTTCGTATACACATAGATGCTTTTGCCGTTATGATTGAAAACGTATTGTTTCATCTCCTTACCGTCACCCTGCGTCACATTAACGCGTACAGGTTCTCCCATAGCGGCTGTTATAATATCTTCGCTATCACCAGGCTTAATTCCTCCATATTTTCCCTGCGTAAGATTCTGTGCATGCTTTTGTGCATTTTCCCGATCCAGCCTGCTTTCCTTTTCTGCTTCCTCATTCATGGAAATAATCAATCGCTGAAAAGGTACGATTTTTTCCGCCAGTTTTCCCTTATAACCAGCAGGCATGTCCTGGACGATGGACAACAACTTCCGGTCTGCTGCCACATCCTTGTTGGTCATATGCCCCCGATACGACGCAACCTGGTTCATAGCCTCTGCATAAGCGAGCAGCACATCTGCATCCGGACAAGCCCCTTCCAGATTTTCCACGACTTTCTTATCTTCAAAATCCCGCAGCAAACGTACAGCTTCTTCTATTTTCTCCCGATCCGGATGACTGAAATTAATATGTTCCAAAATTGCCACGGCCTGTTCATAACGCCGCGTCATATTCTCCTTCTGGTCACGATCATAATTCGATATCGTGTTGTTTTTCGCCGTGCTGTCCATTTCCTGATAGCCTTTCATTCCTCCGATAAGGCCTACCGCAATGGCCAGACAAAGCAACAGCGCTGTCATTCTGTAATTCCGATGCCGAAAATAACGCATCGCCAACAGCAATAACAATACCGGACATATCAACAACAGACAAAGCGCAAAGAATGACATCAAATTCCCCCTATGATTCTGTAAACTTTATTCCCATTATAACAAAGCCCTCCCCTAAGGGGAAGGCTTTTCCGTCATCCTTACACTTTAACCTCTCGGAATGATGTAATCGCGCCGCTGCTTATCCCCGCAATCAGTTCACGGATCACTTTGGGATCGGTATAATCCAGCGGCAGAAAACAATGATCGGCCTGATTATAATAAGTACGTACCTCATTTTCAATTCCCCGGATATCCGCTTCCAGATAAGCCTTACGCCGCTCATAAGCCTTGCCGGCCTGAACATAGGATACACTGGTTACCCCCAGCCATACCACAAAGAAAAACGTCCAGGGCACCGTCGGGAAAAATCCCGTCAGGATCAGATAGAAGAACAAGGTGAAGATTCCGCCGCCCACAGTGTAATTAGCCAGCTTCGGCTCCGCATACTGGGCACGCATCATCCACAGATCGCCAAGTGTTGCATACTTCCCGCGGATATGAGAAAAATACCCCTGCAGGCGATTCAGCTCTGCCAACAGTTGTTCTTTTTCCAGCGGTACATCATCCAATTGGTGCAAGGATACCAGTTGCGGCATAGATGCCAGGATTTCCCGTGCACCATCATCCCCTACAAAGTTGGTCATCAAATCGCTTTCGCCTGCCTCTGCCACCTCACCGCAAAAAGCACATATCTTCGCCTCCGGTTCTAAAATACACCCGCATTTCTTGCAAATCATTGTCCTTCCTCCTTTCCTGTCTCATATCCATCCTTTGGATATATATCGACAAATTTGACCAATGATTTAAGGTTATATTGGATAAAAAGTTTTTTGTAGCTATACACATTCGTTATAAAAGAAAAAATCCCTGCCACTGCAGAGATTTTCTTGCACATTTATTACACTTTTAATAAGTCTCTAAGTCTTTTAAGACTATTTTTGTCATCTTTTAGTTTTTTCTCCGATTATGTCAGATCAGCAAAACCAGCGAGTTGTATGCCCTTGGCCTTCAGGCTTTCCAGGACCACATCTGCACACACACCTCTGTATTCCCCTTCATAATCGTGCTGCCAGCCACATTCCCTGGCCAGCACACTATTGTCGAGGCCAGGGTGCAGCATGACCTCCACCGAGCCTTCCGGAAAATCTGCCAAAAGTGCCAACAAAAAAGGCTCTGTTACCGCACCACCGGCAACCTGTCCCACAAAATGTTCCGGACAGGAAAAACCGCATCGCTTCGCCTCGCGTCGGGCCTGAAAAGCCATAACCTCCAACCCGAATTTTCCGATCATATCCCCCAATCCGGGCCAGGGACGAAAAGGATTGCCATAAATGCCTCGGGAAATCCGTACACGCTTTATCCCACGTTCAGCCGCCAGTTTCAACACCAAAGGGAAAATCCCAGGTAGCATATGCAGATGCTGATGACTGTCCACATGGGTAGGCCGGATTCCTGCTGCCAATACCTTATCCAATTGTGCTGCCAGTTCCTGCGCAACATCCTGCCGGCTTATCCGCCCCTTCAGATACTGACGGATAAATGCACCATGATCCGGCCAGAAATGCCCCTCACGGTCAATCAGCGTAGGCACCTGCTCCGCTGGCAGCACAGGAACACCATCCACCAGGGTCAGATGCACCCCTACGCCCAACTTCGGCAGAGCCTTCGCCATCACCACTGCATCCGCAAAAGCAGGTGCCCCCGGCATGATGCTGGCAGAACGCAGTGCCCCGTTCTGCACAGCCTGCTGCACACTTTTATTGATCATTTCATGCCGGCCAAAATCATCCGCATTTAGTATGAGTTTCTTCATCATTATCACAATCCATATTATGCTTGACAAAATACAGTGGTCGATTCTTCACCTCAGTAAAAATCCGGCCCACATACTCACCGATAATTCCCATGATCACGAGCTGGATACCCCCGAACATGGACATCGCCACCATGATTGTGGTCCAGCCTGGCACTACCTGGTGCTGGGCATACTCCCACAGGGCATGACACAACAGCAGAAAACTCAGCAAGGCAAAAACCAACCCCATATAAAAAGCCCAGCGAAGGGGAATCACAGAGAAGCCTACCACGCCATCTGTCGCCAGCTTCAGCATCTTCCCCAGATTATACTTGGATTTCCCTGCAAATCTGGGTGGCGCTACAAACGGAACCTCCGCCCGCTTAAAACCTAAGGAACTGACCATGCCTCGCAGGAAACGATCGTGTTCCCGATACTGGCGCAACGCTTCTACAGCTTCTCTATCCAACAGACGAAAATCCGACCCGCCGGAATAAACCTCCACGGTAGACATCGCATTGATAAAGCGATAATAAAGACGTGATGTTTCCTTCTTCAGCCAGGATACCCCCTCCGTATCCTTCCGAATGGTTTGCACGACCTTACAGCCTTCTTCCCATTTTTCCAGCAAAACCGGTATAAGCGCCGGCGGATGCTGCATATCACCATCCATTGTGATCACCGCATCTCCCTGTGCACTGTCCAGCCCACAGGTCAGTGCAATCTGATGCCCGTAATTACGAGCCAGCATAATCAGCTTTACTTGTGGTTCCCAGCGCTGCAGATCGCGAATAATCTGCACACTATTGTCCCGAGAACCATCATCAATAAACAAAAGTTCCCACTTGTAGTGGGAATTTTCCATTACCTCTTTCACCGCTGCCGCAAAATGCAAAACATTTTCCGCTTCATTATATATTGGCACCACGATTGAGATAAACTTCATTCATTACATCTCCTAAAAAGGGTCACGATAATACACCCGCAATGCTCCACTGCTGTCCAGCAAACGCCAGTTCCCTGGCAAATCCTGCTGCAGTGCCTGAAAATACTTTTCCCGCGTCAGCACAATGAGTGGTTTCGAGTTTTCCACAGATTCAATGGCCTTACACGGAATAACCTCCGTAACACTCCAATCATTTTTTCCCTGCGCTTTGATCTGTGCCTCCGGAACCAGCTGATACAGATAACACCCTGTATAGTACGTCCAGGACACAGGCCTTACTTTACCATAGCAGTATATATCCGCACCATTATCCAGATAGGGCATGGCTGCCGCCACTACATCCCTGGCAGAATTAGCTGCTGTCTGCGGAGCAGCCACACCAAACAACAACCCGATATAGAGGACACTGGCCGCCCCCACCATGACAAAGAACTTCCGTCCCCACTGACTGAAGTAACGTGCTAAAAGCAAGGAAACCGGAAACATATAGGGCAGCGTATAAGTAATATATTTTGTGGCAAAACACTGAAACACAAAAAACACCGTTCCTGCCCAGACTAGCAGGAATCGCGTTTCCATGCTCAACTTCAGGCGCCAGCCCTGACGCCATTTTTTTATCAGTGCCGGAATTGCCACCCAGACCCACGGGAAAAAACCAGCCAGGAAGATAAGCGTGTAATAATACCACACATCCACTTCCGGATGCTCGGACACGGTAGCCCGCATAGCATTGTGGACACCCAAGAATACATCCAGGAAAACCTGACCGTGTAAGCGGTACATAGGTATATACCAAATCCCCACCAGCACCCCAAAGACACCCAGGCCAATGAATATCTCCTTGACCAGCAACGCCTTCAAGTCCCGCTGCCAAAGCAGGAAAATCAGTATGATAAGCCCCGGAAGACATAATCCTAATGGCCCTTTATCCAGGACAGCCAAGGCTGCAGCTGCATAAGATCCATAATACCAGTAATACTTTCGGGACTGATAGCCATGATAAAACGCCAACAAGGTGAACGAAACCGTCACCAACAGGGTCATATCTGTAATCACAGCATGCCCCACATACCAATATTCCAACGAGGTTGCCATAATAAGCGCAGCCGTCAAAGCCACACGAGTCCCGTAAAGACGCCGTCCCCACCAATAAAGCAAGCACATTCCTGCCAGTGACATCAAAGCTGCCGGCATCCGGGCAACAAAATCTGTAACTCCCCCCAGCTTAAAGGCTGCCGCCAATTCCCAATAAAACAGGATTGGTTTATCAAACCAGTACTTGCCATATATCTGCGGCGATATATAATCACCGGACACCAGCATTTCCCGTACAGTCTCGACGTAATTTCCTTCTACCGGGTCTGTAACAGCCAACAGATGATTTCCAACTACATAGAGAAAAAACCACAAACATCCCAAGAGCAATAGATGCTTTTTCCCTTCTGACATTAAATTCCTCCTGAATCTGCCTCAATCGACATATACGCGGGGGACCCTGGCACTAATCAGGCAAGGCACTTCATAATTGATACTCTCTCCCCAAGCTGCCACTTCATCAATAGTCAGTTCCGGAGTCCCAAAAAGGAGGACTTCATCACCGATTCTGACATCTTCAATATCCGTTACATCCACCATCATCTGATCCATACAACCAATGCCTGCAAAGGGTGCCTTCTTTCCGTGGATCATAACATGGCCATGTTTGGTATAAAGCCGCAGATAGCCATCTGCATAGCCAATAGGCAGTGTGGCAATACGGCTTACCCTCTCGGCTACAAACCTGCGGCCATAGCCAACACTCTCACCAGGCTTCACCGTCTTGATCCAGGTAACTTTAGCCTTCAAGGACATCACCGGCTGCAAGTCGATTGGACGGGTCACTTCCTCCGAAGGCCAGAGTCCATACTGGATAATACCTGCCCTTACCATATCGAAATGGGCTTCGGGAATCTCCAAAATAGCCGCCGACTCCGCAATATGGCGGATGGCAGGCTTTACGCCCTGCGCTTCCACAGCAGCAATGGCATCCTTGAATTCAGCCAGCTGCTTCTTGGTATAAGTCTTGTCCTTGAGATCAGCTGTGGCGAAATGAGAGAACATGCCTTCAATGACGATTCCCGGCAATTCAGATATAGCTGCGGCCAACGCACCGATTTCCTCTTTGCGCACGCCAATCCGTCCCATCCCTGTATCCACCTTCAGATGGACCTTGACCGCCTTGCCCTGCGCCTGTGCGGCTGCCGACAACGCCTTGGCCAGCTCTAGCTCACAGACGACCTGCGTGATATCATAGTCCACGACCTCCGCCGCATCCTTGGGATCGATCAGTCCCAGCACCAGGATAGGCGTGGTAAAACCTGCATGCCGCAGTTCAATCGCCTCTGATAATGCCGCCACTGCAAAGTAGGACGCCCCTTCTTCCAACGCCACACGTGCCGCCACCGTTGCTCCATGACCATAGGCATCAGCCTTGATAACCGCACACATTCTGACGCCTTCAGCCAACTGTTTCCTTATCTCTCTATAATTATGACGCAACGCCTGTAAATTGATTTCGGCCCAGGCTGGACGATTCGGCATTATCATCGCGCTCCTTTTTATAATCACATATTGTCAAATTGCCTTTTAAGTATAGCAAAAGCGTTATATAATGTAAACATGAAGAAAATGCTGAAAAAAGCGGATATTGTGCTGATTATCCTGCTGATTATCCTGTCTCTGCTCCCCCTGCTCGCCTTTGAACGGCCTGCAGCTCCCATCTACGCCGAAATCCGGCAGGATGGTAAAGTCTTGGAAAAAGTCACCCTGACCGGTCATACAGGCAACCGGGAAATCCCCGTGACGTTTACCGCCAATGGCAGCGACGGACACAATCTTATCCGCATCGAAAATGAAAAAATATCCATCATTGAAGCCGATTGTCCCGATAAGGTCTGCGTACAAACAGGCCCTATCTGTAAAGCCGGAGAAATCATCGCCTGCCTGCCCCATAAACTCATTATCGAAATCAAGGAATACTGAATATGAATCTGCGTGAAACACTCCATATAGCCTTGCTCACCGCCATTTCCTTAGTGCTTTTCTTAGTAGAGGGGCTCATTCCCCTGCCTTTTATCGCACCTGGCGCAAAGCTTGGTCTAGCCAATATTGTTACAGTCTACGCCCTCTATACACTGCCCCAGACACGCGATGCCATACAGCTCATCCTCCTGCGCACCCTGCTGGCTGCATTCTTTGGCGGGGGCCCCACAATCTTTCTCTTCAGTATCTCCGGCGGAATGCTGAGCCTTTTCAGCATGTGGTTGCTGAAAAAGAGCAGGTACTTTTCCCTGCCCGCAGTCAGTGCCGCCGGAGGCTTCAGTCACCATCTGGGACAACTGATCTTTGCCGCTTGGACCGCAGACACCTTGCATATCTTTCGGTATTTCCCCATCTTGGGGATCTGCGGTATCGTGACGGGGTTCATCATCGGCGTGCTGGCGGCAAAAATATGTCATTTAGCACCGTATAAGCATAGCTAAAAAACCGTCCCTATGTTATACTAGAGAAGGTTTTTTATTATTTATATTAGATTGGAGTTATGAAGTATGGCTAAACAATACAAGAAACTGCAGAACAAATTGCACCCTAAAGCAGTAAAGAAGGAGCCCGAGGCAAAACCAGGCAAGGATTATCTGCTGCTGATCATGATCGGTATCACCTTTATCCTGACTTTTGCAGGTTGGGAACAATTTGATAATACCAACCGGGCCATGTATTTCCTGTTGACCCTTTCCCTGACTCTGACCTATCTCTATCGGCATGGCAATTTCCCGGAAAAGATCCGTGCCTATGTAAATGCAGCCAGCCTTGGTTCCATCGGTCTCGCCGTGGCACTGTTCCTGCTGAATCTGTATTATCAGTTCTTCGGCTGATCATTTACTTTCCCTTTGACCATTTTCTCAAATTTGGTGCGAGGGATCAGGATAAGATGTCCGCATCCCTGGCATTTGAGCCGGAAATCCATGCCTGTCCGCAGAATTTCCCAATCAAAGCTTCCACAGGGATGCTTTTTTTTCAAACGGACAATATCCCCTAAATCATAGGTTATTCTATCCATGATATCATTCCTTTCTTGTATATTACGAGGTACTTATGAAGGTTGCTGTAATCCAAATGCAAGTCACTCTGGGAGAGCCGGAACGAAACATCGCCGCACTCTACCGTTTGGCAGCCCAAGCCATGAAATCACGTCCTGATGTACTCCTGCTGCCAGAGTTATGGCGACTGGGATTTTATCCTCAACCGGTCCTTGACTATGCTGATGCTGATGGCTTAGAAACCCGTAAAGCCCTCGCCACTATTTCCCAAAAATATCAAGTCAATATTGTCGGCGGCACAGTCGCCAATGCCATTGGCTCGAAAGTATTCAATACCAGCTATATATTTGACCGTACAGGACATATGGTGGCTGCTTACCATAAGACCCATCTGTTTTCTCCCAGCGGCGAACACAACGATTTTGAAGCCGGTAACAGCCTTGTGACCTTCACGCTGGACGGTATCAAATGCGGGATCATTGTCTGTTATGATGTGCGCTTCCCAGAGGTGACCCGGAAACTTGCTCTGGCAGGCATCCAGGTACTCTTCATCCCAGCCGCCTGGCCACTAAAACGACTGATCCACTGGCAAACGCTTATCCGCGCCCGAGCTATCGAAAACCAGATTTTCGTCATTGCCTGCAACGAAGCGGGCATGGACAGCCAGGAAGAACAATTGGCCGGTCATTCCGCCATTATTGATCCCTGGGGCGAAATCCTTGCTGAAGCGAGCGAAGATGAAACAATCCTGCAAGGCAATCTACGCTTGCTGATACAAAATCAAATCAAAGAGAGCATGGATGTATTTGGTGACCGGCGTCCGGAACTTTACAAAAAAACTCCCAATTAAGGGAGTTTTTTTGTATTCACTTAGACATTGAAGCGGAAATTCACCACATCGCCGTCCTGCATGACATAATCCTTGCCTTCCACGCGAACCTGACCTTTTTCACGGGCGGCAGCGACACTGCCGTTGGCCACGAGGTCATCATAATTGACGATTTCCGCACGGATAAAGCCACGCTCGAAGTCCGTATGGATCTTGCCGGCAGCTTTTGGTGCCGTGGTACCCTTGGTAATCGTCCAGGCGCGGCATTCATCCGGGCCAGCCGTCAGGAACGTCTGCAGGCCCAAGAGATCAAAGGCCGCCTTGATGAGACGGTCGAGACCACTTTCCGTTTCACCCAGATCTTCGAGGAATGCCTTGGCTTCTTCAGCATCGAGTTCCGCGATCTCTGCTTCTACCTTGGCAGAAATGGCCACAACTTCGGCATTTTCCGCCTTGGCGAATTCCTTGACCTTCTGGACATAAGGATTCTCATCATAGGCCGTTGCCACTTCATCCTCAGCCACATTGGTGACATACAGCGTCGGCTTCAGCGTCAGCAGGTTGATGTCCTTGATCATTTCCAGATCATCCGCAGAAAGTTCCACCTGACGGGCCGGCTTGCCATTATCGAGGCTTTCCTTGATGCGGCGCAGGATCTCATCCTCCACCTTGGCCTCCTTGTTACCAGATTTGGCAATCTTAGCCAGACGCATGATGCGCTTCTCTACGACTTCCAAATCTGCCAGGCAAAGCTCCGTCTGGATGATATCAATATCGCGCAGGGGATCTACGCCGCCCTCCACATGGGTGATATTGGCATCATCGAAGCAGCGCACCACATGAGCCACGGCATCCACCTGACGGATATGCTCGAGGAACTTGTTGCCGAGACCTTCACCATTGGCAGCGCCCTTTACAAGGCCCGCGATATCCACGAAACGGACAGATGCCGGCGTGGTCTTCTTGGAATCATACATCTCATGCAGGACATTCAGACGTTCATCGGGAACGGCTACGACACCTACATTCGGTTCGATGGTGCAGAACGGGAAATTCGCCGCCTCTGCACCAGCCTTGGTAATGGCATTGAACAGCGTGCTCTTGCCCACATTAGGCAGGCCCACAATACCTACTTCTAAATTACTCAAAATTACTTTCCACCTTTATTGCCTGCCCCGTGGAGGAAGGTGTCCGCCATAGGCTGACGGAAGGGGCTTCCATATAGAGGCCCCTTCCACCGCTTCACGGTCCCCCTCCCCCATAGGGAAGGCTTCACTACTTATTGTCAGGATCACAACGTGCCGAAGATACGGTCACCAGCATCGCCCAGGCCCGGTACGATGTAGCCCTTTTCGTTGAGCTTTTCATCAACGGCAGCCACATAGAGCGGTACATCCGGATGATCTTCATTGATGACCTTGATGCCTTCCGGAGCGGCTACGAGGCACATGAGGATCAGGGACGTTGCTCCCTTTTCCTTCAGCAGAGACAGGGCTGCGGAGGCACTGCCGCCAGTTGCCAGCATGGGATCGACCACGATCAGCGTACGCTCTTCCACATCACCGGGCAGCTTGCAGTAATATTCCACCGGCTTCAGAGTCTTAGGATCACGGTACATACCTACATGACCAACGCGGGCAGCAGGAATCATGTTAACGACACCACTCAGCATGCCAAGGCCAGCACGTAAGATAGGCACCACACCTACTTTCTTGCCCGAAAGAACCTTGGACGTACATTTAGCCACCGGCGTTTCAATCTCGATATCCTTCAACGGGAAATCACGCGTGATCTCATAGGTCATGAGCATTGCGATTTCTTCCAGCAATTCGCGGAAGTCTTTCGTGCCCGTGTCCTTCTGGCGCATCATGGTGAGTTTATGCTGAATCAGGGGATGATCGATTACCGTTACATTAAGCTTTTCCGACATGTTTCTTTCTCCTTCTTACATACCTGCATAAAGCGGGTACTTCTCACACAGAGCCGCAACCCGGCGCCGTGCTTCTGCTTTCTTTTCCTCATTTTCCACATCGCTCAGCACAAGAGCAATGATCTTGCCGACTTCCTGCAAGTCAGCTTCCTTGAAACCACGGGTAGTAAGAGCAGGCGTGCCCAGACGCAGGCCGCTGGTCACGAACGGAGACAGCGGTTCAAACGGGATGGTGTTGCGGTTGGCGGTGATATTGACCTCGTCGAGCACCGTCTGTGCCACCTTGCCCGTAATGCCCTTATTGGTAAGGTCAACGAGCATCAGATGGTTGTCCGTGCCGCCAGATACGATGCGGAAGCCTTCCTCCTGCAAAGTCTTAGCGAGGACTGCCGCATTCTTGACCACCTGCTGAGCATATTCCTTGAACTCCGGCTGCAAAGCCTCGCCCAAAGCTACAGCCTTGGCCGCGATAACATGCATCAGCGGCCCCCCCTGGATACCAGGGAAAACAGCCTTGTTGAACTGCTTGCCAAATTCTGCATCTTTGCAGAGAATCATACCGCCGCGAGGACCGCGCAGCGTCTTATGGGTGGTGGTCGTCACCACATCCGCATAGGGAATCGGGCTTGGATGTTCCCCAGCTGCCACGAGCCCCGCGATATGGGCGATATCCACCATCAGATAAGCACCGACACCATGAGCGATTTCCGAAAGTCTCGGGAAATCAAGGGTGCGCGCATAGGCAGACGCTCCTGCCACAATCAGCTTCGGTTTGCATTCTTTGGCCTTTGCCTCCAGCGCATCGTAGTCAATGGTTTCCGTTTCCTTGTCCACTCCGTACGGCACAATGTTGAAATACTTGCCGGACATATTGACCGGCGAACCATGCGTCAGATGACCACCATCATTAAGATTCATGCCCATCACCGTATCGCCGGGCTGCAAGAGGGCAAAGAATACGGCCATATTGGCCTGCGCACCAGAATGCGGCTGCACATTGGCATACTCTGCACCAAAGAGTTTTTTGGCCCGCTCGATAGCCAGAGTCTCCACTTCATCCACGAATTCGCAGCCGCCATAGTAACGCTTGCCGGGATAACCTTCCGCATACTTGTTGGTGAGCACGCTGCCCTGTGCAGCCAGGACTGCGGGGCTGACGATGTTTTCCGATGCAATCAGCTCCAACTTTTCCCGCTGACGGTTCAGTTCGCTATTTACGTGCTTTGCTACCTCCGGATCAGACTGCTGCAGAACTTCCATAAGATTCATGAGACTCCTCCTTTGGGCCATCGGCCCGGACCAAAAACGCTTTACCTTACTTTCACTACCTAACTTGCTTCAAACTTACTTTTGACTTACTTATTTTCCAGTGCCATGATTTTGTTGACACGGCGCTCATGACGACCGCCTTCGAACTTGCCTTCCACAAAGGCCCGAACGATTTCGCCGGCAGGGCCAAAGCCCAGTACTCGACCGCCCATAGCCAGCACATTGGCATCGTTGTGCTGACGGCTCATCTTGGCCGAGAACACATCATTGCAGAGTGCGCAACGGATGCCCTTGATCTTGTTGGCGGCAATGGAGATGCCCAAGCCCGTGCCGCAAAGCACGATGCCCCGGTCAGCCTTGCCACTCGTCACATCAGCGCAGACCTTCTCGGCAATGTCCGGATAGTCAACTGAATCCGTGCCAAAAGTGCCCACATCCGTCACTTCGATGTCGCCGTATTCCTTCAGCACCATCTTCACTTCTTCTTTCAACTGCACAGCACCATGATCGCTGCCAATCGTTATTTTCATGTAGATTCCCGCCTTTCTTACATACTAAGTTACATTTTAGCACAATACGAAGAAAATGCCTACTTAAAATTATTGTCAATGCGTAGCAGCGTGGGGCAGACAGCCCTGCCGAGACTCCGCTTTTGCCTACGGGCTGAAAGGGATTTTTGCCGTTCAATCAAGTATCGGAAAAAGTCAAAACTCGCTGCGCTCAGACAGCAGACTTTTCCCGATAATATAGCGGTTGGCAAAAATCCCTTTCGGACGCCCTAAGGCAAAACGCTTCGCGTTCGGCAGGGCTGCCCGCCCCACTCGTCGTTATTGCGTATGTAGATGTGCCTTACTTGTTCGGCCACCCCATAACGCGGGAAACTGCTTCCTGCCAGCCATCGTAAAGGGCGGCTCTGCCCCGTTCACTCATAGCCGGTTTAAAGCGCATCCCTTCGCGCCAAAGTTTTTTCAGTTCGTCCACGCTTTCCCAGACGCCAGTGGCCAGGCCAGCCATAAAGGCAGCGCCTAAAGCCGTGGTTTCCGCAATGTAGGGACGGATTACCGGGATATTCAAAAGATCTGCCTGGAACTGCATCAGCGCGTGATTCTGGCTGGCACCGCCGTCCACATGCAGGCTCTTGATATCCATGCCAGTATCAGATACCACGGATTCATAGACATCACGAACCTGATAAGCCAAGGCCTCCAAAGCAGCCCGTACGATATGCGCCCGCTGGGTGTCCTCATTGATCCCGATGATCATGCCCGTGGTTTCCGTATCCCAATAGGGTGCAGACAGGCCGCGGAATGCCGGCACGAAATACACGCCGTCCGAATCCGGCACCTGCTTGGCCAGCCATTCGGAATCGGACATAGAATCGATAAGCCCCAGCCCTTCCTTCACCCATTTGAGTGTAGCACCGGACACGAACACACTGCCTTCCAGCGCATAGGTGATTTCCTTGCCGATGCCCCAGGCGATGGTCGTGATCAAACCGTTTTTCGAACTATGGTATTTCTTACCCGCATTCATCAGGAAGAACGAGCCTTCACCATAGGTATTCTTAGCCATGCCCTTCTTGAAGCAAGCTTCGCCAAACAGATCCGCCTGCTGATTGCCGATACAGCCCGCAATCGGAATACGGGAACCAATCATGGCAGCATCTGTTTCTCCAAATACATGGCTGGAGGGACAGACCTCTGGCAGCATCTTACGGGGAATCCTCAGCTGCTCAAGGATTTCTGCATCCCATTCCAATTTGCGCAAATTGAACAACATGGTGCGGGACGCATTGGAATAATCCGTGGCGAAGATTTCACCGCCACTGAGTTTCCACATCAGCCAAGTGTCCACGGTGCCAAACAGCAGCTCCCCCTTCTCTGCCAGTTCCCGAGCTCCCAGAACATTTTCCAGGATCCAGCAAAGTTTTGTCGCCGAAAAATACGGATTAATAATTAAGGAAGTCTTTTGCCGGATTTCTTCCTGGAGACCCTGTTCCACCAAACGCTTACAGATTCCCTCCGTCTGCTGAGACTCCCAGCTGATAGCCGGATAAACAGGACGCCCCGTGTTCTTGTTCCAGACGATTGTGGTTTCCCGCTGATTTGTCACACCAATGCCCGCAATGTCCCGATGGGAGATCTTCGCCAGCTGGATTGCTTCCTTGGCTGCCCATATCTGCGTGCTCCATATCTCATCCGGATCCTGCTCCACCCAGCCCTTATGAGGCTTGTTCACACTGATTTTCTTCTCCGCATAGGAAACCATTTCTCCTTTAGAGTCAAAGATAACTGCGCGGTTCTTGATTGTCCCTGAGTCCAATGCCAAAACATACTTTTCATCCATAGAGCAAATCCCTTCCTTCGTTCCGTTATTCGCTAAGAATAGTATATAATAAGAAAATTTTTAAAGCAATAGAATATGGACAATCATCCATAACCACGCCCCCATAACTCAACGGCAAGATTTCACTGGGTACAAAACTTCTTCTTTACACCCACTAGCCTATTGTGTTATAATATTTCTTGTTCAATTCTGAACATACGGAGAGGTGTCCGAGTGGTCGAAGGTGCTTGACTCGAAATCAAGTGTGGTTAATAGCCACCGTGGGTTCGAATCCCACCCTCTCTGCCAGTGAAATCAAGGGCTCGCGCGATTGCGCGGGCTTTTTTTGTGCGTGTTTTTTGGGTGCGCTGCGGGCAACAGGCGGGCAATGATTTTGACGCCAAAGGGCGTCAAAGGTCATTTTTCCGTCAGACAGGTTGGGACGATCATGCAGATTTTTCTGCGCTGGTCATCCCCTTTTTTCATTTCCGTTGGTATGATTTACTTTTATCACATTCTCCGAAGTCCACGACATTTTCCATGTCGTCCTGGAGCCAGCTGCTGACTGCGGCCTTTTTTCTTCATTGATATTTGTATAAATATCCATAGTAATTTGGATGGTGCTGTGGCCCAGCTGCTCCTGAATATCCTTGATGTCAAACTGGTGGGACGCCTTCATGCGGCTGGCCATATCGTGGCGCAGCATGTGGAAGATGGTCTTGATGCCCAGTTTCTTGCGGATTTTGACGTATTGAGAGGAAAAGACGCAGGGGCTGATGTAGGCCCCATCCTTATCCGTGAACACCATTTCGGGGTGCTCCCAATGGCCATTCTGCAAGCGAAGTTTCATCTGCCGGACTTTGTAGGCCGCAAGCTCCTTGCAAAGGGCGGGCGGCAGATAAAGCTGGCGGCGGCTCTTTTCCATCTTAGGCTCGCTCAAATAGACGGGATAGGCTTCCATGCCCTCCTCCTTCCGTCCGTTGACCAGGGCATGGCGGACTTTAAACCAGCCTTCGTCCAAATTCGAATCCTCCCAATGAATGGCCAAAAGTTCCCCGCGGCGCAAACCTGTCATGAACTCCGTGAGCATCATCTGCCGCCAGCAGTAATAGATGGACGGGGCCTCAATGAGGGCCTCCCGCTGTTCCTTGGTGGGAGCCACCAAGGGCCGTTTCGGCGGTTTCTTTGGGAGTTCCAAATCCTCGGCGGGATTTTCGGGGATGAGCTTTAACTTCACCGCCCGCCGGAAAGCCATGCGCATGACCGTCCGGAAATACTGGGCCTGCCGATAGTGGGCATAGATTCGCTTGTTGATGATATTCTGCAGGTCGAAACTGCACAAGAATCCAAGGTCAATGTTGCCCACGTATTCCTTGGCCAGGTCTATCATCAGCATATACCCCGCCGCTGTATTCTGCCGGATATGGGGCCGCGAATAGGTATCAAACCAGCGGTCAAGCCACTGGCCCACCGTCATGCTGCAGGCCAAAAGCGCCGTCTGACTTGCGTATTTCTCCTTGAGTTCCTCTAAAGCCGCTTGGGCATCCTTGCGGGTGCGGGTGTATTTCGTCCGCTTGATAAGGCGGCCAGTCCGCCCGTCAAAGCCCACGGTTATCTGCGCGATCCAGCGGTCACGGGTATTATCCTTGTAAATCGAACCTTCGCCGGCACAACGATGTGCCTTTTTCTTTGTCGTTGTCATTTCCTGTCACTCCTTACTAGTCACAGGAAAGGCGTGGACTTATCCACATTTCTGTGGATAACCATGTGGATAAATTGTGGATTTCTTGTGATTATCCGGTGGATAAATGGCAATGTTGGTACTATTGCAGGCACATCTTCGGGTACAACTGTGGGTACAACTGCGGGCACATTGTGCCCTGTGGATAGCCGCTTACCCTTGGGACGCAAGGCCCCCCAGCCTCCCTAAGACGAACCCAATGAGAAGACATAACCTTCTATTTAATAGTAGTGGGTAGGTTCTGCCAAAACACCGCTAATCTTATGGTCATTTATTACTAGATTTGTTGCTGCTTTTATTACTGCTGTTCATACTGGATAAAACTAACTCCACAGCCTGCCGCTGCTCCGGCGAGAGGACGGCCAGCTGCTCAACAATGCGGCGGTTCACGGTGCTCCGATTGGCGCCAATGAGGTAGTCAACGGTCACATCGAAGAAGGCCGCGATGCGCGGCAGGCGGTCAACGCTGGGAAAGGAACGTCCCTGCTCCCAGTTGGCATAGGTGGTAAGGGGCACCCCTAAGATTTGCGCCATCTCGCTCTGCCGCAGGGAAATTTCCTGCCGCAGGGATTTGAGCCGCTTGGGGAACAGATTATCGCTGGCATCCTGAGCGTCAAGGTCCGCGAACTGGTCAACGGCCAGCCCGTGGCCAGGCTGGCAATGGTCTGCGAGAAAGGAGTGGCAGCGAATATGGAACAAAGCGTAAAGGTGCGGATTGACGGGCCTCAGGCCCTTTATATCGGGGATTGTCTGGAACGGGAAGAAGGGCTGGCCATGACGCCTGCGGGCAAACCGACACTGGCCGGCTATTGGCATCAGTTGCTGGCTGAGCGTCTGACCGATGCGGGCCTCTGTCTGCGGGTGCCCCTGCATATCGCCCCCCATGTTCTTGACCTGACGGCGGATTTTGACCTGTCCGGCGGCGATGTCTTAGATATTTCGCTGGCCCTGGGGGATTTTGGCTATGGCCATATGGCAAGGCTCTGGGCCCAGCTCTACGCCAGCCTGGCCTGGGATGTGGCCCGGGAAATCCTGCCCCGCTATGCCATGCTGGACTTTGATGGCATTGACCTTGTGCCACCATTGCCGGCCGCCGCCTGTTCGAAAACGGCATGAACGCCCTGGGCGCCTGCCTCTACATCAGCGAAGACCTGCGCGGCGACGGCACCTATACCGTCTACTCCCACGAACACGAAGGCGAGGACACCTACCAGGCGGGCGGGGCGCAGAAACCTACTGCTACGACAAAAACGGCGCGGGCGGAAGACTCGCCCAAGCCATCCAAAACCAGCTCGTAGCCAGCCTCTCCCCCTTTGACCAAGGCTACAAAGACCGCGGTGTCAAAGCCCATCCCTCCTTCTGCGTCCTGCGCCATACCACCATGCCAGCCGTCCTCGTCGAAACCGGCTTTATCGACAGCGAAGACGTCGGTATCCTTACCTTGCACGGCGAAGACATCGCCAGAGCCATCGCCCGGGGCGTAATGGATTACGGGCAGGATATATGAATATGTAGGCATACGAAAAGTGCAGACAGTGTCTGCAAAATCTCCTGATCCGTAATTGCAGCAAACTTCTTCATGTACCGCAGATTACGCCCAGAAAAACCCGTTACTCCCGGAAAATCATGGGCAATTTCCGCTGCCAGACGATCGACAAAAGAATTGCCGTAAGCCACATGTTCATTCAACAGCGTACCAATCTGCCAATAGACTGTTGACCTTTAGAATGGTCTGGTACTGAACCTGACGAATTTGAGTCTTTATGGTATTTATAAGCTGTAATTGCTCAGTACTTGATACAACACTATCTTCTTTCATATGCAATATTCAATCTCCTTATACGATAGCTACAGGTACCCACTAAGGGCACGTTATCAATAAGTCAATCATTCAACTGCTCCCGATAGCGTTTCTTGAACTGCATCAGATTGATGATTTCTGCCTGATCCATAGCTTGCAATTCCGCAAACGCCCGGGCGAACTGCGCCGTCTTTCCCTCTGCCGGTGCCCTTCCATGCACAAGCTCATCCATAGAGATACCATACAGTTCCGCAAAAGCAGCCAGTTCACTGGCACTGACGTCCCGCTTGCCCGACTCGATGGCCACAATCGTCGTCCGCGCCATCCCCATCTGATTGCCCACAAACTCCTGCGTCAAATGCAACGCCTTTCGAGCCAACTTTAATCTTTCGTGCATGAGTCAACGCCACCTTTATAATCAGTTTACTTAGGTCTGTCAGCCTTATCAACGCATAATGTCATAAAATCCGACATTTCCCCAATATCGCCATCGTACACATGCTGCTGGCATTTGACTGGTCAGCCGCCCGCTGCTACTTTTTATCTCTGAACCTGTGGCTCCAATCTGACACCTCAAGTTTATTTCCGCCCATTAACTACTTGCGGGACGTGCAGACGCACCTCCCGCGCGTTACAATCCGGCCACCGCAGGCCGTAGCGTTGTCGGTTGTTCTCGGCATCTTGGCGGCGCAGCGGATGACTGGACAAAGGAGCGGAGCCGACCAGTCCGCTGGCGATTGACGGGTCAGGTGCGCTCCAGTGGATAACATCAGGGCGGGCAAAAAGGCTGGCCGATGAAAGTTCGAATCCCCCCTCTCTGCCAGTGAATTCAAGGGCTCGCGCATTTGCGCGGGCCTTTTGGTTGTGTCTTTGACGTGTTCAGCGGATAAAATTATCCATGGACTTTTACTGGGACAAAGCTTCTGTTTTTAATATTTCCTGTACTTTTTTGGCCATTTCCACATCTGCAGGTAGCCAGTCAACGTTGTCCATAGTTTCGGCAGTAAGCCATTTCATATCCTCATGTTCTAACAATGTCAGATCAGCTGAAACCAGCGAGCATAAAAAACATTCCATATGTAAGTGAAAATTAGGATAGTCATACTCGATAAGGCCGAGGTTATCCTCCACTTTGATTTTAGCATCGAGTTCTTCTTTTATTTCTCTGACGATTGCTTCCGCAGGAGTTTCTCCAGCTTCAATCTTACCACCAGGAAACTCCCAGCCGTCCTTGAATTCACCATAACCGCGTTGGGTAGCCAGAATTTTATTTCCTTTTTTTATTACAGCGGCAACTACATTTATAGTTTTCATTCACACATCTCCCAAAATCAAGCATTTTCACTGGTGATATAATCGTAAATATCTTCCCGTACACTAACATCCAGATTCCAGAACATTTCAACAGCATCATCACCAGTCCCCTGCATCTTTACGGCTTCGCCCCGTTCCATCGTCATGCGGCCAAGATAATAAAAACTTTTAGCTATATTGTCGTTTTTATTTTTGCGCACGAAAAGGTCCACATCAATCCCCAATGCTTTTGCATTCTGAAAGCGCGTTACATCATCCGATTGCAATGTACGTTTATTTTTAGATAAGGAAATAAGCTGTGAATTATTGATGAAGCGGTCATGATAATTCAGCGAATCCTGCACATCATCACCCTTATCATAGTTAATAAATACAGGGAATGTTTTAGTTGTATCATCATACTTATAGCCGCCGATATTCAAGGGTACGACATTCTGATCCCAATTTAAGATACGGCAAACATCTTCATATTCGTATTTCTGATATAACTGGAAGCCACTATCCTTATATGGATTGCTGTAATTCAGCTGATAACGGTGCAGGCCAAATTTCACCAATTCCGCAACGGCTTGTTTAAACACCTCATTGGCCAGGCATTTTGCAAAACCATCCGCTATAACATATTCATCAGCAAGCTGTTCAATAAAAATACAGTCACTAACCGATTTTGCCCCAGACCCCGTTATAAAATTAGCCGTCATGATATTAACCAGATTGGTTACCGTATTGGACTTAAAACCGATTTGCCATTTATCTTGCAACCGTTCTTTCAAACGCGGAAATATATCCATTGGTTCTGTTAGCAAAATATCTAAAAGTTCCAGCTCATGAGGACGCTTTCCTTCGGCCCATTTCATCGAAATGAATTTCAGGAACATTTCCTCTTTGTCGTTGAATTTTACCTTGTAATCACGTTTATCGTATTTTTTGAGAAAAGCATGGTAAGAACCTAAGGATTTATTCTGGAAGATACAAATTACATCCATCTCCCCATAACGGTCAAAATCCAGCAATTTTGGAATGCGTCCCAGTTTGTGTTTCAGGTTCTGATAGCTTTCTTTTATACGGCGCAAGTCGCTGATATTCGTGGCATCTATGGATTGGAATATGCGCTTCTTGGCAATCTCATCAAAATGAATGGTGGAAGCGCCAGGAATAATCCTTGAACCCTCCAGCAAACAGCGGCGGATATTATCTTTGTTATAGCTGCGGTCACCAGCTAGAGCCATAGGAATCATGAAGTTATTCCCTAAATAATTGCCAATAAAATCCAGAATGACGACATATTCTTTATCCGCGTACTGACGTAAACCGCGTCCCAACTGCTGGATAAAGACAATCGGGCTTTGCGTGGGGCGGAGCATGATGACCTGATTGATTTCTGGAACATCCACACCTTCATTGAATATATCCACAGTAAAGATATAATCCAGATAATCTGCACGCTCATCTGAAACCAGACGGTCAATTGCCTCTTCGCGTTGCGCCTGGCTATTACTGCCGGATAAGTTGATTGTGCGCAGCCCCTGTTCATTGAATTTTCGTGACAGTTCTTCGGCTTCCTCATTGCGGCTGCAAAAAATCAGTCCCTTTACACGCTTTCCACTAAATCCATAGAAACCAGCTTCCTTGATAATATGCAGTACGCGTTCATCGCTGGTTAAGCGGGCAAAATTCGCCAGATTATCATCCTCCACCTCGGGATTATCGGCTAACTGGATATCGGTAATGCCAAAATAATGGAAGGGACAAAGCATGTCTTCCTCCAGTGCCTGTTGCAGCCGGATTTCATAAGCAATATTGTAATCGAACAGCTTATAAATATCATAACCATCACTGCGGTCCGGAGTAGCTGTCATGCCCAAATACATCCGGGGCTTGAAATAGTTAATAATCCGCTGATAACTCTCAGCCCCGGCACGGTGAACTTCATCAATGACGATATAATCAAACGCATCCGGCGAGAATTGGGTATATATATTTTCCTTGGCCATGGTTTGCATTGTGGAAAAAATATATTCTGCCTCCGTATCCTTATTCGTCCCGGATAACAGGCCCATACTTACACCAGCACCGATAACTTTGCGATAGCTTTTCAGTGCCTGCTTGGCGATTTGTTCACGGTGAACGATGAACAATAATCTGCGTGGCGCAAAATCCTTTACCGCAAAAGCTGAGGCATATGTTTTCCCTGTACCCGTAGCTGAAATCAACAGAGCACGCTTGGCCCCCACCGCCTGCAACTGCCGCATATTCTCGATAAAATCCCGTTGCATCGCATTGGGATTTAAAGTCACTAAAGCTGACTTTTGGCCATAGACAGATGACAAAGATTCCGCCACATATTCATCCAGACCATCCTCACCAGAAATATCATAGCAGGATGATTTTCCCGCTGACGGCGTATACATAAGCATTTGGGCACGTTTATTGTGCGCATAGGCATTTTGGTAATCTGCCTGTACCAAATGATAATCCAGACATTTTTCGTCATTCCATAACTGTTCAAAGCGGGTAACCAGGGAATAGCTATATTCGCCCTGCGCCTGTGAAATCAGCTGCGTATTCCATTCTTCGTTACGTGTTAAAGCGTTGGCTGTAAGGTTAGAACTGCCCACAATGATGCGATATATATCGCCACGCCGGAAAATATACCCCTTCGTATGAAAACCGATTTGATTATCTGCATGATATAAACGCAATTCAATGTTGCTGAATTCCTGCAACTGCGCCAAAGCAGCAGGTTCACTAAAGCATAAATAATCGGTGGTGATAATCCTGCCACGAATATTTCGCCGCTCCAAATCTCGAAAAACAGTCAGCAAAGGCGTCAAACCACTTTTTGTGATAAAGGCCACGCTAATCGCAAAACAATCACAATGAACCAATTCGCGCTCTAATGAAGCCAAAACTTTGCGCCCTTTGCGGAAATCATTGAATACAAATTGCGGCCGATACTCACAGTCTGATTGAATGGACCTGTCTTCAAATGCAGTACGCAGCCCCTGTGTTATTTTGACTTTGACTAATTCATTATCCATTTTACACTCCTGATAAGCAATGCATTCATAATCATTATGTCAATTTCGATATTCCCCATATTTCCTTACCGGCATTATATCATAAAGACAGCATAGATGGGAAATTTCCAGCAAAAAACAGGGCCTTTTGGGCCCTGTTCCATGTTTTATGATATTCAGTCCTTAATGCAAGCCAGGACTTCTTCAGCCGTCAGATTATTAGCCAGCATGTATTCAGTCAGTTCCTGATAATCGCTTTTAGCCTTCTTGGCCTTCAGCTCCGAAACCTGTGCCTTGAGTGCTTTCAATTCACTCTGCTTCTTTTCGATTTTTGCTTCCAGAGCGTTGATCTTTTCTTCGTAGTTCACTTTTCTTGCCATTGTAAATGATTCCTCCTAAAAAACATAGTTACCATTATAGACGGAATCGATTTATTTTGCAAGATTTCATTAACTCAACGGTTTGCCAAAAGTTCTTCATCACTACTGATGGCATCCGTGATCCGCTGCTGGAAATCCTGCATGGACAGCAGGCCATCCTTGTTGGGACGAATATTCTTCAGATGCAGGGGCACAGCCTCAGGCGGATTATCGGCGTTCAGAGGAACAGCGCCTGTCAGCTGGCTGGTTTTAGGATAGACCAGCTTCAGATTGACAAAGCTCTCCCCTTTCTTATTTTTCCATTCCTCTACCACGATCTTGCTGCCGATGGGAGCTTCCTGTTCGATGGTTTCCGGCAATACCATGTCCTTGACTTCCAAAGCTCCCATCACCGGAGCAATATTGATATCATGACCGCAGAGGAAGGTGAATTTCTGCGAATGGCTGTCGAGCTCCGCCTGCATCTCCGTCAGCAGAGGCCTTGCCACAGCTCTTGCAAAAGTCGGCACCTGACGGTATACATGAACACCCAAATCCTTCACAGCAGCCAGCTGCTGCCATTCCTGGAAGCTGAGTTCATGGCCGAAGCTGGCGCGTTTGTCCCCCAGTTCATAATGCTGCAAGATCAGGGCATCGCAGGCCATCATGATGGGACGCAAGGCGCCTTCTACCACAAAACCGGTATCCACGCCCACCGTCACGGTGGACAGGTCAATGACAGGTCTGTCCAGCACCCTTGCCGCCACCTGCACGCCAGGTGCAGCCGCGGCCAGCAAAGCCTCACTACCGCCCAGAGCCGCCAGTTCCTGCTGGTTGCGGGTGACAAACTCGGCCCCACGATCCTCTGTCCCCGGCATGAATAGCGGATCAGCATCCCCTACATTCCCTTTGTAATGTACAGTGATTTCCTGTCCCGGTGAAAAACCTACGGCAAAATTCCGGGCTGTAGCAATAGTACGCTGGAAAGCGTTGGCCCGGAACCAGACCTGCTCCTGCGGCAGCGGCTCACCTGTTGGAAACAAGCCTTCCCGCTCCGCATACAAGCGGAAATACGCCCCCATCTCTTTTTCCATCTGTCCGCCATGTTTCGTCAACTCGCCTTTATTCACGCCAAAATCATGCCAGACATGATCTGTGGCTGCATACATTGGCGATCCCGGGCCCGCCAGCGGCGCACGGATATTATGCCGGGACAGGATTACCATCTGCACCAGCTTGTAGTTTTCATGGAAAGAATCCGGATTGGCCGCTGCCTGCACGAATTGGGCACACAGCATGCACAACAGCACCAGCAAGGAAGCTACCCTTCTACGAAATTTCATATGTCTCCCTCCTAAAATGCTAAAGAAGCCCCCAATGGGGGCTTGCCATCAATAACTGGGATGCGCTTTCACATAATCCACCGGACGGCTCCAATCAACATGAACCTTCGTAGCATTCCACAGCCTGGTCAGGGCCAGTTTGAAGCTCTTTACATCAGCCAGCGGATCAACATCTTCCGCCGTAAAATCCATCAATGTTGCATGGGGCACTTTAATGCTATGCGTTTCTGCCAGATATTTTTCGGTCAGGCTCTTGGCCTCATCATTTTTAATATTGACAACAGCAGTCCTGCTGTCACCATCATAGTCAATCCAACCTAAATCGTGACCATAACTGATAGCCACACTGAATTTATTTTCCATGGTATGTTCTCCTTTAAAACAACATTATCTACGCTTAATTATATATGATTTAGCCCTTAATGACAAATATTTTACGGATATGAGCAAATAAAATAAATATTTTCAAAAGTTTGTATTTGTCAAGTCTTGCACTTGTGTTTTTTTTATGCTACTATACTAACAAAGAAGGATAAGCCTGGGGTGTGCGCGGGCTTTTAGAATGTCCAACCTACATTTTTTACAGGGAGCCTGATTTGATTCTGGTGGAAGTTCGCCTCGGCGTCATGCGGAAGCCAGACTTAGGGCACCCACCTGCCAGTCGCAGGTTTTGGGCATTTAAAGCAGCGGCAGTTTGGACCCCTTCTTTGAAAAGGGATTGCTATCCATGGGTGGCAGTCCCTTTTCACGTACATAAATTCACATCAGTTCACATAGGGGCGCAGATTGATAGCCACTTCGTTAATATGGGTAATACGGGTATCTTTGGTCAAAGATGCCTCCATGCTGTTATCTGCGGTCTTCGGATCATCCACAATTTCAATATTATCCAGCATCTGACGCATCTGGCCGCGTATACCTTCCAGATATATCTCCCGCAGATTCTTCTGTTCTTTTTTCTCTTCCTCATTCAATCCCACAGAGCGCTGTTTGCGAGACAATTCATTTATACGAGCAATAAGTTCTGGCGTTATCATAGAAATCCTCCTCATTCAAGTGTCACAATGCAATTTATTATACAATTCCTCTTTATCCTTGTCAAAAATTTAATTGCCAAACGACATTTCGTTTTAGTATAATCATAAATGGTTGTACAACCAAACAACTATATAGGAGGTTCGGACGTTTTGGAATCAGGCATTAGTTTTTCTGCACTGGAAGAAAATATCTTTCTCCTGAAAGAAGCAACGGATGCGACACTCTCAGATACTATCGGTCTGGGAAAAAAAATGCAAGAAGCGTTTGAACGACATGCTGTCAGTTCCCTGAGCTCACAAGTGCTGTGGAAAGCCCTGCAAGCCCATAATTGATGACATGCGAAAAGGAGCTATGGATAAAATCCACAGCTCCTTTTCCATTATATTACAGCAAATCACAGCAGGTGTGCTCGCAATTCTTCACCACTTTTGGCCGAGAGATAGCTGGGCGCAATATCGAGCACCGTCTTACAGCCGGTTGCCCCTTCTTTCGCCAGCCGGTAAGCTGCTCGGGCATAGCAGACAAGCACACTGGTAGTAAATTCCGGATTGGAATCAAGATTCAGCTTGAATTCAATCACGTGCTTGTTTTCACCATCATGGCCAGTAATACCACTGCGGATCACCGAACCGCCATGTGGCAGGCCTTTATGATTCTGATCCAATTCTTCCTGGCTGATGAAATGCACCGTTGTATCGTATTCGTCGAAGTAATTGGGCATGGTCTTGATTTCCTGCTCAACCTTGGCGGCATCTGCACCTTCTTCCAGCACCACATAGCATTCACGCGTGTGTTTTTCCCGTGTGCTGAGGTCTGGATTTTCGCCAGCACGGACAGCAGCCAGTGCTTTTTCTACAGGTACCGTGTACTGACGGGCATCGGCCACACCTGCAATGCGGCGAATGGCATCCGAATGCCCCTGGGACACACCCCGTCCCCAGAACGTATAGTCCTTGCCATCGGGCAGAATTGCATTGCTATAGACACGCGCCAAGGAGAAAAGTCCCGGGTCCCAGCCCACAGAGATAATGCCGACATGGCCATTTTCCTTGGCAGCCTTGTCCACATTTGCAAAATGCTCGGGAATACGAGCATGGGTATCGAAGCTGTCCACCACATTGAAGAGTTTGGCATAGTGCGGAGTCTGTACCGGCAAATCCGTGGCACTGCCACCGCAGAGGATCATCACGTCAATCTTGTCTTCCCATTCTTCCACATCGCTGACATTGACCACCGGTACACCAGGAGTCTTGATGGTCAGGAGTGCGGGATCACGACGGGTGAACACTGCCACCAGTTCCAAATCATCATTGGCCTTCACAGCGCATTCCACGCCCCGGCCCAGATTGCCATAGCCTAAGATACCGATACGGATACTACTCATAATCTGCCTTCTTTCCCCAATTGTACGCTAAATTGACAATGCACCAAGATTACTTTCTAATAACCTTGGTGCATTCACTGTGCACTGACCACTGCAACGGCAGGAAACACGCCATCTGTCGGTGGTCTTTTTCTCTACATCAAGTCTAGCACAAATCAATGCTTAATGCAACTCAAAAAGACCTCCGCCGAAGCGGAGGTCTTTGTCATTTGCGTATATCTGCTAATCCAGAGATTAGAAGAAGAATTCAACGCGGCCGAAGAAGTTCTGAGCCTTAACGTTCTTGTTGAAGATGCCCTTTTCGTTACCATAACGGAGCGTAGCTACAACGTTCTTGAAGGCCGTGTAGTTACCACCGATTTCCCAACCTTTGTAGTTGGCATCGATAACATCATAAGTGCTGTGGATCAGAGCATTGCCGCCGAGATGACGGTAAGCCAGCCATGCACCCCAAGTGCCCTGGTTTTCTTTCTGAGCGCCCTTGTAGTCTACTTCAGCGCTGGCAGCCTGTTCGTAACGATCAGCATCGTGGTTGTTGGAGTACCAAGCATTTGCGCTTACATTCTTGTCGAATGCATAACCACCCTTAACCATTACGATGTTAGCTTCGTCAGAAACGCCATTTTTCTTGTAACCAGCAACGTTCTTGATGGAGTTGCTGTTCAGGTGATGCCAAGCAAGGCCACCGGAGAGCTTTTCTTTGCTAGCTTCGAGACCAACATACTGATAGTTAGCCGGGTCAGCATTGAAAATACCATCGCTCAGACGACCAGCGCCAACTTTAGCCTTTACAACGTTACCGAAGGAAACTTCAGCACCGGAGAACGGCGTATCAGCAATGCTGTCATCGTTCAGGGAAGCGAACTTACCGAGTTTAACGGTGAACTTGTCATAGTCGCCCTGTGCCCATACACGCTTCAGTTCAACGTTACCGTTGTTGCCACGGTCCGTGTGCAGCTGCGTATTAGCATCGAGACGAGCATTTACATGCCAGTTGTCGTTAACTTCAGCTTTCGGCTCGAGACGGAACAACAGGTTGGAGTTGTTGGTCTTCGTCTTATCGCCATATACCTTTTCATGTTTGCTCGTAGCCGTGTACTCAGCAACGCCATTCCATTTCACTTTGTCAGCATTGCGTTCGAGGTTGCTAACGCGAACACCGAGGTTGTTCAGTTCATCAGCGAACTCAGCTTTCAGTTTGTCAACAACAGCTGCATCGTTGCCAGTCGGGTTTTTAGCCATAGCCTGTGCTACCATCTTAGCAGCTTCGTAACGAGTGATGGTACGGTCGCCGCGGAACGTGCCGTCGCCATAACCATTGATTACGTTGTCTTCAACCAGCTGGTTGATGGCATCATATGCCCAATGACCCTGCGGTACATCGGAGAACGGGTTGCTAGCTGCGAAAGTCGTGCTAGCTGCACCAACAACCAGAGCGGTCGTCAGAGCGGATACGAGAGTCTTCTTCATAAGAAACTCCTCCTTCAATAATATAGTGTTAATATTCGTCTTGAAGGCGGATTATTCTTTCCATGAGTGTCCATGTTTCCTCAGCAAATCCTAATCCATTTCCAAGACCTTGTTAATCTTAGCATAGATAATAGCAATTTGCAAGTGTTTGACAAATTATAATTTGATTAGAAAACGAGCAAACACGAAAAAACCGCTTAACAAAGCGGCTTTCCCATTCAGATATTTTCTGCTGCATCCCAGCCCAACTGCAAGGCCTTCATATTGGCTTCAACCGTATGGGGCGGCACGCGTTTGGCGACAAACGCCTTGACCGTATCAAACTGCACCAGATCGGTGATGCGCACCAAAGCCCCCAAGGCTACGATATTGGCGAACAGAGCCTTGCCTAGTTCTTCTACCGCCAGCTTCGTAATCGGCAGGCGCACGACATTCGGGAAGTCCGGCGTTTCCGGCACCAGACTGTCATCCAATATCAGCAGGCCGTCTTTATGCAGGTCGCTGTAGTATTTATCCGCAGCCTTCTGTGTCATGGCCAGAACAAGATCCGGCGTTTCCACATGAGGATGGTAAATCGTCTCATCACTGATGATGACCTCGGCCTTGGATGCACCACCACGGGCCTCAGGTCCATAGGACTGGCTCTGAGCCGCCTCTTTCCCCTCGGCTACAGCTGCTTCTGCCAGAAGGATTGCTGCCGTAATCACGCCCTGACCACCGGAACCGGAGAGTCTTAATTGCTTTTTCATCACTTCATCCCTCCTGCCCGTTCAATGACCTGATCATAGGCTGTATCATAATCCATGGCTGTTGCTTCATAGAGCAGGCCAATGGGGAATTTTTCCGGCTCAACCGCACTCGGATTGAGCTTATCCCAGGCCGCCTTCATCACGGCGTTGTCCCGCATCCACTTCATCATATCAGCAGGAGAACCGAGTTTATTCTTGCGCCCATAGGCCGTGGGACACTGCACCAGCGCTTCTACAAAAGAGAAACCATGATTGTCAAAGGCTTTGGCGATCATATCCGTCAGATGCTGCACATGGTAAGCCGTGGAGCGAGCCACATAAGTGGCGCCAGCTGCTTCGGCCAGGGCACAGGCATCAAAAGGACGGTCAACGGAACCATAGGGCGCTGTGGTAGCCTTGCGGCCTGTCGGCGTCATCGGAGATGCCTGTCCGCCGGTCATGCCGTAGATATTATTGTTGAAAAGAACCACCGTCAGATCCACATTACGGCGGCAGCCGTGGATGAAGTGATTGCCGCCGATAGCTGTGCAGTCACCATCACCGGTGATAACCACCACATTGAGTTCTGGTCTTGCCAGTTTGATGCCCGTGGCAAAGGGAATCGCGCGCCCATGCGCCGTATGCAGCGTATCAAAATCCATATAACCTGAAGCACGGGAAGAACAACCGATACCGGACACGATCACCGTATTATCCTGATTGAGTTCCGGGCGCTTCGCTATCGCCTGCACGATTGCCTTCATGGCAATGCCATTGCCGCAGCCGGGGCACCAGAGGTGCGGGAGGCGATTCTGACGGAAATACTGTTCATATTCTCTTTCTGCTGCCATCAGCCTTCAACCTCCTTTACCATTTCATGAATGCTGGCCAAAATCTCTGCGGGTTCAAATGCCCGCATATTATACTTGCCGCAAAGGCTCACGGGGCAGGCACCATTTGCCGCACGACGTACCTCATGGACAATCTGGCCGTAGTTGAGCTCGGCCACCACAATGCCCTTGACTTTCTTAGCCAGTTCCGCAATCACCTGATCGGCAAAAGGCCAGATGGTCAACAAGCGCACCAGTCCAACCTTCTGTCCGGCGGCACGAGCTTCGCGCACCGCCTCATAAGCCGTACGGGCCGTACCGCCAAAGGATACCACGGCATACTCCGCATCTTCCATGAAGTAACTTTCCGTATGGATGATTTCCTCACCGGCCCGCGCAATCTTCTCATGCAGACGGCGGATGGAATCCTCCGTGACCTTCGGGCTGCCCACCGGGAACCCTGTCTCATCATGGATGAGGCCCGTCACATGGATATGATAGCCCTCACCGAAATCTGCCACATTGGGCACCAGATCATCCTCCGACGCGAAAGGCTGATAGCCTTCAGCGCGGGTTTTCGTCGGCTTACGGCGCGGATAGATATCGATTTTCTCGGGCAGTTCCACCTTTTCCCGCAGATGACCGACCATCTCATCCATCAGCAGCATAACCGGCGTACGGAAACGCTCTGCATAATTCACCGCCATCACCGTGGCATCATAGGTTTCGCGGACACTCCAGGGAGAGAGCGCAATCACCGGATGGTCACCATGCGTGCCCCAGCGCACCTGCATCACATCGCCCTGAGAAGGCGCGGTCGGCTGACCCGTGGAGGGACCGACACGCTGCACATCCACCAACACGCAGGGAATCTCCGCACAGGCAGCATAGCCGATAAGTTCCTGCTTCAAGGAAAAGCCCGGGCCGGAAGTAGCGTCCATCACCTTGCAGCCAGCCAGGGAAGCACCGAGGATTGCGCCCATGGAGGCAATCTCATCTTCCATCTGGATGAACTTGCCGCCAGCTTTCGGCAGTAGCTTGGCCATGGTCTCTGCAATCTCCGTGGACGGCGTGATCGGATACCCTGCAAAGAAGTTCACTCCAGCCGCAATAGCAGCTTCCGCGCAGGCCTCATTGCCCTGCATCAATCTTGCCTCACTCATGCTGCGCCCCCCTTTGCTGTAACTTTATCCACAAATACTGCATAATCCGGACAGCGCAGCTCACACTGCCCACAGCCAATACAGTCTTCCGGATGTGCGACAACGACTTTGCCCAGCTCGTCAATTCCGAGAACCGACTTGGGGCAAAAAGCCGCGCAGATGCCGCAGCCTTTACACCGCGCCAACTTGACGCTAATCTCAGCCTTCATGAAACCCGCCTCCAATTACACAATCAATATAACTCAATTTACATATTAAATATATCTATTTCTTATATACTTTTACATCATAGCAGATATTTGCATAAAAATCCACTGTTTTTGTAAATTTAAGTAATGTATACATAAACAGTGCGCCATGGTTTTCTATTAGTGTAATTGTTCGCCATAAAAAGAAAATATCCCCCTTGCAGAAAGATTTTTTATAATAAATTGGAGGGGGCATACATTCACAGGCAGTTGTCCCCGATTTATTTTCTCCAAAAAAGACTTGCCGAAATAAAAAAAATTATTATACAATATAGTATATAAGATGTATTGTTTTGTCAGGGATTACAAAAGGAAGAAGGGACTTTTCCTATGGCTATGACAATTCGCAATGACAGCAGCAGTATGATGGCGCTGGGACAAATGAAGAAAAATGATTCCAGCCGGAACCAGCAGCTACAGAAGGTTGCCAGCGGGATGCGCATCAACAGTGCCGGTGATGATGCTTCTGGCTACTCCATTTCGGAACGGATGCGCGTGATGATCCGATCCCTGGGGCAGGATATTCAAAACACACAAACCGGCAGGAATTTAGTAGCTACCGCCGAAGGCGGCATGCAGGAAATTATCAATAACCTGCGCTCCATGAAGGAGTTAGCCATCAATTCGGCTAACGACCACAATACAGATTTGGACAGAGAGACTCTCGAAAAAGAATTTTCCAGCCGCATGGAAAGCATTACGGAGATCACAGCCACCACCAACTACAATGGCCGACTGTTACTGACGGGGGACTATGCCCAATACCGGCTGGACACCTCTGGAAGTGGAGGCAGCGGACAAAACACATTAATCAGCGGTTTTCAGCCAGCCTTTAACACCTGTGCTTCGGATAATCGCATCATTTCCGGCGGACGAACCGGTGTACCAGTAGACAGCAGTTATGTGGGCAGCGGCAACGGGAATTGGAATTACTGGGTGGGACAAGGTCAGCTACGACCACCTAATAGTGCCCAGCGTAAACAAATTGCTGTAGCCATGGATTTTTCCAACCTATCGGTAAATTACCCCAGTGCTTTGGACGGAAAGGGATTCGCCATCCTTTGTGGCGAATGTTCACAGTATATTAATTTTATTTTTGATGCCAGTACCACTTCCTCTTCCTATACTACTTCTCCAACGCCCCCAGCCGGCCAACTGGTCAATGGTTTTGCCCGGGCTTATACCGTAGGTATTCAAAACGTGACCAACGCAACAGATTTGGCACAGGCAGTATTTAATGCCGTAAAATCTGCACAAGGCCAAATGCCCATAAAACAATATGTGACCTCCAACACCTTTGACACAACTTCATCTAATCTTTTGATTGATGAATTGCACTACTTGCGTTTAGCTGAAATCAACGGCAGTTATTATTTCTTAAAAAATGATGACAAGTGCCCCTTGCAGTTCATCAATGGCATTTATGGCGAACCACGGAACGAATTCGAAAGTACCGACCTTGTGATCGGAGATCCCTTGATTATTCATACCGGACCTAAGGCCAACCAGAATTTGCGGGTATTCATCAATGCCATGTGGCCCAAGGACATGGGGATAGAAAATGCCCACGTTACTCCATTGGAGGCAGCTTTGGTAGCCATGGGGCTTTTGGATCATGCTGTTGATTATGCCTTGAATGAGATCACCCGCATGGGTGCTTATCAGATGCGGCTTAACCAAACAGAAAGCAATTTGGTGACCGGCGAGGAAAACACCGAATCGGCGGAGAGCCTGATTCGTGATGCCGATATGGCTAAGGAAATGACCGGCTATATCAAATCCAATGTCTTAAACCAGTCTGCACAGGCCATGCTGGCACAGGCTAACAAAAATAGCGGCAATGTCTTAAAATTACTGCAATAGCCACTTCAACAGCCTAAAAATAAAACAGGTATTTCCGAAACGATACGGTAGCGGAAATACCTGTTTTTATTCATAATCTTAGAAAATATCCTGTGCCAGGACGATGGTTTCATCGCGGTTCGGGCCAACGGATACGATGCCCAGCTTGATGCCGGTCACTTCTGCCATGCGTTCAAGATATTTCTTGGCGTTTTCTGGCAGATCTTCGTACTTGCGCACCTTGCTGATATCCGTATTCCAGCCCTCGAAAGTCTCGTAGACCGGTTCAACTTCCGCCAGCACCTTGAGGCTGGCCGGAATCTCGTTGAGAATTTCGCCTTTGTACTTGTAGGCCACGCACATCTTGATCTCCTCGAAGTTGTCGAGAATGTCGAGACGTGTCACAGCCATGTAGTCGATACCGGAAATCAGGCCGGCATAGCGGACCACGCAGGCATCGAGCCAGCCCGTACGACGGGGACGGCCCGTAACAACACCGTACTCATGACCTTCTTCACGGATCTTCTCGCCGATAGCATTGAGCTGTTCCGTGGGGAAGGGTCCCTCACCCACACGGGTGCAGTAAGCCTTGACGATACCCACAACCTTGTCGATCTTGTTGGGAGCCACGCCAGCGCCCACGCCTACACCACCAGAAATGGGATGAGAAGCGGTAACATACGGATAAGTGCCATAGTCAATATCCAGCATCGTAGCCTGAGCACCTTCGAAGAGAATCTTGCGGCCCTCTTTGATTTCGTCATTCAGCAGAGCAATGGTATCGCAGACATAGGGGCGCAGGCGCTCTGCATAACCCAGATATTCCTTGAGGATCTCATCATAGGACAGCGGCTCATGGTCATAGAGGAGCTTCAGTTCCTTATTCTTGATTTCCAGGTTCTCCTGCAGACGCTTAGCGAATTCTTCCTCATCCATCAAGTCGCAGACGCGGATGCCGATGCGGTTGTCGCGGTCCATGTAGCAGGGGCCGATACCACGTTTGGTGGTGCCGATCTTGTTGTCACCGCGGGCTTCGTCACCGATGCCATCCATCAGGCGATGGTACGGCAGCACCACATGAGCACGGTTGGAAATGCGGATGCCGGACAGGTCAACGCCTCTTGCAGCCAGACCATCCATTTCCTCCAGCATGACCATGGGATCAAAAGCCACGCCATTGCCGACAATGCAATGGGAACCTTTGAACAGGATTCCGGAAGGCATCAGGCGCAGCTTATAGGCCTCGCCGTCTACCATGACCGTATGACCGGCATTGCTGCCGCCCTGAAAACGGACTACCGTATCTGCCTGCTGAGCCAGATAATCGACGATTTTCCCCTTACCTTCATCGCCCCACTGGGTACCGGTTACTACTACTGTTGACATATGTCTCTCTCCTTAATGCTTTGATTCCAGAATCAAAGTCCGAAACGTTCAAAAATCATATCGACATGACGCAGGAAATACTTGTAATCGAAGCAATCGTCGATTTCTTCCTTCGTCAGATACTTCGTGATATCCGGGTCATTTTCCACACTCGTGCGGAAATCCTGACCTTCCATCCAGCGCTTCATGGCATTGCGCTGTACCCACTTATAAGCATCCTCACGCAGCACGCCCTTGCTGACAACACTCAGCATGATGCGCTGGCTGTAGATAAGGCCGCCGGTGCGTTCCATATCATGGAGCATCTTATCCGGATAAACCAGCAGCTTATCGATGATGTTCGTGAGCTTGCGAGTGCAATAATCCACGTTGATGGTGCTGTCCGGCAGGATCACGCGCTCAACGGAGGAATGGGAAATATCGCGCTCATGCCAGAGGGTGATATCCTCCAGCGCTGCGACAGCGTTACCACGTACAAGGCGGGCCATACCGGAGATTCGTTCGCAGTTGATGGGATTGCGCTTATGCGGCATAGCAGAAGAACCCTTCTGCCCCGGGGAGAAGTACTCTTCAGCTTCACGGATATCCGTGCGCTGCAAGTTGCGGACTTCCGTAGCGATTTTTTCCAGCGTGCTGGAAACGATAGCCAACGTCGTCACGAATTCAGCATGACGGTCACGCTGGATAACCTGGGTTGCCAGGGGAACCGGAGTCAAGCCCAGCTTCTTGGCCACACGCTGCTCGATTTCCGGGTCGATGTTGGAGTAAGTGCCAACCGCACCGGAGAGCTTGCAGACGGAAACCGTCTTTTTCGCATGTTCCACACGGTCGATATCGCGTTCAATCTCTGCACTCCAGAGAGCCATCTTGAGGCCAAAGGTCATGGGCTCAGCATGAATGCCATGGGTACGGCCAATGCAAGGCGTATGTTTGAATTCCACGGCGCGGCGGCGCAGAACCTCACGGAATTTGCGCAGGTCGTCGAGGATGATGTCTGCAGCATCCCGCATCATCATGCAATAAGCGGTATCCTTTACGTCGCTGGACGTCAGCCCCTTATGCACATACTTGGAATCTTCACCAACATTTTCAGCGACGTTGGTCAGGAAGGCAATGATATCATGATGCGTCACGGATTCAATTTCCTTGATGCGCTTCACGTCAAACTTTGCCTTGGCGCGAATGTTCTTCGCAGCCTCCACCGGGATTTCGCCCAGTTCTGCCATAACATCGCAGGCAGCCAGCTCCACATTCAGGATTTGCTGCCATTCGTTCTCGATGGACCAAAGATGACCCATCTCCGGGTTGGTGTAGCGTTCAATCATTAGTGAATTCCTCCTCAGGATTCTTGCGGCATCTCTGTACCGCGGAAGTGAAAACACGAAAATAAAACTCAAATTGACTGCCCCGCCACTTGCGAAGTCCAGCCTCATTTTGAGTTTGGAGAATTTGTTTACAGTTTCCCTTTCTTATAATAGCAAAGACATCAGTCAGTGTCAACAAAAAACACCAGTGAAAACACACTCCCTCTCCCTGCCTCATCCCTTGGCGTCACCCGGAGCATCTAAAGGCTTATCCGTCTCAACACCAGAAAATATCCTCCCGCATGCAGACGTATTTTCCACAAATATATAGCAGGATTTTTCCTTTTTTTATATAATACTCAATATGATAGCAAGCAATCTATGGAGGTATCACTATGCAAGCATTCAACTTCAAAGTTCCTACAGAAATCGTTTTTGGCCGTGGCGCCGAGGAAAAAGTTGCCGAAAAGCTCCCCACCTATAACGCCCATCGGGTGTTCATCGTCTATGGAGGCGGCAGCATTGTCAAAAGCGGCCTGCTAGGCAAAATCGAAAACCAGCTGCACTCTGCCGGCCTGTTCACCAAGAGCAAGGGAGGTGTCCAGCCAAATCCCCGACTTTCATGGGTTCGTGAAGCCGTAAAAGAGGCCATCGACTTCAAGGCAGACTTTATCCTCGCTATCGGCGGCGGCAGCGTTATTGACTCCGCAAAGGCCACCGCTCACGGTACCGCTAATCCTGAAATCGACGTCTGGTCCTTCTGGAATGGCACTGTGAAGCTCGAAAAAAGCCTGCCCGTTGGCGCCGTGCTGACACTCTCTGCAGCCGGCAGTGAGACCAGCGATTCTGCCGTCATCACCAACGAGGAAACAGGCAAAAAAGCAGGACTCAATACCCCCTTCAACCGTCCGGCTTTGGCCTTTATGAATCCAGAGCTGACCTTCACCGTGCCGAAAAAACAGCTGGTCTGCGGCATCGCAGATATCCTTATGCATACACTGGAGCGATACTTCACTAATGTCAAGGAAGAAAATGCCCTGACTGACCGCATCGCCGAGGCTCTTATGACCACGGTCATCGATTGCTCCTACCGCGCGATCAAAAATCAGACCGATTATGATGCCATGAGCGAGATCATGTACGCCGGCACCATCTCTCATTGCGGCCTCACTGAACTAGGCCGCTGCAAAGACTTCGCCTGCCACAAGCTCGGCCATGAACTTTCCGGCCGCTTCGATGTCACCCACGGTGCCAGCCTCACTGCAGTCTGGGGCTCCTGGGCCAAATACGTCTATCGGGATGATATCCCCCGCTTTGCAAAGTTCGCTGAAAAAGTCTGGAACATCAAAGACGGCACCGAGGAAGAACGTGCCCAAGCCGGTATTAAGCGGACTGTCGCCTACTTCAAAGAAATCCATATGCCCACCAACTTCACCGAACTGGGCATCGGCATCCAAAGCGAGGACGTTCTGGCGAAACTTGCCGACTCCTGCACCGCCGGCGGCACCAAAACAGTAGCCAACTTCCACCCCATCGACAAGATAGCGGCCATCGAAATCTACAAACTGGCCAACCATTAACCCCCAGCACAATGGGCTGTTCCCCGTCAAGAGGACAATAAAAAATATAAAATTTCTTTGGTCGGCAGATTCGTCTGTCGGCCTTTTTACGCGGCTAAATACAAGATATATTTCTCTATCGGTGTCAGGATGCCAAGATTCCGTTGCACACGTTTGTGGTTGTAATAATGAATGTATGTTTCAATCGAACACATAAGATCACGCTTGCTGGTAAAACGCCGGCCATAGTACATCTCTCGTTTAAGAATGCCCCATAATCCTTCCATAGGCCCGTTGTCAATGCAGTGGACTACACGAGACATACTTTGTGTCATTCCTTGTTTTTCCAAGTTGTGGTGGAAATTCCTGTTTGTATATTGAAATCCTCTAGCGCTGTGGAACAGCGGACGGACATCTGGATTGGTCCCATCCACTGCTTAGTGGTGAAGAACAAAGTCATAAACCTTGCCTACAAAATCCTGATGGCTTCTAACTACTCTTCCCCTCACCGTATTTCTGCATACACTAAGCCCGGCTGGACGTGATGTTTTTCCGAAGCGTTTGGCGGAGTCAGCCGCCTCAGCTGAAGAAAAATATTACGGTCATTCAGGCGTCTTCGTGGCAGGATTTTTCCCATAAACAGCGTAGTTAAACGGTAAACGAAAGGAGGTTTCCCCATGAATCCGAAGACTCTATTCAATATCCCCTACGGCCTCTACGTCCTCACTGCCAACCTCGATGGTAAGGACAACGGCTGCATCATCAACACGGTCTGCCAGGTGGCCAATACCCCGGACCAGATCACCATTGCCGTCAACAAAGCCAACTACACCCGCGAACTCGTAGCGGCCAGCAAGAAATTCACCGCCTCCATCATCAGCGAAGCCGCCAGTTTCGACCTCTTCAAACACTTCGGCTTCCAATCCGGCCGGAACGTAGACAAATTTGCGGGCTTTACGGACTGGAAACGTGGCGCCAATGGGGCGCCCATCATCACCGCCAGCACCAACGCCTATATCGCCGGCTGGGTAACCCAGGAAATCGACCTGGGCTCCCATACTCTCTTTATCGCGTCAGTCACAGATATGGATGTTCTGACGAACATTCCCTCCGCCACCTATAACTACTATCAGCAAAACATCAAACCCAAACCACAACAGACAGCCCCGCCCCCGGCAGGCAAACATGTCTATCGCTGCAAGATCTGCGGCTATGAATACATCGGCGACGAACTCCCCGCCGACTTCATCTGCCCCCTTTGCAAGCACCCGGCCTCGGATTTTGAACAAATAAGCTAAAATATCCTGCCTCCCCCTTCAGGGGGAGGTGCCCACAAGGGCAGAAGGGGTAACTCTCTGACAAGTTGGTAAATACCTGACTTGTCAAAGAGTTCCCCCTTTCGAGTCCTACGGACTCACTTCCCCCTGAAGGGGGGCAGCTTTTTTATTGTGCGTCTGGATGTCTCTACCATCCAGCACCGCTTCCACCAATTCTTCGCCCTCATACCGAAGCTTCAGAGAGAAGTGGGGATGTTTTTCCTCCAGCAGCCGGAAGAATATCTTATCGCCTTCCCATAGGGGCAGGTCATAGACCGCATCCTTGTCGATCCATTCCAATGTGCCTTCGTTGCACTCCCCGATTTTTCCTTCATAGGCCGTGGCTGTGTAGAGAAACATGTATTCCGTCTGCCATCTGTCGGAGATAAAGGTGATGATGCCCCGCTGCTTGTAATCCGTCAAAGTGAGCCCCGTTTCTTCCCGGGCTTCCCGCAGCAGGCATTCTTCGGGACTTTCGTCGGCTTCGAAGTGGCCGCCGATGCCTACCCATTTATCCTTATTGATGTCGTTTTCCTTCTTTACCCGGTGCATCATCAGGTATTTGCCGTCGCGTTCGACATAACACAACGTTGTCAGATTGCTTTTGGGCATATCATTTTCCTTTCAAAGCTTCATTGAGGCTGCCTGTACGATAGCCTTCCAAATCCAACGTCACATAGGCAAAACCCAGGGCCCTGAGTTTTGGGACAACCTGCTCGTAATGACCGTCCATAAAGGCGGCGATATCCGTCTTGGGCAATTCGATTCGTGCCAAATCCGCATGACTGCGCACCCGCACCTGCAGGAAGCCTACCTCATGAAGGAAATTTTCCGCCTCCTCCACGCGTTTCAGCTTGGCCGGCGTGATTTCCTCTCCATAGGGAATGCGGGAAGCCAGACAGGCCGCCGAGGGCTTTTGCGCGGTCTTCAGTCCCAAAGCTGCCGACAGGGCGCGGACGTCAGCTTTGGTGAAGCCCGCTTCCAGCAAAGGGCTCAGGACCCCCAGCTCCTTAACGGCCTTGGCGCCGGGGCGGTAATCTCCCTGATCATCCACGTTGGAACCATCCAACAGATGCACGATACCTGCGGCACCGGCGATTTCCCGCAACCTGCCAAAAACCAGCCGCTTGCAGAAGTAGCAACGGTCAGCGGGATTCCTGCGCACATCATAATGACGCAGCGGCTCCAACACGGCCAGCTGATGCTGTACCCCTTCCTGCTGGCAGAAGTCCTGCGCTTCACGCACATCACTGACCGGCACGAAATCACTTTCCGCCGTTATGGCCAGCACCCGCTCTTTTCCCAGCACATCCCGCGCCACCTTCAGGAGCAGCGTGGAGTCCACTCCCCCGGAAAAAGCCACTGCCACCTGTCCATAGGATGTGAGCAGAGCCTTGAGCTTTTCCGTCTTGCGCTGTAACATTCCATCCATCATAATCCTTCTCCACTCTCCTGCCAAAAATGAAAATCAGGCGATACGTCCACAAGTTCCTTCGCTAAATCACCAGTCGTCCAAAGCTGATAGCGGCCATCCGTGACAGCCCCTTCAATGCCATCCTGCCCGCGCAGAAAGCGTGCCCCTTGCTCCGGTCCCAGCACAAATACCGCCGTCGTCAGGATATCTGTGAGCATGCCGCCATCTTCCACGGTATCGGCTGCTACGATGGTCACACTCATGGCTCCGCTCTTAGCAGGCCAGCCGGTGCGCGGATCAATGATATGATGATAGCGAATGCCCCCCGCCTCAAAGAAGCGCTCATAATCGCCCGACGTGGATAACGCTTCATTCGTCAAGGGCAGGATGGCCATCTTCTCCTGTGCATCCTCCTTGCGGGGATGGCGCAAGCCGATGCGCCAGGCTGTCCCCTCCTGGTTCACGCCCAGCGCATACATGGAGCTGGCGCCCAAGTTGATCAGGCCGTCCTTGATACCATAGCGGGCATATATCTTGCGTACCTCGTCCACGGCAAAGCCCTTGGCAACACCGCCCAAATCCACGCCCATGCCCTTCTGGAGCAGACGGGCACTCTGCGTCCCCTCGTCCAGTTCCAGCTTCTGCCAGCCTACCTTTTTCTGCGCCTCGGAAAGCTCCGCTGGCGTTGGCACTTTGGCATGGTCGGTGCCGATGCCCCATAGATCCACCAAAGGTTTCGTGGTCACATCAAAGGCACCATTAGTCTTACGGGCATAATCCTGCGCCACAACCAGCATCTTGAAGGTCTCCGGCTGCAGAGCCACCCATTTGCCCGTGCCGGCATTTTGGGCCAGCTTATTCACATCGCTGGCCGGCACATTGGGATTGACCATATTGTCGATATTCCTGAGCCTGGCCATGCTCTCATCGATGGCGGCTTGGGCATCCTCGCCACGGGCCGTGAGTGTCACCGCCGTATCGAGGACGATATCACTCTTTTTTACGTCAGACTGCTCCCCGCAGCCGGCGCAAAGGCACAGCACGAGGAGCAGCATGCAAACAACTATTTTTTTGACGGGCATTCCGCTCCACTCCTTCAGGACTGGATTACCGGACTTGCCTCCTCCAGCTCACCAGCCAAATCATGATTTGTCATGGCGCAAACGCTGGCATCGGACCAGACATTTTCTGCTGTCTCTATCATATCAATAATGGTGTAGATTGGCAAGATAACTCCCATCAAGCCGATAGGTGCGCCCATGGAGCTCATGAGCGAAAGCGTCAGGAAATAGCAGCCCATCGGTACGCCCGCATTGCCGATAGCCGCCAGCACCGCGATAAACACCCAGGCAATCATGGTACCTAACGTGAGCTCAAAACCAGCATTCTGCATCACAAACAACGAAGTCACGAGGATAAACGCCGCGCAGCCATTCATATTGATGGTCGTGCAGATGGGCAGCACAAAACGGGAAACCTTGGGATTGACCTTGAGATTGTTCTCAGCAGAAGCCAGCGTCACCGGCAGCGTACCAGCAGAACTCTTGGTAAACAGTGCCACCGCAATGGCCGGAGACATCTTGCGGAACACATCCAGCGGATTCAGTCCACGCAGAAGCAAAAACAGCGGCAGAACGACGAACATCTGCAGCAGATTGCCGCCCATGACCACCGCCACATACTGGCTGAGTGCCCCCACAATCACACCCGCTTCGATCTGCGCCGACAGCTGGCCAGCAAAAGCCAGGATGCCCACCGGCAGTGCCCAGAGAATTGCCCGGATCAGCGTAAACAGCAGTTCCTGCAAGCCATGCAGACCTTTCAGGAGCACCTCGCGGTTTTCTGTTTTCGGCATAAAGGCCAGCCCCAAACCAACGGAGGCGGCAATCAGCATCACCGAGAGCACGTTGCCCGCCAGGAACGGCTGCAGGACATTGTTCGGGATGACCGAGAGGATATGGTCATAATAGGTCAGCTTGCCCACTTTATCCAAGGGCACGTTGGCTGCACCTGCTCCCACGATTTCTGCCGGCAGGTTGCCCGGCGAAATCAGGATATAAAGTCCCAGCCCCACAGCAGCAGCAGCCAACGTCGTCAAGAACGTGTAACTTACCGCATGGGCAAAGATGCGCCCTGTTTCCTTCTGGCCTCCCAGTGCGGCCAGCGTCGTGATGACCGCCAGCGCAATCGTCGGCACTGCAATGAACTGGAACAGCCGCGTGAATACCGTGGCGATAAAGTTGAACAATTCATTGAGCGGCGCAATGCCTAAAAAGCCCAAAAAGCCGCCGATGATCAGCGCACTGAACCACAGCACCAGCTGCTTGCGACTGGCCTTGGGATTATGAGCCCGCAAGGCCTCTTCCCGGGCCTTGGCCACGGTCTTGTTTTCGTCTGCCATAATGATTCCTTCTTTCTCTTGCTGAATAATCAATAAAACCTAGTAAATTAATATGTTTTACATTTTAACATATTTTTAACTTTTTTCAAGAGTAAAATGTAACTTTTATAGAACATTTCCCTGCATATTTTTCGTTGCTTCCACACAAAAATCCTGCCCAACAGCAGGATTTTCCGCCCGATAAAGCGAATGAATGAATATAAATAATTATCCGAAATCTATTATCGAATCTGCTGACAAGGAAGTGATGCTATGAACATGAAACTGCACGGAGACAAGATTGCCTATTTCTTCATTGCCTTCGCCCTTTACCTATTGATTCGGGCTTTCTCTGCCCATCTGTCCATGCCCATCATCAACGTGCTGCTCTATGTTTCCATAGCCTCATCCCTTCTGGCCAGCAACGTGCCGCGGGTCATGGATATCCCCCTGCACTATGCCTATCCCGTGAAATGCGTGGAATACTTCACCTTCGGCGTGTCTGTCGTCTGCTTCATCGCCCTGTGCCTGCGGCATATGTGGATTTGACCTCCTTTCTATATTATATATACCTAAAAGCTCCGCGAAAAATCGCGGAGCTTTTTTGGGAATGAATATATAATGGAATGTGTATGTAGACTACTACTGGACTTATCTTAGGCGAAAAGACCAACAGCGTAGCCGGCAATGCCAAGGGCGAAGAGCCCCAGGATGATAACCAGAGGATTAACACCCTTTTTCAACAGATACATGCAAGCGAATGTCATGAGCAGCGGCACGATGCCAGGCATCAGGCTGTCCAAGAGGCTCTGAACCGTGGTGACCACCTGTTCGCCCTGGCTGTTCGTGTAAGAGGACAGTACCAAGGGCATATTGACGGTCGTCCATTTGGCCACGAGGGCGCCCATGACGAGAAGACCGAGTACGGAGGAACCTTCGGTGAGGTAGCGCATGCGGTTGCCGCCTACTTCGTTGACGAGTTCCGTACCTTTATCATAGCCGTACATTACGCCGTACCAGTTGGTCAGCAGGCGAATCACGTTGAAGGCGATGAAGAAGATCAGCGGGCCGACGATGCTGCCCGTGAGAGCCACACCAGCACCGAGAGCTGCCAGCACCGGACGCAGCGTGCCCCAGAAAATCGGGTCGCCCACACCAGCCAGAGGGCCAATCAGACCTACTTTGACGCCGGAAAGGGTGTCCTCACCGATATCGGCGCCGTTGGCTTTTTTCTCTTCCATAGCGGCAATGATACCCATGATCGGGGTTGCCAGGAACGGCTGGGTGTTGAAGAATTCCAGATGGCGTTTCAGGGAACGCTTGTATTCTTCGGGATCATCTTTATAGAGCTTCTTGAGTGCCGGAATCAGGGACACGCAGAAGCCGATAGCCTGCATACGCTCGAAGTTGAAGGAGCCGAGCAGGAAGTTGGAACGAATGAAAATCGATACGAGATCGCCTTTTGTGAGCTGTTTTTCCATGAGTCGTGCCTCCTATTACATCAGATCGGAATCGTCGATTGCATCCAGCGGATCGGAAGAGCCGCCAGCGCCAGCACCGTTCAGTTCACGCTGCAGGCCACGGATGTGGAAGTAAGCAGCGATGAGGCCGATAGCACCGAAACCGATCAGGTTGACGTTCGTGAATACGGCAATCAGGAAGCCCAGGAAGAAATACGGCATCAGAGATTTGGCGTTCATCATGTTGATGACCATCGCATAACCGACAACGACGATGAAACCACCGGAAACCTGCAGGCCGCGGGTGATTACTTCCGGAATGGAAGCCAGCATGGAGTTGACCGTGTCCGTACCAGCAACAGCGGCGACGATAGCAGCCGGAACGGCTACGCGGATGCCCTGCAGCAGCAGACCGCCGATATGGCACATCTCAATGCCGAAAGCGTTGCCTTCGAGCGCGAATTTATCGGCTAAATGCTGGAAGAATACCGTAATCGTACGCACGAAGATCGTGAGCACCTGGCCAGCAGCGGCAAGAGGTACGGCCAAAGCGATACCAGCACCGATGGACTGGTGGCCGACGATTACGAGGATTGCCGAAACGACAGAAGCCAGAGCCGCATCCGGTGCCATGGCTGCACCGACGTTCATCCAGCCCAGAGCCAGCATTTCCAGCGTACCACCTAAGATAATACCAGTCGTCATATCACCGAGGACAAGACCAACTAACGTGCAGGCAACCAGCGGACGATGGAACTGCGCTTCATCGAGCACACTTCCCATACCAGCAATGGCGGCCACAACGATGAGCAAAATAAATTGTACACTCGTCATAATAATATTTCCCCCTAAAGTATTCTATGATTCCCTAAAAAATCAAGCCAAACCTTTAGCCTTCAGAGCCGACATCAAATCCCCTTTCGGCTCGCTGGCCAGTTTGCGGATTTCCACTTCGATGCCCATTTCCTGCAGTTCGAGCAGGGCTTTGACATCATCCGGGTTGACCGCAACCGCACTGGAAATCAGCGTATCGCCGTCTTTGTACGTCATACCACCCAGGTTTACGGACTTGAACGGGATGCCACCCTTCACCGCACGGACCACATCGGCCGGCTTCGTGAACAGGAACAACGTCTTGAACGCATCATACTTCGGGTTCTTATAAGCTTCGCAGGCCTTCTCCACAGGCACGACGTAAGCTTTGATTCCCGGAGGAGCAACCTGCAGCAGGAGCTTCTTTCTCATCGTGTCCTGCGCGACTTCATCACTGCAGCACATGATACGGTTGCAGCCCGTTACCTTCGTCCAAACAGTAGCGACCTGACCATGGATCAGACGGTCATCAATACGGCAAAATGCGATTTCCATAATTCATTCCCCTTTCGGAATCATTATCTTGTACCAAACCCCATTACTACAAGATATTTAAGCTTTGTTTTTTTCTGACAATAAGAATTATACGAGAAAACCCGATTAAAGTCAGCTGAAGTCTGTCATATCTTGTCAAAAATCCCCATGACATTTGTCATAGATATCGTTTACATTTATAAAAAATAAATAATAGTTTTTATATCATCAAAATTTATTATCTTTATCCTGCTATATAAAAGCAGGAATTTCCATTATAGAATCTAATATCTATTGATTAGATCATGCTTTTATGAAAGGTGGATTTACCCTTGGAAGAATTCGAACTCATCGCTTTTAAAATCATTTCCGGTGTCGGTGCAGCCCGCAGTTGTTACATCGAAGCCATTCAGGCAGCAAAAGCCGGAAACTACGAAAGAGCCGAAAAACTTATTACCGAAGGAGATGAAAACTTTGTAGAGGGACATAAGGCCCATACAGAACTTTTAGCCCGCGAAGCTGGTTCAGATCAGGGAATCAACATATCATTGCTCATCCTGCATGCTGAGGATCAGCTTATGAGCGCCGAAGGGTTCAAGACCATTGCTCAGGAATTTATCGCTGCCTACAAACGTATCGATAAATTAGAAGCAAAACAACACGGATAATTCATGGACAAAAATAAATCTCTTTACTTTCTTTATGACCTAGTATAAAATTTATCTATATAAGTCAATAATCAATTTTGTAAAACAGAAAGAGGTAATATCATGTTTGTGCATGAGCTCATTTTACAAGGAAAACCAGATGCTATGGCCATTGTAGACCATGAGCGTCGCTTTACCTATAAAGAATTACAGACGGCGGTCAACAACTGCCGCAACCGCCTGCACACTGCTGGTGTCAAGGAAGGTGACCGTGTCGGTATCTTCTCCCGCAACAGCGCGGATTTCGTACTCGCTTATATGGCAATCGTTTCTTTGGGTGCCATCGCCGTGCCCATCAACTTCCAGCTCAGCAATCGCGAAATCGCCTACATCATCAAGGATTCCGGCATTCAGGTACTCCTTACCTACCAGCCGCTGAATCTGGTGGACGCACTGGCCGCCCTGCGCTGCGACCTCAAAGTCACTCAGTACGATATCAAGACCATGGGCAAAGCCGATAAAAAAGCTGTAGAGGCGCCAGTCCTGCGCGCTGACTTCGACGAACACAAGCCCTGTGCAACCATCTACACCTCCGGCACCACGGGCAATCCCAAGGGCGCGGTACTTTCCCACCGCAACCTCGTGGCCAACTGCGAGCAGATGCGGGATAACGGCATGGGCTGCAAAGCCGAACACCATGTACTCTGTGTGCTGCCCATGTACCACGCTTTTGGCTGGACCTGCTCCGTGCTCTATCCGTTCTTCTGCGGTGCCGAAGTGGTCATTCTCGACTCTTTCACACCGAAAGAAACCATCGCCGTCATCCGGGACGAGAAGGTCACCGACCTCTATATCGTGCCTTCCATCTGCAGCCTGCTGACGAAGCTTGCCACAACTGAGGACATGAAATCCCTGCGCCTCGTGGTCAGCGGCGGCACGACGCTGCCCCTGCAGATACAGCAGGACTTCATCAACAAGTTCGGTGTAGATATCTGTGAGGGCTATGGCCTGTCCGAAACGTCGCCAGTTGTCACCATGAACCCACCGGAAAAACCCATCGTAGGCTCCTGCGGCAAAATCGTGCCGGGCATCCAGTGGAAACTCATCGATGGCGAAGGCAAAGAGGTACCTCAGGGCGAAGCCGGTGAGCTCATCATCAAGGGTGAGAACATCATGCTTGGTTATTGGAACCTGCCGGATGTAACCCAGGATGCCATGCGCGGCGGCTGGTTCCATACCGGCGATGTGGCCCGCGCTGATGAGGAAGGCTATATCTACATCGTGGACCGCATCAAGGACATGATCATCAGCATGGGGGAAAATATCTATCCCCGCGAGGTTGAGGAACTTGTTTACCAGTTCCCTGGTATCTTCGAAGCAGCCGTCATCGGCATCGAGGACAAATTGCGCGGCCAGGCAGGAGCCTGCTTCTACAGCACCCACGACGGCAAGGATATCAATGTACGGGAACTCAAGAAATTCCTGCAGGCCAACCTGGCTCTCTACAAGATTCCCCGCGAATTCCACCTGATGGAAAAACTGCCGCGCACTTCCACGGGCAAGATTGCCAAGCGCCAGATCCTCGACGAATTCAACAAGAGCAAAAAGAAAAAATAACCGCTCTTTACCAATAAGCGTATAAGTGCTAAAATATGACTCATGGCAAAAGATGACATCATTGCTGTGAGTCATACTTTTATGAATCAGAATAACTTTGCACGCAAACGCCTTTCACTGCCGGGATTCTGCGGAACCAGGACAGCATACAGGAACCCTGCGTCTTTTCAGGTTACTCTCGCAATCAGTAAACATGCGTATCTTTTGGCTATCTACCCAAAGATACGCTTTTTCTTTTGCCTTAAATCTATTTTAAGGAGCAGATATCATGGAAATCTTAACCACCGTCAAAGCCATCAGAGAATATGCCGCTCAGGCAAAAAAACAGGGCAAGACCATTGGTCTCGTCCCCACCATGGGTGCCCTGCATGAAGGGCATCTGACCCTTATGCGGGCCGCCCGGGAAAAATGCGATATCGTCATCGCTTCGGTCTTCGTGAACCCCACCCAGTTTGGCCCTAACGAAGACTACGATGCCTACCCCCGCCAGTTTGCTGCCGACTGTGAACAGCTTGAGAGCGTGAACGTGGACGCCGTCTTCCATCCGGAACCCGCCGAAATGTATCCCGAAGGTTACTGCACCTATGTCAATGTGGACGGCGATATCACCCATAAGCTCTGCGGTGCTCAGCGCCCCGGCCATTTCCGCGGCGTAGCTACGGTCGTGACGAAACTCATCAACCTGGCCCGGGCTGACGAAGCCTTCTTCGGCCAGAAAGATGCCCAACAGGTAACGGTCATCCGCCGTTTCGTGGAAGACCTCAATATCAATGTCCATATCAACATGGTGCCCATTGCCCGGGAAAAGTCCGGCCTTGCCCGCAGTTCCCGCAACACCTATTTATCCGCCACGGAAAAAGAAGCAGCCCTCGTGCTCTCCCGCAGCCTTAAGGTTGCCAAGCAGGCTTATGCCGCAGGCGAACGGAATATTTCGGCGCTGGAAAACATCGTTACCGAGGAACTGAATAAGGAACCCATGGCAAGCATCGACTACGTCAAGGCCTATGCCTACCCCTCCCTCAAACCACTGACGGAGGCCAACGAAGACACCTTGCTGGCCATCGCCGTGAAGATTGGCAAGACCCGCCTGATTGACAATGTGATACTCTCTGCCTAAAGGAAGGACAAATAACCATGCTTTTACATATGCTCAAAGGAAAAATCCACTGCGCCACCGTAACCGAAGCCAACCTCGCCTACATGGGCAGCATAACCATCGACGAGGAACTCATGGAAAAGGCAGGCATCCTGCCCAACGAACGCGTACAGGTTGTAGACAATAACAACGGCGCCCGCCTCGAAACCTACACCATCCCCGGCCCCAGAGGGTCCGGCGTCATCTGCCTCAACGGCGCCGCCGCCCGTCTCGCCCAGCCAGGTGATATCGTCATCATCATGGCCTATGCCCTGTTCACCGAAGAAGAAGGCCGTACCCATAAGCCTAAGGTAGTTATGGTAGACGAGCAAAACCAAATCCGGGAAGTCCGGGAAGTCGAATACCACGGACAGATCAATTGAAATATCAATAACAAAGAATATTGCCTCTCCTGATACATAATGCTATTAATGAAATCAACGGAGAACATAGAATCAGAAAATCCCCCCACAATGGCGGTTGTGGGGGGATTTTTGCCCCCTTTACGCTTTTAACGCCTCTTACGAGAAGATATTTTTATAACGCAGCATTTGTAAAAGTCCCATAACTTTTTTGCCCGAGCACGAAAGGGATTTGCCCTTCCTTTGCGAATATACTATACTAGAGAATAACACTAGGCAAAGGAAGGTACAACCAATGGTTACGATAAAGCAAATAGCCGAGCTCTGTGGCGTGTCCCGGGGCACAGTTGACCGGGTTCTCAACAAACGTGGCAACGTCAAGCCCGAGAAAGAGCGCCTCATCGTAGAAATGGCAAAAAAACTCAACTACCACCCTAACCCCGCTGGCAAAGCTCTGGCAGCCCGCAAAAAACATCCTGTACTAGGCGTGCTGATTGCCTCCGAAGGCGTACAATTCTTTGACGACGTACTCACCACCATGCACCATGCTGCCGACCGCTTTGCTTCTTACGGTCTGGAAGTCATTTGGCGCAGCATGAAGGGCTTCGATGCCACTGAACAGTGCCGCATCATCGACGAACTCAAAACGCAATGCAGCGGACTTATCATCAATCCCGTCAACGACACCAGGGTTATCGAAAAGATCAATGAATGCGTGACAGACGGCCTGTTCGTAGTCACGCTCAACAACGATGTCGAATCCAGCCGCCGCCACTGCTATGTGGGCAGCGATTATCTGCAGGGCGGCCGCACCGCCGGTGCCCTCATGAAGATGATCTGTCCTCCCAGCCTCAAGGCAGCAGTGCTCCTTGGCTCCCGCAACATGCTGGGGCACCAGCAGCGCCTGCAGGGATTTCAGGAGGTTATGGCGGGTCATGACTTCACCCTGTTAGGTGTCGAGGAGACTGCCGATGATGATATGCAGGCTTATGAAGCTGCCCGCAAGCTGATTGACGAACATCCGGAGATCAACGCTCTGTTTGTCGTATCCTCCGGTGGCTACGGAACTGCCCGTGCCATTCAGGCAGCCAACCGCCAGGATATCACCATCGTGGCCTTCGATACCATTCCCAGCACCATCGACATGATGCAGAAAGGGCTGATCAAAGCCGCCCTCTACCAGCATCCCCACCAGCAGGGGCGCCGCGCCATGCAGGTGATGTTCGACTACCTCGTAAATGGCAGCAAACCCGAACAGACCGCCTATATCATGCGCAATGAAATCCGTATTTTGGAAAACGTAGCCGACTGACAAAAACATAAAAAGCAGGTGGTACTGTTTCTTACGCGCCAAACGCGCCAGAAACAGTACCACCTGTCTTTTTATTCCACTTGTTTGATTTATGACCTCAGCTCAAAACTTGCCGCCGCCCCCGCCGTGACTGCTGTCACTGCTGGAAGATGAGCTATCATTATCCTTGGACTTGGCCACACGCGTGACCGTAGTATAAAGATAATTATCATGGCTCTGCGCCAGCTGGAAACTGCCCTGCTTCAGATAAGCGGAGGCTTCAGCCGCCGGAGCCACATTACTCATGCAGCTGATGAGGTATTCCCGGAACCCCCAGCCAAATACCAGGGCCACCAACACGGCTACCACAGCTGCCACCCAGCTGAATTCTTCTGCCGGATCATAAGGCTCTCCGGTTTCCTCATAATAGGCCAGATATTTATCCACACCATCTACAAAGGCACCAAAGCTCTCCGCATAATTCCCATCAGACAGATCTTCCAGGAACATTTCCTTCAAGCCATCAATGCCCACACCATCCACAATGCGCTGCCGCATCGTGTTGTCTGTGGAAATATACCAGTCCCGGCTGCCCATGGCCAGCAATAACACGATACTGCCATTCTGCCCATTGGCATAATACTTATCCAGAACATTATTAGCCATCTTGCCAGCCACCATACCTGCCGGCAGACTCTGCATGATATAGATGCCGATTTTGACCTGATGTTTTTCCTCAACGGCCTTGATTTTCTCTGTGAGTTTCCCCACCTGCGCCTGCGTCAGGATTTTCGCCTGATCTACCACCGGCCCAACTGTCTCCGGCTTTGCAGGGCGGGCAGCCTTCTGCTCCACCTGTGCCTGCTGTGCAGCTGCCATAACCGGTGCCGCACTCCCCAGCACCATGGCAATACAGACCACTGCCAAAGCCAGGTGTATCATCAGTTTTTTCATATCCATACCTCCTGGCTCAACATAGACTCAATATAAACTTCGCCACATAATAAACGATGGGCAAAGTGACCGCGAAAGCCAATGCTGCATAGAACAGCGATTTTTTCTGGTCATAGGGCAGACTGCCCACCACTTTCCCCGTCTGGCCATTCATCATGAACGTATAAGGCTGGCCTTCATAACGGGTGGTGACAATCCATACTGGTGCCATGGCATAGACCACATTGCCCGCCTGTTTCTTCACCGTGGCTTCCTCACAGGAACAGCTATCAAATCCTTCAACCGTCTCCGTCAGCACATCGATAGCACTCTGCCGCACGCGCGTATCAGCCCGGGGAGCAGAAGTCTCTGCATCCACATCGTACTTATCTGCCAAAAACCCCGTCATATAAGCATTGCTGAACGGCACCATCTCGCTGTAATCAAAAGGCTCAATGCTCTCCATATAGTCATCGGCCATCTTCTCGCTGCCATCCACAGGAATCTTGGCAAAACTCATGCTGCCAGAACGCAGGCAACGGTAATGACTGGTTTCTGTCACCTGCTCATCACTTGTCTCATAGACACGGACCTTCTCTGCCTTGAAGGTGGCATAAGCATCCACATCGGAATCAAAGAGCCAGAACGGCACATACATGGCCTGAATCGCTTCGATACGGTTCTGCGACTTGAACAGACTTGGCAGCAGCCATTTGCCATCGTAGAATTCCTTGAGCGCGGCCTTGGCTTCTTCCTTCGTTTTCTTGAACGGAATGATATAATCCGGCCGCAGCATGCCGTCAAAACGCTGGGGAATCATCACCGCATGACCACAATAGCAACACTCTGTAGCCATGGTATTGCCATCGGCCACGATCTCTGCCCCACAGGACTCACAGACAAAGGTCTTGAACGCTGCAGCTTCCTCTGCCGTCCAATCGCCGCCAGCCACCTTCGTATCCCATTTCTCATCCTGTTTATCAGCCGCCTCTGCCGCCATGGCTTCCTTTTTGGCAAACAGGTCTTCCAGCGCTGCCGCGTCCAGCTCTGTCCCACAATAATCACAGGTTATCTTCTGAGTCCCCGGCTTGAAATCCAGTGGCGCGCTACAATTAGGGCATTTATAAGCCACAGAATTACTGGCCATAAATTCACCTCCCAATCAACATTGCCACTCATGGACGCGGCTTGCCGCACTCTGCACAGAACTTGCCGCTGTTCTTCGCCCCACAACTGCATACCCAGTCACCAGCAGGACGGGGCTTGCCACATTCTGAACAGAACTTGCCTGTATTCTTTGCCCCACATTCACAGGTCCAGCCATCATCCGGCTTGGCTGCCCCGCATTCCGAACAGAACTTGCCCGTATTGCCAGCCTTGCCGCAGGCACAGGTCCAGCCCCCGGCACTCGCCGCTGGAGCTGCGGGCCGAGCCTGTGCGGCCTGCGCCGCTCTTTGCGCCTGCCCCTGTGCCATCAGATCGCCCACATTGACGCCACCAGTCTGACCGACCATATTCATACCCATGAAGCCAACAGCGGCACCACCCTCGTTTTTGGCAGCATCACGCAGGGCATCGGCCTGCGCTGCCCCATAAAAACCAGCCATAAGCGACGGATCACGGCCCAATACTGCGGCCTCCTGCATCTTCTGCAATTTCTCCAGCACGGCCTGGCTTTCATCCGTCAGGCTCACACTGGCCACGGCTACCGATACCACTTCAATGCCACGCAGATTGCCCCACTTCTGGCTGAGATTCTCGTTCAAGGCATCGGCAATATCTGCCGAATGGGCCTCGAGTTCATCATAGCCCACCCGCATGGCCGAGATTTTCGCCATCGCCGGCTTCAAAGCCATCATTAGTTCGGATTTCAGCTGGCTGTCAATCTCCTCGCGGTTGAATGTATCACTGACATTGCTGGCGATATTGGTATAGAACAGAATGGGATTGGTAATCCTGTAGCTATACTCACCGAAACAGCGAATCTGAATGGTCTGCTCATAGTTCAACGTATCATCCCGCACCTTGAAGGCAATCGGCGAGGGCGTGCCAAACTTGTTGCCATAGATTTCCTTGGTATTCACATAATAGACACGCTGGTCACGGCCCGTATCCCCACCAAAAGAAAAACGTCGTCCGATTTCCGCAAAGACCTTGGGAATGGTCTTAGACAAGTCACCGGCAAAAAGCGAGGGTTCCGTCTCCCTGTCGTAAGTGTATTCGCCCGGCTCGGCACAGATATCCACTACCTCGCCATTTTCCACAATGATGAGGCACTGGCCATTGTTCACTGCCACACGGGACCCCTGAGAGATGATATTGTCATCCCCCTTGTTGGACGAACCCGAACCAGTCTTTTTGTGCCCCTTGGCCATCAGCACATCAGGCGGCAGACTGTCACAGTAGATATATTCCTTCCACTGGTCGCCCAGCACGCCGCCTACGGCACCCATTCCTGCTTGCAAAAGTCCCATAATGCTTTTCCTCCTGTAAAATAATCTGCCTTCATCTCTAACAGTCTCTATGAACTATATAATTTCGTGCTTTCCCTTGCAAATTCCCCCTTGCAAAGGAAAAATAAAAATGCTATACTAAAAAAGTCGTTGCGGGCATAGTTCATCGGTAGAATGAAAGCTTCCCAAGCTTTAGAGGTGGGTTCGACTCCCATTGCCCGCTCCATTAGAGATTTCAGCCACTGCTTTGCAGTGGCTTTTTCTGTAATTGCAACACTTTCCAGCAAAAACCGGCATAAGAAAAGAGAGGCTGAAGCCTCTCTTTTCTTATACCAGTACGTAAACTTCGATATTTCTTCTGCCGAAGTTCATGCATTCGCCATAGGTCTCCATGCACAGGTCAACCTTCTGGCCTTTGATGGCACCGCCGGTGTCGGCGGCAATGGCTACACCGTAGCCAGGAATAAATACTCTCGAACCTAAGGGAATGACCCTTGGATCCACGGCCACTACGCCACGACGGGCAGGAATCCCCATGGCCGTAAGGCCTTCAGGGCTGCCATCGGTAGGCAGGTAAGCCGTTGCTTCCATCGTATAGACAACCGAGTAATTCAGAACTCCCTCTTCCGTCTGTACTTTAGGACGCATTTGTTCTTCACGCATACGCTGCAATGCCGCTTTCTTTTTGGCACTGTCAGTTAATACTATGTCCATGTTTGCCTGAATCTTCTTATCCAGTCCCTGGGATGCCTCCACATCATCCAGATTGTAGCCCAACTCGATCAGGGCGTCGCCTACGGTCTGCTTGCTGGTCATGATATTCTTTACCTGACCATTATACGATACCGTTACCGGGACCGCGCGGTAAACGGTGATTTTCGTGTTCTTGCCATCCTTTTCCAGATGGTATTCGTCATTGGCGCTAAGTTTCACACCATTCTTGCCTAAAATAAAGGCTGGGTTCGTATGATTCGTCGTGGTCGTAATTGTCTTGCCATCGGCCACAATGGTCACTTGATGCCAGTCGTCCGGCAACGTGGTCTTGGTAAACCCCGTTGTCATCATCATCATAGCTGCGAGCATCAGGCACAGCATGACTTTTTTTTCTTTATGGTTGAAGGATAATATCTTTTTTATACTCATTGAAAGCCCCCTTGTAAACTTGGTGAAGAACTTTGCGTAGTATAGCATGGAATTTAATACCTTGTCAAATTCCATGCTACTATTCTCCCACATTTTGCTGAAAAACACATGAAAAATGGGAATAAAAAAGCGGTGAACGCCACTTTTCAGTGTTCGCCCACCACTTTTGCCTAAAAACGGTCATTTTCAGGGTTCAGATGCCATATAATTCCTCAGCATTGATTGAGGTTTGTTTAGCCACCATTTCCACGGAAATCCCCTTGATTTCGGCCACTTTCGCCGCCACATAGGCCACAAAAGCGGGTTCATTCTGCTTGCCGCGCATGGGTACAGGTGCCAGATATGGGGCATCTGTTTCCACTAAAATGCGCTCCAGAGGAAATCTTTCCACAATCTCGGGAAGTTTGGCTGCGTTCTTGTAGGTCAAAGGGCCATCCACGCCGATATACCAGCCCATTTTATAGATTTCCTGAGCCATTTCCCAGCTGCCCGAGAAGCAGTGCAACACGCCCCGGATACCTTTTCCCTCTTTTTTGAGGATGGCCAGCGTGTCTCCGTGGGCCTCCCGGTCATGGATGCAGACAGGCAAATGCAGCTGCCGGGCTAAGTCCAGCTGATGGATGAACATCCGGCGCTGCAATTCCCGTTTGGCTTCATCCTTTTCCCAATAGTAGTCCAGACCGATTTCGCCAATAGCTGCCACACGTTTTTCCTGTGCCCACGCAGCCAGCTGATCATTATCCGCCTGCGTGAGTTCATATATTTCCTCCGGATGAATGCCCACACCGGCATAGACACCTTCATATTGCGCTGCCAGTTCCACAGCTTTGGCCGATGAGTCCATAGTATCGCCCATATTGATCAGCCGGGTTACCCCCGCCTCACGGGAGCGGGCAATGACCTCGGCTTCCTGACCGGCAAATTTGCCATCATTGAGATGGGTATGGGTATCAACCAGTTCAATCGTGCTCATCTTAGCGCACCGTGGAGCCAACCGGCATATCCACAGACAGGACTTTCAGATCGTCGCCCTGAGAAGCGGCCAGCACCATACCATGGGAAACGATGCCGCGGATCTTGGCCGGTTTCAGATTGATGACCATAACCACATTCTTGCCGATGAGGTCAGCCGGTTCGTAATGCTTGGCGATGCCGGAGACGATCTCGCGCTGCTCGTCGCCCAAATCAACGGTGAGTTTCAGCAATTTTTCCGTCTTGGGTACAGGTTCAGCGGAAAGCACCTTGACTACCCGCAGGTGAATCTTGGCAAAATCGTCAATGCTGACTTCAGCTTCTTCTTCACTCTCTTGCACCTTGGCAGCCTTCTTATCCTGCTTGTTCTTCTTGACAGGCTTGGCTTCCTTGGCAGGAGCTTCTTCCTTCTCTACTTCGATGCGGGGGAAGAGCTGTTCCGGCGTGCCGACCTTATGGCCGCCGGCAATGCCGCCCCATTCCTGGATATCCGCCAGCTGTACATCAGCAAACTGCCCCGGCAGATTGAGCTGCTGCCAGATGCGCTCTGCCGTGATCGGCATGAACGGGCTGATGAGCACGCTGATATGGCGCAGGGATTCAGCCAGATTGTACATGACGTTAGCCAGTTCCTGTTTCTTCGTCTCGTCCTTGGCCAAAGCCCAGGGAGCCGTTTCGTCGATATATTTGTTGGCTCGGCTGATGAAGGCCCAGACCTTCTTGATGGACAGGGAAAGTTCCATCTTATCCATATTATCCGCAAAATAGCTGACCGTTTCCGCAGCATCAGCCTTGAGGCTCTTGTCGATTTCACTTTCGCCCTGCGGTGCCACGAGCACGCCATCCTGGAACTTGCCCACCATGTTGAGGGTACGGTGCAGCAGATTGCCCAGGTCGTTGGCCAGATCGCTGTTGATGCGCTGGATCAGGGCATCGCGGCTGAAGTTGCCGTCCTGGCCGAGGTTGATCTCGCGCAGCAGGAAGTAGCGGATAGCGTCGGCGCCAAACTCATCGATGAGGCCGATCGGGTCAATGACATTGCCCTTGGACTTGCTCATCTTGTCGCCGTCCACAATCAGCCAGCCATGTCCATAGACCTTTTCCGGCAGCGGCAGGTCAAGAGCCATGAGGATGCAGGGCCAGATGATGGTGTGGAAACGCACGATTTCCTTGCCCACGAGATGCAGATTGGCCGGCCAGTATTTGTTGAACTTCTCGGGATCATCCAGGAAGCCAATCGGCGTCAGATAGTTGGTCAGGGCATCGAACCACACATAGATGACATGCTTCTCATCCATCGGCACGGGAATGCCCCAGTCAAAGGACGTACGAGAAATGCAGAGGTCTTCGAGGCCCTGCTTGATGAAGTTGATCATCTCGTTGCGGCGGGAAACCGGCTGGATGAATTCCGGATGTTCCTCGATATAGGAGAGAATCCTGTCCTGATAGTTGCTCATCTTGAAGAAGTAAGCTTCCTCGGAAACTTCCTGCACGGGGCGGCCGCAATCCGGGCAGCAGCCGTTCTCGTCGAGCTGATGTTCCGTCCAATAGCTTTCGCAGGGCGTGCAGTAGAGGCCTTTGTAAGAGCCTTTGTAGATATCCCCTTTGGCATAGATGCGGCGGAAAATCTCCTGCACCACTTTTTCATGGCGTTTCTCCGTCGTGCGGATGAAGTCGTCGTTACTGATATTGAGCTTCTTCCAGAGGTTCTGGAAGCCTGCCACGATCTTGTCCGTGTATTCGATAGGCTTGATGCCGGCTTCTTCAGCCTTCTGCTGGATTTTCTGGCCGTGCTCATCAGAGCCCGTCAGGAAAAACACATCATCCCCGGCCAGGCGGTGGTAGCGGGCAATGGAGTCCGCAATGGTCGTGCAGTAAGCATGACCAATATGCAGTTTGGCACTGGGGTAGTAAATCGGCGTAGTGATGTAAAATGGTTTCTTTTCAGACATGGAAAATGATCCTCCTTATATTGACGTCCGCAAATGATTCGGACGATTTCAGCTTTATTTATTCGGCAGCATGACGATAGCTACCGGCAGGTTGGATGCTCCCGGCGGCGAGAATTCAAAGACCGTCTCGCCCTGCGTGTTGCTTTGGCCTAACGGTGCCAACTCCGTGTTTTTTTCAATCTGCCAAAAACCGGCTTCACGGCGGGTCTGTACTTCATCTGTTTCCGGAGCAGTGTGCTGTCCAAAATAAACACTTTCTCCCGGCGTGGGGAACAACGTGTAATTTTTCGTACTATGGAAGCTGCGGACAGCGCCAGCATATACGCCCCCAAGCGGACTCAGATAATATTTGACATTCCCGGCTTCCACAGGCAGTTCCAAGCGATAATTGATGCCGTAATTGCCGTAATTGATCACGCTGCTACCATCCGTAGCGTCAATGCCCGTACGGTATTTATCCACTTTGTCATCAGCCAGCATGAAATAAACACCGCCATCCTCAGCCGGATTGTAGACTTTTTTAGCGGTCAGGACACGGTCCATCCCCTGAAAAGTCCCCCGCAGACGCATCTCGTCCTTGGGCAATATCGGCAAAACTTCAGCAGCTGTCACAGGATCACCGTAAGCATCCAGCATCAGCACGGACACCTGCACAGGATGTTCCGCATGGAAGTCAAAGACACCGTAAGTCAGTTCTCCAGGCTGCAGGATGGTCATATTCATTTTTTCCTGAATCAAACGGGAAGTCCCCACAGGCAGGATTATCTTCTGCCGCTTTTCCTCCCGAAAGTATTCCATCTGCGTGGCCTTCCCCACCTGCAGATAGTCGCTGCTGGGCTGGCCATTGCCACTGCGGGTGATGGTGATCTCATTGCGGCCATTGTATTCATTTTTAAGCACAACGGCCAATTTCTTCGGCTCATCGCTGTTGTTCAGATGATAGAAAAGCACCCGGGCATCTCCGGATACCGTATCCTGATAGAGTATCCCGTTCTGCGTTACATACTCAGGGCTATCGGAAAAAAGCAACGTGCCCCCTTCATCCCGTGCCTCCATATCCCAACGGGTGACATTTTGCGGCCAGGAGGCAGGTTTGGAGACAACCTTTTTCTTCTCAGTCTTCTTGGCGGCTTTGTTCTCGTCCAATATACGTTGGATGCGTGCCATGAAATCCGTAGTCTCACCCTCTTTCACCGTCTTAGCAGCAGGCTGCTGCACAGCATGCCGCTGCACGACTGTAGTCGCCCCACTGGTAGCAGCATGCCGGGCCAATGCCGTCTGGGGCAGGCAAAAAGTCCCTGCAGCCAGCACAGCTAATATTTTTCTTGAAAAAATCATTCGTTCCTAACTTCCTTATTCCTTCACTAAATGTTGCTTGATTCCTAATTTCGTCAAGGCTTCGGCCTTGAAAATACGCAGCTTGAACTCCGTCAGCCCCAATCTTGGCCGAGGGATATTGATCCGCTGCAGCAAATAGGGATTCGTCTGAAAGGTATTCAGGCCTCCATCACCTGTCACCGCCGTCAAATACTCATTTTCCTGTAACAGTTCCGGCATCGTTTCATCATAGGCTCCATTGGGATAGGAGAATGTGTATATGGTCTTCAGGCCATTCCATTCCATCAGCAGCTTGGAAAGTTTCATTTCCTCGATCTGCTTCTCCCGCTCCAGACTGGTCAAAGGTTGATGATTTGCCGTATGGCTGCCCAATTCGATGCCACGATTCTGCATATCCCGCAATTGATTCCAGCTGAGGTACCCCTTACGTCCAATGCTATTGGTGATCATATAGACAGTACCATTCATATGGCGTTCTTCCAGGATAGGCAGCAATGTGGTGTAATTATCCTCATAGCCATCATCAAATGTGAGGATCACAGGCTTGGCAGGCAGTTCCTGCTTGCCCTTCTTCGCCCGCATGAAATCCTGCATGGTAATGGTAGTATACCCTGCTCGCTGTAAATAGTCCAGCTGTTCCTGGAAATCTGCCGGCGGCACGGCATAAGACTCACCGTCATCACCAATATCATCACAGATATGATGATATTCCAACACCAGCACTCCCTGTGGCGCCGGAGTCATGGTCAGCCAGGAAATAAAAACCAACAGGCCAAAAGCGATAAGCCCCAAGCCGTACTTTACATAACGCAATTTCGAATCACACTTCCTTCTCGCAAACAGCGCCCCGTCCGGACTTCACCCAGCCCTTCAAACGGAGCCGCACTCTGCAATTTCTTTTAATTTTCGCATCCGATGGTTTATGCCAGACTTGCTGATGCCCAGCATTTCGGCCAGTTCCTGCAGAGTGGCATCGGGATTTTCCAGACGGGCCTTGGCCGCCGCCCGCACCTTAGGCGGAAGCTTAGCCAGGCGGCCACTCTTTTCCAGATTCCGGATAATGTCCAGCTGCCTGCCGGCAGCATCCACAGCCTTCTGCAGATTGGCCGTCTCACAGTTAACCAGCCGGTTCACCTGTTCACGGACTTCCTTGACATTGCGAGCCACCTCGAAGCTCTCCACCGCTTCATCAGCCTCTAACATCCCCAGGAAATCAATGACAGAATCCCCTTCTTTTATATACACCACGTACGCATCTTTCCGATCCACAAAACCAGCAGGAAAGCCCATACGGCGCAATAGATCATGCAAAAGGTTTCCCAATTCATAACTGCCGGCCACCATTTCCAGATGGTAAGCCGCTTCAGGCCGGTTCACACTGCCGCCGCCCTGGAAAGCCCCTCTGAGATAAGCAATCCGGCAGCATTGCTTTTTCAAAATGCCGCGGTCATTGCCCATATTGAGGCTGTCATCATGAAGGAAACCAATGCGTTGGAAAAGTTCATTGACCTTCAACGACGGCACGGCCCGCACGGTATAACTGTTATTTTTATTGAGCTGCCGCGAGCGGCGCACGGTGATTTCCGTCCGCAGGTTCTCCCCTTCACTTTTCAAAAGCTGCAGGACCTTACGGGCAACGGCAGCATTTTTCGAGGTAAAATTCAGGCCAAAGGTATGTCCTGCACCAATGGTAAGCGTAGCTCCCATACGCAGGAGAGCTGCCAATTCCGCCCCACGGCAGCAGGAATCCTCATAATACAGGCGGGCCAGTTCATTTTTTACCTCAGTGGCAAAAGATGGCATGCCAGCCTCCTTAAATCATTTCACTTCAAATTTTTTCAAAGCACTGGGCTGCAGATGATAAACCATATTCATCACAGCCTTGCTGAGCTTGTCCGGGTCATGGCGGATCACTTCATTTTCGTTGATGATGTCCGCTTTGACAAAGCCTACCCCCAACGCATTGATGGCTTCCTCATCCACCTCTACAGGATATGCTCCCTTGGACGCATAATAGTCCTGCATCTCCGGCGAGATGGTTGCATCATTGACCAGCATATAGTCAATAATGCCCTTGCCACCATGGTCGATAATAGCCTTGGCATGCATGGAAGCCGTATAACCATCGGTTTCCCCCGGCTGACTCATGACATTACAGATATAGATCTTGATTGCCTTGCTCTTGCGGATGGCTTCCGCTACACCATCTACCAGCAAATTCGGCATAATACTGGTGTAGAGGCTGCCCGGCCCCAGGATAATGGCATCGGCATTGGTCAGTGCATCCAGAGCCGACTGCACAGGTTGTACCCGTTCCGGGAAAAGCCGTACCCGCTTTATCTGCTTGTGCACCTCAGGAATCTGCGATTCGCCTTTCACCACGGTACCATCGGTCATGACGGCATCCAGCCGCACATGGTCCTTGGACGCCGGAAGGACCTGCCCCTTTACGGCCAGGACCTTCGACGATTCCCGCAAGGCCTGTTCCATATCCCCTGTAACCTCATTCATTGCCGCAATAAAGAGATTGCCAAAGCTATGCCCCGCCAATTCCGAGTCCCCTTTGAAGCGGTATTGGAACAATTTTTCCATCAAGGGCTCTGTATCGGCCAGTGCCACCAGGCAGTTGCGCAAATCCCCAGGCGGGATAATCCCGAATTCTTCGCGAAGCCTTCCGGAAGACCCGCCATCATCAGCTACGGTCACCACAGCAGTGACATTGCTGGTAGCAGCCTTGATGCCCCTGAGCAGTACCGATAACCCATGACCACCACCTACCACAGCTACATTAGGCCCTTTGCCTAAACGACGCTTCTCGTAGATGATATCCACCAGACGTTCCGAACTATCTGGCAAAAGCACCATGATAACAGAACGAATCACATAGCGGGTAGCTGCCAGCATAAGCACAGCGCCCATAACCACCACCAAAATCCCAATGAAGGTAGTGATCGAATAATCATAAGTTCCCTTCCAGAGATACACTGCCTGAAAGATTGTTTCCTCAATAGCGTCCAAGTATTTATAGTTAAAAATCAAAGCCAAACCCAGGCTGACCAGCATCACCCCCGCTGAAAACAGCAGGAGCCAACGCTTGAATTTCATGCCGGGATAGAGCCATTTTAACAAATGCATACCTTAGCACTCCTCACGCACGTGTTCCCACACATCGTTTTTCATCAAATCCCGATGTTCCAGTTTGACTGGCAGACCCTTGTCCTTCAGCTGGTCAAAAATATGCTTGGCGATAAAAACGCTGCGGTGCATGCCACCGGTACAGCCCACCGCGATGACCAGCTGGCTCTTGCCTTCTTTCACATACTGGGGCACGAGGAACTCCATCATACCATCCAAATGTTTCACAAATTCCTGCGTAACCGGCCATTTGGCAATATATTCCGCCACCTCTGGCACAGCACCGCTCTTATGGCGCATAGCTTCAATGTAGAACGGATTCGGCAAGAAGCGCACATCAAAGACCATATCTGCATCCAACGGCATGCCAAACTTGAAACCAAAAGACAGCACATTGATGCTCATCTGCTCCTCGTCACTTTTACCAAAGATCCGGTGAATCTTATCCCGCAGTTCCACCTTTTTGAGTTCAGAGGTATCAATGATGTATGTAGCCTTTGCCCGAGCAGGAGATAACCGCTCCCGCTCCTTGGCAATCCCGTCCGAGATCCGCGAGGAAGGTGCCATAGGGTGACGGCGGCGGGTTTCCTTGTACCGGCGGATAATCACTGGATCAGAGGCATCCATAAAGAGCATCTCATAGGGCACATCATCCTTGTCCATATCATCCAATACATGGATAAAGGTATCGAAAAATTCACGGCTGCGGGTATCCACAACCAGCACAACTTTCCCCACATGGTCGCCAGCATGCTTGCAGAGTTCCACGAATTTCGGGATAAAGACCGGTGGCAGATTATCCACCACAAAATAGCCCAGATCTTCCATATACCGGCAGGCCTGCGTCTTGCCACCACCACTCATACCCGTGACAATAACCAGCCGGAATTTTTCTTCCCTGGGTTGTTCCAACACTTCTGTTTCTTCCATAATATCCACCTGCCTTACTGTTTGAGAATATATTGATTGACCGCCTGCGCCCAGCCATCATCATCACAATTCCCCGTCACCGCATTGGTAACAGCTTTGATGTCATCAGCCGCATTGCCCATAGCCACGCTGAAACCAGCCGCTCTGAGCATTGGCAGGTCATTGTTAGCATCGCCAATAGCCATCGTCTCACAGATATCAATATCCAGGATATCGGCCAATTTCTGCAGGCCTGCCGCCTTGGATACGCCTGGCGCAATGATTTCAATAAAGTCTGGTGCCGATTGCGTCAGGGAAATGCTGTCACCGAACTCTGCCCGCAATTCTGCCATCCAGTTCTGTGTCACATCCGCCCCGGCAGTGATGATCAACATCTTATACATCCTACTGACCTGCTTCCTCATCCCGGCATATCCCACCTCTTCGCCAATCACCTTCTGGCTCAGCTCATAGCGTTTGGAGAATTCACCAGAATCAGAATAATAAAGATTATCTCCGCTATAAGACTGCAGGTACCATTTACGTTCCGCGCAGAAATCCGTGATTCTCCGACAGATATCTTCATCTAAATAATGCTCATAATAAATCTTACCAGACGTTGATTTGATGAGAGCCCCGTTATAGGTAATAATGGGCACATCCAGTCCCAGCGCCTTGGCAACCGGCAACGCAGCCTGGTACATGCGACCCGTAGCAATGGTCACCACCGTACCTTCTCTGGCGGCTGCCTGTGCTGCTGCAATATTGCCCGCAGAAACCGGCTTGCCGCTCCGCAGCAAAGTACCATCCAGATCTGTTGCCAGTAATTTTATTGCCATAAAAATGCCCCCTTGTGGTATTTTTACTTATTTCAAGGAAATCAATACTTCTATTTTCTCACATCCCGCTGAAATTGCAAGAAAAAAGTCGAATATGTTATACTGTCTATGTAAATTCGCAATTCAACTGCAAAAGGGGATTATTCAATGATAAAGAAAACATTTATTGGCCTTGGTATCCTGCTGATGATCATTGGCATCTTCGGCCTCTCCTATACCTGGCATGTGGACCATCGCACAGCAGAAAGCCTGTCCGCATACTGCCGGATTGACTTCCAGAGTTCACATACGGTAGAAGGAAAATTGGAAGGTGCTGTCCTGACCATCTGGGATTGGCGTTACGACAGCGCTAAACTCAAAAACGAAGCCATACTCTACACGGACGGCGACCCCTGGGAAATGAAAGCTGCCACAAAGCAGACGCCGCCCCCCCACGACAGCCGCGACCACGCCTGGCAGAACGAAAACAAGCTCTTCGTAGAACTGCCCCGCTCCAGTCTGCCCGCAATAAAAAAAG
>NZ_FRBC01000021.1 GCF_900142515.1 Pseudoselenomonas ruminantium | reverse complement strand
AAAGAATATAAGAAGGCCACCGCACGAATGCAGCGGAGCTATTCCAAGAAAGCTTATCCATGGGATAATGCCTGTATCGAGTCATTTCACGCATTGATAAAGCGTGAATGGCTGAACCGCTTTAGAATCCGGGATTTTAATCATGCTCACAGCCTAATTTTTGAGTATATTGAAGCATTTTATAACACAAAGCGGATTCACAGCCATTGTGGATATCTTTCGCCAGATGACTTTGAAAAACTTTACAATGCGAGCGTTGCTAGAGAATCACGATTGGTAAGTTGAAAATAATTAAAATTTCTCATTTTATGTTGTACTAAATCTTGACATAGGACCATTATTTGTATCTTTTAATGACTCTACTGCCACCACTATTGTTGCTTCCAACAGGATGGTCCCTCCCATCAGTAGTAAAATCTTCCACCACCATCCTAAAAACTCTCTTCTCGACATAGGCCTTTCTAAGTCTAGCCATGGCAATTTCAACTCCGTACCGACCCATAGCATTATAAAAGCAAATATATAACTAAATATAGTTAAGAAAACCAAATATGTATCTTCATGCACCATATCTAAACTCCTAATAATCCATTCTAATAATAACAAGAACTAATCACATAAACATGCAGCGCCATCTTTTTCAGGTAAATAATACAGGCTAAGACAGGCCAGCCCATAAATACAAGGAGATAAAATTACACCAATAGGCATAAATGCAATCACTGCAACTATAATCAATTGTCTATATTGCAATACTGATGCTCTCTTTACTATCGTAGCCAGCATTATTGAGTAAACCGGCACAGCAGTAGCTAAACATAACGTAATATATAAAAAAGCATTTTCTATATTTTTATTTATCATAAATACCAGAAAGCAACCAAGCATTAACCATTTCCATCGTGTAAGATATGTCTTTTTATCCAATGTTTCGGATAACCTATACCACTTCCAGTTCCTTTTATTACCTGCGTACATTAAAATAAAAATCGAAATAAAAACAATAGTTTTTTCCACTATTAAAAGCGCTACTCCAGAGCCGTCATAATCTATCATAAGTAATCCCTCATCCATTATTTTAATCATCGCATACCTTTTGGACAAACCAGCTGTAACGAATCATCACAAAAGCATATATATCCTCTATATCCATAATTCATCCATTCTCTCTGCATAATGCATTTGATAATATCACATAAACGGCCACACATCTTTTCAAGAATAGCAACTCATTTCAAACTTAGATAATTAAGCAATTCTTCATGCCCTCTCATTAAAACTCGCAACTTACATTTATGAATTCTTGGAAGCAGCAGAACAGGTTGCTGTTTCTTTAATGTTTTCATTATCTCACCTGTCGATAAATTTAATCGGAGATATTTTTTAATATGAATTACATCCGTAATAGTTTCAGGTATCTTTTCTATATAAACCGCACAGTAATCACCATTATTATCCAATTCTTCTGCTTCATTTATTCCTTTAATCCATTTGTTAAAATCATTGCTTACGATTACCATATTTGCTTCCGTCATATCTCCAACATCGCTTGCATATACGACTTTAGATGACACATCACGTTGCATAAAAAATAACGCATCTCCGCTATCATCACCCACCGCTACATACAGAGGTAAATATTTATCACATTCAAAAGTAATATTTCTTTCCTCCAACTCTTGTGAGCCATATATTTTGATTCCGTTTTCCCACATAACACCTATAGGATTATTATCAAGCCACTCTTGATAAATTCTCGGCATAGTTTTCTTCATCAAAACTCTCTCTTTCAGTAGAACACCTTTTAATACGCCAGACACCTCTTACAAATAATTTTATTCTCGGAGTCTATTGTATAGTTCCATCTGTATCTGCCATATTGGTCAGCCTCATCTGTTTCAATATCCTTCTTCATAATGGCTGTGAATCAACCCCTACTACATCGCACGCATCACAATAATAGAAATACAAAAACATGTCACCAAAATAGAAATCTACGCCATTCAGCAATTCAATGTTCTCAAAATCACTGCCTGTTAATACTCCTACATACTGCATTTTTCTCCCACACTCTTTGCAACACATCTCTATGGGATCAGTCAAGAATACAGGTTTACCACCCAGTTTGCAGAAATAATCACGCCCCATGCTTTCAATGATTTCTTCATCATCGAAGCATTCTAACGGCTCCATTTTCAATCTCCGTACAGGCAATGGATATTCAATTTTATCTTCCTCATCTTGTTGCCATGCATCTGCGGTAGCAACCTCTAGCATATTTACTGCCCTATCTTTCTCATCGATATGATAAAACTGCCTCTCTCAGCAGGTAGAGCAATTTACACAAGATATTAAAGGGAGTTCCTTTAATGAGCATTCAAGCCAGTTTAATTGTTCATCCTTAGTGTCTAATGTCAGTATCTGATGATAAGGCTCATCACAGATTGAACAGATTGGCATTTTCCACGTATTTCCTCCAAAGTAGTGCCCATATCCACTTTTACCGAATATAGCAATTTGGCCATTATTGCTTCGAATCATATGTTTTCCCCCTTCGCTCACCTGTCATCAGAAGCTGCCGCCTCCTCCGCCACCTCCACTACTACTGCTGCTACCACTCGAACTGCTGGATTTTTTCACACGGACAACCGTCATACCAACAAAGGTATCCTTTTGATTCGTAATATCTACGCTATCTTTTTTCAAATAATCATTCGCTTCCTTGGCTGGTGCAACATTTCCCATACAGTCTACCAACAGCACGGTAGAGATTACTGCTATAATAAAAGCTAATATTCCGGCCACCGCCGCATAAATCTTATTATATCTGTCCGGATCACTATCTTTTTCCTCATCATCTCCAGACAGCTGTTTATCTACCCCTTCCGTGAAGGCAGTGAAACTATCCATATACTTGCCATTGGATAAGTCGGATAGAAAGCTCTCTTTCAGCTTATCTATGCCCTTGCCATCCGTAATTTTTTTCTTGATTTTCTTACTGGTGGCGATATACCATTTTCGGTTTTCCATATCCACCAGCAATAGAATCTCGCCATTGGAAGCATCACTATATCTTTCATCCAGTATTTTATGTGCATACGTAGAAATCTCCGTACCATCAGGCAATTTCTTTATGATATTAACGCCAATTCTTACTTTTTGTTTTCTTTCTACCTCTTTAATTTTAACTTCTAATTTATCACGTTGTTCCCTGGTCAATATTTTTGCCTGGTCAACGACCTCATCATTATAACAGTCCATTGGAGAGTCAATTCTGGCTGCAAATGCTGTCGGTTGAAACAGGATTAATACCAAACACAATGCTTGAATAATTACTGTAATATTTTTCACGAATGATGTATAGCCGTTAACTCTACCTCTATATAGAATATCATTCATATTTACACCGCCCTTCTGCTATATTTCTTGCTCCATAAAGTAGCTGTAGGCACTTTCCTCTAATTCTCCACATGGATTTAAGCAATGCCCATCCTCATCATACAGCTTGTAGCTGTTTTGCTGGTCGCCAAGTGAACACTCTCCATCCAATCCCAACAGCATTGTGTAAAAGCTCTCATTCAGCACTTCATCGATTAATTTAACAAGTTCCTTCTTGTCTGTCCCAGATTGAATCATTTTTTTGATTATATTCGATACCGCAAGGTTAGATTCTTCCTCAAAATAATCATTCATCAACTTTTCTTTTTCATCATGACATAGTTTTACAAAATCATCGCCGGTCATATTTCCCTCCTGTGTATGCTTATAAAACAATTGATAGAATTATCGGTATACACATAAGTACATATTCGCCAATATAAGGCCAACCTATCTTGATTATGTAATATAAAATCCCCCAGAAAACACCAAATGTCAAGATAAAAAACAGGCTTGTCTTTATCCAGCTCACAGGAAGATCCCCAGCGACTTTACCTGTCTGTCCGTTCATCATAAACGTATAGATTTTGTTCTTATAACGACTGGTAACTATCCACACCGGAGCCATGGCATAGGATACACTGCCCTGGATTTTATGCATTACGGAATCCGTACACTCAACACTTTCATACCCTTGTACAGATTCCTTCAGTTTCTCAATAGTACTTTCTTTTACCCGTTCGTCGGCCCTTGGCATTGCTACCTCGGCATCTACATCGTACTTATCCGCCAAAAAGCCTGTCATATAACCATTGGTAAAAGGAACCATATCTGCGTAGTCAAACGGCTCGATACTTTCCATATAGTCATTATTCATTTTTTCGCTGCCATCTACGGGAATCTTGTCAAAACTCATATTCCCTTGCCGCAGGCACTCATAATGACTGGTCTCCGTCACCGTTTCATCTCCATCCGTGTAAACTCGTATTTTTTTAGCATGAAAACTGGCCAACGTGTTTACAAAGGAATCAAAGAGCCAGAATGGAACATATATGGCCTGAACAGTTTCAATCCGATTATTTGTCATAAATCCACTTGGAAGCAGCCACAACCCCTTATAGAATTCCGATATTGCTTTCATGGCCTCATCCTTCGTCGTTTTGAAGGGGATAATATAATCAGGCCGCAACGAACCACTAAATCGCTGTGGTATCATAACTGCATGACCGCAGTAGCAGCATTCGGTAGCCATAGTATTGCCATCCGCAATGATTTCTGCTCCACAGGATTCACAGACAAGCATCTTCATGGATGCCACTTCTTCGTGACTCCATTTTTCCGCATTAGCTTTGTTCCACTTTATATCTTCGTTATCTGCTGCCTGGGCCGCCATCAGCTCTTTAGCCCGATACAGCTCCTCTATTGCTGCTGCTTCGAGTTCCGTATCACAATGCTCACATTTTATTTTCTGCGTACCAGGTTGAAATTCCAACGGGGCACTGCAGTTCGGACATTTATATGCCACTGAAGTATCCGCCACTCTGCCACCCTTCTCTCATCTTGAACCTACATACGAAACCGTAGACCATTCTGCCGTCTTATGCTTAATCCTTAAAATCAGCCTGTCTGACCTTCAAGTCTTTAGGTGCTTCAAATTTAGGCGGTGCAACTTTCACCGTTCCGTTTGTTCTTGTACCTATAGACTTGTCTTCTTCCACTTTTTTCTTATGTTCGTCAAGTTCCCTGGCCATTTTTTCTAAATCTTCCTCTGCTTTTGTATTGGCCGTCTCTACGGAACTTTCTGTTGTGCTTTTCTCGGTATTTGTCTCAACAACCATATTGTCCGCTTTAGTATCCTGATTTACCAATGAATATCCCCAATAAAATGCTCCGACACCTATGAGAATCAGAAAAACCAGCATCAATATCTTATATCGCATACTTATTTCTACTATTTTTTTCAACATGTTTATCCCCTTTCTCCGTCTGTTACCCTTATATTTGTTACGTGGAGCCCCCCATATAACATTCCCATTGCTATCCATAATTCTCTTTGGCTTCTCACGGCTATTAAGAGCAAGTAACCGTCCTGGCCCTATTTCCTCTCTCCCATCCTGAATTACATCATGTACATGTAAGATATAGTCTTCATGTTTCCGGTATAGGGGTTCATCCATTCCTATATAATCATAATTCTCGCGAATCTCATCTATCACTCCAGATACAATCGTACCTCCCGGATACTCTACCAGCAGTTCTTCATCCACAGGTCTTCCTTGTAGTATCTCTGCAATCTCATTAGTTTCTTCGTGTTCTATACGAGTTTCTTCAAATAAGTCAACTCCCAGTGGCAGGTATATACTATTCTGCAGTTGCAGGAAATGATACAAGTCTCTTGGGCCATTGGTATCATGCAGCGTATACACCCATTTGCTGCATTTTTTTAGTTTCTCTTCATCCCGCTTTATACATTCCCGAATTGCCGTCTGCAGCCGATCTTTATCCATGGGAAACAGCGGCCCACTCCCTGATATATGATAGTACAGAGCGTGTGCAGCCAAATACGCATCATCATCATACTTCTGCTGACATATTTTCACGATTGCATCCTCTGTTTCCTGAGCAATACTGGCATCTCCATTCTTGTAAATTGGATAAATGCCAAAAATATATATGTCATTGACTGCCGTAGGCCGTCCTGGAAAATCTCCAAACATGTCCGTCTGTACGACAAACCATTCACCTCTGCCTGCTAAAAGTTTGTCTAAGCATTTTTTCTTTCTGGCTTTTTGTACCAAGGGAAAAAAGATATGTTCATTTTTATATGCCATTCTTATTCTCCATTTTTATATCATGATGCCTGAGCCACAATTCTCTTCAGCTCGGCATCAAATCTTTTACCTCTTTTAATTTCATCTTTTAATTCTCCATAGGCATAGTAATAAAACATTACCATTAAATTTTCCCTTGGTAAGCAAACGAGCATTTTAACGTCACCCTGCCTCCAATGTCGCGGCAATGGTTTTCCTTCCGTACATCTGTACAACCCCTTTAGATCATTTTCTTCTTCATTCATCCTGATTAGATCATTAGGATGAAGTCTCCACCGATCGCCCAGACATATCCTTTCCCATGTATCTATATTAACAATTTCACAGTACGCAATATCTTCCTTATACATCATTTTTTCAATCAGTTTTATCAATTTTCTACCTCCGAACTATGCAAAAGCTATTTTATAATTACCATATTCCTTATCAGCCTGTTGCAGCCTGAATATTGCTACATCTTCTAACTTACCAAAACAAATTAAAATTCCTTGCCAATCATTTTTCCTAATACAGCTTCAGTCTCCAGCGAGAAACTCACATCTATTCTTTTCATTATTCCCTACCTGCCATCCTCATCTTCCGTTCTCCTAACAGCTTCTATTGCTACTTGTTTTCATTTTCATGTAAATACAAAAAAATTATATTACAATATCATTAAACTATGATTAATTTTTCCTTAACAGTTTCTTAGACTGTATTTACAAAAAAGCTCCGAGGAACTTAAGCCTCGGAGCCCTTCTGCTATTTCTTTTTATTGCAATGGATGTGTTATGTATCTGCCTTTTTCACCGTCATAGCCGTCAATGCTCAATATCTCCTCTACTACACGTCCGGTTCCCTTGTATCCTCCAGCATCACAATCCGGTCATCGCTTCTGGATATTTCTGCCAGGATGGCGTTTAGGAACGTGGTCTTCCCCGACTTGGTTTTCCCTGCCGCGATGATGTTCTTCCTGTCCCGGATGGCCCCCAGTATGATTTCCCGCTGTCTTGCCGTAAGCACGCCGTCATCAACGTAATCGGTAAGGGTAAGCTCCCGTTCCGTATGCTTGCGGATGATGAAACTTGGTGCCGTTACCACATCGGGCAGGAACCCTTGGAACCTGCTGCCAGCCGGCATCTTTTGCCACTCTTAGATTACAAAACCATTACCTAAGCATTACATAGGGACATTTCATCTATTCTGTCGCTGTTTTAATGCGTCCACAATGGTAAGTTCTTCTTCCGTCACTATCTTGCCATAAGCATTCAGCGTCCCAAGCTGTATGTTCTTCCTATCCCCATGATAATCACTGCCGCCGCTAACAAGCAGATTATACTTTTGGGCTGTGGCCAGCAACTTTTCAACCTGTTCCTGGTCAAAGGCTGAATAATAGCACTCCAGCCCCTGCAAACCTGCATCCATAAGGATATGCAGCTGTTTATTGAATTCTTCGTCATCCATGTCACGTTTGCCATAGCCGCCATAGGGATGTGCCCATACCGGAATGCCACCAGCCGCCAGGATGGCCTCTATCGCTTCCCGTGCCTCCAAACGTATATCATTAGTTTGCCATGGTTTGATGTACTTTTCAATAGCCATTTTTATATCATCGGCTTTCCCCATGGAAACCAAAATCTCACCCAGTCGCTGCTTCCAATCACCATTTCCCTGCAGCTGTATAAGCTCCTCTTCAAGCTTAATTCCATATTGGCTGGCAATAAAGCCGATATGCCTATGAATAACCTCCTGTTTTTTCTGACAGGCTTTTTCCAGTATCCGCACAAAGGCTTTCGCCACTGGCGTAAAACCATACCCCAGAATATGGCAGTTCCTTACCTCCGTAATGCATCCAAACTCAATTCCCCGGATGAACATCATATCCTCAGGAACCAAAGGCTCTATACTCGAAATACCATCCACAGTATCATGGTCAGAAACAGCAAACGTCTTTATCCCTGCTTGTCTAAGCCGTTCCAACAGGCTGCGGGTGTCATCCGTCCCATCTGAAGCACAAGTATGTATATGTAAATCAATCATCTTTTTCTCCAATCCAATCGTTTGTATCTCCACCATTACAGATGTCTCTGCCTCCACTGATTATATGATGGATGTTGAACGATTTGAAGGCCAGATAAGATAGTAAACCGATAATATTTTTTGTGAATGAAAAATCGCATTAACTATAAAGAAAGTTATATTGCGAACTTATGATATATCCCTACAATATATGAAAAAAACAACATACACCAAAAGTAAAACGCTATCCCCGAGTCGAAAACCAACAACTTGGTTACATTATTTTCCATGCACAATTTTTGCCATTTCTGCTGCCAGTCTCCCTTTTTCTTCAGAAACGATTTAATTATACCAGGAAAATACCAACCAACGTATAACGCATATTCCATCCCCGTGGCCACTCTCACTTTATTCTTTTCATGCTTTATCCTTTGCTGTATGATTTTGTACGTAGATTTCAAGGAGTTCCAAATTATCCATGGGCTTAACAACGCAAGCAGACCAAATCCCCAAAATGTTATGAAATCAAAATAGTAATATACTGCTGAAACCGGTAAATAATCTCCACTCTCCCCGATTGCATAGCATCCTGTATAATCTGCAAAGCCATAGGAAGCGCCACCCAGCAGAAGATGATTCGTTAAATACAGCAACACCAGCACTGCAGTAACCCGCTTATAAATTGAAAAAAACATTCCCATAGTTACCTCCAAGATTATTGTATCTATTTCACAAACAATATTTATTACCATCCTGCTGTCCGATAAAATGGAATCTTCTCAGTGGAATATGATTGATAACCTAATTTTTCTGACTTGTCAATTCAACATTCTGCGCTTTATATTTATCGATTATTTTATAAACGCGTTTGTGAGGCTCTTCCTGCATATATTTCTTTCTGTCTTTTTCCAAATACAGATTCTCACTATGTAAATCAACAAATATATGGTCTATAACCCTCCCTTTATTTATAGTTTTTCTTTTAGATTCTACTCAAGTACACTTCGCCAACAGTCAGGCATTATAATCTTATGCCGCTTAGGCATCTTTTATCTTAAATTTCCCTTCCTTTATCGCCAAATCCATTTCCTCCTTCATAAGTTTTTCTGCCTGGTGCATACAGTTCCCTACTGCTTCTGAATCCTTATATTGATATCCAGCTTGATCTGCATATGCATGGCAGCCGCCTGCCAGCACCCAGCCATCAGAATCCCATGGTTCATGTCCGGATTCTAAAATCTCTCTATCTCTTTTATAGTATTTATAGACTAAATGTAAAATTCCCTTACTCAGTTCTTCTTGTGTATATGCCTTCTCCAGTTCAACTATTGTATTATTTATTGCTTCAAGTAATAATTCTTTATTTTTCATATCATTATCCTCGCTTCACATAGGCCTATTCGATATCCTTTCACATAAGAAGCCAAATCAAGTCCTGCCCTGATATATGTTCCAGAAGTAATACTATCACCAGTCCGAATAGAGATGCTATGCCATCCTCTATTATCAGTTTCTTAAATTCTTCTGATATTTGTACCTGTGGATTGCTGATTTTCATTGCCCTCTTATAGCACAATTCACCAATATCTCTGGCGAAAAGATATGGTATCAGTTTTATAGGGAAAAATGCATTATTGAATGATATTCATGATGGGTTACTGATATAACATACATGACGATATACCAGTGTATAAATGCTCTTTTATTCCCTCCGAATAACTTATACCATATCTTTTCCGCCATATTAAACCGCTCCTAAATATTTTCGCTGTGCATATCGGCATTATAAGGAACTACTCCTGTTTCCAGCATTTTTCATCAAACAAGCCCTGCTCCCGATAATAGTGCTTTACAGTTTCTTTTACCTTGTCTAAATCTACACAGATTTCATCCTCAAAATCTGCCATCTGGCCGCCACATACCAGCTTATGCACTTTTCCTTCTATGTATCTTTCCTTCAGCAACGTATAGTTTCTCTTACCATACTCTTCGCTGTACACCACATTATACAGCCCTTGATTGCCCCCGCCTATAATCATGCATTTGCCAGCATTTTCACTCTCCAGGGATACTTCCGTTGTATTTTCTCCATCTAGCAGACCGATTACTGCAAACAACTGTTCCAGTGAGGGATTGTTTATCTCAACATATTCCGGGCTGTGAAAGATTCCCTTGCCTTGTATATCGTAAACAATTCGCATCGGCTCTCGTAATTCTGCTATATCAAACTTCATCCAACCACCTCCCGACATTCCTTATTCCTGATGTTTCTTGTATCCAGATTGTTACTTATAGGAGATAAACTCCAAATGCCCTGCACCACTCCAATTTTCCGGTAAGGCATCACACTGCACTATCCCTTTTATTATTCCCACTAGAAACTCTGTAATGGACATCTCATATTCATAAAATTCAGCCGAACATCCTTTACATACAATCAAATGCCACTTATCTGGATCTTCATCCGTATTCCGCCAAAAAATATCGACTCCATTATTAGTTCTTCCCAAGGGGAGCAATCCTTCAGGAAAGTCTTTCAGTGAAGCTCTATATGCCTCCAGGACTTTTTTGCCAGCTTTAAATAAATTAAAGCCATCAATCTCACACCACGGACTATATATCCATAAGACGTTATCTACCGCTCCCAGCCCATACGCATTGATATAATCCATGTAATCAAGCGGGAATTTTATATTGTGTTCCTTTTGAAGCCTGTCCCATTCCTCCTTGCTGTGCGGAACAATCATATCATCCCGGTAAAACAAATCATTCTCCCGATAAGGTCTTTCCAAGAGTGGTCTTAATTTGTTTATTCTATAATGCAGAAGATATTCCTGATGCTGCTTAAAATCTTGCATTACCATGTCATAGAAATACTTACATGCTTCATTTTCTTTCCTGAATGTCTTGACACCACACTTAGAGCCTCTTTCGCTGTAATAAACCTCCCACTGTTTCTTCTTATACTCGATGCACATCATTTCCGAGGTTGTCCAGCCAAAGCTATACATATCCTTAGGCACATGGCTTTCTTCCAGTTTTGCCCTTGTCTCCGCTATATTCATGTTCCCGCCTCTGTCCGATTAATCTTCGACCTTTATCATACCCTCGATGAAGTCCTGTATATTTCCACTTAGATACACCATGTAATCGTCTGGATTATAATCCTCCGGAATTTCATTGCACTCACAATCCGTTATCCAGCAGTAAATGGCTCCTGGCTCTTCGTCAGCTGTACTGAAACCATAAAGCAGCTCTCCTCCATCATCGGCAATAGGAATAAACCAGCTTGGTGACACGTCATCAATAAGTCTTTTGGTGGCTATCACTGTGTCATCCAGCCCATCGGGAAGAATTAGCGGCATAAAATAATTCACCATATACGCATAGCCATCGCTAATATAAACATCACACTCCGGCATGCCGCCATTATTTTCCAAATAGAACTTTTTCACACTCTCCGGCAGCCTGATTCCTAAAAGCTTTTCCGCTCTTACAATTTCCGCGTTTCCAATTTTCGGATATGATGAATTGATCTTATTGTTCATCCTGCGTCTCCTGCACACATCACCGTTATTTTACCGGCACCATCGAACGAATCCATGCTTCAAAACCACTGGGATTTCTTGTCTGAATCAATACCGTGCCCGGCCCCCGGAACCGCGTCACCAGACATTCCCCTGACTTAATCCCAGATATCCATCCGCTGGAAGCTTTTTCGATTGTATAATCCATATAGTCCGGCCATGCAACCAGATTTCCATTGTCAATGATGATTTCTTCTCCATCAGCAAGACTTAGGGGATGAATTGCACCGAAACTGCTTACAAATAAGGTTCCACTTCCTTTAACGTTTAATATAAAGAAACCTTCCCCTGAAAACAGTCCCTTAGACAGGTTCTGCATTTTTGTATCAAACTCAATTCCCTCTGTACTTGCCATATAGCTGCCTTTTTGCACTCTCCAGCCATAAGAGCCATTCAATGCTAAATCAAGTATGCCACCGGGCAGAGAATGTCCCAGCAGTACCTCACCTGCTCCTCTGGACGCAATTAACTCCTGACAGAAGAAACTTTCACCAGTCAAAAACTTCCGAGCAAGTCCAGATAACAATCCGCCATTCATCTTGCCTTCCACATCAATAGTGGCTGACATCGTTATCATAGCATCTGATTCTGCCTTCAGTTTTTCACCTCGCTCCAGCTGACATTTTACAATTGGAAAAGCCTCTGAGTGCATAATTTCATATTTCATTTTAAACCACCTGTCCTTCCTTATTCTTTAATTTAGAGTAATCAAAGGATAAATACGCCCCCAATGCTGATTCTTCAGCCATCTGTCTCAGATAATCAAAAAACATATCTACGGCGCCCACTTTAGCTGCTTCTGCATAAAAGACATCTTTTATCACCCTGCATGTATCCGTAGGTTCATAGGCAATGTAAAAATCAGAGGCTGAGTATTTCCTATATTTCCCATCCCCCCGCAAATATTCTCTTATTTCACATTTAGATATTGCATACAAAAAATTATATTTATCCTGCTGGTCATAAAACGATTGCATATCCTCATAAAACTTCTTTTTTACGTTATTGCTGCTCATCGATTTATCAATCTCCGCTCATTTTTCATCAATCCATATCAACCCACAAATGATATTTTCCACAGTGCAGGCATTGAAATAAATATCCACGCATATATCCATCTTTATTTAAGCATTCTTCTAAATCTTCTATAGGGATTAATGGATCACGTTCCACATATTCCTTGAGAATTTCCTCTTTACATCCCAATTTTTCGAGTTCTTCGATTCCTGCATATCCAATATACTTACAATAATCATCACAGCATGCCAGCCAGTATTCTCCCTGCCAGGAAAGGTACCCTGGTGTCCTATGAAATAATTCGTCCCGCTTAGCTGGATCACTTACCGGATCTGCATCTTCAATAAAATCGCCGTGAAATTTTGCCGCGGCACTTCCATCACTGACACACTGGAGACATATGCAGTCAACATCATCTTGGGAATACAGTGTATCGATATATTCATATACATTCTTGCCGCAGCATTGGCATACTCCCTCTGCATGAATCAAAGCGTCATCTTCATATATGTTTGGAAAATACTTGAAATTAACCTTTTTCATATGCTCCACCTTTTCTAACACTTTACTCTTTCACATTGGCAAGTCTATAGTTATAAAACTTAACTATTCCTATAGAGTACTTTCCTTCTTTCTTTTTCCTGACAACAAGTCTCAATCCATCTTTCATATATCTATTATCTTTCTCATGATAATCCCATCCATTTTCAGTTAAATATTGCATGTAAAAGTCTCTAATTTCATCATCGGATAAGGAAGTTGCAAATTCTGCATCCAATGAAACAGAACTCCCCCACTTTTTCCTATCATGCAGTTTAACTTCAACGGTCTGTTCAGGAACAGCTAAGGAATCGTAAATAGAATACATCTCCCTGATATCCCTCTCGCAAACCTCATCTTCCACAAAGTATCCTCGCCCTAACACCACAAGCAAAATAATTAAAAATATCAAAACTCCCCAGGGACTCTCGTTTCTATCATCCATTTGAAATCCTTCTATTCTACACACCTTATACTCATTATTACGCGGCAACTCCCCATTGTGAAATGGTACTTTTTAGTGTTGTCATGATTATTGTATTTTTAGAGACTCTATAGTGTGTTTGGCATTTTGGGCAGCTTTATCATTATCTGCACGATAGCAGCACATTATTTTCCAGAATTCGTTGCTCTCATTTATACCAAGTCCTTGCATCTCCCATTCTTCATCATCAACAGCATACTTTATTTTCGCGTAAGTCACATTTTGTCCGTTTATTATTCGCGGTTCAAGTGACTGAACTTCTGTTTTTTGTTTCTCACTGTTATTAAAACTAGACATGAAAGTCCGCTTATTGAAATTTACTTTGATATTTGGATCCGACACAACACCATGGTAAGCAACAACAAATATTCCGCCCTCCATCCCCTCATGAGTATAGCTTTCAGCTTTTTTAAGGTTAGGATCTCCCTTTGATGACAAATCCATGTGTTTGTCAAGTTTAAAAGGCAGTTCAAGGCTGAGCATCCTACCATCATCTTGCTTTAAGTTCGCCGATTGCCAGCTGGTGATATTTTTTTCAGCAACTATAGGCAATTGACTATGGGTATAGCTTTCTATTTTATTGGAATATTTTATTGTCATAAGAACAAGCATAGGAAGTCCTATTATAATAAATCGCTTCCAAAAAGTATTCATGATTTAATCATCTCCTAGTGGTGCAATAACTCCATATACTATTTCTTCTTTGGCTATTTTTACTTATATTCTAGCTTTCCCATGCAAAATAATCATGTTCATCATCCCCCAAAGTACTCTTGCCGGAGATGAATTTTATTGGTATCAGTGTAGCCCAATCGATTAGGAGTATCGCAAATACTATAGGAAAAAGATACAAAATTCGCATTGTTTCCCAAAATCTGCGGCCATTTGTTTGTTCCCTATGAAACAGCCACCACAAAGCTAAGCAGGTCAGTATGCTCCAGGTTATATCCACCCAGCGGGGTGTTGTATAAGTTACAGTTTGACCGATATTGCCCAGCATCAGCGCGATGAAGGGAATTCCAACGAACCCAATCCACATAAGCACAAGAGAGCCATAAAAGGCCATAAAGGGCTTGTATTTCCCATACATCTTGAACCGCTTCCTATTTGAGTACAATGCTGCAATGAGTGCTATTCCAAAGGCCACTCCCCCAATCAACTCAAAACCTTTTAAAGCTAGGAACATGCTCAGTAATACTCCCGGGAGCATCTTCAGACAAAACTGTAGGCTTTTGCTCCGACAGGCCACATAAAAGGTTATCAGCGCGTAGGCAACACTTGCAATAAGCACTTGTATTGTATCTTGCCGTAAAGTTGCGTATGTAACCAACCAATTCACCCATAGAAAATAACTGTACCATCCCTTGTCTACTGGCTCATTTTTCGCTTCCTGTACCTCATTTAATTCTGCTTCCACTAATCTGACACCCTTTCTTCCATTTCACCAAAATTCTTGGCTGCACAGCATCTGCAGTGCTATTTTCTAAGTTTCATATAAATACTGATAAATTTTATCACCTGTTTATTAGAATCTGTTTAGTTCTTTCTTAAGAATTTATTAGACCTTCAACCATTTTTATCATTTATACAGCAAAAACTCCGAAGGTTTCATCCCTCGGAGTGTTGGTTCTTTCTCTCTATATAACGATATCCACTTACCAATGCGAATGAAATACCAGATTACTGGACTTCCATCCCTTTATTGGATGTTAATAATTAACATCGACGCAGGTCAAACCTGGCTGCACTTTATGCAACCATTTCCTTCACATACTGTATGAGAGTATTCTCCTCAGCATCAATCATCTTGTCCGGAACATAGACGAAAATCTTTTCATCAACGGCCCGCGCTTCCTCCGAGACATAACAGCCGTCTTTAGTCATAAGAGCAACGTCCAGGCTGTCTACTGAAATCAAGTGTTTTCCGCTGATTTCAGGCAAATCAAACGCAATCAATCTCGTGGGATAATCCTCGCCTTCAAATCTCAACAAACCAATATCCTCCACATCATCTAAGTCATCATGCCGCATTTATGCTGACAGTTCCAACAGCATACCATACAACAGTAGGCACTGCAAGCACCAGTGTCTTTTTCTATGTGGAGAGAGGCTGTAAAAAAGAAGGTACGTCTATCATTCTTGTCCATAACCACCCCAGCGGCGACCCCGACCCAAGCAGACAAGATATTTCCGTTACCCGTAAACTGGTCAAATCCGGCAAAATTATGGACATTCCTGTAGTAGACCATGTTATCATCGGCGAGAAAAGATACTGTAGCATGAAGAAACTGGGATATATCCGATAGTGCATCAGAACATCCCCATTGCCGACGTTAATTATTAACATTGGTATACCGAAAAGAGCCTTGCATCCGCAAGACTCTTTTCTCATTCAGCCAATCATTTTTGGGGCGTAATTGCCAGCACACGAACCGGCAAACCGGTGGCCTGCTCGATATTTGGCCAAGCGGCGAACAGCAATGCTCCCACCGGTGCTACTTTATCCAGATTATTTAGCACCTCAATCTGCAGTTTCCCTTTACTGAGCACATAGCGCTCGCAGGCCAGGTCACCAGCAGCGGCAGCAACTGCACTGGCATCGGTATCCAAGGTTTCATGACCATTGGCTGCCGCATTGCGCACCTCATAGATATACTTCAATGCTTCCAGCGACCAGCCGGGAGCATTTTCATTGCCGTCCTTATCTATCCCCGATAGTTTATTCATATCCGGCCAATTCTTTGCCCAGCCGGCATTCAACGCTACAAAAGCTCCATCCGGGATATCCCCATATTTTGCTTCAAATGCCTTGATATCCTCCACCGTAACAGCGTAATGCACATCCTCGCGCACCTTATCGCTGATATCTATTACGACCAGCGGGTAAAGCATATGCCTGACACCAAATTTTTCCGATAGAGGCGCATCTTTGACGAAATGACCAGGGAAATCAATATGCGTACCGAACTGCCCCGGAAATTTGAAGGTCTGAATCAGGCATTCAAGTATAGGATTGCCCCAGTCAAATACTGTCTTGGACAGCTCCACCGACCCTTCAGGAATACCTGCCCAGTAAGGGCTGTCATTGTTCAAGGAATGGCTTAAATCTACCCATTCATATTTCTCTGACTGCAACTCGTTAATAAGATTCCAAAGCTGATGACTCATAGAACGCACCCCCATAGTCTATTACACATTTGTTTGATAGGTAATATAATATATTCTGGAGGTGATGTCAACACTTATTGCAAAAAATCAGCTTAATTTCCCATTTTTAGTATTATCTGTTTGTTTACACTATACAAAGATACACTTTATCTGTTCTTGATGTTTTCTTTCTCGGTCGTTACAACGACTACGGTATCGTCATCGTCAATTTCTGCACCACACCGGGGACAGCACGCATATTCTGTACCATCAGCCAGCTTCCGTTTCCCCTGGCACTTCGTGCAAAAATCCGTATTGCACCTCTTGCAGTGTAGTATCTCCCCAAAATCCCGCCTGCCACACCGGGGACAACCATCGTAGTATTTAGCCATCGTAGCATCCTCCCTCCTCGCGATGTTAATTATTAACATCGCCCCATCATCTTTCTGCTTATTTTCTACACGGTGTCCATGTATTCCTCTCAAACCATTACAGACCATTACACTGCGGCGCTTCCCGCCGCAACAAGATAATTGACCATTTACAGAACAAAAGATGTTGTCGAGAAAAGCTTCTCCCGACTGAAGAACACACTAGATTTAAATCGTCTGCGTGTCCATAACAATGAGCGAATGGAAAACAAGCTGTTCATCAGCTTTATTGCCTTGCTGCTTATCAGTGAACTTCACCAGCGGATGCTGCGTGGCGGTCTTTACAAGACCTACACCATGCATGAAATGCTCTTGAAGGTACGCAAGCTCCGCGTAGCCCGGTTGAATGGTAAGCGTATCGTTCAGCCAATTAGCAAGGAACAACATGAGATATTCAAGGCCTTAGGATTTGAGGATCCCGTAGGTTAAAAAATCTCGGGATTTTAGGATATAAGAAATTGAAATTCCGCGATATGGTATATTTCTTTTAAGACCGGCAGGTGCTAGAGCCGGTCTATTTTTTTACATTCATAAGCATCCCCCCCTCGTATAAAAAAAGCAGCCGACTAATATCATTTAACTGATATCAGTCGGTTGCTTTTTTAGCGAACCTATCAAATTATGCGTTATATTTTAATATGTTTCCTTATACCATATGTAATCGTAGCTCCACTCGAAAGCCTGAAAAATGCACTTTTTCACGGCCTCCATCGGGCTTTAACTTGAACTCAAAATATGGCCAGAAGCAAGTGAAATCAAAGAGTTTCACGATTTTTTCCGTTGTAGCAACGTCACACATTCGACATGCGAAGTACAGGGGAACATATCCACCGGCTGCACTTTTACGGCCTTATAGCCCATTTCGTCAAGGATGGCGATGTCACGAGCGAGGCTAGCGGGGTTGCAGGAAACGTAGACAATGCGTTCCGGCTGCATGTTAGCAAAGGTTTCGAGCACCGTGGGCGTGCAGCCGGCACGGGGCGGGTCTACCACTACCACGTCGGCTCGCACACCCTGTTTGTAGAGCCGGGGCATAACCTGAGTGGCATCGCCTACGATGAACTCGGCGTTGCGCACGTTGTTGTCCCGAGCATTTTTCTGGGCGTCGAGGATGGCAGGCTTGACGATTTCGATGCCAATGACGCTATGGGCTTTCTGGGCCAGGAACAGCGTGATGGTGCCGGTGCCGCAGTAGGCATCGATAACCGTTTCCTGACCGGAAAGGTTGGCGTATTCCAGCGCCTTGTTATAGAGAACTTCTGCCTGGCTGGTGTTGACCTGGAAGAAGGAACGGGGCGAGATGTGGAAGGTCAGACGGCCAATGCTGTCCTGAATGGTGGGACGGCCCCAGAGGAGTTTGGTATCCCGGCCCATGATCACGTTGTTGCGATAGGTCTGGATGTTCTGATGAACGCTGACCACCTTGGGCAGTTTAGCCCGCAGCATCTTCACGAATTCCTTTTCCCGAGGCAGGTTCGTGGTCGCGGTGACGATGACCACCATGATATCGCCGTTCTTGCCTACGCGGCCTACCACATGGCGCAGGACGCCATTATGCTTATCCTCATTGTAGACGGGAATATTCAGCTTGGTGATGATTTCCCGCACGGCATTGACCACTTCATTATTGCCTTCCTTCTGGATATGGCAGTCGGTGGTGTCGATGATTTCATGGCTGCCCTGAGCAAAGCAGCCGATAATGGTCTTGCCCTTGTCCCGGCCGATGGGAAACTGCATCTTGTTGCGGTAATTCCAAGGCGTGGCCGCACCGATGGTAGGCTCCACCCGCAAGTCCGGCTGTTTGCCGATGCGGGTGACGGCATCGATTACCTGCTGGCGCTTGGCCTGCAGCTGGGCCATGTAATCCAGATGCTGGAGCTGGCAGCCGCCGCATTTGTCGTAAATGCCGCAGACGGGCTCCACCCGGTCAGCGCTTTTGGTCAGGATTTCCTTCACATGGCCCTTGGCATAGGTCTTCTTCACCTCGTCAATGATCGCCAGCACTTTTTCTCCCGGCAGAGCATAGGGCACGAACACCGTGAAGTCCTGATAGCGCCCCACTCCTTCGCCGCTGGTTCCCAGCGTGTTGATTGCGATTTCATAAGCTTTTCCTTTTTCCACGGGAACTTTTTTGCTCATCTGTCTTTCCTCTCCTAAATATCCTTACAATCCTGAAACTTAAAATACAACTTTGGTCAGCAGTTCTTCCGGGCTGTCCAATAAAACCTTGGCACCATGCTCCAGCAGCTCCTCCCGGGGACGGAACCCCCAGGTCACGCCGACAGGCAGGAAGCCTGCGTTCACCGCCGTATCCATGTCCACGCTGGTGTCACCCAGATAAGCCACTTCTGCCGGTTCAACGCCCATTTTCGACGCAATCAGCAGCACCTTCTGCGGGTTCGGCTTGCGAGGCAAGCCTGCGCGGTCGCCGATGATTTCCACGAAGTCATGCGCAGACAGGAGTTTCTGGCAGATTTCATCCGCAGCTGACTGATGCTTATTGGTACATATTCCCAAAGGAATGTTTTTTTCCTGCAAAGCGCGCAACATTTTCTCAATGCCTGCATAGCATGCAGTCTTATGGGTAAGGTTCTTATCATAGCAGGCCTTATAGCGAGCCAAAGCCTCATCAACGAACGCATTGTCCTTTGCCTTGTCCGCCGGCAGGCAGCGCTCAATGAGCTTGCGGGAACCGTTGCCTACAAAATAACGGTAAGCATCTATATCATGCTGGGCAAAACCATAGCTGTCCAGCATTTCATTGGCACTGTCGGCCAAATCGGCTAAAGAGTCAATCAATGTGCCATCCAGATCAAAGATGGCGGCTTTATACTGCATAATCCAGTGCACCTTCCTTATCAATCCACTAAGGCCATCTTAGCCGTACCCTCAGCTGTGATTGTGCCATCTGCCAGCGCAATCGTGGCTTTCATATTGACAAAGCTGCCGCGGCGGCTTTCTTCCCAACCGGTGATGGTCAGGGCTTCCCCTACCGGGGTAGGCTTGCGGTAGCGGACATCCAAACGGGCAGTTACGGCCTTTTCCCCGGCAGAATACAGACAGCCTCCCATGGCCTCATCCAGCATGGTGGTCACAATACCGCCATGAACCACACCGTCATAGCTCTGGTATTCATGAGGCAGAGCTTTTTCGGCAATGTATTTGTCATCCGCAAAATGAAAATCCAAATGCAGACCGATGGGATTTTCCGGACCGCAGGCAAAACAATAGGTTTCACCGGGTAATTTTTCTTTTCCTTCTGCCATAATTTCCTCCCCAAAAGAGAATACAGGGATGCCCGCTGGCATCCCCTTTCTGTATCCTATAAAAATCAGCCTAATTTTTCGGCCAAGAGCTTGTTGACCATCTGCGGGTTAGCTTTACCCTTGGAGGCCTTCATGACCTGCCCCACCAGAGCGCCGATGGCTTTCTTGTTACCGCCCTTGTAGTCGTCAACGGCCTTCTGATTGTTGGCGATAACTTCGTCCACAATGCCTTCGATGGCCTTGGTGTCGGTAATCTGTACCAGGCCCTTGTCCTTGACGATTTTTTCCGGGCTGTCGGTGTTCGTCCACATTTCCTTGAAGACCTTCTTGGCAATCTTACCGGAAATGGTGTCCTTCATGATGAGCTGGATCATCTCGCCCAGGCGCTGTGCCTCAACGGGGGACTTGCTGATATCAATGCCCTCATCGTTGAGGTTCTTCAGCAGGTCGCCCATCATCCAGTTGGCAGCCAGCTTGGCATCGGCACCGGTAGCTACCACAGCGTCAAAGTATTCAGCCATGGCGCGGGAGCTGGTGATGATGCCGGCATCATAATCGGACAGGCCGAATTCCTCTTCGAGGCGGGCACGGCGGGCATCCGGCAGTTCCGGCAGCTCGCTGCGGTACTTCTCGATGGTTTCTTCGCTGGTCACAATGGGCGGCAGGTCCGGTTCCGGCATATAGCGGTAGTCATGGGCATTTTCCTTGCTGCGCATGGACAGCGTGATGCCGCGAGCCGGGTCATAAGTGCGGGTTTCCTGCACGATATGGCCGCCGTCTTCCAGAACTTCCGTCTGACGCTCGATTTCGTAGTTGATGGCGTCTTCGAGATTCTTGAAGGAGTTGATGTTCTTCATTTCCGTGCGGGTGCCGAGCTCTTTCGTGCCTACGGGGCGCAGGGAAACGTTGATGTCGGCACGCAGGTTGCCTTCTTCCATGCGGCAGTTGGACACATCGATGTATTCCATGATGGCCTTGATTTTTTCCATGTAAGCACGTGCTTCCTCAGCGGAGCTCATATCCGGTTCGGATACGATTTCGAGAAGAGGCACACCGGTACGGTTGTAGTCCACGTTACTGGAATTGGAATCCTTGATGGTCGTGCCGGAGTGTACGAGCTTACCAGCGTCTTCCTCCATATGGATACGGGTCAGGCGAATGCGCTTCTTTTCGCCGTTCACATCGATATCCACCCAGCCGTGCTCTGCGATGGGCAGGTCATACTGGGAGGTCTGCCAGTTCTTCGGCAGGTCAGGATAATAGTAGTTCTTGCGGTCGAACTTGCTGTACTTGTTGATTTCGCAGTTGGTAGCCAAGCCGGCCTTGATGCCGAACTCCACTACCCGCTGGTTTACCGTGGGCAGCACACCGGGCATACCAAGGCACACCGGGCATACATGGGTGTTCTGGTCAGCACCGAATTCCGTGGCGCAGCCGCAGAAAATCTTGGTTTTCGTCTTTAATTCACAATGTATTTCCAGGCCAATGACGGCTTCGTACTTCATTAGTTGTTACCTCCCAGCTGCGGCATTTTCGTGTGATAATCCTGGCTCTGCTCATAGGTATAAGCTGCGCGGATGATGGTTTCCTCGTCCAGGGCCTTGCCGATGAGCTGCATGCCGATGGGCATTCCCTTGCTGCTCATGCCGCAGGGAATGGAGATGCCCGGCAGGCCAGCCAGGTTCAAAGGTACCGTGCAGGCATCCTGCAGGTACATCTGCAGGGGGGCGCCAGCCATTTCGCCGATCTTGAAGGCGGTGGTGGGCGCTACCGGTGCCAGAATCACATCAACCTGTTCAAAGGCCTTGGCATAGTCCTCAGCAACGAGGGTACGCACCTTCATGGCCTTGAGGTAATACGCATCATAGTAACCGGCGGACAGAGCGTAGTTGCCGATAACGATACGGCGCTTCACTTCTTCGCCGAATTTTTCCGTGCGGGTGTTGGTCATCATGGAAACCAGGTCTTCACCATCCACGCGCTCGCCGTAGCTTACGCCGTCATAGCGCTGCAGGTTGGTAGCAGCTTCTGCCGGAGCAATCAGGTAATAGGCGGAAATGGCATAATCCGTATGCGGCAGGGAAATCTCGACGATTTCAGCGCCCATTTCCTTGTACGTTTCAATAGCCGTGCGGATAGCCTTTTCCACTTCGGGGTCCATGCCCTTGACGAAGTATTCTTTCGGCAGACCAATCTTGAGGCCCTTCACATCTTCCACCAGCGCCTTGGTGAAGTCAGGCACCTCAGCTACGCTGGAAGTGGAGTCCATATCATCATGGCCGGCGATGATGTTGAGGATGTTCGCGCAGTCCGTCACATCACGGGTCACAGGGCCGATCTGGTCCAGAGAGGAACCATAGGCCACGAGGCCATAGCGGGAAACACGGCCATAGGTCGGCTTCAGGCCAACCACGCCGCAGAAGGATGCCGGCTGACGGATGGAACCGCCGGTGTCGGAACCCAGGGACCAAATAGCCGTACCAGCAGCCACGGAAGCAGCGCTGCCGCCTGAGGAACCACCGGGCACGCATTCCGTGTTCCAGGGGTTGCAGGTCGGATGGTAAGCGGAATTTTCCGTGGAACCGCCCATAGCGAACTCGTCCATGTTGAGCTTGCCCAGGATAACCGGATTTTCGGCCTTGATTTTCGTCATGACTGTAGCATCATAAGGCGGCACGAAGTTTTCCAGGATCTTGGAAGCGCAGGTGGTCTTGATGCCCTTGGTGCAGATATTGTCCTTGATGGCGCCCGGGATACCTTCGAGGAAGGAAATCGTTTCACCATTGGCAATCTTTTCATCCACAGCCTTGGCCTGAGCCAGTGCCTCGTCACGGGTGATGGTCAGGTAAGCCTTGACATCCCCTTCTACTTCGTCAATGCGAGCCAGCACGTCTTCCGTGAGCTCTACGCTTGTAATCTCTTTATTCACCAGCATGTCATGAAGTACATGAGCCGGTTTTTCATATAATCTCACGTTCAATCCTCCTGCCTTAGTCTTCCAGAACCTTCGGAACCTTGAAATAGCCGTCTTCCTTCAAGGGAGCATTAGCCAGAGCAGCCTCACGGTCGAGGGACTCTTTCACTTCGTCCTTGCGGAACACATTCTGCATGGGCAGAGCATAGGTGGTCGGCTTGACATTCTCCGTGTCCAGTTCGGCAAGATTATCCATATAAGTCAGGATTTTATCCATTTGGCCGATGTACTTTTCTTCTTGGTCGGCGGGAATTGCCAGACGGGAAAGAACAGCTACATTCTGCAAATCTTCTTTGGTAACTTTCATTTTCTCACCATCCATAGATGTTTATTTATCATTTAGAAACACACGTCGATATTATAGCACAAAGCGCAGTGCGAAACAATGATTTCGCACTGCGTCCCAACTTCCTATTTAGTATTTATGCCGTCTTGAAGGTAAACTCGCCATTTTCAAAACCAATATTCACAGTATCACCTTCCTGTACCTCGCCACGGATTATGGCCTTGGACAGAGCCGTTTCCACGGTATGCACCAGCAAGCGGCGCAAAGGTCTGGCCCCAAAGTTCGGATCGAACCCCTGATCGGCCAAAGCGACAAGCGCGTCTTCGTTCCATCCCAAGGTAATCTTGACCTGACGCTGCAGACGCTCACCCAAAGCCTGCAAAAGGATGCCGGCGATATTCTTGACCTGTTCTTTGGCCAGTGCCTTGAAGACAATGATATCATCCACACGGTTCAGGAATTCCGGGCGGAAGTAATCCTTGAGGATTTCCTTGACTGCACTCTGTGCCTCTTCATAATCCTTGTTGAGGATTTCATGGGAGCCTAAGTTGCTGGTCATGATGATGACCGTGTTCTTGAAGTTCACCACGCGGCCCTTGCCATCAGTCAGGCGGCCATCGTCCAGAATCTGCAGGAGCACATTGAACACATCACGATGAGCCTTCTCGATCTCATCCAGCAGGATGACGCTGTAAGGACGGCGACGCACGGCTTCTGTGAGCTGACCGCCTTCATCATAGCCCACATATCCCGGAGGCGCACCAATCAGACGAGCCACACTGTGTTTCTCCATGTATTCACTCATATCGATGCGGATCATGCTGCGCTCATCATCAAAGAGGGCTTCGGCCAGTGTCTTGGCCAACTCCGTCTTCCCCACGCCCGTGGGGCCAAGGAAGATAAAGGAACCAATTGGACGGTTGGGGTCCTTGATGCCGGCTCTGGCCCGCAGGATAGCCTCGCTGACAGCTTTCACAGCTTCGTCCTGGCCAACTACCCGTTCATGGAGCACATCTTCGAGATGGATGAGCTTTTCGCGTTCGCCGGTGAGCATCTTGCTGACGGAAATCCCCGTCCAGCAGCTGATGACCTTGGCGATATCTTCCTCGCCCACTTCTTCCTTGAGCAGGGATTCGCCCTGCGCACGGGCCGCAATGCGTTCTTCTTCTTCTTTCAACTGTTGCTGCAATTGCGGCAACTTGCCGTATTTGAGCTCCGACAGACGATTGAGATCATAGGCACGCTCAGCGCTTTCCATCTGACTGTTGACATCATCGATTTCCTTCTTGATGGCCCGCACCCGCAAGATGGCCTGCTTCTCGCTGTCCCATTTTGCCTTGAGGGTATTTTCCTCCGCCTGCAGTTTCTCCTTTTCAGCGGTAATATCCGCCAGCTTTTCCTGCGAGGCCGCATCTGTCTCTTTCTTCAAGGCCTGCTCCTCGATTTCGAGCTGCATGATCTTGCGGCGGATTTCATCAATGGGCGCCGGCATGGATTCGATTTCCGTGCGCAACTTAGCCGCGGCTTCATCCACCAGGTCGATGGCCTTATCCGGCAGGAAGCGGTCGGAGATATAACGGTCAGACAATACGGCCGCCGATACCAGCGCCGCATCACGGATGCGCACACCATGATGGACTTCATAGCGTTCCTTTAAGCCGCGCAGGATGGAAATGGTGTCTTCCACGCTGGGCTGGCCCACCATCACCGGTTGGAAGCGGCGCTCCAATGCTGTATCCTTTTCGATATACTTGCGGTATTCGTTGAGCGTCGTGGCACCGATGCAGCGCAGTTCGCCGCGAGCCATCATGGGCTTCAGGAGATTGCCCGCGTCCATGGCACCTTCGGCGGCACCAGCCCCCACCACCGTATGCACTTCATCGATAAAGAGCAAGATCTGGCCGTCCGATTTGACGATTTCATTGAGTACCGCTTTCAACCGTTCCTCAAACTCGCCCCGGAACTTGGCTCCGGCAATCAAGGAGCCCATATCGAGGGAATAGAGCGTCTTATTCTTCAACGACTCCGGCACATCACCTGCCACGATGCGGCGAGCCAGTCCTTCGACAATCGCGGTCTTGCCCACCCCCGGTTCACCGATCAGCACCGGATTGTTCTTCGTGCGGCGCGAAAGGATTTCAATGGTCCGGCGGATTTCTTCATCACGGCCAATCACCGGATCAAGCTTGCCCTGACGGGCAGCTGCCGTCAGATCCCGGCCGAATTTTTCCAGGGATTTATAGCCTTCTTCAGGATTTTCACTGGTGACATTCTGCTTACGGTATTTCTTGATGGCGCTCTGGATATTGCCCTTGGTCAGTTTGAACTCTTTGCAGATGGCCTGCACATCACTGCTGCCATCCACAGCCAGGCCCAAGAGCAGATGTTCCGTCGAAAGATACTCATCCTTCATGGATTTGGCAAACTCTTCGGCCCGTGCCAGCACCCGCACCATATCCATCCCCATGGAAAGACGGTCTGTGCCGCGGACACTCGGGATCTTGCCCAGTTCCTGTTCCAAACGAGCCTTGAGCATCGGCAGATCCGTCTGACATTCCGTGAAGATATCGTTCAACAATCCTTCCGGCTCCTTGGCCAATGCCAAAAGCACATGCAGGGAAGTGATCTCCTGCTGGTAGCGCATCGCCGCCATCTGCTGGGCAGCCTGCAACGCCGCCATGGTTTTTGCGGTATATTTTTCCTGTCCCATAATGTATTCCTCCGTAACTTCGCGGTTAAGTTTCATCTTCAAGTTCTATTATACAGAATAAAGTCAAAAAGTCAAATACTATTTCTGACTTTTTGACTTTAAATCTTGTCTTACCTGCTTATTTTAGGCTATAATGAAAAAAGTCAAGTATAAGGAGGATTTTTTCATGACACAAAACGAATTCCATAAATTAGTCCATGTGGTAATGGACTCCAAAGCCAAGCCCCCCGAAAGCCTCTTCAATGGCGGCATGGACAGCTGGCGGGCCAGAGCCCGGCTGGCTCATTTCCTGGCCATGGATGAGATCGACAAGAAGGACGAAGCCAGCGAACTTTTCCATAGCGTCGTCGAAGCAGACTATGATGAGGATAACAGCGAAGAAGTCGAAGAATATGTCTTTGCCCTGCAGAAACTCAGTGCCCTGGAAAAGGAACAGGAAAAATATGACGAAGCACTGAACCATATCAATCAGGCCATCGAAGCTGGTGAAGGAACGGATTTCCTCTACAAATATATCCTGCGTGGCGAACTTTGGGCAGATCGCTGGAATATCATGCACAAGATGGGCATGACTGCCGATGCCGAAAAAGAAGTGGATGAACGCATCGAAGCCTATAAGGATATCCCCATTGAACATAACAGCTATCTCTATTACGGCTACCGCTTCAAGGCACAGCTGGCTGCAGCGCGGGGCGTAACGCTGGTGGCCAAGGATTATATGCATATGGCCATCCATGCCATGGAAATCCCCGAAAAATACCAGGCTGGTCTGGAAAAGGCTTTTGCTGCCGACCATGACAATGCTTCATGGATACTGACCGAAGTCGATAAAGCTACTCCCAATCCGGATATGCTGCATTGGGACATTTGATTCATTTATAGGTTATATTGATGCCACGGATTGCCTTAGGCAACAGCCCCGCCGCTTCGGTATCCACAATGACAGCCACATCTCTGTGCAACTGCAGGATTGAAGCTGGCGCCTCCGGCGTCACATCGCCACAGACAGCTTTGTATACGGCTTCCGCTTTATTGCGGCCATTGGCCAGCAGAATGACGTGTTCCGCCATCATGATTGTCTTGATGCCCATGCTTATGGCATAACGTGGGACCTCTTCTGCACTTTTGAAGAAACGGGAATTGGCCTGGATGGTCTCTTCATCCAGCTGTACTTTGTGGGTGGTCGCCGCGAATTTCACATCCGGCTCGTTGAAACCGATATGAGCATTCTGACCGATCCCCAGGACCTGCAGGTCTATGCCACCTTTGGACTCAATCAGTTTTTCATAGCGCTGGCCTTCTTCCACCATATCCTCAGCCATACCATTAGGCAGATAAACGTTCTCCGGACGGATGTTTATATGGCGGAAGAAATTTTCCTGCATGAAATAATGATAACTCTGGGGATTATCCGGACTCATGCCAATATATTCATCGAGATTGAACGTGGTCACTTCCGAAAAATCCAGCCCCACGTTTTTATGCACTGCTGCCAGACGCTGGTACATGGAAACCGGCGTACTGCCCGTGGCCAGCCCCAAAACGCTGTTAGGTTTCAGATAGACTTGCCCTGCCACAATGTTGGCCGCCTCCAGCCCCATCTTTTCATAAGAATCCGTAATGATGATCCGCATGGTCACGCCTCCGCTTCTTTTGCCTGCTGTTTTTCCCGTTTTTTCTTCTCCCGGCGTTCCTTGAAAAAGCGCTTCATGATGCCTGCACATTCGTTCTGCAGGACACCAGCCGTGATTTCCGGTCGATGGTTCAAGCGCTCATTGCCCGGAATGTTGAAAACCGACTCACAGGCACCAGCCCGGCTATCGGTGCTGCCGTAGACTACCCGGTCCACCCGGCTGTTGACAATGGCTCCGGCACACATCGGGCAGGGCTCTATTGTAACATAAAGCGTCAATCCCGAAAGCCTCCAACGGCCTAAATCCTTACAGGCGTTTTGTATAGCGATAAGCTCAGCATGTGCGGTAGCATCATGCCAGATCTCCCGCATATTGTGTCCACGTGTCACGATTTCTCCCGTAACATTGTCCACCAATACTGCACCAATAGGCACTTCCTCCAAGTCATAAGCTGCCTGCGCTTCCTTCAAAGCCTCCTGCATATAATAAATATCGTCTTTGTACATTACACACCTCAAAGCAAAAACTCTCCTTAGCATTATTCTAGCACAAGGAGAGTTTTTTTCCTATAAGAACACCTATAAAGTTGTCTCGCATCAGTCCATACCCTTCCCTATTCACTCTACAGGATTGATCCTGTTTTCCAATTCCCTGAAATCAATGTATTCCTTATAAAACAATGACTGTGTAGGATGCGTGGATAACTCCAGCTTATAAGCACCAGGAGCATCGATACCTGCCTCATTTGCCAGCCGGGCCTCTTTATCCAGTTCATTGTTCAGGGCATTCTTGAACGATTGTTTATTCCTCTTATCTTCACTATATCCTTCCTTACGCTCAAAGGCACGGCCTTCCACCCCTTTGATACGGGCAACGCGCTCAATTCGTTCTAACATAGCAGACACCCCCTTTGCCCTAAATCGCCTTTCTTATTTGATATATCGTATCAATTAGAACAAAACTTAATAGTCTGCAAAAATAAAAGAGGTTCAAAGAAAAATCTTTGAACCTCTTATCAATTGCTTACTTCAGGGCATCGCCGAGTTTGGAGTTCGTGTTGCGAGCAGCAGCTACGCTTTCATCAAACTTAGCTTTTTCGTCGCCTTCCAGTTTGTACTCCACAATCTTTTCCATGCCATCTTTGCCCAGGATAACGGGTACGCCGATGCAGAGATCTTTCTCGCCGTATTCGCCATCGAGGTATACGCAGCAAGGCATGAGTTTCTTGGCATCGAGAGCAATAGCCTCAACCATGGCAGCAGCTGCTGCGCCCGGAGCGTACCAAGCGGAAGTGCCCAGGAGGCCCGTCAGCGTTGCGCCGCCCACTTTCGTCTGAGCAACGGCATCATCAAGCTGTTCTTTGGAGAGAAGCTGGGAAACGGGGATACCGCGATAGGTAGCCAGGCTCGTGAGCGGAACCATCGTCTTGTCGCTGTGGCCGCCGATAACCGTGCCATCGATGTCGGTCGGGGTTGCCGGATAGCCAGCTTCCTGCAGAGCCTTGGACAGGAAATAACGGAAACGGCTGCTGTCGAGCATACCGCCCTGACCGAGAACACGGTTGCGGGGCAGCTTGGAATCTTTCAGCGTCAGGAACGTCATAGCGTCCATCGGGTTGGAGATGATGATGAAGATAGCGTTGGGAGAATACTTCAGCGCCTGGTCAACAACACCTTTGACAATCTTTGCATTTACGCCGATGAGTTCTTCGCGGGTCATACCCGGTTTGCGGGGCATACCGGAAGTAACAACCACAACATCGGAACCTTCCGTCGGTGCATAGCCGTTCTCGTCACCGATTTCGGCCGTAACGCCCGTTACCGTGGTGTCAAAGTTCAGGAGATGTGCCGTCTGCATGATGTCCATGGCCTTGCCTTCAGCAAACCCCTTCTTGATGTCCACGAGCATGACTTCGCTGCAGAAATTCTTCACTGCCAGCACATTTGCTACGGTAGCGCCTACGTTACCTGCACCAACAACTGTTACCTTCATAATCAAAAGCCTCCTTAAAATTAGAAAGCGATTACCCGAAACCAAAATACCATAATGGAAACCGCTTTCGGAATGCCAGGAACTATGAATCAAACTTATGATTCATTACGTGATAATTATAACAAAGTCGGACAAAAAAAGCAATAAAAAGCGGCAAATATTTTTATTATTTTTTATCTTATCATAAATTTGTCTAATAGTCTTATGACCTGCTAACAAGAAAATTTACTTACCATAAAATCTTAAAAATGCCAGCATCTTGTCATTCCACTTTTTATTCCCCGCCAGCTGATAGACGTAATTTCCCTGCTTATCTTTGGTAAAGCAGATCTGCCCAGCTTCATCCAAGGACACAAAGCCCGTCGGAGAATAGGCAAAGACTTCCGGCTTTACGGCATTTACCACACAGAGAAAATCCCACATTTTTTGCCCTGTATTGCAATCCTTGTTGCGATAGACCTGCAATATAGGATGCTTCTCCTCATTGGCCAAATCCTGCATTACCATTTCCACTGGATATTCGATTGCCCCTCCCACAGGACTTGGGGAAAGATATACCTTTACCTCCCAGGGCCACTCAGTCAGAAAACGCCTGGACAAGGGAATATCGAAGCGCAGATTATAGCCAGGATCTGCGTTTTTCCCCAGCTTGGTAGCCATAAAATAAAAGGAATCCACCTTGCGTCTTACCAGTTCTCTGCCCGGCAGATCCGAGTATTCATCCGGCCCCGATTCCAACAATTGCACCAGACTGGACACAAAGCCAATGCCAATGATCTTAACAGAATGGTCTTTGGACTCAGCCAGCAATTTGCGATACAGCTTATATCCATCTAAATTATCCTGCAGATTCGTGTCCGTACGGGCAAACATCTTGCTGCCATCAGCATTTTTCAAATCATCCAGCATGCGGTAATCGATATGGATGGTACTATTGACCACACCCTGCCGTTCCACACCGATAGGAATGTCCGGGAACCCATAATAGGTATTCATGATATCTGCCAGATCGGCAAAACCATCCCCCTGCCGATCCACCACTATGCCCTTTATGTCGACCTCGCCACGACGAGCCATCTTATAAAGCAAATCCATGGCATACAGATCATCGGTCGAATTGCCAATATCCGTGTCCAGGATAACCGGCTGCCTGTACAGGGACCGGGCATCACCATAGCTTGCCCCCATCACCAGCAAGCACACAACGAAAAAACATGCTTGCAAACAAACGTAAACATTGCGCACGGGCTTCATTACCATTGCCTCCTTTTCATTCCAAACAAGCTGCGCTCCATCAATATGAATATCGTTCCTGCAAATGGCTATACCAAAAACAGGGCCTGCGTTATTTCGCATCCCCTGTTTTTGATTGGTCAATATAACTGTTCCTGTCTTTTCAGATATCCTATTGTTCTTCAAACATATCCTTGCCTACTCCGCACAGCGGGCAGACAAAATCCTCTGGCAGATCCGCAAAAGCCACGCCTGGAGCCAGATCATACTCACTGTCCCCGGTCTCCTCATCATAAATCCAGCCACAAACCGTACAAACCCATTTTTTCATACGCCAGCCCTCCTAAAAAAGACCATGCAATCCTGGCGCCCAAGGAAGGGCGCCCGCGAACATAAATCCCCGGATGGGATTTCAGTCCGCAATTTCGCCTGCACCCGTCAGGGTATTTGGTACTTTTCTTTGCACCAAAGAAAAGTACACACAATGCATTGCTTGTTGAGTAGTTCTAGCTTATTCAGGGCAAATCCTGCCAATAAGAAAAATATTTTACTTCTCCAGCCGAGTCTTGATTTCTTCAAAAAATGAATAAGGTATTTCCATATTCCCATCAATCCCCGTCCCCATCTCGATCTGGGGCCGGTTCGACCCGTGGAAATCCGTTCCGCCAGTCGACAGCAGATCATACTTTTGGATCATCTGTGCCGCAAACGCTTCATCTTCAGCCGTGTAATTGGGATAATACCGCTCCATGCCATCCAGCCCCAGCTGATGCAGTTCCAAGATAGCCTGCTCCTGCTGCTGGCGGCTGTCGAGATTTCCCAGGCCGATATTCTTATGGAAATGCGCCAGCGACGTCACGCCGCCCGCCTTATGGATAAGCGGCAGGGCTTCTTCTGCTGTGATGCTGAAATTAAGCCCCAGTTCCACCGCTGCCGGATCGAGGTAATTATCCCAAAGAGGCTGCGCCCGGTCATACATCTGCAAGGATACCAGATAGCGCATGATAGCATAGCGGTCCATCAGCCCCTGATAGGCAAATTTTTCCACTTTCTCCCAGCTGATATCGACACCTTTGCGTCGCACGAATTCGATGATATCCTCAATGCGGCCCTCCTTGATAGCCCGCACCTTCTTGTATACGGTTTGGAAGGCAGCATGTTTCGCATCAAAGCCCAGACACACCACATGAATCTTATGTCCTTTGAAATCTGCGGTCAGCTCCATGCCATTGATGAATTCCACACCCACTTCCTGTGCAGCCGCGGCAGCTTCTTCCGTTCCCGCAATCACATCATGGTCGGTCAGGGCAAAGGCGGAAAGCCCCTGCTCCTTGGCATGAACAGCCAGTTCCCTGGGCGTAAAACTGCCATCGGATACCAGAGAATGCACATGTAAATCAATCGTCTTCATTAATTTCCTCTCAATCTATCCTGACTCTACTTGCCACGCAATTCCTTCTGCGCCGCAAAGAAATTGAACACCGCCTCTGCAGCAGGTTTGTTCATCCCCGCTGCCTGTTGCAGTTCCTCCAACGAAGCGGCCTTTATCTTATTGATACTGCCAAAGTGGCTCCAAAGCGCCTGCCGCCGTTTCGGCCCGATACCCACGATATGGTCAAGCACTGACACCAGATTTCGCTTGCCCCGCAGTTTCCGGTGATAAGTGATGGCAAAACGATGAGCTTCGTCGCGGATCCGCTGAATCAAATACAAAGCCTGGCTATGCCGTGGCAGGACCACAGGTTCCGGATTGCCCTCGGTGAACACCAACTCAAACTGCTTGGCCAGCCCTACCACCGGCACCTTTTTATGCCCCGCCACATTGCGGATGATTTCCAGTGCCGAAGATAACTGTCCCTTGCCGCCATCGATAATGATGAGATCCGGCAGTTCCTCCTCCGGCAGATCCACATAACGCCTGGTTGTAACCTCCCGCATGGACAGAAAATCATCCGGCTTGCCTTCGGTACTCTGTATCTTGAAGCGCCGATAATCCGACTTCTTCGGCAGGCCGCCTTCAAAGACCACCATGGAGGCCACCGTCTCACTGCCCTGATTATGGGAGATATCGAAACATTCCATGCGATCCGGCATTTTGGCCAACCCCAGACAACGCCCCAATTCTTCCACAGCCCCTAAGGTCTGGTCATTGGCCTGCTTGATACGGGCCGCTTCATCATGCAGATATTTCTCCGCATTTCCTACAGCCATATCCACGATATCCTTTTTCGTGCCCCGCTGAGGCAGGATAAGCTGGACTTTGGCCTTCTGTTTTTTCTCCGACAGCCATTTTTCCAGGAGTTCCTGCTCTCCCTGCGGGATTGCCAAGGGCAGCAGGATTTCCCGCGGGATAAAGGTTGCTCGATGGTAATACTGCTGCAGGAAGGCCGCCAGAAGCTTTCCATCACTTTCATCCTCACTGCCCTGCAGCAGGAAGTGCTCCCGGCCAATCATCTTGCCCGCGCGAATCATGAATACTTGCACCACCACGCCGATTTCCGAGCGGGCAATGCCGATGGCATCCTGATCGCCGGAACCTGTGACGATATTCTGCTTTTCTGCCACCTTGCGCACAGCCAACAGCTGATCCCGCAGCCGAGCCGCCACTTCAAAATTGAAGCTCTCCGCCGCCTGCTCCATGCGGATTTGCAATTCCTTTTCCACATCTTCCGTGCGTCCCTCGAGAAAGAGCAACACCGCCTTGATCATGGCATCATAATCTGCCCTTTCTACCTTGCCAGCACAGGGGGCCAAGCATCTTTTGATATGATACTCCAGGCAGGGCCGTTCCTGCAAATGCTTGCAGGTGCGCAAAGGGAACAAGCGCCGTAGGAGCTTCAGGCTCTCATGCACCGCCGTGGCATTGGTATAGGGGCCAAAATAGCGGGCACCATCTTTCAATATCCGACGGGTAATGAACACCCGCGGGAAATCCTCCTGCACAGTCACCTTCACATAAGGATAACTCTTGTCATCCTTGAGGCTGATATTATAGCGGGGACGATGTTTCTTGATGAGATTGCATTCTAAGATCAGCGCCTCCACTTCCGAAGCCGTCATGATGATCTCAAAGTCTGCAATATGACTCACCATCGCCCTGACCTTGGGGCTATGGTTCTTACCGGATTGGAAATACTGCCGCACCCGGTTCTTAAGCACAATAGCCTTGCCCACATAGATGATCCGCCCTTCGGCATTCTTCATGATATAGACGCCGGGCTTATCCGGCAACAATTTCAATTTCTCCGCTACAATATCGGTCATATCTTCACTTCCTCCCACTTTAACTATATTACCACACTATACAACAAAAATATGAAAATTTCTTGTATACAACATTCATTATTCTTTTAAGGAATAACTTCTATACCTTCACTTTATCATTGACCAGCCAAAAAAATTGTGCTACAATTCATACCATAGTTGTTTTAGTAGCTGGTTATAACACCTGTTGATGTACAACTTGATACAACAATTGTTAATAATATTAATTAATTTGTAAAGTTTTAGGAGGTAATCCTATGTTTAAACGCATTCTCATTGCTAACCGCGGCGAAATTGCCGTCCGCATCATCCGTGCCTGCCAGGAGCTGGACATCGAAACCGTAGCGGTATATTCCGAAGCGGATGCCAATGCCCTGCATGTCCGCCTGGCGGATATCGCGGTCAATGTCGGCCCGGCAGATGCTCTGGAGAGCTATCTCAATAAAGATGCTATCCTGAAAGCTGCCCGCGAAACCCATGCGGATGCCATCCATCCCGGCTACGGCTTCCTCTCCGAAGATGCAGACTTTGCCGAACAGGTTACGGAAGCTGGTATCACCTGGATTGGGCCCATGCCGGAAACCATCCGTCTCGTAGGCGATAAGGATATCGCCCGCGCATCCATCGCACCGTCCGGTATCCCCATGGCCAAGGGCAGCGATCCTCTGACCAGCAACGAAGAAGCCATCCGAGTTGCCGCTGAGGTCGGTTATCCCGTCATCCTGAAACCGGTATCCGGTGGCGGCGGCAAGGGCATGTGCGTGGCTCATGATGAAAATGACCTCAAGAACATCCTGAACCTGCTGGTGGATATCACCAAGACGAAATACTACTTCGAACATTATATCGAACGCTCCCGCCATATCGAAGTGCAGATTGTGGCCGATAACTACGGTGAAGTCCTGCACCTTGGCGAGCGTGAATGCTCCCTGCAGCGCCGCAACCAGAAACTGCTGGAGGAATCCCCCTCCATCGCGCTCACGCAGGATATGCGCAACCGCGTAGGCCGTCTGGCTGTCAAGGCCGCCAAGAGCGTCCATTACTCCAACATCGGTACGGTAGAATTCCTGCTGGACCTTTCCAACAACGAATTCTACTTCATGGAAATCAATCCCCGCATTCAGGTTGAACATGGTATCACCGAAGCCGTTACGGGTATCGACCTCGTACGCACCCAGATTCGCATCGCTGCTGGCGAGGCACTGGAAATCACGCAGGATGATGTGAATTTCACCGGCCATGCCATTGAATGCCGCATCAACGCCGAAGATCCGGAAAACAACTTCATGCCCTGCCCGGGACAGATTTCCTTCCTGCATGAACCCAGCGGCCCCCGCGTCCGTTTCGATTCCGGCGTGACGGCAGGTCTCTCCATCGAGCCGTACTACGATTCCATGATTGCCAAGATCATCGTCCATGGCCGCACCCGTGGTGACGCCATCAAGATCATGGAACGCGCCCTCAAGGAATTCCGCATCGACGGTGTCAAGACCACCGTTTCCCTGCACAAGAAGATTCTCAAGGACACGTACTTCCGAACTGGCAACATCGACACCCAGTTCATCAAGAAACGCATGGATGCCTATGAAGCTGCACCGAAAGATACGAAAGACATGAACGAGGAAGAGCTCGCCAACACCATCAGCGAAAGCATGTACCTCGCATAATCATAACCATAGACAATGCCCCCGCAAGGATTTGGATAATCCCTGCGGGGGCATTGTTATATCAGCCAATCTTTATCGTGTAATGGAAGCTCTGTTCTTCCCCTGCGGCCAGTGTCAGGCTGCCTTCACGGTCCTTGAAATTCCCCGTGTAGCCTTCATAATCCGCATGACCCTGCCACGGTTCGAGGCACAGGAACGGTGCGCCGCCCTGCGCCGGCGTCCAGAATCCCCAGAAGGGGAAGTCCTTAGCCACCATGGAGACCTTCTTCTCACTCTTATGGGAACAGATTGTCACCACATCAGACTTCAGGCCTTTATAAGCCAGAGCATCGCCAGCAAACATCTCGTAATCCAACTCCAGCTGCTGCCCCTGCAGGTGTGCCGTCCCCGGTGTCTTCAGGAACTGTCCCTTGCTGTTCAGCGGCATATTGACATTATCCTCAGCCTGATTGAAGGTCAGATAACAGTCACCGAATTCTTCCCCAGGCACCAACGGGCAGCGGAATGCCGTATGCGCACCGATGGAATAGACCATTTCCTGATCATCGAGGTTCTGCACCTTCCAGATGACTTCCACCTCATTATCCTTCAACGCATAAGCTACATTCAGCTGGAACTTCCAAGGATAGACCTTCAGCGTATCCTCCGACCATTTCAGGGCAAATTCGATATAATCGGCTTCCCGCTTCACCAACTCATATTCCGAAATGCGTCCAAAGCCATGGCCCGGCAGTTCATATTCCTGACCGTCCACACGATATTTCCCATCCTGCAACTTGCCGACAATCGGGAAGAGCACCGGAGAGCTATACTTCCACCACTGCGGATTGCCGTCCCAAATATACTCGGTCTCGTCCGCACGTTCTTTGATAGAACGCAGCTCCGCGCCATAACTGCGCACTTGCACACATAATCTGTCATTTTCCAAACTATAAAGCATATTCATTCACCTCGCTTTCCTATGTTACCATGTTATCATCTATTTGTAAAAGCTCTTGCATGATAACATGGTTTCCCTGTCATTCCATGGAAAGCCCACAGACTTACTGTCACAAGCATCAATTATCCCAGAAACTCCACATGCGTTCTGCCTGTGCCTCCTGCTTTTCAGCTTCCACTTCTTGCGCAATATTCAGGTCTTTTTTCCCGTAGCCGGGTGTAAGTTTGATGTTTTGGGGCAGCCACTCATCGGAGAACAGCGGCTTGTCCATAAGGATGGCGCGAATCTGTCCCCTTGCCTTATTCCGGACAGCAGGTTCTCCTCCAGACAGGATAAGTTCTCCCAGCAGCCGCCCTATCGTTTGCAGGGAAGTTTCCTTCAATGCCCGTGTGGTCGGATCTAAAGCCGACAACCGCAGGCAGGGGAAAGTCTGTACCTCATCAGCGGTCAGCAGGCAATCTCCCTTCACCAAAAAACCAGTATCACGAAGCATGTCTGTTATCTTGCCCAGATCCTGCTCTTCCGGCAATCTTGCCAAGACCAGATGATTTTCTGTTGCACCGCACAAGGTCTGCATTCCTGCATCCTGCAACCCTTTTTCCAAGGCTTTCGCATTCTTGAGCACTTGCCTGCAATACGCCTGGAATGCATCGCTGCCCGCTTCCAGGAACGTAGTCGCCAATGCCGCCAGCACATTCTTCTTCACCATTGAATGCCCTGTGTTCAACATAGCCTTATCCATCTTTTCAGCTAATCCTTCACGCGTCAGGATGACTGCACTCTGCGGGCCATGAAGAGAATCCCCCGTAGGGAATGTCACCACATCAGCATAGGGAACCGGAGACGGCGCACAGCCCGCAGCCACAGCTCCTGCATTCTGCCCAATGTCCACCCATAGATAAGCGCCCACTTCCTGAGCGATTTCCCCTAGCTTTTTATAATCCAAGTGCAAGGGATAATTCACCGGTGAATAGATGATCAGCCGGGGATTGCGCGCCTTGGCCAGCTGTTCCACCCGTGCCAGATCGATCTGCTCAGTTTTCGGCTCAATGCTGAACGAAACAAAATCATACCGCAGATGCTCACCGATGCAATGTTCAGATTTACGGCGATTGAACGAAAGGATCGTATCCCCTGCCTTAACCAGTGCCTGAAACACCACCCGGGAGGCTGCCGCAATATCTGAAATCCTCACGATAGCATGGTCTGCACCAAACAGCCTTGCCGCCCGCTTCTCCGCAATCTCTTCCAACTGCATATGGCTCCGTACCACATGATGATCGAGGTGACCATTGCCGAAAATACTCCCCTTGAGATAAGCACTGAACGGCGAGACTGCATTTGAAGTAGGCAGAAGCGACAGTGTAAAACGCTGCTTTTGGATTTCTTCCCGCAGCAGACCATATATTTCCGGATCGAAAGCGGCCAGGCTTTCGGTAAGCGTTTGATTTTGCATTTACGAATCCCCCTCACATCCCCGTAATCCAGTTCACAAAGTAAATCGCTAACGGAATCGTCACACAGGCAATGCCGATAAAATCGATATAGACGCCAGTCTTGATCATCTTGGTAATAGGAATATAACCAGATGCATAAACGATAGCATTAGGCGGCGTAGATACTGGCAACATGAAGCCCAAAGATGCGGACAGGGCAATACCGACTGACACAGGAATCGGACTGATACCTGCTGAAATCGCCGCCGTAATGGCCAAAGGACCAATCATATTGGTAGCCGCCGTATGACTGGTCAGCTCGGAGAGCAGCAATGCCATCACTGAGAAAATGGCCACCATAGCCACCTCCGAAGGCGAACCGCCCATAGAGCTGACAATCAGGTCGCCCACCCACTGAGACAAGCCCGTCTTATACATCATGCCGCCCATAGCCAGGCCGCCACCGAAAAGGATCAGCGTCCCCCACTCGATCCCCTGCATGGCATCCGACCACTTCAGGGTAAACTGACGTTCCTTGAAATCCACTGGCATGATAAATAACAGCAACGCACCTGTCATAGCTGCAATAGCCTCAGGGAACAGATGATTATACATTTTCAGCATAGGATCTGTACTGCCAAAGGCAATAGACATAAAGCCCGGCAATACCCATAAGGTCACTGCCACGATAAACGCACAGAGTGTATTCTTCTGGGCGCGGGTCCAGCTGCCCAGTTCTGCCCTCTTCGTCTTGATGAAAACATCCGCCCCTTCGATGCGTTCCACATCTGCAGGAAACATATGCGAAAGAACCACATAAGCAATGCAAAAATAAACTACCATGGCAATAAGGCCCCAGGTCATCCACTGGAAAAACGAAACATGGATATCGCACATGGTATCCAAAAAGCCCAGCATGATAAGGTTCGGCGGCGTGCCAATAGGCGTCAGGACACCACCGATAGAGCAGGAATACGCCGTCATCAGCATCAGACCGGTAGCGTATTTATACTCATGGAGATGGATTTCCCGCCCATTGGCCGCAAACATTTCCTTGATAGAGGTCAACAACCCTAGGCAAATTGGGAACATCATTGCTGCCGTGGCCGTGTTGCTGACCCATCCGGAACAAAGTGCTGCGGCCAGACCAACTGCCAGGAAAATCCGTTTGGGATTGGACCCCACCCAGTCCCGTGACAGCAGCCAATAGGCGAACCGCTTGTCCAGACCATGTGTCATCATAGCCTTGGCCAGAATGAAACCACCCATGAACAGGAAAATCATGGAGTTGGCAAAGGCCGCAAATGCTGTCCCCACCGGTACTACGCCTGTAATAACCGCTAACGTCGGCCCCAAAAGCGAAGTAACAGGTATAGGTACCGGCTCCGTGATCCACCAAAGAGCAACCAGTACCATAATAGCCAGTAATTTGTGAGCTGCTACAGTCAGCCCGGCAATTGGTGTCAAAAACACCAATACCGCCAAAACAGGCGCACCAAATAATCCAATCGTACGCCGCCTGCGGTCAAAGGCCTCTTCTGCCGCCTTCACCGCATCTGCTTCTGATTGTCTTTTGTCCACGTCATAAAACCTCCTTTACTCAATACACTTCATTTGGAATAGTTCTCTTTCTGTTATTCTCCATCCCTATTATTATTCCTGCAAAATAAAAAAGAGACTATAAAAAAGTCTCTTTCATAAATATCAATTATCGAGTTGTCATAAAAAGCATCATTCACCCTGAGTCGGCAGGAACTGCTGTCCCTGTTGCTGCTGACGAGCAGCCTGCTGATTCATCTGCGCCTTGGCCTGCTGCAGTACATTGAGTGCCTGCTGCAGACCAGCCTCTGCCTGACGTACCCCCTGGAAAGTGCCATTGACATGGCTGATAAGCTGATCAAACACCTGATTCGCATAAGCATCAGCATTGCTCTGCAACTGGGTTGCATTAGCCTGCGTGCGTTCCATGATTTCCTTTTCCTGGTCCTGTGCCTGCTGAACAATCGCCCGTGCCTTTTCTCTGGCCTCCCTTACGACTTCCTGTTCGTCAGTGATACGCTCGGCATACTCCTTAGCCTTGCGCTTGATGTCCTCAGCTTCCTCTTCCGCTTCTTTGATGATCTTCTCACGCGTACGCATGATCTCATCAGCCTTATTCAGCTCTTTGGGCAGATCATTGCGCAGTTCCTCTACATAATGCACCAGCTCATTATCATTGATAAGCGTCTTTTCCGTAAAGGGAAGCCTTGAAGCTCCCACAACCATATTCTCGATTTTATCCAAAGTCTCGCGTACTGACATACTGTTACTTCCTTTCTTCCCCATCTGTTTGCCAATTCATCATCGCCTGCTCCACACACTCAGGCACCAAACCATGCACACTGCCGCCAAAGTGAAAGACCTCCCGCACCCCTGAAGAACTTACATAGGAAAGGTCTGGCCGCGTCAGCAAAAACACGGTATCGATATCAGATTGTAAATGCCTTATCATATAGGCTTCGTTCTCTTCGTATTCCAGATCCTTCACCGAGCGCACGCCTCGTACAATAACCTTGGCATCATGCTGAATCATAAAATCGGTAATCAGGCTGGAAAAAGATGTCACCTGCACATTAGGCAGATGCTTCACAGCCTCCCGGATAAGCTCCACCCGTTGTTCCACGGGGAAAAAGCCCCGCTTGGCTTCATTCCGGAATACGCAGATGATCAGCTCATCAAACATGCGGCTTGCCCGCTCAAAAATATCCACATGACCTAGCGTCACCGGATCAAAACTTCCCGAGCACACTGCCCGCCTCATGCGTCCTCCTCTTCTGCGTCCACATAGGAACGCCACTGGAAAAAACTGATCTGCGTGGTATGGCCATAACGACGATTATGCACCAGAAGCAGCCGTTTCAGCTCAGGGACATCATTTTCATCAGCCCCATGCTCTACCACCAGGATACCATTTTCTGCCAGCAGTCCCTCTGATTGATCGATCTGTCGCAGAGCCTGCTGCCATAAGCCTTTATGATAAGGAGGGTCACAGAATATCAAGGAAAACTCCGCCGAACCCGCCCCTTGCCTGGCAAGTTCCGCAAACACATCACAACTGCATACCCTGGCTTTTTCTGCCAGCCTGGTCAGCCGGAGATTTTCCTCAATCAATTTTGCCGTGGCTTTATCCACAAAGACCGCGGACTGCGCCCCCCGGGAGAGTGCCTCCAGCCCCAAATTGCCGGTACCTGCGAAAATATCCAGAACCTTGCGGCCCACAACCATATTTCCCAGAATATTGAACAAGGATTCTTTCACCCTGTCTGCCGTAGGACGGGTAACCTCTGCCCCTTTGGGCGTTTTCAGGCGGCATCCGCGGGCCGAACCGGTAATTATACGCATAAAAATTCACTCCCTAAAGAAACATTACTATTTTAGCATACTTTGCAAAAATAGTGAACTATTTAACCACTAAATTTTCCCTTGCACGGGCACAGCAATACGTGTAATAAACTCCTGAACATTGCTGGTGCTCATATCCTCCAGCAAACTTTCCTCATAAGAAACTCCTGCCGGAATCAGATCATGTTCTGCCATATAGTTTCTTAACCTTTGATAAGCAGCTGTGGTATCCATATAGTCTCCACCAAAATATGTCACAGCAAAACGGCCAGCCGGCCGCAAGCGCCGCTGCCCTTTGGGTAAATTCCGCCAGGCTTTATCCGTGGGCACATAAAAGCAGCTCACTACCTGTTCAAACCCCGGACGCATAAAATCTTCCTGTGCCACCATTGCCCCAAAGGTATAGCCGGTGAGTATTTCACCTTCCATAACATCCCGCATATGCGCAGCGAATTTTTGCTCTACGCCTTCCCAATCCTCTTTCAAGTATAACTGTCGCAGCTTTTCCGATACCACCAGACGCTGCTCAGGCAGCTCCACTTCCTCTACAGTATCCAATTGGACATGCCTGGCTTTTTGAAGATTCCTGCGCTGATTGATCACAATCTGCTTCATGCGCTTCAATTTCGCCATTTCCTGATCCAGCCATTCTTCCTGACCGGCCAGCAGCGCACCGAACTTCTCCGGCGTCCGGCCTTCCATATACTCCTTGATTTCAGCCAGATCCAACCCCATATCCCGGAACATCCGGATCATATAGAATGGATAAAATTGCCGGGACGAATAGGCACGATAGCCGTTAGGTTCTACAGAATCCGGCTGAAAGATGCCTTCACTGTCATAATAGTGCAATGTGCGCTTATTCACACCTGTCATACGAGCGAATTCACCGATATGAAAGGTCATATGCCGTGCCATGAAAAATCCCCCTTGACATTACAGTTACTGTATCCTTTATGCTTAATATACATGAGAAAACCTTTGGTTGCAAGAAGATTATTTTCACAGAAAGGAACATTTTTATGTCAAAACGAACACATAATCCCTTAGCCTATCACCACAGTATATGGTCACTGCTGAAGTTTGCGGCACCTTCCATCGGCATGATGATTGTGATTTCCCTTTACACCGTCACCGATGGCATCTTGATTGGCCGCTACATTGGCAGTGACGCATTGGCTGCATCCAACATCGTCTACCCGGCCTTCAATCTCGTATTGGGGCTGGCCATTATGCTCGCCGCAGGTGGTTCGGCACTGGTTGCCAAGACCTTAGGCGAGGGTAATCGCGAGCTTGCCAGTAGACGCTTTACCCTGATCACCATCAACGGGGCGATTTTGAGCACCCTCCTGGCCTTCTCTCTCTGGCTCTTCATGGAACCGATGCTGTCCTTTTTGGGGGCCAGTCCCGCTCTCTACACGGAATGCGTGGACTATATCGTCACCCTGCTCCCCTTCTTCCCCGCAGCTGCCATGATGATGATCTTCAACGCTCTCTTCATCGCCGACGGACGTCCCATTCAGGGCTTTCTGGTCTCCGTGGTCTCAGGATTGTTGAATGCTTTACTGGATTATCTCTTCATGGCCCAGCTTAACATGGGCATTGCCGGTGCTGCCTTAGGTACAGGCCTTGGCGAAACCGCTGCTGTTCTCATCGGCCTCCATTACTTCAGCTGCCGCAGCCGCCTGATTCGTTTCAAGGCTCCCCAACTGGAATGGCGCGCTCTGAGCCAGGCCATGTATAACGGCTCTTCGGAACTTGTCACAGAACTTTCCATAGGGCTCACCACATTTCTCTTCAACATCATCACCTTCTCCTGGGCCGGCGAAGACGGCGTAGCCGCTATCTCCGTCATCCTCTATGCAGAAATGCTGCTGACCTCGGTACTGGTTGGCTTCAGCAACGGCGTTGCCCCTATCTTCTCCTATCAGTTTGGCGCAAAGAATTATCCGGAACTCCTGCGGCTGATGAAACTGGCCCTTTTGAGTATTGCCGGCTTCTCACTGACCGCCTTTGCGGGGTCCCGCATCCTGGCCGAACCTCTGATCCATCTGTTCCTGCCTGAAGGCGGTTCCGCTTACGACATCACGGTCAATGGGTTCCTGCTCTTTGGCTTCAGTTTCCTGTTGTCAGGCTTCAATCTCTTTACATCCGGGTTCTTCACCGCCATTTCCGATGGCAAGACCTCGGCTATTGCCTCCTTTGCCCGAAATCTGGCAGGGATTGTGATCTTCCTGCTGCTGTTGCCCCAGCTTATCGGCTTCAGCGGTGTCTGGCTGGCTGTGCCTGCTGCCGACCTGGCCGCCGTACTGCTCTCTGCCTTCCTTCTCTACGACCAGGCACGCAGCTTCCGTACCATGCAGCAGAAGACCGCCAAAACTGGCCTGAGAAAATACCCTCACCTCCCTCAGGCAGCCAGTTTAAAATAAATTTCAAAAAAACTATTGACAAACAGTAAAAATACCCGTATAATCTATATTCGTTGACAGACGTCACACAGGGGTATCGCCAAGTTGGTAAGGCACGGGTCTCTGAATCCCGCATGCGTTGGTTCGAGTCCAGCTACCCCTGCCATATGAAAATTCAAGGAGCCGTATTGCGGCTTCTTTTTTGTTTTACTTATAAAAAAAGCCTTCCCCTATACCAGAGGAAGGAGGAAGGCTTATTCAAAAACCTGTTTCTGCTGCTTGCGTTTACGATAACGCAGATACATGATGGCAATGACCACGGCACACACACCGACAAAAATCAGGCTTGCCTGATGTCCAACAGCCAGCATGATTTCCCAGCTCTTGCCCAGCATCATCCCGGCAAAAAGAATCAGTGCCGTCCAGGGAAGAGAACCTAAAAAGGTCAGGGTCAGGAATTTCTTCATATCCACATGGGCAAAACCAGCCGGCAGGGAAATAAAGGTGCGCACCACCGGCAGCATGCGGCTGAAGAACACAGCTTTAAGGCCATATTTATCAAACCAGTTCTGGGCGATATCCACATGTGATTTTTTCACGAAAAAATAATGCCCATATTTATCCACGAAGGTACGCCCGCCATAATGTCCGACAGCATAGGCGAATATAGACCCAGCCATGCCGCCCACCATACCGGCAATCAGCGCGCCTGTAAAAGTCATCTGGTCAGCAAAGATCAGATAACCAGCAAACCCCAGGATCAATTCACTGGGAATAGGAATGCAGGCGTTCTCCGCAGCCATCAGAATAGCCACTGCCACATATCCCCAAGATGCGATAAAATCCAAAAAGAATGTTGAAAAATGTTCCATCACAAACTCCTTTCTCGTGTCTTGGCTATTATAACACTATCGGTCAGGACCAGGCAATGTTTTGTTTACACCATACACGAAAAATGTTAGGATAAGTATAATATTTCCTATTTACATGAAGGAGTGAAAATTTTGGACGGTGCTTCCCTGCGTATTCTCTATGTGCTGACTGACTTGATTTGCCCTTTGGTGGTGGGTTACTTCATGCATCATCGGCATTGGGTATCGGATAATATCATCAACAAAGTCATCCGCTTCAATGTCATCTGTGTCTACACCACTCTGTCGCTTTTAAGTTTCTGGGTCTTACCCTTATCCTGGAACCTGCTGCTGGTACCACTGTTCGGTGCAGCTCTGGTTCTCCTGCCGGGAGCCATTGGCTGGTTATTCTTTGCCAACCGTATGGAAAACCTGCTCGATCGTGGTGCCTTTATCGCCAGTGCTATGCTGGCCAATCTGGGTACCCTGGGCGGCGTCTGTGCTTTTATCCTCTATAACGAGCAAGGCTACGCCTACGCCCAGCTTATCGGCACGACACAGAATATCCTGCTCTGCATTGTGGTCTTCCCCATGGCTCAGTATTTTTATCTGAAGCACAGCGCTTCCCTCAGGAAATCCAGCGCCAGCCATAATTTCCGGGAAATGTTCTTCTCCATCAATCAGCTGAGCCTGCTGGGCATGGCCACCGGCCTGATCCTCAACGCCAATGGCATTCAGCGTCCGCCTGTACTGGGAGAAATCTTCCAAAGCCTTGTCCATATCGGCGCCTGGATTGCCATGCTGCCCGTGGGCTTCCTGATTGATTTCCGGCAGGTACGCCGCTACGCCAAGAATATCCAGACTTTGACCTTGCTGCGTTTTGTCATTACACCGCTGATCTTCAACGCCATTACCTATTTTCTCGTCAGCGATTCCCTGCTGCGCGGTACGTTGATGATCCTGACCTTCTGCCCCACGGCTATCAATGCTGTACTAGCCTGCAAACTCTACAAACTGAACGTCGACCTTTGTGTGTCCTCGTTCGTCATCACCACAGCCGCCTTCCTGCTGGCCATTTTCCCCTTGCTGTTTTTCTGTCTGCATTGAGGCTTGAACGTTGAAACGAACATATATCCTGTTGCTCCTTTGCCTGAGCTTATTGCCAATACTATGGCATCTGGGAATCCATCCCAGCCAGCCTGCCGCCACAGCAATCCAACCCAACAATCCCACACGGAACATCCTGCTGATTCCCTTGGACGGACGCCCCCCCTGCAGACAATTTGTCATGGATGCAGGCACCATTGCCGGGTACAACGTTATTACGCCTCCTTCCGAACTGCAGGATTATTACTCTGCCCCTGGAGATACTGCCGGCATGCGCCAATGGCTATCCCAGAATCTCCCCCAGCATGAAGCCGCCATCATCGCCATAGACCAGCTGCTCTATGGTGGCCTTTTGGCCGCCCGCGAAAAAGAGGCCACGCCTGCCCAGCAGGACGAACTTATAAATTTTCTGCGGCAGCTGCACGCGGAAAATCCAGATAAGCCCCTGCTGGCTTTCAGCATTCTTCCTCGCCAGACACCTCAGGACACCATTGACGGCTATCAAGAGAAAAAAGACCTATTGGCTTATTCACGCCTGAAGGGCCGCCAAGCCGCCGGCCTTCCCATTGATGACGAAGAACTCCATCGTCTGGAAGCAGCCATCAGCCCAGAAAGCATGCAGAAATATCTGCAGCATTTTGCTGAAAACGAGGCTCTTAACCGCCAGCTCATCGCACTGGTAAAAGAAGGTGTATTAAACCAATTGGTGCTGGGACAAGACGATGGTGAAGAATACAGCATCCCCAATATCGAAAAATCCCATCTCTGGGCATATATCCAACAAGAAGGTCTCCCCGAAGAAAAGGCCGTGATTACCCACGGCGCTGATGAAATCGCGCTGAGCATGCTGGCCGCCTATCAAAATGAACGACTGGGATATCAGCCACAAATCTACATCGCCTATAATCACCCGCAAACGGCCAATACCATCATGCCCTATATGGCGGTTGACATGGCTGCTACCGCCCGGGAAAAGATTGCCCTTTTGCATGGTCAGGAAGCCTTCTCTCCGGACGATGCTGATTTCATCCTTTACCTCTCTGCCAATGACTACGAAAAAGGTACCGTATGCACCCGCAATACCAGCGTGAACGAAATAAAAAACTATCTTGACCAGGCAAAACATGTCGCACTGGTCGATTTGTCCAAACACTTCACAGCCCAGGAAACGCTGCTGCCTTTGCTGATTGACAAAAAGACTCCCTTAAACAGCCTGACAGCCTATGCCGGCTGGAATACGGCCAGCAACGCCATCGGTACAGCCACGGCTTCTGCCAGTCTCTATACCAGCGCACAAAAAAATGCCTATGACCCAAACGAAGCCATGGGCATTGCCGCCAGCAATATAAAGTTTCTCCAAAATCGCATTCTGGAGGATTACTTCTATTTAAAAGAAGATATCGACACCATCAATCACACCATCAAAAAAGCTGGCTATCGCAACACTGCCGATCTGGATTTGGAACACAACTGGCGCTGGGCTAACCATATGCTCCAGCAGAGCATGAACAAGCACCTGCAAACCTACAAACAAACGCAAGCCTTCCGTGCTCCTGCCATCATCCGTACCAACCAGGGTGACTTCACGCTGACCATCACAGATATGACCATCGACCTAAGCTTCCCCTGGCCCAGAACGTTTGAAATCTATTTGGAAACCATTCCATTCCTAAGCGTTTCGCCTGCTCCCCTCGAATCTTAGCCAATAATTCCATATCTGTAAGAAAGAGGTCTGATGCAAACCCATACAGTTCGCATTAGACCTCTTATTATGTAAGGATATGTACTTTTTGTATCTTATTTCATACGCTTGATCGTGAAACGACCGCTCTCCACTTCTTTGCGATGACAATGCGGGCATTCGTTCTCAATCAGGCCTGTATAGCCACAGACGGGGTCGCGGTCTACAGGATGATTGATGGAGAAATATCCCATATCAGCATCGTGCATAGCGCGTACCAGACGTTCGAATGCCTTGACATTCTTCGTGGGATCGCCATCCATTTCAATATAGGCAATATGACCAGCATTTTCCAGCGCATGATAAGGTGCCTCAATGCGGATCTTGTCAATAGCTTTGATCGGATAGTAAACCGGCACATGGCTGCTGTTGGTCATATAATCCCTATCCGTCACGCCTTCGATTACACCATACTGCTTGCGGTTGGAACGCTGGAACTGGCCAGCGGTGGATTCTGCAGGCGTACCGAAGCATGTCCAGTTCATATGCTCATCTGCCGAATATTTATCGGTACGCTCGCGCAGATGACCTACGATCTTGAGCCCCAGTTCCTGTGCTTCAGCGCTTTCACCATGATGTTTGCCTACCAGCGCCTTCAAGCACTCTGCCAGGCCGCAGAAGCCGATGGAATAAGAAGCATGCTTCAGCACATCCTTGATGCTGTCATTCGCCTTCAAATTCTCGCTGTCCATCCAAACCCCCTGTCCCATCAGGAACGGATAATTGTAGACATGCTTCTCTTCAATGACGGCCAGACGAGCCAGAATATAATCGTGGCTGATATCGATATACTTATCGAAAAGCTGCCAGAACTTATCCATATCGCCCTTGGCTTCCAAAGCCAGCTTAGGCAGATTCAGCGTCGTGAAGGCAAAGTTACCGCGGCTGCCGGATTCTTCCGGGCCATTGACATTGCTCATGACACGGGTACGGCATCCCATAGTCGCTACCGTGGAATTATAGTCGCCGGGCTTGTAATACTGCAGATTATAAGGCGCATCGATATTGACAAAGTTCGGGAACAAACGCTTGGCACTGGTCTTGCATGCCTGCTGGAAAAGGTCATAGTTGGGATCTTCCGGATTATAGTTGACCCCAGCCTTCAGCTGGAACACAGAAATCGGGAAAATCGGCGTCTCGCCATTGCCCAGGCCGGCCCAAATGGCGTTGAGTACCTCTCTGGTTGCCAGTCTGCCCTCTGGGCTGGTGTCCATGCCATAGTTCAAGGAACTGAACGGAACCTGCGCACCAGCACGGCTGTGCAGGGTGTTGAAGTTATGAATCATAGCTTCCATAGCCTGATGCGTCTCTTCCTCCACATCTGCGCAGGCCATACGATATACATTGCGGGCCAATCGCTCTGCTTCATCGCTGGGCAAATGATACGTTTCATTAAGCACCGTATCCAATGCTGCCTTGATCGACTCCATCGATTCCACTGCCTTGGGATCTTCCTTGCTTTCCGTATAGCTGCAAGCTGCAAAGTTCATGGCAGGCTTGAAATAGGTCTTGAATTCTTTTTCGCTGCCAAAATCATAGGTATCGAACTGATACATCAAAGCCTTATGGGCTTCAGCAATAACCGCCTTGCAGAAGGACTTGCGCACCCCTTCTGCCATAGCATAGTCAAAGGCATTGATAGACTGACCGCCAAACATATCATTCTGATTGGACTGGATGGCAATCGCCGCGAGGGATGCATACGAACGGATTGAGTTCGGCTCGCGCAGGAAGCCATGTCCTGTGGAAAAACCACCATGGAACAACTTCAGCAGATCGATCTGACAGCAGTTAAAGGTGATCAGGGAAAAATCCTTATCATGGATATGAATCCAATTTTCCTTATCAGCCTCGCGGAATTCATCCGTGAGAACATAATTATCCACAAAGTGCTTGGCACCTTCAGCACCGAGCTTCAGCATGATGCCCATGGATGCGTCCGTATTGATATTGGCATTGTCGCGCTTGGAATCTACATCCACGGCATCAGCAAAAAAGATGTCCTTATAGGCAGACATGAGATGTTTCTGCGCCGTACGCCGTTCAGCGTGCTTCTGACGATACGTGATGTATTTCTTAGCAATATCGTAGAAATCATATTTCATCAGTTCCTGCTCTACGATATCCTGGATATCCTCCACGCTGACGTTTTCACGGTCCTGGATATCCCATTCCACCTGGCTGGTCACTTCATCGATATCCTTTTCCGTCATCTTGTGGCCGCCATCATTATTGGCACCAGCAATAGCATTATAGATTTTCTCGCGATTATAAGGCACCGTATGCCCGGAACGCTTCGTAACAGTTTTTAAATTCATAATTATGGATACCACTATATTTGCGGTATTTCCTTACGCCCCCTCTATATATTGTGGTTAACACTTGTCGTAACGGTATATATTGTAGCAAATTCCACTCCTTTTCGCAACTGCAAAAATTACAAAAGAGCGCTGCCACCTATATCTTTACCATTGACATACAAAAAACCTGCAACCAACAAGGGATATATACAAGGAAAAAGTTTTTTTTGCCGTTCAACGCTTCCGCAGCATACCGATTTCAATGGGAGCTTCCCCCGCAATACAATAGTAATAACGATGGTTCTTGAATTCCACCACGGCCACGCTGCGGATTTCCTGCAGCCGCTCCATATTCTGGGCAGAGATACCATAAAGGCTGCCTAAATCCGCCAGGCTCTGTCTCTTGAACTCCTTGCGCCGGGCTTTCTTGTGGAAGCGGAACCAGTTATAGGATTGCCATACCCCCATAATCAGCACTGCGCCCCCAAGAGACCGGGCCAGTATCCACAATACCCGTATCAGGCTGGGCGTAACATCGACAAACAACTTATGATACAACGTCAATACCAAAAATACCCATAAGGCAATCGTAGCCACGACCGCTATAACTTTTTCCACTATTCTCACCAGCCGATTCTGCTTATCCTTTGCCTCGTAAACTGGCTCTTTCACTGCGTCACGATCCATCCTTGTCTCCTGCTTCAAGCTTTCATCCCCCTATCCGGGCTGACCCATACTGCCGTAGTCGTCATATCCCGCTTCAATGCGACCGGTGTCGCTACCACTGCTGCCAAAGCATTGAAAATCCAATAGACCACAGGGTACCATACCACCCAGAAATAGATGCCCGGCAGCTTCTTATCATAACGTGAGTCCAGCAAGATACTCACCAGGAATTGCAACAGGCATACCATGGAAATCACAGAACCTCTCCAACTGATCAATGGATTCCCCAGATCCGGCAGCATGGCACCATAGCCACTGCCCGTGACATCAAAGAACAGGCGCGCCACCCATAACAGGGCACAGATCACAAAGGCATACGCCCAGAAAATTCCCAGGAAATAATCCAGATACACAGGCCAGATGCGCCGCTCCCGCCATTGCCGCCAAACATCCAGATGAGTGCGGATCACTTCAATGCCGCCCTGCGCCCAGCGCTTCCGCTGCACCCAGATTCCCTTGAGCGTCTCCGGTACCAGCATCCAGCAAACCATATTGGGTTCATAACGCACATCCCAGAACTTGGTCTCCATGCGCCAGGTCATTTCAATATCATCTGTAATCGCCGTATTATCCCAAAGCCCTGCATTGATTATGGCCGTGCGCCGCCAGGCCGCCACCACACCGGATACGGTCATGACCTTGCCGATAATCCGCTGCGTGCGCTTGATAAGACCGATCACGCTGGCATATTCAGCCGTCTGGATCTTGGCCAACAGGCTGGTGCGGTTGCGGACTTTGGGATTCCCCGTAACGGCGCCTACCCGCGGATAATGGTTGAAATGCCATACCGCCCATTCGATGGCATGTTCATCCAACATGGAATCCGCATCCAACGTAACGATTATATCTCCATGGCTCATGGCGAATGCCAGATTCAATCCGTTAGCCTTCCCCAGATTCTTTTCCATGCGCAGCACCTTCAACCCGGGATACTGGCCCATCAGGGATTCCAGAACTCCCTGCGTATTATCCGTGCTGGCATCATTTATCACGATGACTTCCAGATTCTTATAATGGTTGGCAAAAATAGAGTCCACTGCATCGGCAATGTCCCGTTCTTCATTGTGTGCCGGGATAAACACCGATACCAAAGGCATCCGGTCAAGCTTGGGCGGATTCTTGTCCTTCCCTTTCTCCCGCCGCCAGAAAAAATAAATACCGCCGACCATCCAGACCAGACTCATGATAACGGGATAGTAGAAAACAAAATCCGCTAACCACAAAATGAATGTATAAATCAAAGCCTAATTCTTCCTCCCTGAGAATTCCTGTATACGTCCCCTTATCTTTCCCAATGGTAAAATCCCAGCGGATAATACCCCAGATTCTTCATGCCTGCCCGTTGCAAGGTCTTCAACTGCTTGGCAAATACATCGGCATCCAGCCATTTATCTGCCTCCCAGTCAAAGGACTGGATCTTGACAATGGTCTTGTCCGTGCCATTCGCAGCTTTGACTGCCTGTGCTACCTTCCGCAGGTATTCATATGGTTCCTCTTCTTTATCCATGAACGGATAGGCCATGACCACCGTATAATCGTATTTGCGCAGATAATCTGCATAACTTTGTCCCAGCCACGTTTCTGCCCCAGGATAAAGCAACGCACCAGCGTAGATATCCCGCATCACGATGGCATGCGGACGGACTTTCTTGAAAGCCGCCAGCGCATCATCAGCAGCTTTGTCCAAAGCTGCTATCTTCCAACGGGTGATTGCCGGCTGCTGTTTCTTATCCTTGACTGCTGTCAGCAAATCCTGCCCGAACTGCTCCCGGTATGCCGTTTGTGCGGGCTGGGATACATCCTCGTCCTGATTCAGGTACAGATCATCCTGCAACAAGACGCCATCTATCTGCGTGTTGGCCGCCAAGTCGTAGAACAGGCCATTGACCTTTTGCAGATCCTCCACGGCAAAGGGGCTCAAACGATGATACCAGCCCTTTTCCCCCCTGGATTTCACCGCATTGCTGTTATCATCCTTGATGAAATCCTGATAATTCAACACCGGCAGCCAAGCCAGCACGGTGAATCCCTGCTGCTCCAGACGGTTGGCCACATCATTGAAGATATCCGCTTCCACCGGGATTTCACGATTCTTGAAGTACACCTTTTCCACATTGCCATCCCCATCCGGGTCAGCAAAGGCCTGCAGTGCCACTACATTGATATTATTACTCTGCAAGTTGTCCAGCATTGCCTTGACATTGCGTTCATATGCTGCCGAATCATCACTGCAGATATTATCCAGATCCACCTGAGCCATGCGCAGCTTCTTGGTATTCCAGGCATCATGGTCAACGGTCAGGAGTTTCTGCAGTTTAGCCGTCGTCACATCCCGCTCCATGATCATGCGGCGGGCATAGATACGTGCATCTTCCCCCGGCTCATTAACACCACCATCCAACAGGAAAGTGCCCTCCATGCCGGAAGCTATGGCGATATCCACAGCTTCTTTGGTATAGATGCCATACGGCCACACCATAGCCCGGGACTTATGCCCCAGCTTTTCCTGAAAAAGCCGCTGGACTTCATCAATATCATGCTGGATCCGCGCCTGGTATTCTGCATCGCTTTCATACTGGCCATCCGCATAGAGATGGCTGCCTACAACACCATTGCGCCCGCCCTGAGGATTGATTGCCTGCTGTTTATGCATAGCATGGGTATGGGATACCACGGTTACGAGACCACTTGCCTCCATCTCCCGCAGCTCCTCCCACGAGGCCGTATCCCGGACATCATTAGGCTTCTCCTCATGATTCGTCCAGGAACTCACGATAGCCAGCATCCCCGGGATCTGATACTTCTGCAGCAGCGGATAAACCTTGGTGTAAAAGGAACGATAACCATCATCGAATGTAATCATCACGCTCTTTTCCGGCAGAGCAAGTTCCCCCTTGGTATACCGCAGATACTCATCCAGACTTACAAAATGGTACCCCTGTTTCTTCATGTATTTGAGCTGCTGCTCCAACTGCTGATGACTCACCGCAAAATCATCATTCGCGCGGTCAACTTCATGATAGCAGAAGATTGCCACGGCAGCTTCTGCCCGGCCCCAGATCAGCCCGCCCAGACAGAGCAGGCATATGAGCCCCACCATTATTTTTCTGATCATCTTCACCACCCCCAATTATAGCTGATATCCAATGCATAACCATCACGACGGCGAGGATTCTGGCCTGTCCGTCGGTAATACTTTCGATAGGTACCACCCAGTTCCAGACTTTGATTATGCGGAAACTCCTTTTTATATGCCAGGCGCGTATAAGGTGAAAAACCCATACGTTCATCATTGTCCTGGCTCCAGTTGAGATTTGACTGCCACTGCCAGGTCACTCCTTTCTGTGGCAGATTCCATTCCCGTCTGAATCCTGCCGTATATTCCACCCGCCGCTGAGGAGAATCGTAGGACCACATTTCCCGCTTATATTTGCTATGACTATAATTCAACTGCAATCTGTCACTATAATTGTGTTTGATCTGCAAAAGATGAGCAAGGCCTGCGTCATACTCCCGATATTTATTCTGATCCGTCAGATCTGCCCATTGATAGCTTCCCTGCAAAGTGGTCTGAGGCGTCAGCTGATGGAGGACGGATACTTCCTGATAATTTTCGCGGATGCCTTCCCGCACGGTTCCGGCATGATCATGCAGACGGCGGCCCACTTGATAATCCAAATGTGTCACATCGTTAAAATCGTATTCCACCGATAAGGAATAGCCATTTTTGGCTCTGGCGCCATCATAGCGAATCCATTCACCGGCAATCTCACCCCAGACAAATTTCTTGCGCAAACCTGTGGCACTTTCTCCAAAAGCCACGTTGTCATCATCATCCTGCAGCCAGTGACGGGCATATTCCTGACTCAAATAAAAATTCCGGCCCCAATAGCTGTCATAATCAATATTGGCTGTCTGTTCCCGATTCCGCTTATCGTCCAGGCTGCTGCTATATCCGGCTTTCAGATTGTGCAGCTGCAGACGTTCGTATTCTCCCCTTGCCGCCAATGCCAACATATCCTCATTATCCTTGTCGAGCATGTCCTGCAAGCCTCTGCGGCTGTCTGCCAAAAGTTCATTGTGCATCTTATTGACGGCCATCGCTGCCTGGGCCTCATGGGCGATATCTTCATCCTGGCTATGGATAAGCTGCCGCAAGATCTTTGCCGCTTCATGGTAATAACTGCGATTGGCCAGACGCTCATCCCGTTTGAAATTCACGGCATCATTGCCGTAATCCTGTCCCGCCTGCACAAGCTCCTGCGCATATCGCAGCAGCCAATATTCCCGCTCATGCTCCGTAATGCCCAAAGACGCAAACAGTTTTCGAGCCAGCCCAACACGGCCTTCCGCAATGAATGCCGCGCCGTCCCCGGCAATGGCATTATTGTACCGTGGTGACAGGTTTGCCATCTTCTGATAAGCCACTGCTGCCCTGCCAGTTTTCCCCTGCCGCGCCAATGCCAGGGCATAGCCTAATTGTACATAAGGCACATCCTCCATCTTCTCCCGGGATAAGATGTGCGCATAGACTTCAGCGGCCTTGTTATACTTCCTCTGCCGCAGGTATAAATCCCCCATGGACTGCAAACCGTATGTCGGAAAATCCTGCCAGTCCCGCACGTATTCCGTAAATACTTTGACCGCTTCCTTGGGCTGATTCGTCAAACGCAACGCCAAAAGGTAGTCGCTAAGCATATATTTATCTACGCCAGGTTTGATATAGGGACTTAAGATTAGCACCGCACGGCTTGGCTCATTATCATTTATATACATGGCTGCCCGCCGGGCATCCATCTCCCTCACAAACTCGGGATGCCCCGCAGCAAAAGCCGACGCTCGCGCTTCTCGAAACTTATGTTCCGCCAACACATAATCCCTGTGGCGGATGGCTTCCTGCCCTGCCACATTCAATGTCGCAAAATTCTCATCAGCTTCATGTACCTCCTGTTCCAGTGGCGACGCATGTCCCCATGCGCAGACACTTTCCACAAAACAAAAGGCAGCCAGCACACCGCCGGCCTGCCATTTCTTATTCATCCATTCCCATCCTTTCATACATTATTAATATATTAGTTCAAAACTATAGGATGTAATTATAATAACCTAAAAAATACTTTTCAATAGTCTTTTAGTCCTAATTATAGTTTACTAAAACAATTTTCCAATAAAAAAGCAGCAAATGTCTGTTAACATTTACTGCTTTATTGCAAACTTTTATTTTTTAAAGAGATTCTTGATATTGTCTAAGAAACTCTTCTGTTCCGGATTCACCTTGTCGCCGCTGATTTCGCCGAACTCCTTGAGGAGTTCTTTCTGGCGCTGGTTGAGGTTCTGCGGGGTGAGCACCTTGATGACCACATGCTCATCGCCCCGGCCGTTGCCGCGCAGGTGGGGAATTCCACGTTCCCGCAGGCGCAGGATCTTGCCGGACTGAGTGCCCGCCGGCACCTTGATTTCCACAGGGCCATCGATGGTGGGTACCTGTACCTTATCGCCCAGGGCAGCCTGCACAAAGGAAATAGGCACTTCCACAATCACGTCATAGCCTTCACGCTGGAAGATCTTATGCGGACGAATGAAAATGTAAACGTAGAGATCGCCATTGCCACCGCCGCGCACACCGGCTTCACCGCCGCCGCTTACGCGCACGCGGGAGCCATTGTCCACGCCCTTCGGGATATTGACCTTGATCTTCCGGGAGACTTTCTTGCGGCCTGTACCATTACAATTAGAGCAAGGATTCTTGACAATCTTGCCCGTACCATGACAGCGTCCGCAAGTGGTCTGATTGACCATGCGGCCAAAGGGCGTATTGGCCACCGTCTGGCGGGTACCTGTCCCCTGACAGTCCGGACAGGTCTCCGGGCTGGTGCCCGGTGCTGCGCCTGTACCATGGCAGTGGTCGCATTCCTCCGTACGAGGTACGGTAAGTTCTGCTTCCTTGCCGAAGGCTGCCTCTTCAAAGGTAATCTCCAGATCATAGCGCAGGTCACTGCCCCGCTCCGGACCAGGACGGCCGGAACGGCGGCGGCCACCGCCACCGAAGAAGGTCTCGAAGATATCCTCGAAGCCGCCAGCTCCGCCAAAACCACCAAAGCCGCCGCCGAAACCGCCAAAGCCACCGGCTCCGCCGCCACCGCCCATGCCATTGGCAAAGGCATCATGGCCGAACTGGTCATAAGCTGCTTTCTTCTGCGGGTCTTTGAGGACATCATAAGCCTCATTGACTTCTTTGAACTTTTCCTCGGCAGTTTTCGGGTCATCACGGTTCAGGTCGGGATGATATTTGCGGGCCATTTTTTTATACGCCTTTTTGATTTCGGCGTCCGAGGCACTCCTGTCAACGCCCAGCACCTCATAGTAATCGCGTTTTTCGCTCACGTTGCACCATCCTTAAAAACTATTGGGAGCCATACGGCTCCCAATAATCCATCAAAAACCTCTAATTACTTCTTATCGTCTTTGACTTCCGTATATTCAGCGTCAACTACATCATCATCAGCCTTGGCCTGCTGCTGAGCACCTGCACCTGCATCAGCGCCCGGTGCCCCCTGCTGGCCAGCGGCCTGAGCCTGCTGATAAGCGGCAGCGCTCATTTCATAGAGCGGCTTCTGCAGTTCTTCCGTTGCCTTCTTGATGGCTTCGGTGTCGCTGCCCTTGAGGGCTTCTTTCAACTTGTCAATACCAGCCTGTACACTTGCCGCCTGCGTCTTGTCAGCCTTGTCGCCGAGGTCTTTCAGCGTCTTTTCGGCCTGATATGCAAGGCTTTCGCCCTGATTCTTGACCTCAACAGCTTCCTTCTGCTTCTTGTCTTCAGCTGCATGAGCTTCGGCTTCTTTCACCATGCGGTCGATGTCTTCTTTGGTCATGCCGCCATCGGACTGGATGGTGATCTTCTGTTCCTTGCCCGTACCCAGATCTTTTGCGGATACATGCACGATACCGTTGGCATCGATATCGAAGGAAACTTCAATCTTAGGTACACCACGCGGTGCGGGAGGAATATCGGAGAGTTCGAAACGGCCCAGCGTCTTGTTGCCGGCAGCCATTTCACGTTCACCCTGCAGGACATGGATGTCAACGGAGGGCTGGTTATCAGCAGCCGTGGAGAATACCTGGCTCTTGTGCGTCGGAATCGTCGTGTTGCGCTCGATGATCTTCGTGCAGACACCGCCGAGGGTTTCGATACCCAGGGACAGCGGCGTAACGTCGAGGAGCAGTACGTCTTTGACTTCGCCGACCAGAACGCCACCCTGAATAGCAGCACCAACGGATACGCATTCATCCGGGTTAACGCCCTTGGAAGGTTCTTTGGCCAGGAACTGACGGATAGCTTCCTGCACAGCCGGGATACGGGAAGAACCACCGACGAGGATTACCTTGCTGATATCGCTGCCGGACAGGTCAGCATCAGCCATAGCCTTGCGGGTCGGTTCCATCGTGCGTTCTACGAGGTCACGGGTCAGTTCATCGAACTTAGCGCGGGACAGCGTCAGGTCGAGGTGTTTCGGGCCCGTAGCATCAGCCGTGATGAACGGCAGGTTGATGTTGGTCTGCGTCATGCTGGAAAGTTCGATCTTAGCCTTTTCAGCAGCTTCCTTCAGGCGCTGAGCAGCCATCTTGTCCTGAGACAGGTCGATGTTGTTTTCCTTCTTGAATTCGTCAACCATCCAGTCCATAACCTTCTGGTCGAAGTCATCACCACCGAGGTAAGTATCACCATTGGTAGCGAGAACTTCAAACGTACCGCTGGAAAGTTCGAGGATGGATACATCGAACGTACCGCCGCCGAGGTCGAATACGAGAACCGTTTCGTCTTCGTCCTTGTCGAGGCCGTAAGCCAGAGCAGCAGCCGTCGGCTCGTTGATGATACGCAGGACTTCGAGGCCGGCAATCTTACCAGCGTCTTTCGTAGCCTGACGCTGGCTGTCGTTGAAGTAAGCCGGAACCGTGATAACAGCCTGGCTTACAGTTTCGCCGAGATATGCTTCAGCATCAGCCTTGAGCTTCTGCAGAACCATAGCGGAGATTTCCTGCGGCGTGTAATCCTTGCCATCAACGCTGACTTTGTAGTCATTCTCGCCCATATGGCGTTTGATGGAAGCAATCGTGCGGTCCGGATTGGACACAGCCTGACGCTTTGCCAGCTGGCCGACGAGACGCTGACCATCTTTCGTGAAACCAACAACGGACGGGGTGATACGGCTGCCTTCCGGGTTGGTGATAACGGTCGGTTCGCCGCCTTCCATAACGGATACAACAGAGTTCGTCGTACCTAAGTCAATACCAATAACTTTTGACATTTGTATATCCTCCTAAAAAACTTTATTTGCTAAATCAGTTTGCCACAACCTGCACCATGCTGGGACGGATCACACGGCCTTTGACCATATAACCCTTCTGCAGTTCCTGGGCGATGTCATCATCTTCCATATCTGCATTCTGTACCCGCATGACGGCCTGATGGAAGTTCGGATCGAATTTCTGACCCTCTACTTCGATATGTTCCAGACCATTCTTCTTGAGGATTTCCGTGAACTGGGTGAAAATCATTTCCACGCCCTTCTGGAAAGCCTCGCCGTCTTTGGCTTCAGCGGCCATAGCCCGCTCGAAGTTGTCAAGCAGTGGCAGCATATCCTTCAGGATTCCCTGTGTGACCACAGCGGAGAGTTCTTCCTTTTCCTTGCCCGTACGGCGGCGGAAATTCTCAAAATCCGCCTGCAGGCGCAGGACGCGGTCTTCTTTCTCCTTGAGGTCCGCCGTCAGTTTTTCAATCTGAGCGGCATTTTCATCCTGGGGTTCCTGATTGTCTTCATTCTCGCTTTCTGCGCTTTCGCTGGCTGCTTCTTCGGCCTCATCGGCTTCATCAGCATCAGCAGCGTTGATTTCCTGCTGCATTTCCTCCAGCTTTTGCTCATCCTTCTTCTTTAATTCATCTTTCATGAATGATGGCAATTTCTTCACCTCTTTCCAAGGTATTTTATATTTCGCTCCAATACTGGCAGCTACCAGTGAAAGCGTTTGATAACCTGTGTCAGATTATTGTTCATGTACTCCAGCAGGCTCATGGCCTTGGCGTACTCCATGCGGGTGGGCCCCAGCACTGCAATAGTGCCCAGAAGCTCCCCATCCAGATGGTAGGTCGCTGTGATGATACTGCTGTCCTTGAAGTGACTGTCCTCATTCTCCTGGCCAATCGTGACTTCCAAACCGTCACCGATATGCGCCCGGAGAATATCCTTCATAAGTTCTTCTTCCTCCAAAGTCATCAGCATATGCTTGACCTTTTCCACATCATGGTACTCTGGCTGTTCCAGCATCTTCGTGGTACCGCCCAGATAAAGGCGTTCCTGCTTGCCGGTATCCAAGGCCCGCTGAATGATGGCCAGCGCCGATTCATAGAGACTTTCATCCCGGATCTCATCCCGTATCTCTGCCAACGAATGATGTTCGATGGTCTTCAGCGTATGCCCCGCCAGATTCTTGTTGATCACCGCCGCCATGCGCTGGAAGTCTTCAAACACCGCGCCCTCCGGCATTTCGATGATCTTGTTCTCGATAAAGCCTGCATCGGTCATGAGTACCGTGATGACCCGCCGGCTGTCCAGCGGCAAAAACTGCAAGCAGCGGAACTGCGCCTGATTCATCTGCGGCGCCAATACCAACGAAACATTCTTCGTCACGGCCGAGATGAGCCTCGCCGTTTCCTCAAAGACCTGATCAATGCGCTTGACTCTGGTCTTATACCAGCGGTCAATCAATGCTTTCTCTTCATCACTGACCGGCTTGGGCGGAATCAGTCCATCTACATAGAACCGATAGCCCTTGGATGAAGGCACCCGCCCGGAGGATGTATGCAAATGCTGCAGATATCCCAGCATTTCCAAATCCGCCATCTCATTGCGGATGGTGGCAGGGCTGACACCTAGATCGTACTTACGGGCCAATGTGCGGGAACCAACAGGCTCTGCCGATTCGATGTAATCATCAATCACGGCCTTGAGCACACGCTGTTTGCGCTCATCCAGCTCATAGAGCTTATCCGGCATTCACACCCCTCCTCCCGACTCTGTTAGCACTCTGAAATGGTGAGTGCTAAATTTAAGTCTATAAAGATAATACCCCTTATAGAACAAAAAGTCAAGAGATAAAAGTCAAAACATCAAAAATCCCGTTCAAACTCCACAAAGGATGATTCCTTGCCGATGATAAAGAGATTATCCCCTTCTGCAAAGCGATAATCCGGCGAAGGGGTGACAATCATCTCCCCCGCATGGCGGATGGCCACCACCACCAGATTATAATGCCTGCGCAAGTCGGCCTCCACCAGGTTTTTGCCCACCAGACGTCGCGGCGTCGTGACGTTGACAATCTTGATGCTGCCAGCCAGATCGATATAATCCACCGCATTAGGCGATACCAGATGCATGACCATCCTGCGAGCCATATCCCGCTCAGAAAAGATGATTTTCGTAGCGCCCAGACGCCGTGCCATCTCCGCATGGCGCTCGTCAAAGGCATTGACCACGATTTCCGGAACATGACGCTCCTTGCAAAGCATCGCCGCCATCAGGCTGGCTTCCAGATTCTTGGTGGCGATGATCACCGTATCGAAACTGCCGATGCCCGCCTGGTCCATCGCCCGGGCATCCCGCATATCAAAGCTCACCACCTGGGACAGCTTCTCGGTCAGGGACGACACCAGATTCGTGTCCATATCCACTGCCAGCACCTCATAGCCCATATTTTCCAAGGTCAGGGCTGCACTGACACCGAAACGTCCCAACCCCAAAACAGCAAATTGTTTCTTTTTCTGCATATCCATTCCTTCTTAACCCAGCATGATTTCTTCTTCCGGATATTTGATGACCGCAGACTGCTTCTGCTTGATAAAGGACAACATAAAGGACATGATGCCCACTCTGCCGAGCAGCATGGTCAGCGCCAGCAGGCCCTTGCCCCAGTCATTCCAGCTGAGCGTGAGGCCAATGCCCATGCCCACAGTGCCAAAAGCCGACACGGTTTCAAAGATTACTTCCTCCAACTCATGGACTTCCCCGTCCAGCACCGAGAGAAGCATCCCCATAATCACCACCCAGATAGTACCAACTGTAAAGGTCGCAAAAGCCTGATCACGCAAATCCTTGGTGATAGTGCGGCCGAAAACGACCAGTTCACTCTCCCCGCGGAACACCGCCCAGACTGAGCGCATGATCACAAACATGGTCGTGCTCTTGATGCCGCCGCCCGTAGACAACGGCGAGGCGCCTATAAACATCAGGATGATCATGATGAGCTGGGTGATCTGTGTCGCCTTTGCCAAATCAAAAGTATTGAATCCCGCCGTCCGGCAGGACACCGACATGAACGCCGACTGGGCCAGCTGTCCCGCCACAGGCACATCCGCCAGCGTGCCCCCGTTATTGGCTTCCAGCGCCCAGATCAACAGCGTACCGACTGTAAGCAGGACAAGATTGCTGACCAATACGATTTTCGTATGCAGCGAATACTGCCGCCAGCTGCGGCAATGAAGCACATCATATATAACCGTGAAGCCAATACCACCCAAAATGATGGGCAGGCCGATTCCAGCCAGCAGGACAAAATCATCCGCCCGCTTGCACAGGCTGTCATAGTTGCCAAATAAATCGAACCCCGCATTGCAGAAAGCGGACACGGCATGAAAGATTCCATAGCCAATGGCCTCCCAGCCGAATTCGGGATAAAAATGCACCGTCAGCAGCAGGGCAAAGAAGCCCTCCACCATGAACGTATAGAAAATCATCCGGCGAATCAGGGCAAAGAGCCCGGCGCGGCCGCTCTGGCTCAGTGACTCCTGCACGATAATGCTCTGCTTCAACGGGAACCTGTACCCCATAGCATGCGCCACCATGGTAGCCAGCGTCATGATGCCCAGCCCTCCGACCTGAATCAGGAGCAGCAGCACACATTTGCCGAAAAAACTCAAATCGTTCTGCACATCAACCACCGTCAGCCCTGTAACACAGGACGCTGAGGTGGACACAAACAACGCGTCCATAAAGGGCAGCCCCGCATGATTCGTGGTACTGACCGGCAGCATCAACAACACGGTCCCGATGCCAATCATCAACACGAAACTGAGCAGGATTGTCTGGGTGGGTTTCAACCGAAATTTCTGCTGGGCCTTGAACGCTGTGGCCTCCTGCAGATCACTAACCATAACACCACCTCCCGCTCTATTTTAACACAAATTCTCCTGCATCCCCAAAAATACAAAAAAGGAGCTGTGAAATAACACGCCCCCTTATAACAAAGGCGGTTAGCTGACTAAAACCAAGTCAGCTAACCGCCTTTTGTGGTAAAATTTAC
>NZ_FRBC01000006.1 GCF_900142515.1 Pseudoselenomonas ruminantium | reverse complement strand
AGTGGTTCCACCTGTTCCCATACCGAACACAGTAGTTAAGCACTCATACGCCGAAAGTACTTGTCTGGAGACGGACTGGGAGGATAGGGCGTTGCCAGTTTCATGGCGGCTTTGGTGAAGCGGTTAACACACTGGATTGTGGCTCCAGCATGCATGGGTTCGATCCCCATAAGTCGCCCCATTTTTTGATATATAGGGGTATAGCTCAATTGGTAGAGCAACGGTCTCCAAAACCGTAGGTTGTGAGTTCGATTCTTACTGCCCCTGCCATATACACGGAGTGGTACTCAAGAGGCTGAAGAGGACGGTTTGCTAAATCGTTAGGCTGGGTAACCGGTGCGGAGGTTCGAATCCTCTCCACTCCGCCACTTGTGAATTCAGGTCATTGCTTGTGCAATGACCTTTTTTGCTAATATAATTTAGGTGGGTTTGTTGATGATAAATAACGCTCAAAAAATCTTGTCATATTGGCTTCTATTGGAATTGTTGAAGCAAGATTCTCTTCCAAAGATGGGAAGGAAAATTAATAAAAATAGTGTGAAAGATATTGAGCTTTTACAGCCCACAGGTGATATCCTCTCACAAGTTATTGCAGCTCAAAAACAGCATAAGATGGATTTTTGCAGTAATATCACATTATATATTGGAAGTGTGATTAGAAATAAATGTGTAGAACGAATTGTTGATATATTGGGGAAAGATATTGATGCGCCTGATAAGAGAAGTAATAATGATATAATTGCATGGGCAAGTATGCAATTTACCGCCAATGGAAAATATATAGATAACTCGTTCTCTTTATCACCGTTATTATGGGCGATAGATTCGTTAGCTAATGATAGGTCATTAGCTTATGATAAATATATGAAGTGTGTTAGTGATTGGGAAATAACGATTCAACAAACTACTTTTTCGAGTACAACTACTAATACAGATAATGACGGTAATATCCAAACAATTGTAAGTTTTTTTCAAAATGAAATATATAGATTACAACAAAAACTATATGATAGATACTTGAAAGATGCATTTGCTAATAATGTGGGAGTGGAAGATTCTTGTATAATTTCCTATAAAATAGCTAATGCATCTCAATATGTCAGTGAAGATGATTATCATGGATTGAGTATGAACTTTTTTGCTGATGATATTGATATGCTCAAGAGAAGTTTAGATTCTAGTAGTGAATTTTGGAAAACAGAAATGGGAAAAGCCATTGTTTCATATATCAATTCACCTACATTCTTAGATGTTGTTGAACGTACAAATCTTGCTTTTAATAAAGCTAATTCTTTATCTAAAAATGAATTATATCATAAACTATTTCCTATTTTAAACGTCAATCATGCACCACAAGCAAAATGGCCATCTAAGTATATGCCAGCATTTATGCAGCAAGTTGCAGTTAATTTATTTACCGTAAATAATAATCAACAATCGATTTTTTCCGTAAATGGGCCGCCGGGGACTGGCAAGACCACAATGTTAAAAGAGATTGTAGTAAATAACGTTGTAGAGCGGGCTAAACTTCTGGCTGAATATCAAAATCCTGATAATGCTTTTGATGTAAGGAATTTCTCTCATGGGCAAATTGATGGGAAGAATGGATATAAAAAATATTATCAATACGTTCAAGGCGGATACTTTGTATTGAAGAATGATAAAATCAATGATTATGGGATTGTGGTGGCATCCTGCAATAATGCGGCAGTTGAAAATATTAGCAAGGAATTGCCTAGAGCGAAAGATATAATTAGTTCTTTTGATAATGATGAAGCCCAGAAACATATAAGAGATCTATTTGATGTCAGCAAATCTTTGTTATATGAAGACTTCGTGGTAAATGGAAAGGTGCAACGGGAGAAGGATATTTATTTCTCTAGATTTACCTCTGACTTGCTGGGGACGAAGGATTCGGCGTGGGGGCTGATTGCAGCGGCATTGGGGAAAAAGGAAAATGTAAGACAATTTGCGACGTGTGTACTTAATCCATTGAAGGATAGTTTTTTTTCTAGTAATAAACTAATCGAAAAACGGCAAGCATCTTATTTGCAGGCAAGAGAGAAATTTTTATCACAATGGGAAAAAGTGCAGAGCATGCAAAAACACCTGGAGGAAAACTGCAAGGCTGTTGCTGATTTTTATCATTTGTCCAAACTGGTTAAGGATTCTCAGGATAGTGTGGATAAACTACATCATAGTGCAGAGCAATGGAAAAGAGAGAATTATGCTGTTATTCGTAGCTGGGAGATTGCAAATACTAAGTTATCAAGAATCATGGATTTGCGAGAGGCTTATCAGTATGAAGGCCTAATTTTTAAGCATAGGTGTAAAAATGAACATAATGAACGTATTGATAAATTGATTGCAACTATTGAAAATGAGTCTGATGACAAAAGAGATATACTTTTATTAGAAGAATGGTGTGGCTATATTGAGAGTCGCAAGCAGGAAATTTTACAGTCAATATCGGCTTGGAATAATAAAAAGTATCATAGACTTAAAATATTATTTTGGTATATAGAGACGAATAGAGAATTTAATCACTTTATTGATGAATATGTAGAATATTTGGGGAAAGAGCTTGTCGAATTGGAAAAGCAGCGTAAGGAAGTGCTTAAATTACAAGAAAACATCGAACATGCGAAAGCAAAATTAAAAGACTGTGAAAATGAGTATATTAAACAGAAAAAAATGGTGGAAAGCATAAAAGCAGAGAAGATTTCTTGTTTTGATGATGATTATATGGATGCGCTATTGTCTGATGACACAAAGATCAGCACAAAAGCGCAAGTAGGTAATCCTTGGTTTACCGATGCATATAATCGCGCGCGTGAAGAGCTTTTCTGGCTGGCCATGCAGGTACATAAAGAATTTTTGCTATCATCAAAATGCTGCCGTGATAATCTGATAAATTTGATGCTGATATGGGATGTGTTCAATGGAAATAATAATCGTATTATCTATCATATCGCTGACCGCAAGTGTGCTGTGCCTGCATTATTACAAACTTTGAGCCTGCTGGTGCCTGTCATTTCCACAACGTTTGCTGCTGTTGGCCGATTCTTGTGTGATGTTGAAGTGCCAGGTACTTTTGGTACATTGATTGTGGACGAGGCAGGACAGGCTGAACCGCAGATGGCATTAGGCGCTTTGTACCGTGCGCGTAAGGCGATTATCGTCGGAGATCCCAAGCAAGTAGAGCCAGTGGTAACAGATGAGTTGGATTTGTTGAAATCTACATATACGGAAAATATATACAATGGATACATTGATAAAGGCATTTCTGTGCAACAATTTGCTGACAATATCAATAAATGGGGAATTTATCTAACTGATGAAGATGGAAACGAAAAGCGAGAATGGTTAGGGTGTCCGCTATTAGTACATCGCCGGTGTATCAATCCGATGTATGAAATTTCCAATCAAATATCCTATGGTGGGATAATGAAGAAACAAACGGCAGAGCCAAGTGAGGATAAAATGGCTGGCTTTTTGTATTCCAAGTCCTGTTGGTTTGATATTGCAGGAAGTGAAAAAGGCAATAAAGACCATTTTGTGCAAAGACAGGGTGAACATATTGTTGAAATGATGCGACAAGCCTTTCAAAAGTCGCAAAATCCCAATATCTATATCATAAGCCCATTTAACTCTGTAGTTAACGGAGTTAAACTGTTGTTAAAAAACAGATTATCAACGGTGAAAAATATCAGTGAGTGGTGCGATAACAATATTGGCACGGTTCATAAATTTCAAGGTAAGGAGGCTGATGAAGTCATATTTGTACTAGGGTGTGATAGTTCTCCACAAGCAGATGGAGCAGTTAATTGGGTGAATAGTAATATTGTTAATGTTGCTGTTACAAGGGCAAAGTATCGGTTGTATGTGGTGGGAGATAGGAAAGTCTGGAAGAAATCTTATTGGGTAAGGAAAATGATGAATATAATGGAGAAGAAGGGAGTGGAATGATATGAATGAGACCTATAAAAAACAAGTTGCGAATTTTATTCGTAAAAATAATTTGCAAACACTCAGCAGAGTGGATGATTTTAAGAGTAAATATTTTAGCGGTTGGGAGTGAAGTGCACCATTTATTCAACAACCATCTGTATTAAAAGAGTTTGTTGAAATTATTGGACTTATTGGTGCAAGAATTAAGGAAGTGAATGTCGTTGATGATAGTATATATGATTTGGGGAGAATAAGAACATCATCATTGTATCCTGATATATGTGTAATAGGGGTGGATCCATCAGGTGGATTTAAGTACGAAGAATGGGATTATGAGGAAATAATGGCATGGCTAAATGAATTGAAAGAAACAGATTTATATTTTAGAGATGTTCTCAAACCTGTTATAGTGATGACAGATAGAGGCGTATTTGAAATAGATTTTCATGAATCTAGCTCAGTTAGAATATCCAAGGATTGTATTCCTGAACGCTATTATAATAATTCTGGTAATAGATTTAATCGTTCTTTTGATTTGCGAAAAATATTAGCATTATTAAATGGCGATATTATCAATAATATTTCGGTAGAAGAACAAAATTTTTCTGATGCTGATTTTCAATTCACAGGAATTTGCAATATTGTTTTAGACAGTAAATTTTCATCCTATATAAAAACATTTACATTGCATTTAGATAGCGGGAGAAAAATAGTTTTTTTCAGCGATTTTGACAATGGTGGTTTTTATGTTCTTGATAAGGATGACAGCCTGATAAAGATACTTACTAAGGATTTGAATAAATATCTAAAAGTACCTATTGGAACGAAGATAAAAGAGTAATCAAATGTTTGACCAATTCTTGTAGATTGAATGAAGAACTTTGAAGTGCTATAATGATATAGAGGAGAATGAAGCGATGAAGCTATATCATGGTACAGATTTGTTCAGTGCGGAACAGATTCTGCAAAATGGCATTGATATTTCAGCAGGGCGCAAAGGTTTGGACTTTGGTACAGGGTTCTATGTTACGCCTAGATTGACACAAGCGATAATCTGGGCCAAGGGAACGCTTGCTCCTTGTGTATTGAGTATGGAATTAGACGAAGACGGGTTGATAATCAAGGGATTTGATAAGCCAAACAAGGAGTGGGCTGAGTTCGTGGTAAGAAATCGGCTTAGGCTGCCTGTCTGCGTGGACTATGATTGTGTATATGGACCAATGGCTGACTATGGAGTGTCACGGATGTATGCCAAATATATGGCTAATAAATTGACTGTTGAGCAGGCAATAGAAAAAGTTCGGCAGGATACCAATGGTTGGCAGTGGGTTGTGCTTACAGAAAGAGCAGTAAAAAATGTCCATGACATTAGAAAGGTGGAGATTTGATATGCTGTTTGCGGGACTTAGACTAGAAGTGCGCAGATTCTTTGGGACAATAATGCTGATGCTGGGCGATAGGGGATATTCCCGGGCTGATCGCAAGCAAATGATTCGCAGCAGCGGTCTGATAGAAAAATGTCGGGACTATGACAGTGCTACCTATGTTTTGCATTATAATGTCGAAGATTGGTGTGATTACATGGTTAATGGCAATAAATGGCCGCGCACCCCAGAGGAACGCCAACGATATTCCTGCTGGCATTAAACGGACGTTGGTTGAACTATTGTTATCTAATGCGGCGTAAATTTACATAAGTAATTGAAGCAGGACAACTGCTAATTTTCGTAGTATAATAGACTTAACGTAAACAATACGGAAGAAAGGAGAAGCCCTGCTACGATAGACACTGGACGAATCGAAAACCAAGGCCCACGGGCAACCAGTTCTTAGCGGGTTGAGGTTGCGTGTATCAACCTGCGGTGATTTAAAGACCTCACCGTTGTAAAGATAACAAGCATTCGCATACACAAATACCGTGGGGCACACGGGAATTCACGCTTGGGGAAATCGTGTAAGACGCTTGGACTTAGGTCTGGGCGCAGTGGTTGTCGAACCAAGAATCCCCTAGATTCATCTATGGGGAGTGTCAAATGTGGATATGAAAAAGACTGGCCAAATGACCAGTCTTTGTTATTTCACGATATGTTTCCCGCCCAGGAATCTTGGTGCCCAGTAATCATCGGACAGGGCATCTACCCTTACTCCCTTGCTGGAGCTGGCATGGATGAATTCTCCATCACCGAGGTATATACCGCAATGGGAGGCACCGGGTTCGTAGGTGGTGAAGAAGACGAGATCCCCGGGGACGAGCTGTTTGCTGCTGCTGGTGCGCAGGCCCAGCTTGTACTGCTCGTCAGCGGTGCGGGGGATGTTGATGCCGTTCTGGGCAAATACGTACTGGAGATAGCCGGAGCAGTCAAAGGCTTTTGGCGTAGTGCCGCCGAAGCTGTAAGGCACGCCGATATAGGATCGCGCCGTGCGGAGAATATCGCCAACTTTGCTGCGGGCTAAGATGGGGGCGTTATTAGGCGCCATCGGCCCTTGAGGCGTGCGTGCTTTTGACTGAGGCTGGGACTTTTTGATATCGACTCCCCATTTGACTTTTTTGGCGTTTTTCAAAGCCCGCCAGGTGGCATTATTGACAACGCCGGTGATACGGATTTTGTTGTCCCGCTGGAATTCAGCTACGGCACGTTCGGTTTCCGTACCATATACTCCATCTACGGAGGTAATGCTATAGCCTACGGACTGCAATTTCTTTTGCAGGAGAAGTACATCATGACCGTGAGAGCCTTCCTGGAGTGTAGGGGACGCTAGTGCTAATTGACCTGTTAATATGAAAGACAGAGACAACAGAGCACTTTTATGGAGAATCCGGTTACTCATCGGCAGATCGTCCTTTCTTAGATTACCGTTCACTTACATGATCCAGTCCCATATGCATGAGAATCAATACGTGGTCATCATCAAGGGAATAAAATGCTTCCTTTCCAGCTTTGCGGAATTTTACCAGCCGTGCAGCCCGCAATACCCTAAGCTGATGAGAGATAGCAGATTGTCCCATCTGCAAAGATTCAGCTATATCACAGACGCAGAGTTCATCCTCTGCTGCCAGCAGGGACAACAGCTTTATCCGTGTCTTATCACCTAGTACCTTGAATAAATCAGCCAATTCCAGGCTGGTATCATCATCCAGTTTATGTAGGGTACAGTTTTTTATTTTTTCAGGGTGAATATGGTGGACCTCGCACATATCGCAGAGCTCACCCATAGGTTTATCTGACATAAAAGTTTTTCCTTCCTAAAATACTCATATCGTATATTATACCACAAATCATTCATGAAATAGGAAGGAAAATTTTCGTCCCGGGCTGATATATTCTATCAGGTTCAGCTCGGCTTCATCGATTTGAGCTGCTACATTTATACCCGCATCAGCACATTGAGGCTGGCGGCAGATCTGGATCTCTCCCATATAAGGACGGTTTTTCTCGTTGTCGATGGTTATGGCACCAAGAGGACGGATACTGGTGTTGTCCGGTGGAATGTTTCCCTGCAAAAGCTCATAGCCTTCTTTGGCTCTGACAACCATTTGAGCAGCATCCTGGCGGGCCGTGAAAACATGCTGGAGCAACTCACGTTCCTGCGGGACCTGGGTAAGCCATTTAGCCCGCAGGGTGACAGCCTGATCCGAAAGCTGGCTGACAAGCTGAAGTTCTTCCCGGACAGGCGGAATATCGCCCAGGAATACTTTGTCGACACCTAAAGCCACCAGGTGGCGGCAGGATAGGGATACTGTTTCTTGACGGTGATTTTCCAAGGTAGGGTGGCCTGCTCTGAAAAAACCATATTCTCTGTTGCCGTTTGCCACGAAAGCACCTACCTGGATGCCGACTTTATGCAGAAGCATATTTTTGCTCACTAAAAAGTCCTCGCTCAGGCCTGTTCCGGGGCGGGGATAGAAATTATGCAGAGCATCGATCTGGGCAAAATTGGCCTTGAGTTCCATTAAAGCGGCGAGTATTTTGGGGGTGATCGTAGAGGCATTCAGGACAGTGCGAACACCCTGCCGGTTTTGAGAGAAGGCAGCGATTTCTGCTGGGGAGAAGCCCTCTCCGAAGCGCAAGGATTTTATGCCCCACATGCGGAACCTGGTGGGACTGCAATCATCCAGTGCCAGCTGAGACATGGTTTTCCGGGTGAGATTGGCAACAATGTCCATGTTATTTTCACGGGCAGTCTTAAGGACTACGGACAGTTCGTCTTTGATGTCTCCAAGGTCACAATCGTAGTCTGGCAGGGTGATAAAGAGATGGTGCAGCTGGTTTTTAGCCGCTTGGACAATACTAGTGGCACTGAGGTCGGGAGGGATTCCTAACCCCAGATAGAGTGAGATACCATTTTCCATAACGTATTCCTTCCTTGTCATAGCTATGTGAACAGTGGTAGTTAACTTTTAGTATTAATTCTGTTTGTGCAGGGCTTTTTCCTTTTGCTGCTGCGAATAAAAATTTTTTGGATAAAAGAAGGTTTTTGGCGCTCGGTGTGGAATTAGAAAAGAGCAAGATATTATAGACGGCATAGATGATTTTTCCTTTTATCGTTAGGTGAAGATGTTTTGAGGGCAATTTTTAAGGATGGGGGAGGAATATAAATGGCAGAGGATGTAAAGAACAGGGAAGAGATCAATGCGCGGCTGTCTTCAGCAATTGAGGAAATCGCGTCCTCGACGCAAACGGTCTATGAGGCTGTGGAACAGGTAGCCAAGAGTGCCAGCGCTTTGGCGAAAGCAGGCCAGGAATCCGTGGAGCAGGCCAAGCTCTTGCAGGAAAAGAACGCCGATACCATCAAGGTCATTGATTTCATTACCAATATCGCTGGGCAGACCAATCTCTTAGGCCTCAATGCCGCTATCGAAGCTGCCCGTGCTGGTGAGCAGGGGCGTGGTTTTGCGGTTGTGGCAGAAGAAGTGCGCAAATTGGCAGAACAGTCCCGTGAAGCTACGGAACGTATCCAGTCCACGTTGAATGAGATGAACAAGGCCGTTGAGGGCATCTCTAAGACCATTGAAACGACCGGCTCTATCAGTGAGGAGCAGGCGGCCTCCACCGAAGAAATCACAGCTAATCTGTCCCGGGTGACGAAAGCAGCCGAGGATTTGAAGAAGTTTGTGGAAGCTTTGAATTGATATGGGAAAATAGCCTTTCGCTAGCGGAGGGTTATTTTTTTTACAGAAATTGATAAAAATCTATTGACAACTATTTATTTTATCCGTATAATTATGACTTGTGAGTGACACATTCACATGGCCCGGTAGTTTAGTTGGTTAGAATGCCGCCCTGTCACGGCGGAGGTCAGGGGTTCAAGTCCCCTTCGGGTCGCCATTTTGCCTTTGTAGCTCAGTTGGTAGAGCAGGGGACTGAAAATCCCCGTGTCAGTGGTTCGATTCCGCTCGAAGGCACCATTTTGTATTTATAGACCTTATGATGGCTGTATGGCTGTGATAAGGTCTTTTTTCGTTTTGTTTTATATGATATAATCTAAAAAGGAATTGAAATTTATGGAGTTATGAAGGGACGATACGGATGGTGCGTTGCAGTGTGGCGTCGTTGGCCAACGATATAATACGTGAATATTATGAATTCGGTGATACGAATGATATTTGCCACATCTTGACAGATGATGTCATCTTTTTTGGCCTGAATACTCAGCACTATGTGCAAGGCAAGGAGCAGGTGATAGCTTATTTGCACCAAAATGCTGACCGTCCTAAACCAATTCATATTCGCAAGCTGACCTGTGGGGAAGTGGAAACAGATCAGGGCATTACGGTACGGGCCAATATTGATTTTTGCAGCATCGGACGTAAGCATAGCATGCATCGCATCATGCTGATGTTTCGGAAGGTTGAGGATGAGTATAAGATCTGTGGCATAAATGTGCAGCGAGGCTATGCCAGCTTCTTTTACAATCTGCGCTATGATCGGCTGACTAACCTGTATAATAAGAAGGCCTTTTGTCAGCGGGCGGCGGAGATCATCACGCAGCATCCGGAAAAAGAGTTCGAAATCATGCGTTTCAATATTGCCCGCTTCAAGGTGATCAATGATCTGTTCGGTGAGGAAACAGGGGATAAGCTCCTGAAGTATGTGGCGGAGTTCCTGACCAGTATCCAATTGGAGCCTTGTGTTTACGGGCGGCTTTACGCGGATAATTTCCTGCTGTGTTACCCTACCGCAGGAAAACTCCGGGAGCACTTGATCCATTCCCTGCAGATGCTAGCGGTGTCTTTTGCGTTGGATTACCGTATCGACTTTTATTTCGGTGTTTATACGGTGAAAGAGCGGGATTTGTCCGTGACAACTATGTTGGACCGCGCGGCTATGGGACTGTTCAAGGCTTCTCGCAATGGGTTGATCGTCTGCGGCGAATACGAAGATGATATGCGGGAGACGATGGTCAATGAGCAGGTTATCGTCAACAATATGAATGGCAGTTTGGAACGGGAAGAGTTCATTGTTTATCTGCAGCCCAAATATGACCTGAATACAGAGAAAATCATGGGGGCGGAAGCTCTGGTGCGTTGGGTACATCCCCAACTGGGCTTTATTTCTCCCGCTAAGTTTGTACCGATCTTCGAACAGAATGGTTTTATCTACCAGTTGGATAAATATGTTTGGGAGAAAACATGCCAGCTGTTGCGGGAGGATATTGATGCCGGCCGGCCGGTGTTGCCTGTATCCATCAACGTATCCCGTGTGGACTTTTACAGCCCGAATCTGGTACAGATTTTTGAGGAATTAACCGAAAAATACAATCTGAATCCCCGTTTTTTAGAACTGGAACTGACGGAAAGTGCTTATGTGGAGAATCCACAGCAGATCATTGAGATAACCAGAGCTTTGCAGGAAAAAGGCTTTGTGATCCTTATGGATGATTTTGGCAGTGGTTATTCTTCGCTGAATATGTTAAAGGATCTGCCGGTTGACATCTTGAAGATTGACTTGAAATTCTTGGCAAATTCTCAGGGCGTGGAAAATGGCCGCGCAGACAGTATCTTGAATTCTGTTGTGCGCATGGCAAAGCGTCTGGCCGTGCCGGTGATTGCAGAAGGTGTGGAAAACCAGGAACAGGTGGATTTCTTGCGTACAATTGGTTGTGAGTATGCACAGGGATATTTTTATTCGGAGCCTGTTCCGTTGGATGACTACCGGGAATTGCTTAGAAACGATTTTATGTCCTCCAGGTCGCTGGGTGCGTATCCGGAAAATGCTGGTGTAGTTCTTACTCTTTCCAAACAGTTGCGTCAGTTGATGGAGGAATTGCGGGAAATTGCCCCCGAAAAAATAGCTGAAATTGAGAACCGGTTAAAAAGAGAAGCCGCTGCTCCTTGGTGAGCGCGGCTTTTTTTATGATTTAGTTCTTGATGATGGTCATATCGGCGTGGTCGGCCTCGGCGCGCTGAATCATGATTTTCAGTCGTTCGATGTTCTTCTTGTGCCGTTCGATGGCAAAGCCGATACGGATGTGTTCTTCTTCGGTGAATTCCGGGTTTTCGTAGGATTTCTTGATGCGTTCCAGACGTTCTTCTACATCCCGCAGCTCGTCCTGCATGGGTTTTACATGCTGCAGGGCAAAGCCGTAGACTGCGCGTATCTGGTCCTCGACATACTTGGCATAGCCTGGCTCACCGGAGGATTTTTCCAGCCGCAGGGCCATATGGTAGATGATGTCGAAAGGGCTTTCGCCGCTGTGGATCATGTTGACGATTTCCATCTTGGCCTGCTGTTCCACGCCATGAGGCTGGGTAATCAGCGGGTCAAGTTCTTTCTTTTCGGTCTGCTCGTCTGACATAAAGGAACTCCTTTCTGAACTATATATTTTCGTGGACATTTATGTCCACAGTATAACATAAAAGTATGAGAAATAAAAGTTTACAAGTTTACGCCTAAAATACAAAAATGTCCTTGCAAGGTCTTTTGTCTTTGTGCTATAATACGTTTATCGCAAAAGTCGGGTAACACCCGGGTTCATGTTCGTGCAAGGTGGAACATGGACTTTCTTTATGTCTATGCGTGTACACCATGTACGCACATTCGGCATGAATAATAAGAAAAGAGAGTGAAAGAGTTATGAAAAGTATGAGCAAAGGCGAAGTGCTGACTGTCGGTCTGATGATGTTTTCCATCTTCTTTGGTGCCGGCAATCTGATTTTTCCGCCTGCCCTGGGGCAGGCGGCAGGCTCCCAGAGCATTATTGCCATGCTGGGATTTTTGGTTACAGGTGTTGGCCTGCCGCTGTTGGGGATTACGGCCATTGCCATGCAGGGCGGTAAATATGTGGAGTTTATGAACCGCAAAACCTATCCGTGGCTGGCCACGGCACTGCTGGTCATCCTCTATCTGACCATCGGGCCGGTGTTCGCCGTACCCCGTACCGGTGCGGTTTCCTTTGAGATTGGCATTCGTCCGTTCCTGTCGGCAGATGACCTGACCATGGGCCAGTTCATCTACACGCTGTTCTTCTTCGGCGCCACCTATTATCTGGCCATGACGCCGAACAAGCTCATTGACCGTGTTGGCAAGATGTTGACGCCGGCGCTGCTGGTGTTCCTGGTCATCCTCTTTGCCAAGTCCTTCATCACCCCGCTGGGGGAGGTGCTGGACGCTACGGGCGCCTATATCACGGCACCGTTCTCCCAGGGCTTCCAGGACGGCTATCAGACCATGGATCTTTTGGCATCCCTGTCCATCGGTACCATCGTGGTCAATGCCATCCGCATGCGGGGCACGACAGATAACAAGACTGTCAGCAAGATCTGCATTGCTTCCGGTGTCATCACGGTAGTCCTGATGACGATGGTTTATGGTTCTCTTGCCTATATCGGTGCAACCAGCGCCGGCGTGCTGGGCCATGTAGAAAACGGCGGCCAGCTGCTGGCCGGTGCCGTATCCATCTTCTTCGGCCCTGCTGGCAACCTGCTGGTAGCTATCATCATCGCTTTGGCCTGCCTGACCACTTCCTGTGGCATGATTTCTGGCATGGCCTGGTACTTCAACAAGCTGACCAATGGCCGCATTTCCTATGCCCGCCTCGTGCAGGTCAGCACCCTGTTCAGCTTCGTGGCCTCCAATGTTGGCCTGACGCAGATCATCTCCCTGTCCGTGCCGTTCCTTGTAGCCATCTATCCGCTGGTTATCGTGTTCGTGGTACTGTCCCTGTTTGATGGCATCATCGCTTGGCGTTACAGCGTTTACCGCATGGCAATCAATGTGACGCTGGTCTTTGCCGTGCTGGACGGCCTCGCCGCTGCCGGCATCAAGTTCCCGGCGTTGACCGCTGTGCTGAGCCAGTATGTGCCGTTCTATGATATCGGCATGGGCTGGTTCGTACCGGCTCTGCTGGCCGCCGCTCTTGGCTGGTTGATTGCCGAAGTGCGGGGCGCCAAGGAAAATGAAGCGCTGACTGCTGAATAAGAAATTTAGGAAAAATTCCTTAATAGCCCGAAACGTCCGTTGACAAAATGTCGACGGACGTTTTTTGTAAATTGCAGTTTGTTGGTGCGTTCGTGCCAAAGGCAACCCGTTCATACGCGTCAGGGGTTCACGGGGGAGTGCTTTTTCTGTTTCCGCTAAACGACCCTCCCTGTAATTTTAGAGCCGTTTAGCTGGATTGCGCCGGGCAGCTGGAAGATGCGTACTTCTGCTGGCGGGTCATTTAGTGGAGCGGCGAAAAAGTATTCCCACCGCCGCCCCACTGAGCTGTAACAAATTTTATTCAGGCTCGCATTGATAAACTGCAATTTGTTCGCAGTTGCTTTTTTTATGTGTTCTGATTTGTTAAAATGAAGGTATATTCTTGAAGAAAGCTGTGATGGATATGAATAAAGACGTACAGGACTTATTGGATTTTATCAAGGCGGCGCCCACGCCTTATCATACGGTGCAGGCGGCGGCAGAGAAGTTGGCCGGGGCCGGTTTTGCGGAGTTGTCGTTGACGGAGAAATGGCAGCTGCAGTCTGGCGGGCGGTATTTTGTCAAGGTCTTTGATTCCACCTTGCTGGCTTTTGTCGTAGGACAGGAAACTGGGCCCTTGCGTCTGGCGGCAGCCCATACGGATTTTCCCTGTTTTCGGCTGAAGCCCCAGGCGGGCATGGTCAAAGAGGGCTATGGCGTCCTCAATGTGGAGAAATACGGCGGCATGATGCTGCGTACTTGGCTGGACAGGCCTTTGGCCCTGGCGGGAAAAGTGGCCCTGCGCGGGGCAGATCCCTTTCAGCCGGAAGTGCGGCTGGTGGATTTCAACCGGCCCTTGTTGACCATTCCGAGCCTTGCCATTCATATGGATCGGGAGGTCAATGAAAACGGCAAGCTCAATGCCCAGAAGGATATGCTGCCTTTGGCTTCCATGGGCGGCGAAGAGCTGAAGGCAGAATTTTTCCTGGAATGGCTGGCCGGGGAAATGGGCGTTGAATCGTCAACAATTCTTTCTTATGAACTTTCGGTCTATCCTTATGAGGAAGGCTCTGTCTGCGGCTTGCAGGAAGAATTCGTTTCCTCGCCGCGTTTGGACAATCTGACTTCCGTAGTGGCCTGCCTGGAAGGCATCATGACAGCGGAGAGCTCTTGTGCCGGCCTGCGCATGGCGGCACTTTTCGATAACGAGGAAGTGGGCAGTCGTACCAAGCAGGGGGCCGGCTCGCTGGTGCTCCTGCAGGCCATCGAACGGATTTATCTGGCTTTGGGCAAGGCGAGGGAAGATATGCTGGCTGATATTGCCGGTGGCTTTATGCTCTCGGTGGATGTGGCCCATGCCTTGCATCCGAACTTTGCGGATAAATGCGATCCCTCCCATAAGCCCGTGATGGGCGGCGGCGTGGTGCTCAAACAGGCCGCCAGCCAGTCCTATGCCGGCGATACGGAAGCCGTGGCTATCGTGCGCGGGCTCTGCGAAGCCCATGATATAAAATGGCAGCATTTTGTCAACCGCAGCGACAGCCGTGGCGGTTCGACCTTAGGTTCCATTGCGTCTGCCCTCGTTCCTATGCGCACCATGGATATCGGCGTGCCCATGCTGGCCATGCACTCGGCAAGGGAAGTCATGCATGGGGAAGACCAGCGATCCCTCAATGATTTGCTTAAGACATTTATGGGCTGAATATAAATTTATCGCTAAAAAACCATGTAAATATTTATAAAAATATTTACATGGTTTTTTGTATATGTTAAGATAAAAATGGACATATGACCTTTATTTTTTGACATTTATAGGCAAATAATAAAAAAACGTACGAAAAACTATTGACTTGTTTTAGGTATAAGATTATAATGATACACATAAATCTGAAAAATATATAAATAAATGGCCAAATATTTATATACCTAATTTGACATCAACAGGGGAGGTAAACGATAATGAAAAAGTCAGGAATATTACATGCCCAGTTATCGGCCTGTGTGGCCGCTCTTGGTCATAAGGATCTGTTTATGGTCGGGGACGCGGGAATGCCGATTCCGCCGGGAGTCACGGTGATTGATTTAGCTGTGACGAAGGGGGTACCCACGTTCCAGCAGGTGATGGATGCACTGCTTACAGAAGCTGCCGTGGAAGGCTGCTATCTGGCGGAGGAAATCCATGAGCACAATCCCGCGCTGCACGCTTATATCAAGGAGAAACTGGGGAATGTAGAATATGAGTATATGCCCCATGATGATTTGAAGGAACTATCGAGGAAGGTCCGGTTCGCCATCCGTACCGGTGAGTTCACGCCGTATCCGAATGTCATCCTGCGGGCGGGGGTTGTCTTTTAACAGGAGTGAATGCGCGTGAAGGTCAATATCAAGAAGATCAGTGAATTATCCGGTTTTTCGCCGGCAACGGTGTCCAATGCCCTCAATAACAAGAAGGGCGTCAACCATGATACGGCCATGCAGATTCTGGCCATTGCTAAGGAATGCGGCTATATCACGGAAAACAAGATCAAGAGCATCAAGCTGGTGATTTATCACGATTCGGGGAAAATCCTTTCCGATGCCCCGTTTTTCAACAATCTTCTGGAAAGTGTCACGAATGCCTGCCGGGAAAACGGCATGGAGGCCAAGCTTGTGAACCTCTATCGCCATGATGCAGACTATGCTCAGCAGGTGGAACTCTTGCTTGAAGATCCATCGGCGGCCTTGCTGCTGGTGGGGACGGAGCTTAACGAGGGTGACGCGCAGGCCTTTGCGCAGACGGGTATCCCCTTGGTGCTGTTGGATTGCAATTTTGACGACCTGCCATTCCACAGTGTGCTGATGGAAAACAGCAAGTCGGTGGAGCGGGCGGTTTCCTATCTGGTGTCTTTGGGGCATAAGCGTATCGGTTATTTGCAGGGCGATGTAGTGTCGCCTAATGGCGGCGAGCGCTATCAGGGCTATGTGCAGGGGCTGATGAAGCACAATCTGGCGTTGGATAAGAAATACGTATTCAGCCTGCCGGTATCCATTACTGGGGCTTATGAGTATTTTGACCAGCTGCTGGAAAAAGGGGCGGAGCTGCCCACGGCTTTTGTGGCCTACAATGATATGGTGGCCTTAGGTGTGATGCAGGCTTTGCAGAAACATCAGCTTCGCGTGCCTGAGGATGTGTCGGTGATTGGCTTTGATGATATCGAATTCAGCCGGGTATGTGCTCCGGGGCTTACGACCATCCGGGTGCATACGAAGGAATTGGGGGAGCTGGCGGTGCAGAAACTCCTGCAGCTGGCGAAAAATCCCCGCAGCATCCATACGAAAACCCAGATGTACACGGAGTTTGTCGTCCGTGGCAGTACGGCACCACCTGCCGTGAAATGAACGAGATTTTAGGAGGTATACCAAATGCTGTTTGGTAAGCGTAACGATATTGAACAATATGACAATGGTTATATCAGTAAGATTCCGGTGTTCCAGTTTATTTTGCTGTCCTGTCTGGTGCCCCTGTGGGCGGCAGCAGCCAGCCTCAATGACGTGTTGATCACGCAGTTCAAGAGCGTGTTCGCGCTGAGTGACTTTGCGTCTGCCTTGGTGCAGAGCGCATTTTACAGCGGTTATTTCTTGATTTCCATTCCGGCCTCCATGGTCATCCGCAATACGACCTATAAGACGGCTATCCTCTGCGGCCTCGGCTTCTATATTGCCGGCTGCAGCCTGTTCTTCCCGGCTTCCCATATGGCAACGTATACCATGTTCCTCGTGGCCATCTTTGCCATTGCTATCGGTCTGGGCTTTCTGGAAACGTCGGTCAACACGTATAGTACCATGCTTGGCCCACAGGAAACGGCAACCCTGCGCCTGAACATCAGTCAGACCTTCCAGCCGCTGGGGTCTATCGCCGGTATCCTCCTGGGCAAATACCTGATTTTCCAGGAGGGTGAATCCATGGCAACCCAGCTGGCCAGCATGGATGCCGTGCAGGCCGCTGCTTTCAAGATGGAAATGCTCCAGCATACCTTGGAACCCTACCATATCATGATCTATATCCTGCTTGGTATCTTTGCACTGTTTGCGGTAACGGCTTATCCGAAATGCAAGGTCAAGAGTGCCACGACTGAAGGTGTGCCCAGCATCGGCAAGACGCTTTCCTATCTGGCTGGCAATGGCCGTTTCAAGCGTGGCATCGTGGCGCAGTTCCTCTATGTGGGCATGCAGGTGGCTGTCTGGTCTTTTACCATCCGTCTGGCCCTGCATCTCGACCCGACCATCAATGAACGTGCCGCTGCCAATTACATGGTGGTAAGCTTTATTTTCTTCTTTGTGGGCAAATTCATTGCCAACTTCCTGATGACCAAGTTCTCTGCCAACAAGGTGCTGGCCCTCTATGCCGCTATCGGCGTGCTCGATATCTTCGTGGTGGCTTTGGCTCCGGGCATGGCTGCTATCTACGGTGCCATCTTCGCCAGCTTCCTCTTTGGCCCCTGCTGGGCAACGATTTATGCCCGCACGCTGGATGCCGTGGAAAAGAAGTACACGGAAACGGCTGGTGCCATCATCGTCATGTCCATTATCGGCGGTGCTTTCGTGCCGGCTATTCAGGGCTATGTATCTGACGTGACCGGCTCCATGCAGCTGTCCTTTATCATCAACGTCGTATGCTTTGCCTTCATCGCCTGGTACTTCCATAAGGAAGCCCAGCTGGAAGAAGGCGAGGAGCTGGAACTGGCCCATCAGAATTAATGGATGCAGATTCAATGTAGAAACAGTGAGGGATTTTCATGGAAAAGGTATTGGTTGTTGGCAGTTTGAATATGGATTTTGCGGTTTATATGGAAAGAAGGCCTCAGGCTGGTGAAACGGTCATGGCTCAGGGAATGAAGCTGGTTCCTGGTGGCAAGGGGGCCAATCAGGCCTATGCTCTGGGTAAGCTGGGCGCTAAAACCGCTATGATCGGCGCTGTAGGCGACGATACCTTCGGCCAGCAGATGCTGGACAATCTGGAGTATGTGTCTGTGGATACGGCAGGCATCAAACAGATTGCCGGCGTGGAAACCGGCAAGGCCTTTATCGAGATTGAGGTCAGCGGGCAGAACAGCATCAGTGTGATTGCTGGCGCCAATGCCGCCGTCGATGAAGAGCTTGTGCTGGAACAGGAAGAACTGTTCGCGCAGGCCGATGCTGTGGTCATGCAGCTGGAAATCCCTGTGCCGTCTGTGATTGCCGCCGCCAGATTGGCCAAAAAGCATGGCAAGGTCGTGGTGCTGGACCCGGCCCCGGCCAGAGCTGACCTGCCTGACGAACTCTGGGCGCAGGTAGATATCACCAAACCTAATGAAACGGAACTGGCCCTGCTGACCGGCCTGCCCACGGGCACCGAGGAAGAAGTGGTGACCGCCGCGCAAGCCCTGATTGCCAAAGGCGTGAAAAATGTGCTGGTGACGCTGGGCGGCGACGGCACTTTGCTGGTAACGGCTGAACAGGTAGAAAAATTCCCCGCCTACAAGGTAAAGGCTGTGGATACCACTGCCGCCGGCGACTGCTTCCTGGCCTCCTTTATGAGCCGGTTTACGGGCAGCAACTTTGCGGAAGCGATTGACTTCGGTGCCAAAGCATCCGCTATCGCCGTAACCCGGCAGGGGGCACAGACCTCGATTCCGACGGTGGAAGAGGTAGAAAACTTCAATTGATATGATATAAAAAGGAACTGCTTGTGAAAAGCAGTTCCTTTTTCGGATATTTAGCATGGATACCCTGAGAGAAAATCGTAAATATGGGTCAATGGAGCGGGATGTGTGTGGATAGGTTCCAGCCGTGGTGAAGCGGGCCTGAGCCATGGCCCAAATCCAGATTTTCCTTCAGGGCACCTGTTATATAGGCTTTTGCTTGCTGTACGGCAGGGAACAGGGGAAGGCCCTTGGCCAGATTGCTGGCAATGGCTGAAGAAAGAGTACAGCCGGTACCGTGGGTGTTGGGATTGTCGACATGTTCGCCTTTCAGCCACTGTGTACCATCGGCGGTGTAGAGAAGATCATCAGCATCTTGCAGGCGGTGCCCGCCTTTGCAGAGGACATTGCAGCCGTATTGCTCAAAAAGCTTATGCGCGGCAGTTACCATGTCTTCATGGCTGGCGATTTTCATATCTGCCAGGACCTCGGCTTCCATAAGGTTAGGTGTGATTACCGTAGCCAGTGGCAATAATTTTTTCTTCAAAGAAGAAATCGCACTTTCGTTCAGGAGCCGTGCCCCGCTGGTGGCTACCATTACGGGATCCACAACGATGTTTTGGGCCTGATATTGTCGTAGTTTGGCAGCAATTACGTCAATCAGGTCGCTGTCAAAGACCATGCCGGTCTTGATGGCAGCTGGGAAAATATCGGTGAATACGCTATCCAATTGAGCGGCAAGGAAATCCGGGGCGGTTTTGGCAACGGCTGTTACGCCCTGTGTATTCTGGGCTGTCAGGGCTGTGATGGCACTCATGCCATAGACGCCATTGGCCAGCATGGTCTTGAGGTCAGCCTGGATGCCGGCACCGCCGCTGGAATCACTGCCGGCAATGGTCAGGACGGTGGGGAGTGAATGATCGCCGAAGCTGCTGTCTGCTTGGGGGATAAGCTGCCTTAGCACTGCAGCAGCCTTTTTTATATCGTTTTGTGCAAAGATGGCTGAGACAACAGCTGCTCCAGCAATGCCTGTGCCTTTCAATCGAGCAATATTCGCTGCCGTTATGCCCCCGATAGCTACTACTGGAATCGGTACGGCGGTTGTGATGGCAGTCAGTGTCTCACGTGTCACTTCGACAGCATCATCTTTGGTGTCCGTGGGGAAAACGGCACCTACACCCAGATAATCGGCACCTGCTTCATAGGCCATGACGGCTTGTTCCACGTTCTGGGCGGATATGCCGAGAATCTTATCTGGCCCCAAAAGTTTACGGGCTTGGGCAGCGGGCATATCCTTTTGGCCGATATGGAGGCCGTCTGCATCGCAAGCCAGGGCAATGTCCGGATTATCATCCACGATAAAGGGAACATGATACTGGTGGCAGAGTCCCTTCAACTGCTTGGCCGTGGTGAGAAATTCGTCATAAGGTAAATCTTTTTCCCGCAATTGTACGCAGGTGACGCCTCCCTGCAGTGCCTGTTCGACTGCGTGGGCGAGAGTATCCCCCGCCAGCCAGCGGCTGTCGGTAACGGCATAGAGCTGCAAAGCCTGGGCTGTGATGTTAGTGGATTTCATATTGAGCCCCCTTTTTCAGATCGCTGGCCGTCAGGCGGCAGATCGTGTCAATGATGCGGTTGCGATACGTGGCATTGCCATCTTCTGGCTGCATATAGCTGTAGGCGATTTCACCGGCCAGCCCCATAGCTGTCACGGCCGTAGCGGCTGCAGAAAGGGGCTGGGCCGGATTGGCGGCAATACAGGCGGCAACGATGGCAGAACATTGGCAGCCTGTGCCTGTGATGCGGCTCATTTCCGGGCGCCCATTGCGGATGACGTAGCAACTCTTTTCGTCGGCTACCAGATCGATAGCTCCGGTAATGGCCACGATGGTTTTCAGGGAATTTGCGGCCTGTTTGGCCAAGGTGCAGGATTCGGCAAGGTTTTCCGCTGTCACACAGTCCACCGCGGCGGCATCGACCCCCTTGGTGATTCCTGCACCGTTGACCAAGGTCTTGATTTCGGAGATATTGCCCCGGATGCAGGTGATGGGAGCTGTGGTGAGTAGTTTTTGGGCGGTCTGCGTGCGCAGGTATGAAGCACCTGCGCCCACGGGGTCAAGGACTATGGGGTGATGAAGCTTGCTGGCTTGGCGGGCGGCGGAAATCATGGCCGGAATGGTGCGCTGACTAAGGGTACCGATATTGAGACACAGTCCTGACGCCAGTGTGGTGATCTCTGCTGCTTCATCAATATCGTCTGCCATCACGGGGCTGGCTCCGCAGGCTAATGTGATATTGGCCACATCATTGACCGTCACGTAATTCGTGATATGGTGAATGAGTGGGGCCTGCTGGCGGATATTTTCCCAGGTTTCAAACAATGACAAGATGATTCCTCCTTTGATTGAGGGGAATGGGGAACGAAAAGGGACTATCCAGATTTTGGATAGTCCCTAATTTACGTTATTCCTGCTTCCCTACGTTGGCATTATCCAAATCAGGTGAACGGTCGAAGTGCATAACTTCCTCTCAGCCCGTTTGCGAGCTCCCGTGTATGATCATGTCTTTAGTTTAATTCGTTATATTGCCTTTGTCAAATCAGAAAAAGAGAAGCAGTGTCACGGCGATATTGATCACAGTAGCCACGGCAACCGGGATAAAGGTGCGTTTGGCCAGATCCATGGGGGAGAGGCCTGCGGCGCCGGCCACGACAATCATGACAGCGGCGATTGGCGAAAGGGAACGGGCCAGATTGGATACGAAGTTCATGGGCAGTACCAAGAGCACCGGGGCAATACCGGAAAGTGCGGCCACTTTCGGAGCCAGCGGCACGAAGGCGAAGAAGGTGGCGTTGCCGCTGCCGGTAATCAGCGTTGCGGCGATGATGATGCTGACGAATACGAACATCATGCCGATACCGCCAAGGCCGGCATTCTGGGCACTTTCGATCAAGGTGTCGATAGCGCCCAGAGAGATAAGGCCCTTGGAGAACGTTTCGGCAGCGACAACCAGTGTGACGACGGTGGCCATCTGCAGGCCCATGCCGTTCCAGAAGGCGCTGATGTCCTGGCAGGCTTTGAGGCCGTCACGATGGCGGATGAATTCGATCAGCATGGTCAGGAAGATACTGATCAACGTGGCCATGCTGATGTCCATGTTGATCCCCGTGCCTTCATTCAGGCCGAAGAAGAGTACCAGCAGCAGTGGCAGGGTGGGCAGCAACGCATAGAAAGCGGGCACAGCCGGTGTTTCCTGCGCTTTGGCCTGCTCTTCGGTCACGGATGCGGATACATCTTTGCCTGCCATTTCATCCGGATTTTTGGCATCGAGATGACGCTGGACAAAGAAATGAGAGATGGCGAGTGCCGCTATGGTACAAAGACCAACGGGAACCTGATACTGCATGAAATAAGGAACGATCTCCATGCCGATGAGTTCCGCGGCAAAGATATTGTCGGCACCCGCAGGGCCCCAGCCTGGTGCCGAAGTGGTGGCAATCACGGCGCAGGCCGCAATCCGGCTCACGCCCAGACGGACCAGCACTGGATACATCGTTACCATCAACAACAGGCCAAAGCCCGAAGCGGAGCTGATGAACATGGCCAGAAAGTTACCCAGCACAGAAGTCAGGGCCAGTACCATATAGGGATGGCCGAGTTTCTTCAGTGGTTTGATGGCGATGCGTACCAGTGAGGTGCTGGCACCGATGCAGTCCATATATTTGGAAAAACCGCCAATCAGCATGATGATCATGCCGAGCTTGGCTGCGCGGCTGCTGAAAGCCAGACTTATGGACTGGATGATATCCAGCCAGGGAGAACCGGTGGATTGTTTGGCCGGCAGGATCTCGCCGAGGCCAAAGACCAGTGTCAGCACCATCATCACGATGCCGGCGGTAAAGAGCACAGGCTGCGCCGGATACTTCTTGAGTACGAAGCGGGCAACCCAGATTACCACGATGGTGGCAATGAGAAGACCTAACATAATATAACCTCCAAAGTTTTCCGGGATATTTACAATATTACATTTACAATTGCAGCTTCGTTTTTCCCGGATGAAATATTGTATTACTATAATTTATAAAAAAATAAAATATAATAATACATAACTATAATACAATACCCAGTAGCTGGTGGCAAGAAAGTTTTTTAGCTTTCCGTAAATTTTACTTGCAAATAATTATCAATTGCATTATAATGGCTTTATGATGCAAACGATAAGATTTATCATTTGTGAGGTGATGTGAAATTGGGGAAAGCAGGGTTTGAACAGTTGCTGGGCTTCCATGCAGCACCGATGCTGCTGGGATTGAAAACCGCCAGTCTGCTCTCATTCCAGAAGAGCCGGTTCGATGATTTTGAAGCGATGCTGGCGGGGTATCTGCCGTGTTTCAATTGCAAGGGAATATCGGTCTTCCGTCTGTCAGAAGGGGAAGAATATGTGCTCCTGCTCTTTTACCGGAAAAAGTCCCTATTGAAGGATTTGGCCCGGCCGGCAGCGAAAAAGATACTGAGACAGCTGGGGTATCGTAATGATGATACGCTGATGGGGATGCTGGAGTATCTGAAAATGCGGATGCAGCTCAGAAAATCCTTTCCCCATGAAGTAGGTTTGTTTTTGGGCTATCCGCCCGAGGATGTAGCCGGTTTCATCGAACACAAGGGGCAGGATTTTGCCTATAGCGGCTACTGGAAGGTTTATGCCAATGAGCGGGAAACCCGAGCGCTCTTTGATTTGTATGCCGATTGTACCCAGGATTTTTGTTTGCGGCTGGAGGGAGGCGCCAGTCTCCCGGATTTAGTCAAGGCCGTATAGAGGAGGTTTATCTATGAGTAAAGTCGCGATTGTTTATTGGTCTGGTACGGGCAATACCGAAGCTATGGCCAAAGCTATTGAAGAAGGTGCCAAGGGGGCTGGCGGGGATGTGAGCCTCTTTGAAGTAGAATCCTTCAAGGCTTCCAGCGTGCCGGATTATGACGGGCTGATCTTTGGCTGCCCCGCCATGGGGGATGAGGTATTGGAAGAAGGTTCTTTCGAGCCGCTCTTCACCGATGCCGAGAAGAGCCTGTCCGGCAAGCCGGTGGCGCTTTTTGGCTCCTATGGCTGGGGCGGTGGTGCCTGGATGGAATCCTGGGCTGAACGTACCCGCGGAGATGGTGCAAAACTCTTCTCTGACGGCCTTATCGTAGAAAATGCTCCTGGGGATGCGGAACTTGCCGATTGCCGCCAGCTGGGAGAGAACTTCGTCAAATCTTTGTAAGCAAAAAATCAAAAGCCAATTTTGTAAGCCATAGTATACCTTGAAAAAACAAGCGAAATATCGCTTGTTTTTTCTTGTTTTTGCGTGTATAATGAGCGTAGAAAGAAAAAGAAATCGTTTACTATAACCGTTTAGGGAGGAAATATTATGTCTGAATCCAGATTTTCCCTGGCCAAATTGGCTGATCCGGAGTTTTTTCAGGAGAACCGCCTGCCGGCCCATAGCGACCATCATTTTTATGCCGATATGGCAGAGCTGAATCGCGGTGAGTCGTCCTTTGTACGCAGTCTGGACGGGCTGTGGCATTTCCACTATGCCAGGAATCCGCGCCTGGCCCCGCAGGGCTTTGAGCAGCCGGATTTTGACTGCCGTGATTGGGATACTATAAGAGTTCCCGCCCATTTCCAGCTTGAGGGTTATGGTGTACCGCAGTATACGAATCAGACTTATCCCTGGGATGGACATGAGGCAGTTCTGCCCGGTCAGGTGCCGGAGCATTTCAATCCCACGGGCTCCTATGTGAAGTATTTCCGCCTGCCCGCTGGCTGGCAGAATCTGTATCTGTCCCTGGCTGGCGTGGAATCAGCGGTGGCTGTCTATATGAATGGCCATTATGTGGGCTATAGCGAAGATAGCTTCACGCCGGCAGATTTTGACCTGACGCCGTATCTCACGGAGGGGGAGAACAAGCTGGCGCTGCGCGTCTATCGTTTCTCTTCGGGCAGCTGGATTGAGGATCAGGATTTCTGGCGGTTCGGTGGGATTTTCCGTGAGGTGAGCATCTATACAAAACCAGAAAACCATGTGGAAGATCTGAAAATCACAGCTCTGCCAGTAAACGATTACCAAGATGGGGAACTGACCGGGCAGATCCGCTGGTCAAATGCTGGCATGAAGAAGGTCAAGGTCAGTCTGCTGGCTGCTGACGGGGTCCTGTTGGCGGAGGAAGATATCACCGGAGCCGAAGGTCAGGATGAGTTTATCCTGTCGGTGAAAGGTGCGAAGCTTTGGAGTGCAGAGCATCCTTATCTCTATAAAATGCTGCTGGCTGTCTATGATGAAGCGGACAATCTGCAGGAAGTCATTCCTTATGACGTGGGGTTCCGGGAGTTTAAGCTCGATGGCAATATCATGAAAATCAATGGCCAGCGCATCGTGTTCAAGGGCGTGAACCGTCATGAGTTCGACTGCTATCGTGGACGTGCCATGGATCCGGCGGCTTTCGAGCAGGATATCATCACGATGAAGCAGCACAATATCAACGCCCTGCGCTGTTCCCATTATCCCAACAGCAGCTATATCTATGAGCTCTGCGACCGCTATGGCTTATATGTGATTGACGAGACGAACCTCGAAACCCATGGCACCTGGCAGAAAAACGGTGTTTTGGCGCGGGATGAGTACACCCTGCCCAATGACCATGACGAGTGGCAGGCAATCATCCTCGACCGGGCCAAGTCCATGCTGGAACGGGACAAGAACCATGCGTCCATCATCATCTGGTCGTGCGGCAATGAGTCCTGCGGCGGCAAGGATATCTTTGCCATGAGCGAGTATTTCCGCAAGACAGACCCCACGCGCCTCGTGCATTATGAAAGCATTTTCTGGGACAGACGCTATAATGCGACCAGCGATATGGAAAGTCAGATGTATACGAAGGTGGCGGATATCGAAAAGTTCCTGGCTGAGCACCAGGACAAGCCCTTCATCTGCTGTGAGTATACCCATAGCATGGGCAACAGCAATGGTGGCATGCACAAGTATACGGAACTGACGGAGCGGGAGCCCCTGTATCAGGGCGGCTTTATCTGGGATTTCGTGGATCAGGCGCTGGCGAAAAAGGATAGATATGGCAAAGAATTCCTGGCCTATGGCGGCGATTTCGGCGACCGTTCCAGTGACTATAATTTCAGTGGGGATGGCATTCTCTATGCTGACCGCAAGCTTACGGCCAAATTGCAGGATGTGAAGTTCAACTATCAGAATTTCCATCTGGTGGTGGAAGCCGATGGCGTGACCCTTGAGAATATCAGCCTGTTTACCGATGCGGCAGAATATGACCTGCATTACGAACTGCTGTTGGATGGCAAAAAAGTCTGGGAAAAGACCGTGCCGGCACCGAGTGTCAAGCCCGGGGAAAGCCTGCGCTTGGAACTTGCAGACCTGCCGGTGACCGATGCCGGGGAAGAATGCCTGACAGTCGCGCTGGTTCTGAAGGAAGATACGGCCTGGGCAAAGAAGGGCCATGAAGTGGCTTTCGGCCAGGGCGTATGGCAGGTGGAAGAAGTGGAAGTCGCAAGTCCTGCCGAAGCTGTGGCGGATCATGCGGTCAGCGAGCCTGCTCATTATACGGCCCATCTGCCTATGACGGAACGTGGCGAGGAGCCCTTGCATGTGGTACAGGGCGATATCAATTTAGGCGTGCAGTTCGCTGGCGGGGAAATCCTGTTCTCTAGCGCTCAGGGCAGTCTTGTTTCCTATAGATATAATGGCGTGGAACTGCTGGAAGAGATGCCGAAACCATCTTTCTGGCGCGCCCCTGTCGATAACGATTACGGCTGCCGCCGCGACTTTGAAGTGGCCCAGTGGAAACTGGCCAGCCTTTACCGCCGCTGTGTGAAGAAGGAATTGCTGGTAGATGGCGCTTGGCAGGAGTTCAACTGGCTCGGCCAGCTGGGCATCAAGGAATACAATGCCCATAATGTCAAAATGCGTTTCACTTATGAACTGGCCACTCAGCCGCTGTCTTCCTGCCAGATTACCTATACGGTCTGCGCCGATGGCAGCTTGAAGACGGAGCTGGATTATGAGACGGTGGCAGGTCTTCCAGAGATTCCCGACTTTGCCATGCTCTTTACCCTGCCGGCGGATTACAGCGAACTGCGCTATTATGGCTATGGCCCGGCGGCCAATTATATTGACCGTCAGGAAGGGGCAAAACTGGGCATCTTCACTTCCACGGTAACAGGGGAGATGGAAGATTATCTCCTGCCACAGGAATGCGGCAATCACAATGGCGTGCGCTGGCTGGAAGTCACGGACAAGCGGGGCAGAGGTGTGCGTATCAGCGCCGATATCCCCTTGTCTGCTTCGGCACTTCCTTATAGTGCCCATGAGCTGGAAAATGCCCGCCACCGTTATGACCTGCCGCAGGTACATCACACCTATCTGCGGGCATCGGCTGGCCAGTGTGGTGTCGGTGGCGATGACACCTGGGGCGCACCTGTATTGGAAGAATATCGCCTGAAGAATGAAACGAAACATCTGGAATTTTTCTTTAAAGGTATCTAAGGAGGCCAACTCATGATTGATTTTGACCAGTCAACCGGGATTTTTCATCTGCATAATGAACATGTGAGCTATGTGCTGCAAGTGGTGCGTGACCGTTATCTCCTGCATCGTTATTGGGGTCGTCCCTTGAAGAGCTTCCGGGACAGTGCCCCCATGCAGTCCATCGACCGGGCCTTTTCGCCCCAGCCGGCGGCTTACCCCAATGAACGCACCTTCTCGCTGGATGTCCTGCCGCAGGAATATCCTGCCTATGGGCATGGGGATTACCGCCTGCCCGCCTATGAGGTGCGGCTGGGCAATGGCACTACGGTGACGGAACTGTTCTACGATGGCTATAAAATCACTTCCGGCAAGCCGAAGCTTACGGGTTTGCCAGCCGTCTATGCGGAGGAAAAGGAAGCTGAGACGCTGCATATCTATCTGCTGGACAGTCAGGGAAAACTGGCCGTAGAACTGCTCTATACCCTGATGGCCGATTCGGCGCTGATTACCCGCAGTGCGCAGTTCACCAACTGTGGCAGTGAGGCCTTGGATCTCACTAATGCCGCCAGCTTTGCGCTGGATTTTGCCGATCATGATTTTGACCGCCTGAGCCTCTATGGCGGCCATGCGGCAGAACGTAGCTTAGAGCGCGTACCGCTGATGCGGGGCGTGCAGGAAACAGGCAGCCGCCGTGGTGCCAGCTCCCATCAGCAGTCTCCGTTTTTGGCATTGGCCCGCAAGGATACCGGGGAAACGAATGGGGAAGTCTATGGCTTCAGCCTGATTTGGAGCGGCGAGGCTTCTTTTGTGACGGAGGTGGAGCAGTTCGGTACCACCCGGGTAATCGGCGGCATCAATCCCTTTGAATTCAAATGGCATTTGGCACCACGAGAGAGCTTCCAGACGCCGGAAGCCATGCTGGTTTACTCGGACAAGGGCCTAAATGGCATGAGCCAGGTCTTCCATCAGACCGTGCGGGAGCATATTGTGCGGGGGAAATACCAGCACGAATTGCGTCCGATTCTGGTCAATAACTGGGAAGCAACCTATTTTGACTTTGATGAGGAAAAGATTGACAGCCTCGCGCAATCGGCGGCGGATTTAGGATTGGAACTGCTGGTACTCGACGATGGTTGGTTCGGCAAGCGCAATGACGATAACAGCAGTCTGGGCGATTGGTTCGTCAATACGGATAAGCTCAAGCAGGGCCTCAAGGGCGTGGCCGCTTCTGCCCATAAACGTGGGCTGAAATTCGGCCTGTGGTTCGAGCCGGAGATGATTTCCGAGGATTCGGAGCTTTTCCGTGCCCATCCGGACTGGATCCTGCATGTGCCGGATTATGAAAACAGCTTTGGGCGCCATCAGCTGGTGCTGGATCTGTCGCGGGCAGAAGTCTGTGATTATATCGTCAAGGCTGTGGGGGATGTGCTGGAGTCGGCGGAAATTGACTATGTGAAATGGGATTTCAACCGCCATCTGACGGAAGCCTTTTCCGGAGCGCTGTCCAGCGAGCATCAGGGAGAAACCAAGACGCGCTTCGTGCTGGGGCTCTATGATGTATTGGAACGCCTGACGGCAAAATTCCCCCATATCCTTTGGGAGAGTTGCTCAGGTGGCGGCGGCCGCTTTGATGCGGGCATGCTCTACTATATGCCCCAGACCTGGACCAGTGATAATACGGATGCCGTCTGCCGTCTTTCCATCCAGAGCGGCACCAGTCTGGTGTTCCCGCCGCTGACGATGGGCGCGCATGTATCCGTGACGCCGAACCATCAGGTGGGCCGTGTGACGAGCCTGCAGACGCGTACGCTCTGTGCCTTTGGCGGGGATTTTGGCTATGAGCTGGATATCACCCGCATGAGCGAGGCGGAAAAGGAGCAGGTAAGAAAGCATGTGGCCCTGTATAAGAAGCTTCGTCCTACTTTGCAGTTAGGGAAGTTCTATCGCTTGCTGACGCCCTTTGCTGGCACGAAGAATGAGACGGCCTGGCAGTTTGTCAGCGAAGATGGCAAAGAAGTCATCGTGCTCTACTTCAAGACGCTGGCAGAGCCGGCTACTCCTATCCGCAAGTTGCAGCTGACCGCTCTTGCTGCGGATGCGGAATACGAATTGACCGATTATCTGCCGGCCCAGCGCACAAGCATGGACTTTGGCGGGGAAAAGTCCCTCAATCCGGTAGGACAGGTCTTCTATGGCGATGAACTCATGTATAACGGTCTGGGCGTGGAAAAGATCGACACGGACTTTGCCGGATATATGTGGGTGTTTGAGAAAAAATAATAGGGGACTGCGAAATTTTCCCCAAAAGCTGAAAGCTCGTTGACACAAATGTGTCAGCGGGCTTTTTGTAAATTGCAGTTTGTTTGTGTGAGCTTGAACGCAATTTGTTACAGCTCAGCGGGGCGGCGGTGGGAATACTTTTTCGCCGCTCCACTAAATGACCCGCCAGCAGAAGTACGTATCTTCCAGTTACCTGCGCCGGGCAGGCCAACGGCGCTCCAATCAACGAAGCTTCCAGCAAATGCTGTTTGCGGGCCAGCCTTCACTTCGTTCAGGCAGTCGTTCCGTCGGCGGAAAAGCATCCCCACCGCCACCCAAAGATACGCACGTAAAGACCACTACGCCTTTGCTGTAAGGTGCAAGCACATCGATGTGCTTGTTACGTGAGAACCGGTTCGTGCCAATTGCCGAAATCGTGCCTGGGGGCGAACGGGGGAGTGCTTTTTCTGTGGGAGCGATCGTCTGAGCGCAGCGAAGACCGGCCCGACGCAGGCAGCAGCTAAAGAGCACGCTGAAAAACGCGCCGCTGGCCTGCCCGGCGCAATCCAGCTAAACAACTCTAACCTTACAGGGAGGGTCGTTTAGCGGAAACAGAAAAAGTACTCCCCCGTGAACCCTGACGGCGTATGAACGGGATACCTTCAGCACGAATTCATCAGCAAACTGCAATTTATATGTGTGGGGGATAAGTTTTTATAACGAAGTCTGAAAATTACTATTTTTATTAAACATATTGCATTATCTCTAAAACACGCTATAATAATAGATGAGGAAATCGTTTACTATTGATTCAGGTGAGAATGATTTCAATAGTAATGCGATGTTTATTTTTTAAACCTAAAGAAAACGTTTACATTTATTTTCCAAACACAATGAGGGGGATTCAGAATGGAAAATACTGTTATAACCATCAGCCGCCAGTATGGCGCCGGCGGCCGGGAGTTGGCGGAAATCATGGCCAAGAAGCTGGGCATCAAGCTCTATGACCGCCAGATTGTCCATATCGCCGCAGCCAAGATGGGCATTGATGATTTGAGCGAAGAAGAGCTGCTGGAGATGGAAAATCAGGTCAAGCCGTTGTCCCTGAGCTTCATTCCGTTCCACTCCTTTGGCACACATATGGGCAGCTCCAGCCAGGAGATGTTCATGAGCGAGTCGGCAGCTATCCGCAAGATTGCCAAAGATGGCCCGTGCATTTTCCTGGGCCGCAGCGCGGATTATGCTCTGCGCAAATTAGATAACGTTTTCTCTATCTTTGTCTGTGCCGATGATGATTTCCGGGAGAAGCGTGGTCAGGACGTTTATGATGGCAAGAGCCTGAAAGAATTGGACAAGGAAGATGAGAAGCGTGCCCGCTATTACAATTACTATACGGGCCGTACCTGGGGCGCTGGGGAGAATTACGATTTGGTCGTGAATACCAGCTCCGGGGACTTGGAAAAAATCGCAGATGGGCTGATTGCCTATATGCGTGAGATCAAAGGCTGATTGAGGAGGCTTTAGTTATGGAGGCAGTAGCAGTGGCAGAGAAGAAGGGCAGCATGTGGCCGCGTATCGCTTATGCTTGCGGCACTTTTGGTCATGACGTATTTTACGCCATGTTGGCAACGTATTTCATGATTTTCGTGACGAGTAATCTGTTCTCGTCCGACAATCCCAGCCGGGACGCTTATATGATTGGTGTGGTTACGACCATCATCATGGTTCTGCGTGTGGCAGAGCTGTTCATCGACCCGTTCATGGGCAACATCATCGACAAGACGAAGACCCGTTGGGGCCGGTTCAAGCCTTGGGTTATCGTGGGTGCATTCGTAGCTGCTATCACGCTGGCAGCGCTGTTCACGGATTTCGGCGGCCTGACGGTTTCCAATCCAACGCTTTATCTGATTTTGTTCGCTATCGTTTACTTTGTCATGGATGTGTTCTATTCTGCTAAGGACGTAGCTATCTGGTCCATGATTCCGGCCCTGTCCTTTGATTCTCATGAGCGTGAGATCACGGCAACGGTTGCACGTATTGGTTCCGTTTTCGGTGGCCAGCTCGTTACCATCATGGTTATGCCGATTGTCCTTTACTTCTCCGTCAATCAGAATGGTGGTGCCGGTGACCCGCAGGGCTGGTTTGCCTTTGCCTGCATCGGTGGTGGTATTGCGACTCTGGGTGCAATCATCCTAGGTATTGGTACGAAGGAACAGGATTCGGCTCTGCGTGAGAACAAGGTTGATACTTCTTTCAAAGATGTATTCAAGGTCCTGGCCAAGAATGACCAGCTGCTGTGGATAGCCTGTGCTTATTTGATTTTGGGTTTAGGTCAGAATATTGTCAATAACTTCAATCTTTACTATTTCATCTACGTAATTGGTGATGCAACGAAATTCTCCATCCTGGGTATCATCAACGTGGTCATCGGCCTCATGGCTGTGGCTCTGTTCCCTGTGCTGACGACGAAGTTCAGCCGCCGCAAGCTGTTCTTCAGCTCTCTGGCTATCATGACGGTGGCTCTGGTTCTCTATGCGATGTCCGGCACGAATGTCTGGATGGCCCTGACGGCCGCTGGTCTCTTTGCTTTGCCGCAGCCGCTGATTTTCCTCGTGGTTTTGATGACGATTACGGACTCGGTAGAATATGGTCAGCTCAAGCTTGGCCATCGTGATGAAGCGGTCTGCCTCTGCGTGCGTCCGCTGGTGGATAAGCTCTCCGGTGCAGTTACCGGCGGCATCGTCGGTCTGACGGCTGTATGGGTTGGCATGACCGGCGGGGCAACGGCTGCAGATATCACGGCTGGCGGCCTGCTGAAATTCCAGCTCATCATGTTCGCAATCCCGGTCGTCCTGCTCGTGCTGGCAGCCTTTGTTTATCGCGGTAAGGTTACCCTGACCGAAGAAGAACATGCCCGCATCGTGGAAGAACTCGAAGAAAAGTGGGAAGACATGAATAAGTAAGATTACCCCTAAGTTTTTGGCACAAGGCGTGCGGCAGGGGATGCCTGCCGTCCGCTGGTGCCTTGGGCTAAAAAACTTTTTCCTCTTGGATGAGTCATTAAAAGTCAAAACTCGCTGCGCTCAAACAGCTGACTTTTAATGACTCTTTTTGTGGTTGAGGAAAAAGTTTTTCTTCACGCCCAAGGCCCTACGCTCCCGTCAGTCATCCCCTGCCGCACTCATAGCCAGCCTGTTGGGGGAAATGGCAAGATGTCAAAAAAAGCAGGAATCAGTAATCTATTTGTCGAACTTTATTTTCGATAAGAATAGATGTCTTTTATGTAAAAATAATCTCAGATTAGAAAGGACAGTACATATGACCAATGAGAAAATCCTGACGAAATTAGAATCCTTTGATCCTGAACTCTGCGGGCAGTTGAAGCGGGCTCTGAAGCAGCAGCGTATCACCTTGTCGTTGATACCGACCACGAATGCGGCTTCGCCGTTTGCTGCGTTCCTGAAGGGCAGTACGCTGGGGGATGAGATCATTGATCACCATAAGACGCATCATCGCAGTTCGCTGGAGCGGCTGGCGGTGGCGCGGGCCAAGGAGCTTTATGGGGCAGAGCATGCAATCGTGCGTACTGGCAGCCTGGCCATTGCTTCCCGTGTCGTGATGCTGGCGCTGTTGAAAAAAGGCGATAAGGTGCTCTCGTTCAACCTGCGCAAGTCGGAGCATTGCACCGGCGATCTGCAGTATGATTTCGTGAAATTTGGCGTGGAGCCGGATACGCTGGAGCTGAATTTTGCGAAGGTGCAGGCGCTGGCGCATAAGCATCGTCCGGATATGATCATCTATTCGCCGGTCAACTATCCGCGCAATATTGATTATGCCCAGCTGCGCAGGATTGCTGATGAGGTGGGGGCGTATCTCTGGATTGATATGGGACAGAATTCCGGGCTGGTGGCCGCAGGCAAGATTGCTTCGCCGGTTCCTTATGCAGATGTGGCGACCTTTGCGGCCAGCGATGCCCTGCATGGCCCGCAGAATGGTATTATCCTTTGCAAGGACAAGATAGCGGAGCTTTTGGACAGGACCGTGATTGAGACGGGACATAGCTCCCTGAAGAAGAATGTGCTGGCATCTTTGGCGCTGGTCTTCAAAGAAGCAGATTGCATGGAGTATCAGGATTATGCCCAGCAGGTTCTCGATAATGCCCGAGGATTGGAAAATGGGCTTTTGGGTGCCGGCTGCAAGCTCTTGTGCAGTCCTACGGAAAATCATCTGGTGTTGGTACAGCTGCCGGATGGTTCGAATGGAGAAGAGGTGGCCGATAAGCTGAAAGAAGCTGGCCTGCTGGTCAAGGCAGAGACGCTGATGACTTCCGATGATAATATCAGCTATCCGATTCTGCGTCTGTCCAGCCTGGACAGTGCCACCCGTTTCCTGCAGGCAGAGGAAATGGAGGCGGTTGGCAGGATACTGGGCCAGTTCCTCAATTCGCCGCAGGATGAAGCGGCCATGCAGACCGTGAGCAAGTTCATCAAGAAACTGGTGGAGGATCTGCCACTGTTCGCCGAAGACTGGCTGCCGGAAATGGAGGCGTTTGATGACGGCGATGCCGAGATGGCGATGCGGGCGATGATTCACTGGAATATATAAGGTAATGCGAGGTGTGACTTTTCTTTGGCGCAAAGAAAAGTCACCAAATACCCTTGCGGGCACAGGCGAAAACGCGGACTGAAATCCCTTCCGGGGATTTACGTCCGCAGGCGCCCATCCTTGGGCGCCAGGGGGACGGGAGTTCGGATATGGGATTTTTTAGAGAGGTGAATCTTTATGGCTGAGCAGGTTATTCCGGAACGGGGACGGACGGTTAAGGCGGAGATCTTACTTTTTGTGATTCCAATCGTGGTTATCGGGCTTATGTTGATGGCGGGGATTATTTTCCGTTATGTGGGTTCTACATTTGAGGAGCAATTGACGACCAGTTCCCTGCAGAATGCGCAGGAAGTGGCCAGCGGGGTATCGTCGTGGCTGGATGCGCGGATGCTGGAGACGCAGACGGCAGCTTCCCAGCCAGCGGCCAAGAATCTGCAGAATGCGCCGGAGTTGATGAATGAGAATAACGTCTATCGGCTCAAGCTGATGGAAAAGATCTATCCCGGCGTTTACGACAGTGTGAGCTGGGGGCCGTTTGATGGTTCGGGAGTGCTCTATGGGCAGACCAAATCCGGTTTCAAGGAAATGCACAATGCGGATAAGGCATGGTATAAGGAAACCATGACGGGGGCTAAGGACAGCTTTATGGCCTCGCCGGTCATATCCCAGGCTACGGGTAAGATCATCGTCAACTCCATCGCGCTGGCCAAGGACAGCAGCGGTGCCAATGTCGGCATGGTACTGGCGGCTATCTATGTGGATGCCGTGATGGAGAAGGTTAGTAACTTCAAGCTGGGGGAAAAAGGCTATAGCCTGCTGGTTTCCAAAGAGGGTACCTATATTGTCAATCCCGATGAAGCGTCTATCATGAAGAAGAAGATTTCTGAGGACGATGATCCGGCCGTGCGTACGCTGGGGGAAAAGATGCTCTCCGGCGAGGCTGGTGTCTATAAATTCACCCGTGCTGATGGGGAAGATATGATTGCCTTCTATAATCCCATCAAGGCAACAGGCTGGGGCATGGCAACAATCGCTTATGAGGATGAGTTATTTGCGCCGGTGGCTAATGTGCTGAAGATCATGACGGGAATCTCGTTGCTGCTGATTGTCCTGATTTCCTTGGGCGTGCTGCTCACGGTCAATCGTTCGATGAAGCCGCTCGCGACGATGATGGATGAAATGCATCTTCTGGCGGATGGAGATTTCCGTGATCGTCCGGCGCGGATTACCGTGAATAATGAACTGGGGCGTCTGGCTGAAGCCGTGCGCTCTATGCGGCAGGGCGTGCAGAAGGTGCTCTTCAATGTCAGCACTTCTGCTGAAAGCCTGTCGGCAGCTTCGGAGGAACTCAATGCCACCAGTGACCAATCTGCACAGGCTTCTAATCAGGTGGCAGACAGTATTGTGCGGGTGGCACAGGGGACTAGTGAACAGTTGGATGCCGTAAGTTCTACTTCTGAGGCCATTGAAAGTCTCAACGATACAATTCAGGGTATTGCTGGCAAGGCTGATGAAGCGGCTACACAAAGCCGGGAGGCATCTGAAGTAGCCCGGGATGGCGGCAGGACACTTAACGAGGCAATTGGTCAGATCAAGCGGATTGAAGAATCTACCCGGGAATCCACCAAGGTGGTCACGGCATTGGGGGAGCGATCCAGTGAAATCGGGCAGATTGTGGATACGATTTCCAGCATTTCCGAACAGACCAATCTGCTGGCGCTCAACGCTGCTATCGAGGCAGCCCGGGCCGGGGAACATGGCCGCGGCTTTGCGGTGGTAGCGGATGAAGTGCGTAAGCTGGCTGAGTCTTCGCAGGAAGCAGCCCATCGTATTGCCACCCTGATTGAAGAAACCCGCCGCGATACGGACAACGCTGTAGCCGGCATGCAGGCGGGCAGTGAGGAGGTTCGCGTGGGCACAGAAAATATCATGTCCATGGGTGAGTCCTTCCGCAAAATCATCGAGATTGTCGAAAATGTATCCCGTCAGGTACAGGAGATTTCTACGGCGATTACGGGGATGGCTGAAAGTGGACAGGAGATTGTCGGTCACGTCCGTACTATTGGTGAAGCCAGTCGCAGTGCTGCTGAAGAGGCAGAAACTGTATCGGCAGCGACCGAAGAACAGAGCGCTTCCGTACAGGAAATCGCCCATGCCAGCAACGAACTGGCCAAGATGGCGATGGATCTGCAGCGGGAAGTGCAGAAGTTCAAGGTATAATAACGTTGAAGGAATGCATATGCTAAATCCCGAGGGGGATGTTCCTGCGCGTTTCGCGTGTAAAACGCGCAGGAACATCCCCCTCGGGATTTGTGTTACGTTTTTGAATTCGTTGTATTTGGGCCGATTAACGGATTTCCGGCAGCAGGCCGACTTTTTTCTTGGCTTTGGTCAGCGTCTTGCGGGCGATGTATTCAGCACGCTCGGCCCCCTGTTTCATCAGGGCTTCGAGGTGTTTGCGGTCCTGCATGAGCTCTTTGTATTTTTCGCGTACGGGTTTGAGCTCGTCGGCAACAGCCTGGCCGACCACAGCCTTGAAGTCGCCATAGCCTTTGCCCTCAAATTCGGCTTCGATTTCTGCCATGGTCTTGCTGGTGATGGCGGAGTAAATCGTCATGAGGTTGCTGACGCCGGGTTTGTCTTCGCGGTAGCAGACCTTGGCTTCGCTGTCGGTGACGGCACTCTTGAATTTCTTCAGGATGACATTTTCTTCATCTAATATAGAAATGGTTGCCTTTGGGTTGGTGTCGGACTTGCTCATCTTGCTCGTGGGCTCCTGCAGGCTCATGACGCGGGCACCGGCTTTCGGGAAGTAGCCTTCGGGCAGCTTGAATATCTCGCCGTAGTTATGGTTGAAGCGGGTGGCGATATCGCGCGTGAATTCGAGGTGCTGTGTCTGGTCAGCGCCAACGGGTACGTAGTCAGCCTGATAAAGTAAAATATCACCAGCCATAAGTGCCGGGTAGGTGAAGAGGCCGGCGTTGATGTTTTCCGGATGCTTGCTGGACTTGTCCTTGAACTGCGTCATGCGGGAAAGTTCACCGAACTGGGAGCAGCAGCTCATGATCCAGCCCATCTCGGCATGACTCTTGACATGGCTCTGGACGAAAATCAGGCTCTTTTCCGGGTCAAGGCCGCAGGCCAGCAGCAGGGCGAAAGCCTGCAGGGTCTGCTGTTTGCGTTTGGTGGGATCGATATGGATGGTCAGGGAGTGCAGATCAGCGATGAAGTAGTAGCAATTGTATTCTTCTTGCATTTTCTGCCAGTTCTTGACGGCTCCCAGATAGTTGCCCAGCGTGAAGACACCCGTGGGCTGGATGCCGGAGAGGATGATTTTTTTCTCATTTGCGTTTTCCATGATGTTTTAGCTCCTTTGTTTGCCGGGGAACTAAAAAATCCCCGACAGAAAATATTTCTGTCAGGGACGAAATTCTCGCGGTGCCACCCTGTTTCATGGCTGAGCCATGCACTTAGCGAGGTACTAGCATACCTCCGACAACTAACGGGTGTCCTCCGTCGCAGCCTACTAAATCCTATGGGAAAAATCTTTCAGTGCGCCCTCAGCGGTCCATTTGCCAGCTTGTGTTTTATCCGGCTTGCAGCACCCCGGACTCTCTGGAAAAGCATGACTGGTGTTATCTCCGCGTCAACGGTTTTCATACAAGTGCATAATATCACTTTTGCAATTGTTTTGTCAAGAAATCATGGAGGAAAATAAAAATCACTTGGCGAATAATATAGCTACGGATAAATTACTATTTCGCTTAGGAGGCGGACACCTTGGATAGAAAACTGCGGGTACTTATTACGGATGATTCAAAACTTTTGCGTAAGAAATTACGTCAGGAATTGGAAACTCTGGAATGTGAAGTATTGGAAGCTCAAAACGGCAAAGAAGCCGTGATGCTGAATCTGGAAGAACAAATTGACTGTGTATTTCTGGATATCGTGATGCCGGAAGTAGGGGGGATTGAAGCGCTGCAGGCAATCAAGGAAGTGAATCCTGATCTGCCAGTGGTCATGCTGTCTTCAGCAGGTACGCCGCAGAAGCTTATGACCACGCTCAAGATGGGCGCGATGGATTTTATCCAGAAACCTTATACCAGTGAGCAGATACGGAAGGCAGTTGAGACCGTGCGAAGGAAGGTCGCGGCTAATGATCAGTAATTTCAGTATAGTCCAGTGTATTTTCAATCAAGGAAAGTACAGCCCTGAGGAAATGCGGACGATACTAGCAGACGCTGAATTAGATGAATCTTCTGCTGCGCAATTGCTTGCTGACGATGCCGTGGATATCAGTCCCATACGCACAGCGGTGCTGAAAGCCACGGGGGATGAGCTGGCTTCTGTCAGTGATCATTATGCTGCTTATGTGGAGCTTTTTCTCAATTCGTTGAAAAAGATGTTGCACACGGAAGCGGTGGTGGAGTCAGTTCCTTGCAAAGAGGAGGAGGATGTACCCAGCTATGCGACAGCACAGCGTATCAGTGGAGATATCACCATTGCTGCGGGGATTATTGCCAGTGAGCCGGTATATCTGAAACTGGCGGAACGCTACAGTGAAGAAGAACTGCCGGAAATGGATGAAATGGCCCGGGACAGCATGGAAGAATACATCAATGTACTCAATGGCATGTTCAGCGTAGAACTCGGGGAACAGAAGATTGAGACGGATTTGGAATTGCCTCGCTTTGGGGAGAATGTAATAGTCAAAGGGAGTGATCTGTTGCGCCTGAAGGTGCACAGTTCCGTAGGTTCTTTCCAAGTGGTTATGGCTACGGAGGATTTTTTTTAAGGTATGTTATGGGAACGCCTCTCTGTATGGTGGAGAAACCGTGCAGGGAGGCGTTTGTATGAAGTGATTTTTTTCATGACAAAACCCGCGTCATAGAGGTATAATATATATGAAAGTTAATGAAATAAATTTCGTATATCAAAAGGGAGAGCTGAAATATGCTGGAATTGAAGAATATTTCCTTCCATGTAACTGAAGGCGACAGTCAGGTGGATATCATCCAGGACCTGAGCCTGACTGTGGACAATCGGAAATTCGTGGTTATCACGGGGCCTAACGGCAGTGGCAAGTCCACCCTGGCCAAGATCATTGCGGGCATTGAGCAGCCCACATCTGGCCGGATTTATTTGGACGGGCAGGATATTACCGATAAAAGTATCACCGAGAGGGCGCAGATGGGTATCAGTTTTGCCTTCCAGCAACCGGTGCGCTTCCGGGGACTGCAGGTCATCGACCTGCTGCGGCTGGCTGCCGGGAAGAAGATTTCCCATATCAAGGCCTGCGACTATCTTTCGGAAGTGGGGCTTTGCGCTAATGACTACCTGAACCGCGAGGTGAACAGTTCTCTGTCTGGTGGTGAGCTCAAGCGAATTGAGATCGCTACGATCCTGGCTCGCAAGACGAACTTGTCCATCTTCGATGAACCGGAAGCCGGCATTGACCTTTGGAGCTTCCAGAACCTTATCCGCATCTTTGAGAAAATGCGTCAGGAAATTCAGGAAAGCTCGATTATCATCATTTCCCATCAGGAACGCATTTTGCAGATTGCCGATGAAATCATCGTTTTGGCTGATGGCAAGGTGCAGGAGCAGGGTCCGGGCAACGTGATCCTGCCCAAGATCATGGATACCGAGGTCAGCATGCCCATGTGCCGGAAGTTTCAGTAAGGGGGAAACACTTGATGGTAAAGATGGATGAAATTCAGAGAAGATTATTGCTGGAAGTGGCAGATCTCCATGATGTGCCGCAGGGGGCTTATAACCTGCGGGCCAATGGCAAATCGATAGGCCGCAGCAACAGCGCCAATATCGAGATCACCTCCAAGGAGGATGGCAGCGGTATCGATATCCGCATCAAGCCCGGCACCAAGAATGAAAGCGTGCATATTCCGGTGGTCATGAGCGAAAGCGGCCTGAAGGAAACGGTCTATAATGATTTCTATATCGGCGAAGGCGCGGATGTGGTGATTGTAGCTGGCTGCGGTATCGACAACTGCGGTCATCAGGATTCGGAACATGACGGCGTGCACCGCTTCTTCGTGGGCGAGAATGCCAAGGTCAAATATGTGGAGAAGCATTATGGTTCTGGCCAGGGCGATGGCCAGCGCATCCTGAATCCGGTCACGGAAGTGACCATGGAAGCAGGCAGCTCCATGGAGATGGAAATGGTGCAGATCAAGGGCGTGGATTCCACGAGCCGTACGACGAAGGCGAATCTCAAAGCCGATGCCAGCCTGATTGTGCGGGAACGCCTGATGACGCATGGCACGCAGTATGCCTACAGTGAATACGAGGTTTGCCTGGATGGCGAAAACGCCAGCGCCGATGTGGTGTCCCGTGGTGTGGCCAAGGACAAGTCCTATCAGAAGCTGGATTTGCGCATTGTGGGCAATGCGGCCTGTCACGGCCATACGGAATGCGATTCCATCATCATGGATGAAGGACGTATCTTAGCAGTGCCGTCTCTGGAAGCCAATAACGTGGATGCCATGCTGGTGCACGAGGCTGCTATCGGCAAGATTGCCGGTGATCAGCTCATCAAGCTGATGACCTTGGGACTGACGGAAAAAGAGGCCGAGGAACAGATTGTCAATGGATTCCTGAAATAATTTTCGGCGAATTTTCTTATAATTCCCTTGTGTTATCGTGTATTTCGCGTTATACTGTATAGAAGATTCTATTTTTTGATAGGAGGGCTAGATGATGAAACACATCAAGACGGTCAACAAACCATCCATGCAGAAGACCCTGAAAACTGGCGGTTGCGGCGAATGCCAGGCTTCCTGCCAGTCCGCGTGCAAGACTTCCTGCACGGTAGGCAATCAGGTTTGCGAAAAGTAAGCAATTGCTTATATTATGGGCCTTCCCCTAGGGGAGGGCTTTTTACTTTTTGTTTTTATAGTTAGGAGTTACAATGAAAGCCAAGATTCATAAATTCGTGCAGAATGGTACCTATATATTGTTGGATATCAACAGCGGCGCTGTGCACGTTATCGATAAAATGATCTATGACATCATGGATACCTTTGACGGAGAAAATGATGATGCGGTCATCACTGCCTTGAAGGATACCTATAAGAAGGCAGATCTGGCAGAAGCCCTGGATGAACTCCATGCGCTGATGGATGCCGGTGAACTCTTTGCTCCGGATATTGATGTGCCGCCGACGTTCAAGCAGAAGGGGCTCGTGAAGTCCCTCTGCCTGATGATTGCTCAGGACTGCAACCTGCGCTGCAAATACTGTTTCGGCGACGGCGGAAGCTATGGTCAGGAACGCGCCATCATGAGCCCGGAGACCGGCAAGAAGGCTGTTGACTTCCTGATAAAGAGCAGCGGCCCTCGCAAGCATCTGGAGATGGACTTCTTCGGCGGCGAACCGCTCATCAATATGAAGACGGTCAAGGCCGTGACGGAATATGCGCGGCAGCGTGAACAGGAAACGGGCAAGAAATTCAAGCTGACCCTGACCACGAACGGTCTGCTGCTCAATGATGAGAATATCAAATGGCTCAATGACAATGACTTTTCGCTGGTGCTGTCCCTGGACGGCCGTAAGGAAGTCCATGATGCCATGCGTCCGGATGTGGGCGGCAATGGTTCCTATGACCGTGCTGTCAAGAATTTCCATAAATGCCTCGATTCCCGCAAGGGTGGGGACTGGGATTACCGCGGTGTCTATACCTACTTGCGCGGTACCTATACCAAGAACAACATGGATTTCACCAAGGACGTGCTTTCCATGAATGATGAAGGCTTTGATATCCTGTCCATGGAACCGGTAGTCCTCAAGGACAGCCCGCTGGGCTTCACAGAGGAAGACCTGCCCCGTATCTATGCAGAATATGACAAGCTCACGGAAGCTTATATGAAGCGTCATCGTGAAGGCCGCCACTTCTTCTTCTTCCATTTCAATATGGACCTGTCCAACGGCCCTTGCGTAGCTAAGCGCCTGTCCGGCTGCGGTGCCGGTCATGAGTATTTCGCCGTGGCTGAAAACGGTGATCTCTATCCCTGCCATCAGTTCGTGGGCCGCGAAGGGTATAAACTGGGCAGCCTCGATGAAGGTGTGACCGATACGCAGCTGCCGCAGTACTTCCGCGAAAGCCACGTGCTCAACAAGGAAAAATGCCGTGACTGCTGGTCGCGATTCTTCTGCTCAGGCGGCTGTCATGCCAACGCTGACCTGTTCCATGGCGATATCCGCAAGCCGTACGAGATCGGCTGCGAAATCCAGAAGAAACGTCTGGAATGCGCCATCTATGTGCAGGCTATGCTGGAACTCGAGAAGCTGGAAAAAGAAGACGAACTGGCGTAAAGCATAAATGATATTTATATCACAACAAAGAGAAGGACAATGCTCAGGCATTGTCCTTTTCTTTTTGCATACTACCCTTACTATTGTTTTTCAGCATTTATAACGAACTTTACCCTTAAAAACTCTTGTTATATCGTTGTTGTGAATTTTTTGAAAAAAATGTAATGCGTTCATAGAATAATTGCTGTAATTTATGATAAAAAGATTGACATTTGCGGGGGAGTTATTGTATTATAGTCTCTGTAAGAACTGAAACTTCTAAAAAATTTAGGGGGTATTTTTCAAATGGCAGTAAAAGTTGCTATCAATGGTTTTGGCCGTATTGGCCGTCTCGCTTTCCGTCAGATGTTCGATGCAGAGGGTTATGAAGTAGTTGCAATCAACGACCTCACGAGCCCGAAAATGCTCGCACACCTGCTGAAGTATGATTCCACGCAGGGTAAGTACAAATACGCTGACAAGGTAGAGGCTGGCGAAGACAGCATCACCGTTAACGGCAAGGAAATCAAAATCTACGCTGAAAAGGATGCAAAAGACATTCCTTGGGGCAAGCATGATGTAGACGTAGTTCTCGAATGCACTGGTTTCTACACTTCCAAAGAAAAGGCTTCTGCACATCTGGCTGCAGGCGCTAAGAAAGTTGTTATCTCCGCTCCGGCTGGTAACGACCTCCCGACTATCGTATACAACGTTAACCATGAAACCCTGACGAAGGAAGACAAGGTTATCTCTGCTGCTTCCTGCACGACGAACTGCCTGGCTCCGATGGCTAAGGCTCTGAATGACCTGGCTCCGATCCAGTCCGGTATCATGTGCACGATCCACGCTTACACTGGCGACCAGATGACTCTGGATGGCCCGCAGCGTAAGGGTGACCTCCGTCGCAGCCGTGCTGCTGCTTGCAACATCGTTCCGAACTCCACGGGTGCTGCTAAAGCTATCGGCCTCGTAATTCCTGAACTGAAGGGCAAACTGATTGGTGCTGCACAGCGCGTTCCGACCCCGACTGGTTCCACGACGATCCTGAACGCTGTTGTCAAGGGCGACGTTACGGTTGAACAGATCAACGCTCAGATGAAGAAGGAAGCTACGGAATCCTTCGGTTACAACGAAGAAGAAATCGTATCCAGCGATATCGTTGGCATGCGTTTCGGTTCTCTGTTCGATGCTACGCAGACGATGGTTAACCCCGTTGAAGGTGGCACGCAGGTACAGGTTGTATCCTGGTACGACAACGAAAACAGCTACACGAGCCAGATGGTTCGTACGATCAAATACTTCGCTGAACTCGGCTAATTATTTGACTGTAGCATAACTTCATACTACGAAGATCTATTGAGGTCCGGCCTGGCAAACTTGGGCCGGGCCTCAATTTATTATTGTGGAGGTTTACAAATGGATAAGAAAACCCTGAAAGATATTGACGTCAAAGGCAAAAAAGTATTTGTCCGCGTTGACTATAATGTACCGTTCGATGAAAATCAGAACATCACCAATGACACTCGTATGGTTCGCACGCTGCCGACCATCAACTACCTGCTGGATAACGGCGCTGCTGTAATCCTGGCTTGCCATATCGGCCGTCCGACGGAAGCTCGTGAGCCCCAGTTCTCCACGAAGCACCTCGTTGCTCATCTGTCCGAACTCCTCGGCAAAGAAGTGAAATGGGCTGCTGACTGCGTTGGTGAAGAAGCTGAGAAGGCTGCTGCTGACCTCAAGGCTGGCGAAGTTCTGCTGCTCGAAAACCTCCGTTATCACAAAGCTGAAAAGAAAAATGACCCTGAATTCGCTAAACAGCTGGCAAGCCTTGCTGACGTAGCTGTTGACGATGCATTTGGTGTTTCCCACCGTGGCCATGCTTCCAACGCTGGTATCGCTCAGTACGTGGAAGTTGTTGCTGGTTTCCTCATGGAAAAAGAAATCAACTACATCGGCAAGACGCTGGAAGCTCCGCAGCATCCGTTCGTTGCCATCATCGGCGGCGCTAAGGTTTCCGATAAGATCGGCGTGATCAGCAACATGATCGAAAAAGTCGACAAGATCATCATCGGCGGCGGCATGGCTCATACTTTCGATGCAGCTAAAGGCCTGCCCATCGGTGCATCCCTCTGCGAACCGGACAAGTACGAACTGGCTCGTGAACTGCTGAAGAAAGCAGAAGAAAAGGGCGTAGAAGTAATCCTGCCGGTTGATCTCGTTATCGCTGACAAATTCGCTGCTGATGCCAACACCCAGACTGTTGATGTGGACAAAGTTCCCGATGGCTGGCAGGCTCTTGACTCCGGCGTGAAGACTTCCGAAAAATACGTGGAAGCTCTCAAAGGTGCTAAGACGGTTGTTTGGAACGGTCCTATGGGCGTGTTCGAATTCGACGCTTTCGCAAAAGGCACCCTGGCTGTGGCTGAAGCTGTTGCTAAGGCAACGGATGAAGGCGCTATCTCCATCGTTGGCGGTGGCGACTCCGTAGCAGCTCTGAAGAAGACTGGCCTCACGGACAAGATTTCCCACGTTTCCACGGGCGGCGGCGCAACCCTCGAATTCCTCGAAGGCAAAGAGATGCCGGGCGTAGCAGCTATCGCTGATAAATAATGCCTACTAGTACTTTTCTTTGGCGCAAAGAAAAGTACCAAAAGAAAACGTGGACTGAAATCCCCTCACGGGATTTACGTCCACCGGCGCCCTTCCTTGGGCGCCGAGCAACGGGTACGCATTATCTTTTCGAAATAAATGTAAAAGCCTTCCCCTTGAGGGGAAGGTGCCCCAAAGGGGCGGATGAGGTGGCGATGTATGCTATCTTGTCAATAAAAAATATGAAATTGGGAGGCTATTATAATGGCTAGAACTCCGATTATTGCAGGCAACTGGAAGATGAACAACACGATCAAGGAAGGCGTTGAGCTGGTTAAGGCTCTGGCTCCTCTCGTTAAGGATGCTACGGTAGACGTTGTGGTTTGCCCGACGGCTACGGCTCTTTCTTCTGTTTGCGAAGCTGTTAAAGGCACCAACATCCATGTTGGCGCACAGAACGTTCATTGGGAAGCAAAAGGTGCTTTCACGGGCGAAATCTCCACGGGCATGCTCAACGAAATCGGCGTAGATTACGTTGTACTTGGCCACAGCGAACGCCGTGACTACTTCGGTGAAACGGACGAAGGCGTGAACAAGCGCGCTCGTGCTGCTTTTGCTGCTGGCATCACGCCGATCATCTGCTGCGGTGAATCCCTCGAAATCCGTGAAGCTGGCACTTACATCGACCACGTTGTGGCTCAGATCAATGCTGCTCTCGAAGGTTTCGAAGCTTCCGAAGTTGCAAAACTCGTTATCGCTTATGAACCAATCTGGGCTATCGGCACGGGCAAGACGGCTACCTTCGATCAGGCTGAAGAAGTCTGCAAGGCTATCCGTGAAGCTGTTGCCAAGAAATTCGACCAGACGGCAGCAGACGCTATCCGCATCCAGTACGGCGGCAGCGTGAAACCCGCTACGATCAAAGACCTCATGCAGCAGCCGAACGTTGACGGCGCTCTCGTAGGCGGTGCTTCCCTGAAGGCTGAAGATTTCAGCGCAATCGTTAACTTCTAATCCGTTTCCTTTGTGTTTTTTAGAAGGAGCAAAAATCAAAAATGGCAACTCTTAAAAATGCACCAGTGGCCCTCATCATCATGGATGGCTGCGGCCTCGGTGACAAAACCGACAAGAACAACGCTGTACAGGTCGCTAACACGCCGGTACTCGACGGACTTCTTGCAAACTATAAGACCAGCCAGCTGCAGGCTTCCGGCGAATTTGTCGGCCTGCCTGACGGTCAGATGGGCAACTCCGAAGTTGGTCATACCAACATCGGTGCTGGCCGCATCATCTATCAGCAGCTGACGCGCATCACCCGCGACATCAAGAACGGCGACTTCTTCAAGAATGAAGCACTGATGTCCATCGTGAACGGCGTGAAAGAGCAGAACGGCGCCCTCCATCTCATGGGCCTTGTTTCTCCGGGTGGCGTACACAGCCATCAGGATCACCTCTATGCTCTGCTGGAAATGGCTAAGAAAGAGGGCATCAAGGAAGTGTATGTGCATGCATTCCTCGATGGCCGTGACGTGCCGCCCCAGAGTGCTCAGCCTTACCTCGAAGAACTCGAAGCAAAATGCAAAGAGATTGGCGTAGGCTGCATTGCAACCGTCAGTGGCCGTTACTATGCTATGGACCGCGACAACCGTTGGGAACGCGTGGTCAAGGCATATGAAGCCATTGCTCATGCAGAAGGTGTCAGCGCTGACGATGCTGTAGCAGGCCTCAAGGCAAGCTATGACAACGAAGTCAACGATGAATTCGTTGTTCCTTTCGTGGTCAAAGGTTACGAAGGTATGAAGAACGGCGACGGCGCTATCTTCTTCAACTTCCGTCCGGACCGTGCCCGTCAGCTGACGCATTCCTTCGTGGATGAGACTTTTGACGGCTTTGAACGCGACGAGAACCTCAAGGTTCCCTTCGCTACGTTCTCCCAGTATGAAGACGGCATGAACGCTCTCGTAGCTTTCCCGCCGGAATCCATCAACAACACGCTGGGCGAGATCATCCAGAACAAGGGCATGACGCAGCTGCGCATCGCTGAGACGGAGAAGTACGCACATGTTACCTTCTTCTTCAACGGCGGCGTAGAAGAACCCTACAAGGGTGAAGACCGCATCCTCGTTCCGTCCCCGAAGGTTGCTACTTACGACCTCCAGCCGGAAATGAGCGCTGTGGAAGTTACGGATAAAGTCGTGGAAGCCATCAAATCCGGCAAATACGACTTCATCATCCTCAACTATGCAAACTGCGACATGGTAGGCCATACCGGCGTATTCCCGGCTGTCATCAAGGCTGTGGAAACGGTAGATACCTGCGTAGGCCGTTTCGTGGATGCCATCCGCGAAGTCGGTGGCGAGGTCTGCATCACGGCTGACCACGGCAATGCTGACAAGATGATGGATTACGACAACGACCAGCCCTTCACCAAGCATACCACCAACCCGGTACCGTTCATCGTGGTATCCGACCGCGTCAAGTCCGTCAAGGATGGCGCTCTCTGCGATATCGCACCGACTCTCCTGACGCTGGCAGGCGTAGAGATTCCGGCTGAGATGACGGGCAAGAACCTGGTTGAACTTTAATTAGCAGGACAGAGGCAGTATCCCTTGAGCAAGGATAAGATAAAGTCACGCAGTGACCTTATCTTAATGCTAGCCCCTTGCCCAAGGTCACAGTCCTCTAGTGTTATATTTTAGAAAAAGAGAGGAAACGAACAATGATTGCTTATTCACAAAAAGTGGAAGACATGGCATGCGTAGCCCAGGAAGTACACCATGGTGCTGCTCCCATTCCTGAAGAAGGCAAATGGGTAAAATCCAAAAACGTACAGGACATCAGCGGCCTGACTCACGGTATCGGCTGGTGCGCACCTCAGCAGGGTGCCTGCAAGCTGACGCTGAACGTTAAGGAAGGCATCATCCAGGAAGCTCTCGTTGAAACCATCGGCTGCTCCGGTATGACTCATTCCGCAGCTATGGCAGCAGAAATCCTGCCGGGCCTGACGGTTCTCGAAGCTCTGAACACTGACCTCGTATGCGATGCCATCAACACCGCTATGCGCGAACTCTTCCTGCAGATTGCCTATGGCCGCAGCCAGACGGCATTCTCCGACGATGGTCTGCCCATCGGCGCAGGTCTCGATGACCTGGGCAAAGGTCTGCGCAGCCAGACGGGTACGCTCTACAGCACGCTGAAGAAGGGCCCCCGTTACCTCGAACTTGCAGAAGGCTATGTTACGAAACTCGGTCTCGACAAAGAAAACCGCGTAATCGGCTATGAAGTTGTCCAGCTGGGCAAAGTCATGGAAGCTGTCCGCGCCGGCAAAGATGCTAACGAAGCTATCAAAGCCAACACCAGCACGAAGGGCCGTTTCGCTGACGCTGTCAAGACGATCGATCCGCGCGAAGAGTAAGAAATACTCTTTCCGAAGTTAATGCAAGTGTATAGAGAGGAATGAATAGAATGTCATTATTCGAAGGCTACGAACGCCGTATTGACCAGATTAATGAAGTTTGCAAAAAGTATGGTATTGCTTCCATTGAAGAAGCAAAAACCATCTGCGATGAGAAGGGCGTAAAAGCTTACGATATCGTAGGCGACCTGCAGCCGATCGCATTCGAGAATGCAAAATGGGCTTACACGCTGGGCGCTGCTATCGCTATCAAGAAGGGCTGCACGGCTGCTGCTGATGCTGCCAAAGCTATCGGCGAAGGCCTCCAGGCTTTCTGCGTACCGGGTTCCGTTGCTGACCATCGTAAAGTAGGTCTGGGCCATGGTAACCTCGGCGCTATGCTTCTGTCTGAAGAAGCTGGCTGCTTCGCATTCCTGGCTGGTCACGAATCCTTCGCAGCTGCTGAAGGTGCTATCGGTATCGCTCAGACGGCTAACAAAGTTCGTAAGAACCCGCTGCGCGTTATCCTGAACGGCCTCGGCAAAGACGCTGCTCAGATCATCAGCCGTATCAACGGTTTCACTTTCGTGGAAACGGAATACGACTTCAAGGCTGACAAAGTCAACGTTGTGAACGAAATCGCTTACAGCGATGGCCTCCGTTCCAAAGTTCGCTGCTACGGCGCTGAATCCGTACAGGAAGGCGTTGCTATCATGAAGCTCGAGAAGGTTGATATCTCCATCACGGGTAACTCCACCAACCCGACTCGCTTCCAGCATCCGGTTGCAGGCTGCTACAAGAAAGACTGCATCGAAAACGGCAAGAAGTACTTCTCCGTTGCTTCCGGCGGCGGCACGGGCCGTACGCTCCATCCGGACAACATGGCTGCTGGCCCGGCTTCCTATGGTATGACTGATACCATGGGCCGTATGCATGGTGATGCTCAGTTCGCAGGTTCTTCCTCCGTTCCGGCTCACGTTGACATGATGGGCCTCATCGGCGCTGGTAACAACCCGATGGTTGGTATGACGGTTGCTGTGGCTGTAGCTGTGCAGGAAGCTATGAGCAAATAATTACCATATAGGTGCTTTACAGGCACGATGGCTGACTTTCACGGTCAGGCCATCGTGCTTTTTTCTTGACAAATAATAGGATATAAGCGAAAATTAAGTTATAACAAGATTTTTTTGGTAGTTGGGGAGGACATCTTAATGAAATTTTGGCGAATTTGTGTAAGTTTTATAATGACCGCCATATGTATGACGACACTGCTGGCTGGAAGCTGCGGGGCTGTGCCCAAGAGCCTGCTGGTTATGCCGCTGGACAAAGCGTTTACCCTGTCTGATTTTGAAGATGAGCAGGATGCTGAAGATGTGGTTAAATTCATGACGGGGAAATTGGACGTTGCGTTTAAGGGCACCAGCAGCTATGACGTGATGGAGCCAAGCATGTATTATAAAAGACTGAGGGATGAAGATCGGGCGAAGCTTTTTGATGATGTCAGCTATGCTGCAGAACTCGGTAAGTCCCTGGGGGTGCGGTTTGTGGTAACCGGCAGGATAACCGAGGTGAACACAGAACGAGTCAAAAGAGGCTCTGTATTGAATCGGCTTACCGCGAAGATGGAAGGGAACTATCAGAGTCATATCGGCCTGGAACTGAAGCTGGTAAATTGTTCCAAGGGCATTGCCGCTGCTACGAAAAACTACAAGGTGGTGCGCAGCGGTCATACTGCCGATGAGGCTTTCAGTAATGCCTGCACGTTTGCGGCGGATTCTTTCGTAGATGAGCTGATTGATTCTGCAGGGAATGTCGCCCAGAAGAAATCTGCTTCTGCTGGACTGGTTACGGAAGTCAAGAATGACATCATAAAAATCGACCAGGGTGCCAATGCTTCTTTCTTTGAGGACGAAATCCTGTTTATTGTCCGGGATGAGAAGATCATTGGCGAAGCACAGGTTTTGGAAATCAACAAAGACTATACGGTTTGCCGCATTTTTAAAAACCAGGAAGAGATAAAGACGGGCGATTCGGTACAGCGGAATAAATAAGATTTGAAGCATGGCCAGAGGCCATGCTTTTTTCTTTCCATTTTTGTCAATGTATCCCTATTGACGTAAAATCTTAAAGATGGTACAATCATATCTGTTGTTATGCGGATTCCCGTATGTTCCGCATTATATTCTTTTTCAGGTCGGGCTGTAGCGCTTGGGTCTTGCGCAATGGAGTCCTGTGAACCTCGTCAGGTCCGGAAGGAAGCAGCGATAAGCGGGGTGCTCCATGTGCCGCGAGGGTGCCTGGGAGCTGCAGTTCGACGTGAAAAAGAATGGATGATCTTGGGCAGCCGTAAGGCTGTCCTTTTTGGTGTAGAGATTAGAACTTTGTGTGGAGGAGAAGCATGGCCTATATTGCACTTTATCGGAAATGGCGTCCTGGGACGTTCAAAGATTTGGTAGGGCAGGAGCATATCAGCCGCACGCTTAGTAACGCCATCAATACCGGGCGGATTGGTCACGCGTATCTGTTTTCCGGTCCCCGGGGGACGGGTAAGACCAGTACGGCGAAAATACTGGCCAAGGCACTCAACTGTGAGCATGGGCCTACGCCTGAGCCCTGCGGCAAGTGCAAGGCCTGTCAGAAAATCAATGATGGTTCGTCCATGGATGTGTTTGAAATCGATGCAGCTTCCAACCGTGGTATCGATGAAATCCGTGACCTCAGGGAAACGGTGAAATTTGCGCCAGTGGATGGCCGTTACAAGGTCTATATCATTGATGAAGTGCATATGCTGACCACGGAGGCATTCAATGCACTCTTGAAGACACTGGAAGAGCCGCCGGCGCATGTGGTGTTTATCCTGGCGACTACAGAGGCGCATAAGGTACCACCGACGATCCAGTCCCGTTGCCAGCGTTATGATTTCAAGCGGATTACGGTGTCAGAGATTCGCGGGCGGTTGGAAACTGTTACCACGGAAATGGGGCTGAAGGTTGAGCCGGAGGCTTTGAATATGATTGCCATGCAGGCGGATGGTGGCCTGCGTGATGCTCTGTCTTTGCTGGACCAGTGCTCGGCCCTTGCTGAGGGGGAGCTCACTGCTGCCCGTGTGCGGCAGACTTTGGGACTGATTGGTCATGAGTGGATCTATAAATTGACGGAAGCCATCTATGCCCACAAAAGTCAGAAGGCGCTGGAAATATTGGCAGATTTGTTGCGGGACGGCAAAGATTTGAAGCAGGTGCTTACGGAGCTGTCACTGCATCTGCGCAGCCTGATGATCTATCAGGCGACGGGGACGCTCGAACAGATGGATCTGTATGCGGAACCGGATGAGATCTTGCAGGAGCAAGGAAAATTCTTCAGTAGCGAAGAGTTCATGGGCATGATCAAAAAGCTTCATGAAGCACAGGCAGAACTCAAATGGTCGCCGCAGCCCCGCATTACGGTGGAAGTGGCTCTGATGGCGCTTTGTAATCCGTCCGCCAGTGGAGCTGTGCAGACACAGGCTTCAGCTGCTGCTTCAGTGGATAGTGGACGCATCGCCAGCCTGGAGGCAAAATTGGCGCAGATGGCAGCACAGCTGGCAGCAAGACCTGCTGTCATGCCGCCAGCGGCTGGCCAAACTCCTGTAGCGGCAGTACCGCAGAAGAGCGCTGTTCGTCCTATGCCAGCAGCTGCTTCGGTGCCGGAGGTCCAAGCTGTACCGATTACTGCCAGTGATGCGGAAGTCTGGGACACTCTGTTGCGGACCTTGAAGGAACGCAATAAGATGCCTGTCTTTGCCTGCATGAATCAGGGGCAGTTTGCGGGCATGAGTGAATCGCAGTTCTTCGTGAAATTCCAGGGTGTGCTTATGGCGGATCTGGCCATGCGCAATTACCGCACTTTGTTGGAAGAGATATTGCAGGAAATTACTGGACGGCCGTTGCGCCTGCATTGCAGCGGAGAGAATACGCCAGCTGCACCGCCGCCGCGTCCGGTGCCGAAAAAAAAGCCTTTGCCGCCGCCTCCACCGGAGGAACCGGGCATACATGTTGATTTGGATTCAATGCCTCCCGAGGAGCGTGCGCCCTTGGAGAAGGCCTTTGAGATTTTTGGGGACCATGTGGTAAAAATCGAGGAGGACAATAACTAAATGAAGGGGCTTATCAAGCAGTTACAGGAGCAGGAAGGTTTTTCGGAGTCGGAGCGGATGATAGCCAGTTACCTGCTGGCACATTTCCGCAATCTGCCGGGAATGTCCACCCGGCAGCTGGCCAAAGAGACCTTCACGAGTTCGGCCGCTATCGTGCGTTTCAGCCAGAAGCTGGGCTTCGGCGGTTATACGGAGTTCAGGGTGAAGTTCCTGGCGGATATGATGCGTTATACCGACCGCCCGCATGGCGAAGAATTGGCGATGACGGATCGGGATTCAGTGCATAGCATCCTGGACAAAGTAACCAGTATTGAAATCGATTCGTTAAAGGAAACACGTGCTATGCTGGAGCCGGCGGATTTTGTCCGGGCGCTCACAATCATCAATAAGAGCGACCATGTTGACTTCTATGCTACGGATAATAATTTGGATATTGCGAATATGGCTGCTACTGGCTTTATCATGTCCAACAAGTGTTCTACGGTCCATCCGGCGCTGACCATGCAATATTTGCAGGCTACGGGCGCGCCCAAGGAGCATGTAGCCTTCTTTATCAGCCGCACCGGAGAAAACCGGATGCTTATGGATATTGCGCATCTGCTGAAACTGCGTGGGAATCCGATCATCGTGCTGACGGCATCGACTAAATCCAGCCTCGCCTGTCTGGCGGATGTGGTGTTCCCGGTGGCCACGGTGAATTCCATGGAAGAATTGGGGCCACGGGTGTTCCTGCTGGGAGCTAAGTATGTGATGGATATATTGTTTGCCGTGTTGATGACGCGTGTGGACTTCCATAGTGCTAAGCAGAAGGAACAGTGGCTGAGCAAGCATTTCTACTATTGAGTATTGGTTTACATTGATGTGATAAGACGCCCCGGAGGGGAATGACTTTCTTTCGCTTTGATGAAAAACATCAAATGCTGCGGAAAGTCATTCCCATCCGGGGATTTTTGTCGTTAAAGAGAACTTGCTGAAATTTTAAAATCCTTCCCTATGGAGGCAGTGGCAGGCGGAGGCTGACGGAAGGGGCTTGATCCCGAAGGTACAAGCAAGTATGACAAAAAAAGATGGAACCTTCAGAATATATCGTTTTGCTGTAACAGTGCTACATGCTGATACAGATATTGCCGTTATCCCTGTATCAGTGTTTCGTATTGGTTCAGATTCGTTGTTTCGTGATTGGCGCTATGTTATATTAAAATCACCTTAAGGGGAACGGGGGTTAAGCGCATAACCCCATGCAATAATACAACTTTTGGAGAGAGGAAAAGAAAATGAGTAGACAAGAGATGTTCGATAGATTTATCGAATTCATGGGTGAGTTCGCTCAGATAAAAGCTGTTGCGGCTCTGCGTGATGGTTTCATCATGACCACCCCATTCACCATTTGCGGTTCGGTATTCCTGCTGCTGGCAAACCTGCCGCTGCCAGGTTATCCGGAATTCATGGCTTCGATATTTGGGAGTGATTGGACGGCTCCGCTCAATGCGGTTGCTGGTGGTACGTTCAGTGTTCTGGCACTGATTGTCGTACTGGCCATCACTTATAAATTTGTGGAAAATGAAGGCTGCGATGCCATCATGGCTTCAATCTTGTCCTTGTCCACATTCCTGATCCTGATGCCGCCGCAGATTGTCAGCAAAGGTGGGGAGACCATTGGTGACATTATCCCGAAGGCATGGGTAGGCAGTAACGGTGTTATCACCGCAATCCTGATTGCATTCTTTGTCTCTTATGTGTTCTGCTACTGCGAAAAGAACCACATCGGCATCAAGATGCCGGATTCCGTACCTTCCGGTGTGGCAAAAGCCTTTACAGCACTGGTGCCGGGTATGATTTTCTTCACTTCTGCTTCTGTACTCTATGGCCTTTGCCATTACATCGGCGCAACGACGCTGCCGGAACTGGTGTTCAAAGTGATTCAGACTCCATTGCAGGGGCTGTCTGATTCTCTGGCTGGTGGTTCCATTATCGTAGGTCTTCAGAGCATCCTCTTCTGGGCTGGTATCCATGGCCCGAACGTTGTGGGCGGCGTAGTAAGCCCGCTGCTGATTGCCAACTCCTTGGACAATCAGCACCTGATTGATGCTGGCATGAGCCTCATCAATAACCCCGAAGCAAAGATCTTCACCTGCCAGATCAACGATGTATTCGTCAAGAGCGGCGGCTGCGGCCTGACTCTCGGACTTCTGTTGGCAGGTATCTTCACGGCTCGTTCCCAGCAGCTCAAATCCCTGATGAAGATGGCTTTCGTTCCTGGCCTGTTCAATATCAATGAGCCGATCATCTTCGGTCTGCCAATCGTGTTCAACCCGTATTTGCTGGTGCCGTTCTTCATTGTACCGTTGATTGCCATGTTCGTCACTTACTTCGCTATCACGACGGGATTCATGGCTCCGTTCAGTGCTGTGCAGGTTCCCTGGACGACGCCGCCGGTTATCGCTGGCTTCCTGCTCAACGGCTGGCAGGGGGCAGTGGTGCAGATCGTGAACCTGGCCATTGCCACGGTCATCTACTTCCCCTTCCTCAAAGCACAGGATAAGGCATTCCTGAAAGAGGAAATGGGCGAAATGGAAGAAGAAAAGGAAGACAATGCAGTGAAGGCTGAAGTAAAACCGGCTGCAAATCATTAAGAGAAAAGAGCTTTATGTGAATCAGTGAATGTGGTAGAGAAAAGGGGATTCGTAATGACGTACAAGAAGAAAACCGCCGCTGTCCTGATGGGGCTGACCTTGGGCATGTCCGGCAGCGTATTTGCTGCTCCGGCTGCTGATGGTGCCGCCGCTGTTGCTGACCAGGATCTGGCTGCCCGCATTGCGGCTATCGAAGCACAGCAGCAGCAGCTCACCCAGCAGCTGGAGGCGTTGAAAAAAGAAAATGCCAAGCTGAAGCGTACCAGCAAGGTGGCGGAAAGCAATAAAAACGCTATCAAGGGTCTTAAAGATGCTCAGGATCGCTTCAAACTCTACGGTTTCCTGCGTGCATCCTATCAGAAAGATTCTGACCGCGCCAAGATGAGTGGTCATGCCTGGGATACGAGCGAAGAACAAACAAACAATCGTTTCTATCTGAATTTGATGGCTGATTATAAGCTGACAAATCATTGGACGGGACATTTCCAGAGCGAGACGAATCAGCGTTATTCCTATCAGGGGGATGGCACGTATCGCAAACGTGAAGATGGCCAGATCCAGAGAATCTGGGCTACGGGCAATCTCAAGAATGGCGTAGAGATAAACGTTGGCCGTAAGTGGAATATGTTAGGGCAGCAGATGTCCCTGATTGGCTGCACAACGGACGGTATTGATGCAACAGTCCCCGTAACCAAACGTGGTCTGCGTGTCGGCGGCTTCTACTATGGTATGGCCGAATATGATAATGCAGATTTCGCTTTCTGGGGACCGATGGTCAAAGGTCCTGTCGGCCATAATTTCGATGTATTCCTGGCGTATGCTGCTATTAATAAAAATAAGGATGCTTTAGTGAACAAACCTTATGATGGCAATACCAAGATTCCCAATCCGTATGGCAATCGCGCCTTTGTCGTCAGTGCGGCTACGAATGTTGTCCGTAACTTGCGCTTGACTGGTGACTATGTGCAGTCCAACCACAAGTTTATTGAGACAAATTGGGGAGAACCGGGACAGACCGTTTCCTATGTGGATAAGAGCAATGCCAATAAGGCATATATGGTACGTCTCGACTACAAGTGGACGAATCCGGATGTTCCCCATTCCTTCAGTGCTTTCACGCGCTATCATGACATCCAGCGCAACAGTACCATCTGGAATGATGATAACTGGGGTTCCCTGTTGAAGAATACGAAGGGTTGGACCGTGGGCTGCAGTTATGTACCTGTGAAGAATGTCCAGGTTGAATTGCTTTATAGCCGTGCCTCCCTGCGCAACCAGTATGAGAGCTGGTATATGTCGAAAGGACATCGAAACCTCTATCGTGCACAGGTTGACTTGTTCTTCTGATAGGCTTAAACCATGATGAAAATAACGTATTGAAAAGGAAGTATGATCATGAAAAAGATTGTTTTGCTCTGTGCCTCTGGCATGTCCACCAGTATGCTGGTCAAGAAGATGCAGGAAGCTGCTGCTGCTGCAGATTATGAATGCTCCATCGATGCCTTCTCCGCAACGGATGCAGCTACTAAGGCCAATGATGCGGACTGCATCCTGCTTGGTCCCCAGATTCGTTTCCAGAAGAACAAGATTGCAGAACAGGTGCCCGGTGTGCCTGTAGATGCTATCGATATGCGCATGTATGGCCGTATGGACGGCAAGGCTGCTTTGGAATTTGCTCGTAAATTGATGAACGATTGAGGTTATAAGGTTATGGAAGGTTTAGAACTTACTGCATTTCAGATCATTTCTGCTGTGGGCACGGCTCGCAGCTGCTATATAGAAGCCATTCAGGAAGCCAAGAAAGGCAACTATGAAGCGGCAGAACAGTTAATCAAAGATGGGGACGAGGCTTTCGTGGAAGGTCACGATGCGCACTCCGGACTCCTGCAGAAGGAAGCCGCCGGGGAAGGCGAGCATATCGGCCTGCTGATTCTCCATGCGGAAGATCAGCTCATGAGTGCCGAGGGTTTCAAGACCATCGCTTTGGAATTCATTGATGTGTATAAACGCTTTGACGCAGAGAAGAAGGAGGCCTGAGCATGAGTTTCCCAAAAGGTTTCCTTTGGGGCGGCGCAGTTGCCGCCCATCAGCTGGAAGGCGGCTGGAAAGAAGGCGGCAAGGGAATCAGCGTAGCTGATGTCATGACCGTCGGTGGCCCGGGCAAGCCCCGGGAAATCACCGACGGCGTGCTGCCGGGCAAGATTTACCCGAACCATGAGGCTATTGAGTTCTATTCCCACTACAAAGAGGATATCGCACTCTTAGCCAAGTTGGGGTTCAAATGCTTCCGCACCAGCATTGCCTGGACGCGTATTTTCCCGAAAGGGGACGAGCTGGAACCCAATGAAGAGGGCTTGAAGTTCTATGATGACCTTTTTGATGAAATGCACAAATACGGCATGGAACCGGTCATCACCTTGTCTCACTTCGAGATGCCCTATCATCTGGTAACGGAATACGGCGGCTGGCGCAACCGCAAGCTCGTGGATTTCTTCGTCCGCTTTGCGACTGTTTGCTTCGAGCGTTACAAGAACAAGGTCAAATACTGGATGACCTTCAACGAAATCAACAACCAGCGCAATGTCAAGGAGACCTTTGCTCCCTTCACGAATTCCGGTGTCATCTACAAGGAAGGTGAAGATCGTTACGCCGTTCTTTATCAGGTAGCTCATCATGAACTGGTGGCTTCAGCCAAGGCCGTTATCGAAGGGCACAAGATCAACCCGGATTTCCAGATCGGCTGCATGCTGGCCATGTCTCCCTCTTATCCGGCAACCTGCAAACCCCTCGATCAGATAGCAGCGTTGAAGGAAATGGATCGTACCTTCTACTACAGTGATGTGCAGTGCCGCGGTCACTATCCGCAGTACATGCTGAAGGAATGGGAACTTCATGGTTATGATATCAAGATGGAAGACGGTGATCTGGCCGCTCTGGAAGAAGGTAAGGTGGACTATTTTGCTCTGTCCTACTACATGAGTTTTGTCAGCGAGTATGATGAAACAAGCCGTCACCTGTCCAAGGAAATCCCCAATCAGTATGTCAAGGCCTCCGACTGGGGCTGGCAGATCGATCCGGTTGGTCTGCGCTATATGCTCAACGTGCTGGCTGAACGTTATGAATTGCCCATGATGATTGTGGAAAACGGCATCGGCCTCCACGAGGAACCGGATGCATCCGGCGTCGTGCAGGATGATGAACGCATCAAGTATTTTGCTGAGCATATCGCTCAGATGAAGAAAGCCATCGAAGAAGATGGCGTAACCCTGATGGGCTATTGCCCCTGGGGCCCCATCGACCTTGTTTCCGCAAGTACCGGCGAAATGGAAAAGCGTTACGTTTTCATCTATGTGGACAAGAACAACAAGGGCGAGGGAACTTTGAAACGCAGCCCGAAGAAATCCTTCTACTGGTATCAGAAGGTTATTGAAAGCAATGGCGAAGATTTAAGCTATTGATGAGGAGGAAATAAAAATGATGGATATCCGCAAAAAAGCAGTGGCCGCAGCCGTCCTGATGGCTCTGTCTGCACCTGTATCTGTTTCCATGGACCTCTTTACGCCGGCGGTGGTTTCTGCAGCACCCGCTACAGAGACCAAGGCCAGCGATGCTTTTGAAGTAGATCTGACCAAGGGTGAGAACAGCCTGTTTGAAGCGTCCAATGGCTGGACGAATGGCATGCCGTTCAACTGCTTCTGGCACAAGGAAAATGTCACCTTTGAAGATGGCACGCTGCAGCTGACGGTGGATGAATCCCCGAATCCGGCTGCCGATAAGGTTCCGTACTCCGGCGGCGAATACCGCAGCAAGGCCACCTATGGCTATGGCCGTTATGAAGTCGTGATGAAGGCCATCAAGAATGACGGCGTTGTTTCCTCCTTCTTCACCTACACGGGTCCGTCCGAGGGCGATCCCTGGGATGAGATCGACTTCGAGGTGCTAGGCAAAGACACCACGAAGGTACAGCTCAACTACTTCCGCAACGGCAAGGGCGGCCATGAAAAGATGATTGACCTGGGCTTCGATGCTTCCGAAGATTTCCATACCTATGCCTTTGAATGGCACAAGAACTCCATCATCTGGTTTGTCGATGGCAAGGAAGTTTTCCGCCGCGAAAATGAGGACCTGCCGGTGACCAAGCAGAAAATCATGATGAATGCCTGGAACGGCAAGGGCGTTGACGAATGGCTCAAACCATTCGATGATTCCCAGTTGCCCGTAACAGCTGAATACAAATCCATCAAATACACTCCGTTCACAGAATAAGCAAAGCACAAAAGCTGCCCCCTTCAGGGGGAAATGAGTCCGCAGGACTCGAAGGGGGAGCTTTTTACTGGTTAGTTTGAACTGACTGGTGAAGAGTTATCCCATCAGTATATAGGAGATGATATAATGCGTCAGAATAATAAGCTTTGCAAGATCGTACTGGCTGGAATTGCCATGCTTGGTACCTGCGGTGCAGCTACTTTGGTAGAAGCCGCAGATGCAGGCATGCATGTGGATCAGGTTGGTTATCTCACTGGCCGTGATAAGACGGCGATGGTAACGGACTCGAATGAAACGGATTTCAGTCTCGTAGATGCCAAGACCAATAAAGTGGTATATACCGGCAAACTATCGGCAGCCAAAGCCGATGCCATGTCGGAAGAGAATCTGCGTACGGCTGATTTCACCAGTTTCAACACGCCTGGTACTTATAAGCTGAAAGTGGGCAAGCGCGAGTCCTATGAATTTGCCATCGGGGACAATGTCTATGCGGTTCCCAGTGTGCAGACCTGGCGTTCCTTCACCTTGTCCCGCTGCAGCACGCCCATTGACGATAAGGACGTGACCGGGCTCAAGGTCAAGATGGGCCATCCGCAGGACAAAGAAGCACAGGTTTATTTCACCGATGCGCTCAACCAAAAAGGCGATAAGGTGGATGTTTCCGGCGGCTGGTATGATGCCGGTGACTATGGCAAGTACACCACGACGGGTGCGATTGCCGCCGCTGAACTGCTGCTGGCCTATGAAGCCCATCCGGATCATTTCACGAAGGGACAGCTGCTCTTCCCGGCAGGTGTTTCCAGTGACAAGAATCTTCCTGATGCACTCAGCGAAGTGAAGTATGAGTTCGACTTCCTCAAAAAGATGATGCGCAAGGATGGCAGCACATTCCATAAGGTGTCCGGTGCCCAGTGGCCTGGCTTTGACAAGAGCCCGGATACTGACACGCAGGATCGTTTCCTCTACAGCACCTGCACCGCCAGCACGGCCATGTATGGTGCGAGCCTCGCCATCGGTGCTCGCGTCTATAAGGGGCTCGACGCTTCTTATGCCAAGTCCTTGCAGAAGGATGCCGACAAGGTCTGGGACTATCTGTCCAAGACGAAGGAATCCATCTATCGGGTGGACGAAGGACAGGAAAGCGGTTCCGGCCCCTACAACGACACGAACGATATCCAGGAACGCCTCTGGATGGCAGCGGAAATGTTCCGCACCACCGGCGACAAGAAATATGAGGCTTATCTCAAAGACAACAAGGCTGAACTGCTGAAAGCACCGGGCTTCTTCACTTGGGACAACACGCTGGCTCTGGCCCAGTTTGCCTATGCTATCGCACCCAAGGCTGATGCCGGCTTCCAGGCTGAAGTCAAGAAGGTTTACCTCGATTATGCGGATATGATCGCCGGTAAGATCAAGAATGATGGCTTTGGTTGTGCGCTGTCCAAGGAAGAATACACATGGGCTTCCACGAAGAATGCCATGACGCAGGGCGATATGCTGCTGATGGCGTACCAGCTCCAGCCCAAGGCAGAGTATGAAGAAGGCGCTCTGGCGCAGATCCACTATATGCTCGGTCGCAACTCTCTGGATCGGAGCTTCCTGACCGGCATGGGCTCCAACCCGCCGGAACATCCGCATAACCGTATCCATGAAAGCACCGGTGCTTATGTGCCCGGTCTCCTCGTGGGCGGCCCGAACCATGTAAAGGGCGGCGACCCTGACCAGACCAAGTACCTTGAAGAGAACAAGGTCCCTGTGGCCAAGTCCTACATCGATGTGCTGAGCTCCTGGTCCACCAATGAATACGCCATTGACTACACCGGTACGGCAGCTTATGCTCTGGCATGGTTCGCCAAGCCTGTGAACGTCACGGCTAAAGATCTCAAGCTAACCCGGGAATTCCCTTCTATAACCAAATAACCCTTGTGAAAAGACCTGCGATGATATTCGCAGGTCTTTTTGCAAGGGGCCTTCATGGCTGTCCCGTCATTTTGTGACGGTCATGAGATCCATATATTTACTCGTTCAGCATACTTTTTGCTTTCGTTATGATTGGCTATAAAGGCAACGTAGGCATTATATCGGTACAGAGCCTTTTTTCCTTGACGGAACTATTATATTTTGGTAGTCTAAGAGGTGTTGAAATGTAAGAATTACCTTTGAGAGGAGTTAACGATATGTTTGGTGGAATGGGCAATATGGGCAATATGGCCGGTATGATGAAAAAAGTCCAGAAAATGCAGAATGACATGAAGAAGATGCAGGATGAGCTCAAGCGTAAGACTGTTGATGTGACGACGGGCGGCGGCGCTGTGAAAATCGTCATGAATGGTGAGAAGCAGGTGCAGAGCCTCACGATCGATCCGGCAGCTGTGGATCCGGAAGATGTGGAAATGCTGCAGGACCTCATCACCTCTGCGTTCAATAATGCCACGAAGAAAGTGGATGATATGATGGCCTCGGAAATGGGCAAGCTCACGAGCGGTCTTGGCCTGCCGCCGGGATTGTTCTAAGGGACAGGCATGCAATACATTGCCCCGCTGGCAAAGTTAATAGAGCATTTTCGCGCACTGCCGGGGATAGGTAACAAAACGGCAGTGCGTCTTGCTTATCATGTGCTGGATATGGACGCCGAGCAGGCGAAGAAGCTGGCAACAGCCATTATCGAGGCCAAGGAGAAAATCGGCTATTGCAATACCTGCTTCAATCTCAGCGATCAGAATCCCTGTGCCATCTGTGCGGCGGAAGAACGTGATCATTCGGTTATCTGTGTGGTAGAGCAGCCTCAGGACGTAGCTGCTATGGAACGTATGCGTGACTATCGCGGTGTCTATCATGTGCTTCATGGTGCACTGTCACCGCTGGAAGGGGTTGGCCCCGATCAGATCCGCATCAAGGAACTCTTAACCAGACTCACGGATGATGAAGTGAAGGAAGTCATTATGGCCACCAATCCCAATGTGGAAGGGGAGGCCACGGCTATGTACTTAGCCAAATTGTTGAAGCCTATGGGGGTCAAGGTCACCCGCATTGCTCATGGTCTGCCCATTGGCGGTGATTTGGAATATGCGGATGAAGTGACACTTTCCAAGGCGATGGAAAACCGGAGGGAAATCTAATGGAAATTATCGCCGCCTTTGCGGTGGGCTTGATTGCCCTGTGCCTGATCGGTAAGATTGTTGCCTTGCCGATGAAGCTTTTGTGGAAGATGATCACCAACAGTATAGTCGGTGCGGTGCTGTTGTGGATTGTCAACCTTTTTGGGGCAGGTGTGCAAATCACCTTTCTCAAAGCGTTGATTGCTGGTGTCCTGGGAGTGCCAGGGGTTATCATAGTATTATTAATGAAATAAGATGCTGAGAATGCTGTTTCCTGATGGAAACAGCATTTTTTTGAAGGAGAACCGGCACATAAGAGCGAAATTAAAGAAAGATTAGAATCGATTGAGAAAATGGGGGGATGTAAATTGAAGAAGATCGTATTCTGTTTATGTTTGCTGCTTATGTGTCTCACGTTGCCCTGCTATGCGGCGAAGAAGAGCACGGAAGTGGAGCCCATAAAAAATGTGGCGGGGGAACAGGCAACGGCAGCCGTCAAGGAACTGCAGGAACAGCTGATTGCAGCTTTGCGGGAAAGCAGCATCTATACCCCGGTTGAGAAAGATGATAGCAGCAAGCCGGCGTATAAACTGAGCTGTACCATTACGGATGTGGCCCTGTACGATCCCAAGAGCAATCGGGAGAAGGTGACAGCGCTGATCCGGAAGGGGCTGGGACATGAGAACAATCCCGATGGAACACCGGTTCCTCCGGAAGAACGGGAAGCAGCCAAACAAGAGTTGAAGGATATTTCTGCGAGTACCAATGGGGTGAAACTGGTTGTAGAGGCCCGGTTATTTGATGCATCTGCGAATCATAACGTCCTGACGAAAAATTTTACCAGTGACAAGGTGGGGACAAGCAGCGAGAAGGCTGTATACAATGTTTGCCAGAACATGGCCAAAAATATCCTGCAGGCTATGGAAACGGCAGCAGTTCCGGAGGAAGCACCATCCGATACGCCAAAGTCAGAAACTCCGGAAGAGGCACAACAGCCGGTGGCTGCGGAATCCAAAGGAAATTTCCGGGGGATTATAGGAGATATTGGCGGCGATAACCTGTATATTGATCAAGGCAGTGCCAGCGGACTCAAGGTCGGTGAGGTACTCGAGGTCTTCCGCATCAGCGGGGATGTGACAATCAACGGCAAAGTGGTAGGCAAGAAGGAATTGAAGATTGGCAAAGCCAAAGTGGTGGAAGTTTTGTCAGAATATGCGGTATGCGTTGTATTGTCTCGTACAGAGGACATCAAGGTAAATGATGTGGTGAAGCGTTTGGTGAAATGACAGGAGTGTATTATGTGGAGATCGTTGTTTAGATGTTTAGGGATAGCAATCCTGGCTGCAGCCGTATGGGGGGCGGGGATGATGACCACAGAAGCGGCTAAGAAGCGAGTGGCGATCATGCCGCTGGAAAAGACCTTCGTGTTATCCGATTCTGCAGAAAGTGAAGAGACGGTGGCGAATGTCATGTCTGATCAGCTGGTGGTAGCTGTGCAGGAAAGCGGTAATTATACGGTGGTGGAGCGTACACAATTCGATAAGGCGATGCAGGAGCAGGGCTTTCAGAATTTATATGCCGATCCGGAATATGTAGCAGAGATGGGGAAAATATTTGGCGGGCAGTATATTCTGGTAGGAAAAATAACGATGGTCAAGACCAGGGCCGCGGATAAATCCAATTTCATGAAACGCATTACGGCCAAGTTTGATGCAGCGTACCGTACCAGTATCGCTGTGGAATTGCGCATGGTTGACTGCCAGACCAGTGAGGTCGTCCTGGCAAAGACAGTAGAGGCAGACCGTGGCGGCAAGGATGCGAATGATTCGCTGTATAATGCCTGCAAGGAAGTAGCAGAGCATTTCATGCGTGATATTCAGGCGCAGCATCCCTTTACGGGCAGGATCATTGAAGTAAAAGGCAGTGAGATCTATATTGATCAGGGACAGAGCAGTGGCTTGCACAAGGGGGATGTCTTACTGATTGCCCGGGAGGATACGCCTTTGGAAGCCAATGGCAAGATCATTGGGATGACGCAGATCAATCTGGGCAAAGCCAGAGTGACCGAGGTGTTGGCTGATTATGCCATTTGCCGGATAACAGAAGGCGGCGGTTCCATTCAAAAGGGTGATATTGTCAAGAGGGGAAAATAAATGAAACGAATCATACTGATCATGGGACTTTTGCTGTTGATGATGAGCCTGCCGGCAGCAGCCAAAAGTGTTACCGTCACCGGCATCGGAGTAACGGCTTCGCAGGCGGAGAACGAAGCTTTGCGCATGGCGGTGGAAAAATCTCTGGGAGTTTTGGTGGATTCACAGACCCTGGTAGATAAAAGTACCGTTATCCGGGATAATATCTATACCCAGGCGCGTGGCTTTGTCCGGGATTATACAGTCAGGCAGCGTGCACAGACGGTGAGCGGCTGGCAGGTGACCATTGATGCCGTAGTGGATGATCAGCCCAATTCGGCTTTGATGACGGAATTGGCCCGCTTGGGCATCATTGATGTAACGTTACGCAATCCACGTATTGCTGTGTGCATTCCGGAAACGCATATCAGTCATAATATACCTGACCCTGCAGGGGAAACGGCAGTGGTGAAGGCGTTGGTGGAATCTGGATTTTCCAATGTAGTAGCTGTGGATATTCCCAATGGCAATCCGTACAATATGTCAGCGGTGGCTTTGCGTCAGGCTGCGCAGGAATTTGGCGTGGATATCATGATCGTGGGCGAGGCTTTCAGCGAATCGGCGGGTGATCCGGCGCAGTTGCTGCCAGGGAATAAAAGCTCCCGTTTGCAGGCTTGCCGTGCCCGTGTGGAGGCCAAGATGTTCATTGCGAAAACCGGGCAGATCATAGCTGCTGATGGGAAATATGGTTCCGGTGTGGATAATTTGGAAAACATAGCGGCCAAAAAGGCATTGGCCAAGGCTGGCAAACAGATTGGTGAATATTTTGTCGGGCAGATCACGGGATTGTATACGAATCGGCAGGACCTGAAAGTTGTGGCATATGGTGCTGATTTCAGCAAGATAAATCAGGTGCAGACGGCTGTGGAGGGGGTGCACGGCGTAAGGAATCTGAATCTGGCCAGTTACAGCGGTGGCAAGGCTATATTCAATGTGATGTATAGTGGCAGTCCGCAAACGCTTTGGAATGAGATGCAGCGAGCTACGGATGCTAACCTGGAATTGGTGGAAATCAGTTATAATACACTTACGGTGCGTGTGTATTGATCAGGTATTTTGGCAGACGATATAATTAATAAACAAAAAAAATAAATAATTATAAATGGGCGGAGATTGTGCTATAATAATAAGTGGAGAGCTATTCTGAAAGGAAGATGACCACTATGTATGAATACAATCCCCGTTCTTTACGTGCAGAAGAGTTTATCAATGATGCGGAGATCCAGGAGACACTGGCTTACGCAGAGGCGAATAAAGAAAATTATGAACTGATTGATGAGATCATGGAGAAGGCCCGCCCAGTGAAGAAGGGCAACGGCTATGTGTGCCGTGGCCTCAGTCACAGGGAGGCTTCGGTACTGCTGGCCTGTGAGAATCCGGAGAAGGTTGCCCGGATGTATGAGATTGCCGAGGAAATCAAACAGGCCTTCTATGGTAATCGCATTGTACTGTTTGCACCGCTTTATCTGTCCAATTACTGCGTGAATGGCTGTGTCTACTGTCCTTATCATGGGCAGAACAAGCATATCCCGCGCAAGAAGCTCACGCAGGAGGAAGTGAAGGCTGAGGTTATCGCCCTGCAGGATATGGGGCATAAGCGCTTGGCGATTGAGGCCGGGGAGGATCCCGTCAACAATCCCATCGAGTATATCCTGGATTGTATTCATACCATCTACAGCATCAAGCATAAGAACGGCGCCATCCGCCGCGTCAATGTCAATATCGCTGCGACCACGGTGGAGAACTACCGCAAGCTCAAGGAAGCGGGTATCGGCACCTATATCCTCTTTCAGGAAACCTATAACAAGGAAAGCTATGGCCGCCTGCATCCTACGGGGCCGAAGCATGATTACGCCTATCATACCGAAGCGATGGACCGCGCCATGGAAGGCGGCATTGATGATGTGGGCATTGGTGTGCTCTTTGGCCTTGATGGTTATAAATATGAATTCGCAGGCATGCTGATGCACGCCGAACATCTCGAAGCTGTGCATGGTGTCGGCCCGCATACGATTTCCGTGCCGCGGGTGAAAAAGGCGGATGATATCGATCCCGAGGCCTTTGATAATTCCATCAGTGATGAGATATTCACCAAGATTGCGGCCTGCATCCGTCTGGCGGTGCCTTATACCGGCATGATCATCTCGACCAGAGAGTCTGAACAGGTGCGGGAGAAGATGCTGCAGGTGGGCATCAGCCAGGTCAGCGGTGCCAGCCGTACCAGTGTGGGCGGTTATACGGAAGAAGAACGCCCCACCGATACAGAACAGTTCAATGTATCGGACCAGAGAACCTTGGATGAGGTCATCAAATGGCTGATGGAAACGGGGCATATCCCTTCCTTCTGCACAGCCTGCTATCGGGAGGGACGTACCGGTGACCGGTTCATGAGCCTTTGCAAGAGCGGCCAGATCGTCAACTGCTGCACGCCTAACGCTCTGATGACGCTGACGGAATATCTCACGGATTATGCCAGTGAGGAAACGAAAGCATTGGGCTATAAGCTCATAGATGAAGAGCTGAAGAAAATACCGAAAGAAAAAGTAAGAGAGATTGCCGCTGAACATATCGAGGCTATCAAACATTCAGATAAACGGGATTTCCGGTTTTAACGATATCTAGGGCTGACCAGTCACTTTTTGATTGGTCAGTCTGTTTTGTTTGGTTAATTTTCCTGTTTGCGGTATAATTAAAGGGACATTTTTGCAAAAAGGCATTGGAGGATCAATGATAACTGTTAAAAATTTTGTGGCGGCATTAAAATATATGCAATTTATAGAAAGCGATGGCGGGTATGCAAAATATTTCCCGGAGTATGACGATTATCTGAAAGTGGATTGGGAAAATAGAAAGCTGATTTACCCGGAGAAGATAAAGGGGCGGGAACGTAACGCTTATTTTGATGAGGCCCATAAGGAAAATATGGTGGTCTTCGAGTGTGTGAATCGTTTGTTGGATAAGGGGTATCGCCCAGAGCACATCGAGCTGGAAAAGGAATGGCACTTAGGGCATGACGCTAAAAGCGGCCGAGCTGATATATGTGTGACCGGAGCTGACGGAAAGATGCTCTTTATCATTGAGTGCAAGACAGCGGGCCGGGAGTATGATAACGAACTGCGCCAAACACAGATTGATGGAGGTCAGCTTATCTCATACTGGAAGCAGGAAGATGCCTGTCAATGGCTTTTGCTGTATGCTTCTGATTGGGAAGATAATCGGATTACCTATCGAACAGACAGCATCTCTTGTAATGACGATAGTAATATGCGGATTGCGCAAAAACAGGACAGTTCCATAAAACTTTATGACGATGCACATACTGTGGAGGAGCTTTTTGCTGTTTGGGATGAAACTTATGAGAAACGCTTGTTTGGCGATGTGGTCTTCCGTGATGATACTGTGGCCTATGAGATTGGGGCCAAACCCTTGCGGAAGAAAGATTTGCGGGATTTCAGCGAAAATGACAAAATTGTAAACCGCTTTGAGGAAATCTTGCGTCACAACAATGTGTCGGATAAGGAAAATGCTTTTAATCGTCTGATTGCCCTCTTTATCTGCAAGCTGGTGGATGAAATTCAAAAAGATGAAGATGATGAGGTGGAATTTCAGTACAAGGTAGGTACGGACACCTATGAAAATCTCCAGGACAGGTTACAGCGCTTGCATCGTGACGGCATGGAGAAATTCATGCGGGAACAGATTTTCTATGTAGCAGATGACTATGCTGAAAATTTAATCCAGCAATATACGGGGCAGAAAAGAAACAAGCTGATAGCGGAACTGAAGAAGACTTTGCGTAGTTTGAAATTTTATACCAACAATGATTTTGCCTTCAAAGATGTGCATAATGAAGAGCTGTTTTATCAGAACGGTAAAATACTGGTGGAAGTGGTACAACTCTTTGAAGAATATCGTATTATAGGTTCTCGTGACCTGCAGACACTGGGGGATCTTTTTGAGCAACTTTTGAGCAAGGGTTTCAAGCAAAATGAGGGGCAGTTTTTTACACCTATGCCAATTACTCGTTTTGTATGGGACAGTTTGCCTTTAAGCGAGATATTGCGGAAAAAAGAGCAGGAATATCCCAAAATCATTGATTATGCCTGTGGAGCTGGGCACTTTCTTACCCAGGGGTATGAGGCGGTAAATGCCCTAGTGCAAAAAGATGAACATGCTTGGGTGAGCGAAAAATTGTATGGTGTAGAGAAAGATTACCGTTTGGCTAGAGTGTCCAAAATCTCCCTCTTTATGCATGGGGCTGGCGCTGGCAACATTGTATTTGGCGATGGTTTGGAAAATTACGTGGATAAAAATATCCGTCCGCATAGTTTCGATATTTTAGTGGCCAATCCACCCTATTCGGTGGCGGCTTTTAAGCCGCATTTGAAATTGAAGGACAATGATTTTACCATTCTGGCCAAGATAAGCAACAATGGTTCGGAGATAGAAACGCTTTTTGTGGAGCGCATTGCCCAGCTGTTAAAGCCCCAAGGGGTAGCGGCTGTGATTCTGCCCAGTAGTATTCTAAACAAGGAAAGCGAGAGCTTTATTGCTGCTCGTGAATCCCTGTTGCAAAATTTCTGTCTGCGCGCTATTGTTAAGTTGGGGAGCAAGACTTTTGGCGCAACAGGGACGAATACGGTTATTATGTTCCTCGAAAAGTTTGTAGAGCCACCGAAAAAGATTGATCTTTGTGAGGACAGCGTACAAGCTATACTAACTGCGCAGAGCTTGGAGGATTGGGAAGATAAGGATATTCTGGCAGCATATTTGGATAAAATTCAAGTAGAGAGGAACATTTACGGCGAATTTGTAACCCGGCAACGTAACTTCAATGGTTGGGCAGATGTACCTTATATAGATGCCTATACCAAAGCGTTCCTGTCCTCAGCAGAATACAGTGCCAAGGTCAAGCAAAAGGGCTATCAGGCCAAGAGCGAGAAAGAAAAACTGGAGTGGTGCAATGTCGCTTTCTATGAATTTGCTATCGGCAAAGAAGCGGAAAAGCTCCTGTATTTTTCCTTGGCTTATGGACAGACCACATTAATTATTACAGCCCCGGACGACAACAAGGGACAGGAAAAATTCCTAGGCTATGGCTGGAGCAATCGGAAAGGGCAGGAAGGCATACAAATCAAAAAGCTGGGAGGACTGCTGTATAATCCGCAGGACAGGCAAGCCGCAGACACATTGGCAGCCGTGGTTCGTGCGTCCTTTGGAACGCAGGAGGAACCGACTGGTGACTTGGGTGAATACTATCATTACATGGCTACAACGGATATGCTGGATTTTGGCGGCGTGAATTTCAACAAGGCCATCAAAACCACAAAAGTGCGTCATCAGGTGATAAAGGAAGGCATGACGGCTTACAAGCTGGACGGTAAGGAGTTTTCTGTCAGCATTGGCAATCGTGTAGTGGCCTCAGAGATTGAAGAAGATGGCGAATATCCTGTTTATAGTGCTAATGTCTTTGAGGAATTTGGTCGTATCAATAGGCAAAACTTGACAGATTTCAGCCAGCCTTCGGTTATCTGGGGCATTGATGGGGATTGGATGGTCAATTATCTGCCGGAAAATTATCCGTTCTATCCTACCGACCATTGCGGCGTAATTCGGGTAAATACGGATAAGATATTGCCGAAATACCTGGCCCTGGCTTTGCAGGTAGAGGGCGAATACGAAAGATTCTCTCGCAGCAACCGGGCATCTACGGCAAGAATAAAGAGCTTGACTGTACAAATTCCCAGCGTTGCTGTGCAAAGCAAAGTGGTGGAGGAAATCGAAGTCATCGATTCGCAGGTGACGAATCTGGAGCAGGATATAAAAAAATGTGACGATGATATTAAATCACGGTTTATCGAGATACTTGGAAGTAGTGAATATCCTATTGTTAAGATTGAAGAAGTTTGTTCGGATATTGTAGATTGCCCACATACAACTCCTAAATATCAAGGAGAACTTGTATATCCAGCTATACGAACTAATGAAATAAAATTAGGGGGGATAGACTGGTCAACCATGAAATATGTTTCGAAAGATGAATATATAGAACGAATCAAACGTCTCAAGCCTATGCCAGGCGATATTGTATACGGTCGTGAGGGAACGTATGGTAATGCTGCTATATTGCCAAGAGGATATAATTTCTGTTTAGGACAAAGGGTGATGTTGTTTAGAGCCAATCCTTGTATGTGTTGTCCAGAGTATCTACTGTATGCTCTTATATCAGATGACGTCAAACATCAGGCCGATAGTAAAAACACAGGGGCTACTGTTCCACACGTAAATGTTGCTGATGCAAAGAAATTTACGATTACATTGCCACCAATAGACCTTCAAAACCAATTCGCCGACTTTGTAGCCCAGGCCGACAAATCGAAAAATGCTGCTCAAGCTCGAATTCTCAAGCTAAAGCAGGAAAAGGAAGCGGCAATCCAAAAATATTTCAAATGAAGGGAGACAAATTGTTTTTATGGAGAAACAACTTATATTGAACGGAATGAACATCCATCATTTCAGAGGGATAAATGAATTAGAAATAAATGATTTATCCTTTGTAAATGTGCTTGCTGGCCCTAATAATTGTGGGAAAACAAGTGCGCTAGAAGCAATTCGTATCCTATCCAACCCCAGCGACATTGGACAATTGATTAGCCTTTCGGCCATAAGAGTTAGCGTATCGCCAGAGGCTAGAAAGAAAAATATTGTTCAATATGTTTTAAGTGTTTTTCAAAAAGATACAGAATCAGATGAAGCAAGTGCATCATATCGTATTAAAATCGGAGCTAACATAAAAAATATAAGATATCTTTATGAAGCCGGTGGTACTGTTGGAAAAATAACGAATACATCAGGTGAACCGCAAACAATGATGGATTTATCTGTAAAGATATCAAATACTTCCAGTAAAAAACCAAAATATAAATATGATAAAATCATAAATAATACAGATACGCTATTCACAGCTGATGAAAATGATTTATATCATGTAACGTATGTGTTTTCTGGTATAAATTACTATCGCACCACGGCGAATGCTATAAAAGATTATATTATAAATAATGGTAAAGAAGAATTGATAGAAATTATTAAACCATTTGATGATACCATTATGGATATTAGTATCATAGATGAGGATATTTACTTACATAGTACAATAAGAGGAGTGCTTCCGTTATTTTCGTATGGTGCGGGAATGCAAAAAGCTCTTTGCTTGGCTGTGGAAATTGCAAATTGTAAAAATGGTATCATACTGGTAGACGAAATTGATAATGCAATACATGTTTCGGCATTTAGAGATGTATTCTATTGGTTCTTGAACGCTTGCAGGAAATATCATGTACAGGCATTTATTACTACGCATAGTGCAGAAGCTTTAGATGCGATTTTATCTATTGCACATAGCCATTTCTCACAGGATGATTTATTACGTGTCATTACCTTGAGGAAAGATAATGCTTCGCAAATCACGAGAAGCAAGATACGAACTGGGGAAGAAGCATATAACGACCGAGAAGATTATGAATTGGAGCTGCGAATATGAAATCCGTTATATTATGTGAAGGTCAGGATGACCTTTGGTTTATTTCCTATTTTCTGCATAAAATCGATGGATGGATGATGGACAATGGTAAATCCTTGTGGACAAGTTATAAGATTCCGGAAAACAAATCTGGTCGCAAGGTAATTTATATGAAAAAAGATAATGATGGTGTTGCTATATGGAGTGTAGGCGGAAAGGATAGTTTTGCAGAACCTTTACATATAATAATCGATAAATTTGTAAAGGAAATACCATCAGCATCTCCGGAATCTGTTGTTATTGTACGTGATAGAGATAATGACGATGAGAAAGAAATATTGGCTGGTATGGCTGAAAATATAATAGATGGTTTGTCACTTCAAAATAATACTTCAACTATGTGTAATATAGAATGCCCCAATGGAGAAATAGCATCTACAAAAATTACGCCAGTGATATTTCCTTTTTATGAACAGGGTGCAATAGAAACACTTTTAATGAATGCAGTTAAAGAAAAAAACGAAAGTGGTAAAATAATTTATGAAGAAGCGCAAAAGTACGTTTCACTTCTTGAAAACAATGACGATGTTCGGAAAAATTATCTAAAGAGCACTAGATTGGTACTTAAAGCAAAATATTCTTCTATGATTGCGATTACAAATCCCGATCATTCCACAGGGCTTTTTAAGGATATGATGCTATCGACTCCTTGGGAAAAATCTGCTTATGTGCAAAAACATTTCAATGTTATATTGAAAGCAATTACACCACTAAAAGCGCATGCTAATATTACAAAATAACCCTGGTCATTGCTGATGAGGAGTATAGCTGCCAGATGCCCGAGGCCATCGATTGGAAAATTTAATGGCATCAGCAAAGTGTGTATGGGGCTGTGCATAAGATTTCTCATTCATGCAATAGCTTCTTTATTGTGGCGTGGTTTCAATTTTTTGGGAAGCAGGCGGAAAAATCTGTAACAATGTATCGGAATTGTTTCGGCATGCTGTCCTGTCGCGTTTTAATTGATACAATAAGAATCAAGAAGGAGCGTGACGGAAATGAATTATCTGGCTTATGATGTGGGCGGTAGCAGTGTGAAATATGCGTTGGTGGATGAGCAGGGCAAACTGTCAGGCAAGGGCGGTTTTGTGACACCGGGGACGCTGGAGGAGTTCTATGCTGAAGTGGTCGAGGCCTGTCAGCAATTGGGCAAAGGCCGGGACCTTACCGGGGCCGGATTCAGCATGCCAGGGGCGGTGGATGACGAAAGCGGTGTGATTGGCGGCAGCAGTGCGCTGGATTATATCCATGATTTCCCCATCAAGCAGGCATTGGCAGCAAAGCTGGGACTGCCGGTAAGCATGGAAAACGATGCCAATTGCGCGGCGCTGGGTGAAGCCTGGACTGGTGCTGGACGCGATTATGACTCTCTGGCTTATTTCGTCATAGGCACTGGTGTGGGCGGTGCTGTGGTGCATGACAAGAAAGTCGTTCGTGGCCCGCATCAGCATGGCGGGGAATTTGGCTATATGGTGATGAATGATGATTACGATATTCTGAGTGAAGTGGGTTCCACCGGCGGGCTTTGCCGCCAGCTGGCCATGCTCCGCAATGTGCCGGAGGATACCTATGATGGCCGCATGGTCTATGAAATGGCAGCGCAGGGAGAGGAAGATGCACAGCGGCTCATTGACAATATGTATGAGTATCTGGCCAGGGCCGTTTACAATATCCAGTATACCTATGACCCGGAGGCCATTCTCTTCGGCGGTGCTATCAGTTCCCGTCCGGATTTCATCCCTGCCATCGATCAGCGGCTGCAGAAAATCCTGGCAAAGGTCGGTGTAGCCCGGGTGGTGCCGAAACTGTTGCCTTGCCAACATGGCAATGATGCCAATCTTTTGGGCGCGGTGGCAAACTTCTGTTGCTGAACTATTGTATTTCCCTCGCAAACCTGCTAGAATAAATGCAGATTTCCCCCGTGGGATAACCAAAAATGAATAGAATGGGAGCTCGCAGACGGGCTGAGAGGAAACTGTGCGTTTCGACCGAACCTGATTTGGATAATGCCAACGTAGGGAAAGATGATAGATAGTGGATGGACTTTATTCAAAGTTCATCCACATTTTTATTATGCAGGAGGTTATCAGATGAACATTAATTACACAACCCAGATGGATGCAGCCCGCAAGGGAATCACGACACGGGAGATGGAAATCGTGGCGCAGAAGGAAAGGATGGATCCGGAAAAACTGCGTCAGCTGGTGGCCGAAGGCAAGGTGGCCATCTGTGCCAACAAGAAGCATAAGGCTTTGGATCCTGAGGGCGTGGGCAGCATGCTGCGGACGAAAATCAATGTGAATCTGGGTGTTTCACGGGATTGCAAGGATTATGATCTGGAGATGCAGAAGGTCATGAGTGCTGTGGACTTGGGGGCAGAATCCATCATGGATCTGTCCAGTCATGGCAACACCCAGCCGTTCCGGCAGAAGCTCGTGGCCGAATGTCCCGCGATGATTGGCACGGTGCCCATCTATGACAGCGTGATCCACTATCAGCGTGATTTGGCGGAGCTTACGGCACAGGATTTCCTCGATGTGATTCGTCTGCACGCTGAGGATGGCGTGGATTTCGTGACGTTGCATTGTGGCATTACCCGGGATACCGTGCGGCAGATTCGCGGCCAGTCCCGGAAGATGAATATCGTGAGCCGGGGCGGCAGTCTGGTGTTCGCCTGGATGAGCATGACCGGGGAGGAAAATCCCTTCTATGAATATTTTGATGAAATCCTGGATATCTGTGCGGAATATGATGTGACGATTTCGCTGGGGGATGCCTGCCGTCCCGGGTGTCTGGCGGATGCCACCGATAACTGTCAGATTGATGAGCTTTCCCGCCTTGGTGAACTGGTGGAGCGCGCCTGGAAACGCAATGTGCAGGTGATGGTGGAAGGACCGGGTCATGTACCCCTCAATCAGATTGCGGCCAATATGGAAATCCAGAAGACGCTTTGCCACGGTGCTCCGTTCTATGTGCTGGGGCCATTGGTCACGGATATCGCTCCGGGCTATGACCATATCACGGCAGCTATCGGCGGGGCGGTGGCTGCCATGCATGGCGCGGCCTTCCTTTGTTATGTGACGCCGGCAGAGCATCTGGCTTTGCCGAATCTGGAAGACGTGCGGCAGGGAATCATTGCCAGCAAGATTGCCGCCCATGCCGCTGATATTGCCAAGGGCCTGCCCGGTGCCCGGGAACAGGATGATAAGATGGCTGCGGCCCGCCGGGAACTCAACTGGGAAAAACAGTTTGCCTGTGCCCTGGACAAGGAAACTGCGCAAGCCATCCGCACGAGCCGCATGCCGGAGGATGGCCATAGCGAGACCTGCAGCATGTGTGGCAAGTTCTGTGCCGTCCGCAGCATGAACAAGGCATTGAACCACGAGTATATTGACATCCTGTGACACGATATCGCGTTTGTCTTCAGGTTGTTTTCATAGTCAATCATCATATTTTCATTTACATTTGTTATACTTCATCTTGTTCAAAGGTTAGCGTAAAGCAAGACTGGAGGAAACAAGATTATGAATCAGATGAAGAAAATCAGTAAGAATATAAGTAGCAATATCATGAAAAATATACGCTTGCAGCAGATGCGGGCATCCCTGACCAAAATCACGGCTGTGGTGGCAGTGACCATGACCGTGCTGGCTCAGAGCCTGATCGCCGAAGCGCAGGCAGCAGAGCCGGATGTCACCCGGGATATGCGTGCGCTGGAACAAAAGGGCGTTTATCTGACCGGTCTCACGAACCGCATCAAGGCCGAGGACAGCCTGATGCAGAAAATCCTGACCGATGCAGTGAAGGATAATGTGGATTTGGGGCAGGCCGCTGATGGTATCAGCGATGTACTGCGCTATACTTTGGTGATAAAAGAACAGGACTACAGTCGGCGCGTGCCGGAAGCCATGGAAAAGTTGACGGCCAGCGGTTACGAAGTGCTGAAATTCCGCAATGCCTGGGGCGGCAAGTTCTATCAGGGCATCAATGTGCAGCTGCTGAGTCCTGCCGGGGTAAAGACGGAACTGCAGTTCCATACCCCGCAGTCCTATGCCATCAAGCAGGCTTCACATGGTGTCTACGAAATCCGCCGCAATCCCGAAGCGACTCCGGAAGAGGTGGCCGATGCTACGGCCAAGAGTATTGCCTACAATGCGCAGGTGAAAGTGCCGACAGGGGCAAAGAATATCATATGGGCATAAGAAAAGGAGCGGTCTTGGAAGACCGCTCCTTTATGATCAGGCACTAGCCTGTTCTTTGGCTTCGCCGGGAATATCCCGGATGGCATCATCACCGTGCTGGCCGGTGCGGATGCGGACCGCATCGGACAGCTCGGTGACGAAGATCTTGCCGTCACCGAAGTGGCCGGTGCGCAGGACGCGCTCGCAGGTGTCGAGCACCTTATCTACAGGAATTTCGGAAACGACGGTTTCCACCTTTATCTTGGGGACAAGCTTGACATCGTATGTCTTGCCGCGGTAGACTTCCTGATGTCCCTTGGACAGACCGCAGCCGAATACCTGGCTGACGGTGATGCCCAAGACGCCTATTTTGTTCAAAGCCCGCAGCAGGTCGTCTAATTTCGTGGAACGGGTGATGATTTCGATTTTTGTCAGCATGGCGCTCATCCTTTCTCTGCCATATTCATCTGCATTACGGTGTTGGCCAGCATTTCGCTGGAGGTCTCAAAGGAACCGAGGAGCGGGCTGGAGGTCAGTACACCACGGGTATAGCCGCGTTCGCCGTGTTCGACGATATCGAGGCCTGTGAGTTCTTCGGCTTCATCAGCACGGGTTTCCATAAAGTAGTGCACGAGCTGATAGAGGACGAAGGAACCGGCAATGGCCAGAGCGTAAGCCACAACGATGGAGATGAGCTGAGCGATGAAGAGATGAGTGTCACCATAGAAGAGGCCGTTGGCACCGTCCGGATTGACTTCCGTGGTGGCCCAGAGGCCCGTGGCGATGGCACCCCAGGTGCCACCGATGCCATGAACGCCGAAGGCGTCAAGGGAATCATCATAACCGAGTTTTTCTTTGAGGACAGCAACGGCGAAGTAGCAGACAACGCCGCCAATCAGACCAATCAGCACGGCAGGCATCGGCGTGACGAAACCGGCAGCCGGGGTGATGGCCACAAGACCAGCCACACAGCCGGAAACAGCACCGAGGATGGTGGGCTTGCCGTTGAGTTTCCATTCAGTCAGTACCCAGGAAACAGCAGCGGCAGCGGCAGCGGCCTGCGTGGTAACGAAAGCATTGGCAGCCAAAGCGTTGGCGCCAAGAGCGCTGCCGGCATTGAAGCCGAACCAGCCGAACCAGAGGAGAGTAGCACCGAGAACCGTCATGGGAAGATTATGGGGCAGCATGGCCGTATGCTGATAGCCATGGCGTTTGCCAAGAAGCAGGCAGATGGTAAGGCCCGATACACCGGAGAGGATGTGGATGACGAGGCCGCCGGCAAAATCCAGGGCACCGAGCTCGGCCAGGAAACCGCCGCCCCATACCCAATGTGCCATGGGATTATAGATGAAGATGGCCCAGAGCAGGATGAAGACCGCAAAGGCGGCAAATTTCATGCGTTCGGCAAAGGCACCAGTGATAAGGGCTGGCGTCAGCGCGGCGAACATGCACTGGAAGGCTACGAAAGCCAGTTCCGGAATGGTGCTGCCTTCCAGCACCTGCAGTCCGACGCCGGCAAGACCGAGTTTGTCGAGGCTGCCGATGAAGCCGTTGACGTCAGGGCCAAAGGCCATGGTATAGCCCAGAACGATGAATTCCACAGAAACCATCGCCAGCACAAAGAAACTCTGCATAATGGTGGTGAGCACGTTCTTGCTGCGCACCATGCCTCCATAGAAGAAGGCCAGACCGGGAGTCATGATGAAGACCAGGGCGGCACTAATGAGTACCCAGGCCGTATCGCCAGTATCAATCATAATAAAACATCCTTTCCCTAGTTGCGATTGCATTTTGAAACATTTTGCATCTGGATAAGTCCTGCAAACAGAAAGCGTCCATAGCGCAGGGAGAGTTCTGCACTATGGACGCCATTGTCCTGAAAACATAAAAGTCCCAAAGTATCCGGTACCTGATACTCTGGGACTACGTTGTCCTGTTTGCTTATGAGGCCATTATATAGGGCAAAGGCTGTCTTGTCAATGGGCAAAATCTATGTATACAAAATATTCATCCGGGACAAATGGTAGGGAACAGCTATCCTTTTTAATCAAATTCTAATCAAATTCTAATGACAATCATAGATTTTTGCGGTATATTAACCCCATAAATGTGAATTTAGGATGAAGGGGTAGATAAAATGTTTATGGAAAAGCGTAAGAAAGTTGTAGCTTTGGCTTTGGCTGGTGTGATGAGCTTTGGCTTTGCTGGTGTGGCTATGTCCTCTGTAACGGAAGCTGCTGCCAAGCCGGCTTTTTCGGATGGCACGCACAATAAGTACAGCCATGAACTGAAAGAGGAAGACCGCATTCATGAGCAGAATGTTCGTGCCTTGAAGTATAAGAAGCGCAAGGGTGAGATTTCCGAAAAGGAATATGAAAAGGCAATCAAAAAAGAACAGAAGCGCCATGACCGTGTTGTGCGCAATGTAAAAGCTGATTACGAGAAGCATAAGTATCGCCATAACTGATTGGTGAGATAAGCAGACCGTCTCCTTTTTTGGAGGCGGCTTTTTGTTGCATATTCATCCTTTAGACGTTATAATTTATTATAGCTAAGTGTGAGAAAAGCGAAGCGGGTGATGAATATGCCATTGAAAGTTGATGTCCGTACTACTCAGGAAACAACCTTTACACGTTCTGTGGGGCGTGATGACCGGGTGGAAGGCGGCGACACGGAATTCAGCATGGAGCTTTTAGAGCAGGAAGACAGCCTCTCTGGTGAGCAATTGGATAAGCTGTTGAAGCAGATTGACGAGCAAGGAGCACGGCTGTCTAAGACACCTACTTATGATGAGTTGAAATCCTATCGTACGCTGATCAAAAACTTTGTGGGAGAAGCTGTAAATCGCATGTATGCCCTGCACAGTCAGGCGGGATGGGATCGTATGGGGCGCCAGAAGGTTTATACCACCGTGCGTAAGGTGGATAAGAAACTGGAGGAAATGGCAGAGCGGATTCGTCTGGGACAGGCGGATCAGCTGAATATCATTGCCAGCCATGATGCCATCCGCGGGATGCTGGTGGATTTGTATATGTAGTTAGAGAGTTGTGAGCAGTGGAAGTTGATTGGGCAGCCATTACAGGGCATGGCAATGAAATACGGGAACTGAAGACGCTCCTTGCGGAAGGGCGGCTTCCTCATGCCTTGCTGTTTACGGGGAAAGCAGGAATCGGCAAAAAACTGGTTGGCCAGATTTTGGCGGCGGCAATCCTCTGTGGTCATGAAAATGCCCCCTGTGGTGTTTGTGATAATTGCCGGGCGATGGCGGCGGGCACCCATCCTGATTATTACGAGCTTTTGCCGGAGGTGCGGGGCAGATCCAACCGCATCATCCGGATTGAAGCCATCCGGGAGATGCAGACGGTGGTCTCCCGTTCCGCTGTGCAGGCTGGGCGGCGTGTGGTGCTCATAGATGATGCAGACACCATGAATGAACCGGCCGCGAATAGCCTCTTGAAGACTTTGGAGGAGCCGGAAGGGCAGGTGACATTCATTTTGCTTGCTCATGACCGCAGCAGCCTTCTGGATACCATTGTATCCCGCTGCATGCCGATGTCCTTTGGCACATTGACTGTGGAGGAGATGAAGGCAGAACTGTCCCGACGGCAGGTGCCCGGAAACCTGGTGGAGAAACTCGCGACTCTGGCTGATGGAAGTTTGGGGCAGGCTTTGCAACTAAGTGCCCGTGGCGGGTTGGAACTGCGGGATGATGCCTTGCGCTTCCTGGACCAGTTGCCGGAACTTACCATGACTCAGGTGTGGAAAGAGGCGGCTGCCATGGGCGAAATGGAGCAGGAAAAATTGAGTGAATGGGTGCAGTATTTCAATATGCTGCTCAGGGATATGCTGCTCCTTTATGCAGATGGTGCGAGTCCCCTCCTGTATAATGATGATTTACGGGCACAGCTGGCTGGAAGGCTGGCGCAGTTTTCGCCGGAACAGCTTTTTGCCATGCTGGCCGAAACCAGGGAAATCACACGCCGCCTGCAGGCCAATGTTAATCTGCGCCTGCAGCTGGAAGGCTTTTTTATTCGGTTGAAGGACTGTTGCTAGTGTTTGGCACTAGGGCAGATTAATATAGATATTAGGAGACTTTTATGCAGACAATTATCGGTGTCCGCTTCAAGAAGGCGGGCAAGATTTATTATTTTGCGCCGGGACATCTGGATATCAAGATCGGCGATCGGGTCATTGTGGAAACGGCCCGGGGGATGGAATGCGGTGAGACGGTGATTGGCCCCCGTGAAGAGAAAGATGAAAACATCACGCTGCCGCTGAAGGTAGTACACCGCATTGCCAATGATTCGGATATTCACCGTATCGCGGAAAACAAGGCGAAAGAGAAAGAGGCTTATGGAATCTGTGAGGAAAAGATTGCTGCTCATGGCCTGCCGATGAAGCTGGTGGAGGTGGAATACACCTTCGACATGAACAAGATCATTTTTTACTTTACTGCTGATGGGCGTATTGACTTCCGTGAGCTGGTGAAGGACTTGGCCGCAGTTTTCCGTACGCGTATTGAGCTGCGCCAGATCGGCGTTCGGGATGAAGCAAAGTTTATGGGGGGGATTGGTTGTTGCGGCCGGCCTTTGTGCTGTGCTTCTTTCCTGGGGGACTTTGAACCTGTATCCATCCGCATGGCCAAGGATCAGAACCTCTCCCTCAATCCTACGAAGATTTCCGGCATTTGCGGCCGCTTGATGTGCTGCCTGAAATATGAGAATGACTGTTATTGTGGTGGGGATTGTCCCCATCAGCAGAAGAAAATACAACCGCCGGCGCAGGGAAGCCGTGTCGTTTCCGTAGAGGGAGAGGGGAAGGTCATTTCCCTGAACCAGCAGCGCCGTTCCGCTACGATATTGCTGGATAATGGTCGTACCATTGTAGCCTCTTGGGAGGATGTCATTGAAAAGGACGAGGAAGAGACCAGTCTGGCTGCAACTTTGATGGCTGCATACGAAGAACAGGAAAAAGTGGCTGAAGGGATCATCGCTGAAGACTTTGGCCATGATAATTCCGGACAGGAAAAACGTCACGAGCGGCGTGAACGCCGGTCTTCCCGTGAAGGTCGTGACAATAACCACCGTTCGCATCGCGGCAATCGGGAAAACCGGGAGAATAAGGAAAACCGCCAGAGGAATTTCCGGGAGAATCGCCAGAAGAACAATGGCAAGCGCGATCGGCGCAATCGTGACAAGCGGGAGAAACATTGATGAGAGAAGTCGTTTTAGGCCCTTATGAACGGCTGGACGACTTAATGAAGAGCGGGCGGCATATCATCCAGAATACGCAGGAATTCTGCTTCTCACTGGATGCCGTGCTGCTGGCTCATTTTTTGTCGTTAAAATCTCGTCATAAGGTGTTGGAATTAGGAACGGGGACGGGGGTTATCCCCTTGATCATCGCTGATGAGGTGGCCAGAGTAGATGCGGTGGAACTGAATCCGGTCATGGCCCGGCTTGCTGCGCGCAATGTATGGCTTAATGAGCTGGAAGAAAAGATTTTTGTGCAGGAGGGCGATTACCGTTCCATCCGGGATCTGTATAAGGCAGAATCCTTTGATGTGGTACTGGCCAATCCTCCTTATCGGCCCGTGGGGGAGGGTCAGGCCAACAAACTCTCCGGTGTGGCCCGGGCCAGGCATGAGTTTACCGCTACTCTCAAGGATGTGGGCAGGGCTGCTCGTTATGCCTTGCGTTTCGGTGGTCATTTTGGCATGGTTCATCTGCCGGAGCGCCTGGGCGAGATCATCGTTACCCTTCATGAACATCAGATGGAAATAAAACGCTTGCAGATGGTGCAGCCAAAATGGGGCAAGGCCCCGAATATGATGCTGTTGGAAGCGGTGGTAGGGGCCAGCCCCGGGGGACTCAAAGTCCTGCCGCCGCTGATCGTGCATAATGACGATGGTACTTATACGGATGAGATCTTACAAATATATGGAATGTAGGAGCTGTCCCTTCAGGGGGAAGTGGTACGCAGCACCGAAAGGGGTATTATAAGCAATGATGACAAAAGAAACGATTCCTACTCTCTATCTTTGTGCCACACCTATTGGCAATTTGGAGGACATGACCTATCGTGCGGTGCGCATATTAGGTGAGGCTGACTTGATTGCTGCCGAGGATACCCGGCATACGCGGCAGCTTCTGACTCACTTTGATATCCATACAAAGCTGACCAGCTATCATGAACATAACAAATCAACGAAAGGGCCGGAACTGATCGCTTATATGCGGGAAGGGCATGACCTGGTCTGTGTCAGTGACGCAGGCTTGCCTGGTATCTGTGATCCGGGCAGCCAGCTGGTTCAGCTGGCTATTGAAGCTGGCTTTCGGATAACACCTCTGCCGGGGGCCAATGCCGGGCTGTCCGCGTTGATTTGCTCCGGCCTGGATACTACCCGTTTCACTTTTGTTGGCTTTTTGCCCAAAACGGGTAAAAAACAGCAGGAGGTGCTCAGCCAGGTAGCAAAATATCCTGATACATTGATCTTCTATGAGGCACCTCATCATCTGAAGGCAACCTTGAAGGCAATGCTGCAGGTGCTGGGAAACCGGAATGTGGCTTTGGGACGGGAATTGACCAAGAAATTTGAGGAATTCCAGCGGGGCAGCCTTATGGACATCATAGCCCATTATGAAGAAAACGATCCGCGGGGCGAATATGTGATCATTGTCGAAGGCTTTACAGGAGAAGCGGCAGAGGCGGAGACGGAATTGCCTCAGGACCCGAAAGCCTGCTGTGAGCATTTTATGGCTCAGGGGATGGAAAAGAAAGCCGCCATGCGGGAAGCTGCCAAGGCGTTGGGGCTCTCACGGCGGGATGTGTATCAGGCAATGTTAGCAGACGAATAGGCAGATGATAAACATGAAAAATTATGGTAAGTGTATGGTATTGGCATTCGTTATGATATTTACCTTGGCTGGCTGTAGCAAGGTAGATACGATGCAGGAGACACGCCAGCAGACATTTGATGAGCAGGTGGATGCTGTGGTGGAATCCATGACTTTGCCGGAGAAGGTTGGCCAGCTGGTGATGATTGGGATTCATGGTACGGAACTCAATGATGACAGCCGTTATATGCTGAACCAGTATCATATCGGTGGCGTGCTTCTCTTTGACCGCAACCTGCAGTCTGCTGAACAGACAACCAGGCTTACGGCAGAGTTGCAAGGGGAGGCACAAAAAGTCCCGCTTCTCATTGGTCTTGATGAAGAAGGGGGTACCGTGGTGCGTGGCAAGAGCTTTATCACTCCGCCGCCCTCTGCCCAGAGTTTGGGCACGGCCGGGGATAATACCCAGGCTGAGGCCTGGGCGCGCAGGACTGGTGAACAGCTGGCAAAGCTGGGGTTCAATGTGAATTTTGCTCCGGTGGCTGATGTCGGTGACAGTTCGAGAGATTTCAGCCGGGACCCGCAGGTGGTGAAAAAGTTTGTAGCTGCGGCTGCTCAGGGATATGAGTCTGCGCATATGATATATACATTGAAGCATTTCCCGGGAATCGGGAAAGGGCAGGTGGATTCACATATCGATAGGTCCAATATCATCGCTACCAAACAGCAGTTGGCAGAGGAAGATCTATTGCCCTTTAAGGAAATCATTAGCCAGCATGATACGGAAGATTTCATGGTGCTGATGTCGCACCTCATATATCCGGAGATTGATGCCAGCAATCCGGCCAGCTTGTCCCCTGAGATACAGACCAAGCTTTTACGTCAGGAAATGGGCTTCAACGGCGTGATCATCACGGATGATCTGGAGATGGGAGCTGTGTCCAAGTATGGCGATTTCCGACAGCTGGGCGTGCAGGCGGTACTGGCAGGTGCGGATATCGTGCTTGTGTGCCATGAATATCCCCATGAAACCGATGTGTATCTGGGGCTGTTGGAAGCGGCGGAAAAGGGTACGATCAGCCAGGAACGGCTCAATGAATCGGTGAAGCGTATTGTCAGGATGAAATTATTGCGCGGCAATTCCCCGCGCTGACAATAGTAAAAAGGTCATCCCCGAAAGGGGATGACCTTTTGTCATTTCATAGTGGCGGAGTGGAGAGGATTCGAACCTCCGCACCGGTTACCCAGCCTAACGATTTAGCAAACCGTCCTCTTCAGCCTCTTGAGTACCACTCCATGTCTTATGCAATTATGGCGGAGAGGGTGGGATTCGAACCCACGCACCCCGAAAGGCCTACCGGTTTTCAAGACCGGACTCTTCAACCACTTGAGTACCTCTCCAACAAAGCAATATAAGCGTAGCAGAAAACAGGAAAAAAGTCAAATATTTATTGCTATTTTGTGGTGGCAAGTGTATAATCATGGTAACGGTTTACACATGTACGCTGGATGTGAAATTTTTGCTGGAGGCGCGATAAGGAGTGTGTAACGTGAAGCTTGACAGCTTGAAATTGATCTTAGCATGTTTAGCAGTATTTCTCTTCAGCTGATCCGGGGATGGAATCTGAAGAGAGGGAGCAGGGGATGTTGGCCTCTGCTCTTTTATATTTGCAGATAGTGCAGTGATATGGTAAAATTTTCACTAGTGGGGGGCAGGAAACTGTCCTGGGTATAACGAATAACAAGTAAGATATAAGCCTTAGGGAGGGGAAGTCTCCATGACCACAGATGATACATTGGTAAAACCAAAAGTCAAGATAAAGGTATTCGGTGTTGGCGGCGGTGGCAATAGCGTACTCATGCGCATGGGACAGCATAATGAGCTGGATATCGAGCTCTATGCTGTGAATACTGATGCCAAGCAGTTGCAGCAGGTGGAAAAGGTTGGTGTCAGCTGCATCCAGATCGGTGAAGCTTTGACCCGGGGACGGGGCACTGGTGGCAATATTCAGATTGGCGAGCAGGCAGCAAAGAATGATACTGCGAAACTGCAGGCTGCCATGAATGGCGCAGATATGGTGTTTATCACGGCTGGCATGGGAGGCGGAACAGGTACCGGCGCAGCACCTATCGTTGCCCGTCTGGCCAAGGAGATGGGAATCCTTTCGGTCGGGGTGGTAACGGTGCCTTTTGCCTTCGAGGGCAATCGTAAGAAGAAAGCCGCGCAGGAAGGGATCACCAAGATGCAGTCGCAGATGGATGCCCTGATTGCCGTGGAAAATGACAATCTGTCCAAACTGCCGGAAAACCGCCGTATGTCCTTGGTACAGGCTTTTGAATGCGCGGATAATATCCTGAAGCAGGCGATCAACTGTGTGGCAGAACTGATTTTGACCACAGGCGTCATCAATGTGGATTTTGCGGATGTCACGACTATTTTCCGTCAGAGTGAGAGCAGTGATGCTTTGCTGGGGATTGGTGTCAGCACCCGCAGTGCAGTGGATGCTGTGAAGATTGCCGCTGAAAGTCCGCTGATTGACAAGGACTTGTCTGGTGCGCGCGGCCTGATCCTCAATCTGACAGGTGACAGCACGCTCAGTCTTTATGACGTGGATGAAGCTTCCCGTTATATTGTGAAACATACGGATCCTGAAGTGAACATCATTCTGGGGACCGTGGAAGATGAGAGCATGAATGGTGCAGTGCAGGCCACCATCATTGCTACGGACTTTGTGGACAGCGTGGTGATGAAGGCACCCACGGTGAAAGTTCCCGAAAGTGCCATCAAGCAGGAAACGTTGAAGAAAGATAGTTTTCAGATGGATGTGCCTTCCTTCATGAACAAACAGAAGGCAGAGACTTCCCAGCCTTTTGCTATCCCTGCGTTTAAGCTGACAGATGGGCTGGATAAGCAATAAGAAAGGAAATGTGGGATTTTGAGTGATATACATAGATTTTCCCGCTCTGAACTGCTCTTAGGGCAGGCGGGGCTGGCGAAACTGGCTGATGCCGCTGTGGCTGTGTTTGGCATAGGCGGTGTCGGTTCCTACGTGGTAGAAGGTCTGGCCCGGGCTGGTGTGGGAAATTTTGTGCTCATAGATAATGATGTGGTCAGTCTGACGAATATCAATCGGCAGCTCCATTCCCTGACGTCCACAGTAGGAATGGCGAAAACCGAGTTGATGCGGCAACGCATTCTGGATATCAATCCGGCGGCCCGGGTAACCGTAATCAATGATTTCTATCTGCCGGATAACGCCGACAGATTTTTTATTGGTGATTATGATTATGTGGTGGATGCCATTGATACGGTAGCTGGCAAGGTGAGCCTGGCCGTGGAATGCAATAAGCGTCATCTGCCGCTTATTGCCAGCATGGGAGCCGGCAATAAGCTGGATCCTACCCGCTTTGCGGTTGCAGACATCTATAAGACCAGTGTGGACCCCTTGGCCCGGGTGATGCGCCGCAAGCTCAGGACTTTGGGCATCAGGAAGCTGAAGGTCGTATATTCGACGGAGGAACCGCGTCAGGTCATCCTGCCGACGGACGGCCAGGTGGAGCAGAAGGGCACTGCCGGCAGGATTGCTCCCGGCAGTATATCTTTTGTGCCTTCGGTGGCCGGACTCATTATTGCCAGTGAAGTCGTGAAAGATCTGACAGGTAACTTCGGGGAGGCAGTCAAATGAAAGTAGCAGTATTGGGCTGCGGGCGCTGGGGCTCTTTCCACGCCTGGTATGCCCGGCGGATTGGTCATCAGGTGATGCTTTGGGGGCGTCCGGGCTCCCAGCATCTGACAGAGCTTAGACAAAAGGGGCGGAATGAATATCTGGTATTGCCTGCGGATGTTGAGCTTACGGATGACCTGGCTGCGGCTGTAGCCTTTGCTGAAATCGTTGTGATTTCTATCAGTTCGCAAAGACTGCGGGAGTTCTGCGGTCAATTAAAGAATTTGCCCCAATTGGAACAAAAGAAATTTGTTCTTTGCATGAAGGGGCTGGAGATTGACACCGGCAAGCGTCTGAGCACCATTTTTGGGGAGGAATTGGGCACAGACAAGCAGGTGGCTGTGTGGGTAGGTCCGGGGCATGTGCAGGATTTTGTACGGGAAATCCCCAACTGCATGGTGATTGCCTCCAAGGAAATGCAACTGACCAAGGAGCTGGTGAAGGCTTTTGGCAGCCCGCTGATCCGTTTCTATTTTGGCGAAGACCTGTTGGGCACAGAAATCGGTGCAGCGGCGAAAAATGTCATGGGCCTGGCAGCCGGCATGTTGGATGGCATGGGATACAGCAGCCTGAAAGGGGCGCTGATGGCCAGAGGAACCCGGGAACTTTCGCGCCTCATTGAAAAGATGGGGGGAGACAAGATGACCGTTTATGGCCTGTCCCATCTGGGAGATTATGAGGCGACGTTGTTTTCACCCTTCAGCCATAACCGCTGTTTTGGCGAGGCATTTATCAAGGGAGAGCACTTTGCCAAACTGGCTGAAGGGGTGTATACGGTGGAAGCTTTGATGGACATTGCCCGGGATTATCATCTGGAACTGCCCATCTGTGCTACGGTATATGCAATCATTCATGAGCATAGGGATCCCAGGGAAGAACTCTTGAAATTATTTTTGCGGGACAATAAAGCCGAACAGGATTAGAAAGATGTGTAAGAAGGTATATGGATAGATGAAACAGATACCCTATGCGATAAAAACGATCAAGGATTTGCAGACCTGTGTGGAGGAAGTCCGGGCGGAGAGCCGCAATCAGAAACTGTCCGGTGTCCTGGTTTCCGTTTTTATGGACCCGACCAGAGTGAATATGCTGGAAGACATCCAGCTTCATATCCGGGCAGTGTTCCCAGAAGCACAGATCATCGGTTCCGTATCCAGTGGCGAATTGGTGAATGGCAACCTTTTGGAGCAGGGGCTGGTAGTGAACTTCACGCTCTTTGAAGAGGCTTCGGTGCGGGTGGTAGCCTATGATTTCCATGAGAAAAAAAGCAATGCGGCTGGCCGTGAGCTTCTGGCTATCTTGCAGGCTGACAAGGAAGCGGCAGCAGTGGAAGTGATATCCGCAGGTTTCCATCTGGATATCAATCCCTTTTTTAAGCAACTGTCTGCCTGCCGCCGGAAGATTGTGTTTTTTGGCGGGCTGGCAGATGATGGCAGCTTGGGGAAGAATGGCCTGGTGTTCACCCATACGGCGCAGTTGCGGCATGGAGTAGTGGCGGTTATCTTCAGTGGAGCCAATCTTCATGTGCAGTCCAGTTCCAGTTTCGGCTGGAAGCCTTTGGGCCGTACGATGACGGTAACGAAGATGGATGGGGATTTCTGCCTGCAGGAACTCGATGGCCGTCCGCCCTTGGAGGTTTTTGACCGCTATCTGGGCATAAAAAACAACGATAGTTTCTTGTTTGAGGCACTCACGTTTCCGTTCTACTTTGAACGGCATGGTACTACGCTGGCGCGTCACCCGCGCCGGTGCCGGGATGATGGCAGCATGATGTTTGGCGCTGATTTCCGGGTGGGGGAAAGGGTGCGTCTGGCCTATGGTGATCCAGGGGATATCATTGATAACGCGATGGCCCTGCAGGAAAAAATGGCCAGCTTCAAACCGGAAGCCATTTTCGTGGTCAGCTGTGTGGCCCGTTGGATGCTCCTGGGCAGCGATACAGAAAAGGAATTGGCTATCAGTAAACATCTGGCTCCTTCGGCCGGTTTCTATGCTTACGGTGAATTCATGCGCAATGAGAGCGGTGAGATCATGGTGTCCAATATGACATTGGTGACCATCGGCATGCGGGAGGGGATCAGCCAGGGGCGTCAGTCCAATACTGTGCCGCCCCGGCCTAAGCTGAACAAGCATCGTTCCCTGATGGCTCGTCTGGTGCATTTCATCGAGACCACCACGCAGGAATTGGAGGAGTCTAACCGCAAGCTGGCACATTTGGCACAGATTGACCGGTTGACCGGACTTTTCAATCGTGGCGAGACAGAGGCAAATCTGCGGGAGCTGCTGCAGCGGGCACATGCCTTTAATGAGCCCTTGTCTGTGCTCATGATGGATGTGGATGATTTCAAAGTCATCAATGACAGCTATGGTCATGCCATCGGTGATGATACGTTGAAGACTATTGCCAAAATCCTGCAGAAAAACACCAGACGAGGAGTGGATATTCCCGGGCGCTGGGGCGGCGATGAATTTTTCGTGGTCCTGTCGGGATCTGGCAACGAACGCGCCAGGATGATTGCCGAGCGCATAGGCCGGCAGATCAATGAGCATGCATTGCTGCCGGATGGAGCGATAGTTACCACCAGTATCGGTGTGGTGACGGCTGCTTCTGATGATACACCGGATACCCTTTTCAAGCGGGCAGATGGTGCTCTCTATGAGGCCAAGCTCATCCGGGGAAAAAATAATGTTGTTGTGCACTAAGGAATAGTGCAGATTGAAGGGAGGAAAATAATGGAAGTTTTGGCAGGAATAATTTTCGTTTTCATGTATATGGTGATCGTGTCGGAGAAAATCCACCGCACCGTGGCGGCTATGTTGGGCGCTACTTCCATGATACTATTGGGAATCTTATCCCAGGAAACGGCACTGCACCATATTGATTTCAACACGTTAGGACTGTTGGTGGGCATGATGGTGCTGGTCGGCGTTACCAGCCATACGGGACTTTTTGACTATGTGGCCATCAAAGCTGCCAAGGTAGCCAAGGCTGAACCTAAACGGATCTTGATTTACCTGGCATTGATCACAGCGGTGTTTTCAGCATTCCTGGATAATGTGACTACGGTACTGCTGATGGTGCCCGTGACCTTCAGCATCACCCAGAAGCTGCATCTGAAGGCCAATCCATTCCTGCTCACGCAGATCATTGCCTCCAATATCGGCGGCACGGCTACTCTTATCGGTGACCCGCCGAACATCATGATCGGCAGTGCGGTCAAGGAGCTTACCTTCGTGGCCTTTATTGAGAATCTGGCCCCGATTGCCATCCTGAACCTGATCATCGTGATCTTCATCGTGGAGCTGGTCTACAAGAAGGGGCTGCATACCAAGCCGGAGCTGCAGGCTGAACTCATGGCTATGGATGAACACAAGGCTCTGAAGGACCGCCGTCTGCTGAAGAAGTCACTGTTTGTATTGGGACTGGTTATTCTGGGCTTCTTCACGCATTCGTTCACGCATATCGAATCTTCCATGATTGCCCTGACTGGTGGTTTCCTGCTGCTGCTGCTGGCAGGGGGCAGCCATCATTTGGTGGAAAGTTCCATGAAATCCGTGGAATGGGCGACGATTTTCTTCTTTATCGGCCTGTTCATTGCCGTGGGCGGCTTGATTGAAACGGGGATCATCGGCAGCATGGCCAGCCATGCAGTGGAACTCACGGGCGGTGATGTGACCGCGACATCGCTGCTGGTATTGTGGCTCAGCGCTATTGTATCGTCTGTATTGGATAACATTCCCTTTGTAGCGACAATGATTCCATTGATTCAGAACATGGGCGCTATGGGGGTCAGCAATCTGGAACCTATCTGGTGGAGCCTGGCATTGGGTGCCTGCCTGGGCGGCAACGGCACACTGGTCGGTGCTTCGGCTAACTTGATTGTAGCGGGTCTGGCTGCAGAACGCGGTGTCAAGATCACGTTTATCAATTACTTTAAGATTGGTTTTCCCATTATGCTCTTGACGATTGTACTGTCAACGGTGTATGTTTATATCCGGTACCTGATTTGACCGGTATATGGCTCATGAATTCCGGTGGAATTTGTGAGCCATAATTTTTTGTAAAAATGTCTTTTTTAGCAGGACTTTTTCCGGACAAAGCGAAAGTTTGTGCATTGAAGGAGGAATTTTTCTTGGCAAAATTTGGTGGGCACGGCTATGGCATGGCTGTTCTCTTTGTGGTGATCGGTGCGATCTTAGGCGGTATTTTAGGGCAGCTGCTTCTGAGTGTGGAGGCTTTGGGTAGTGTGATGCCCTATCTGGTCAATACGTTTCCGGTATTTGACACGTCTGTTTTTACGATCAATCTTTATGTGATCCAGCTGACTATCGGGGTGGCTTTTGCACCGAACCTTATGAGTATCCTGGGCATTGTCGTCGCTTTGGTGCTGTTTCGTCGTTATTGAAGAAAGGAGCGGAAATTTATGTTTATATTGGCATCTGGTTCACCGCGGAGAAAAGAACTCCTTCAGCAGATAAATACCCGTTTTGAGATTCGTATCAGTACCGCAGAGGAACTTACTGGCGATGATCTGGCGCCGGCAGAATTGGTGGAGAAAAATGCGGCTGCCAAAGCCAGCGCGGTGGCAAAACTGCATCCCAACCATGCGGTTTTAGGGGCGGATACTGTAGTAGCATTGGACGGGCATACTTATGGGAAACCGAGCAGTCGTGAGGATGCAGTGCGGATGCTGAAGGAATTTTCCGGCAGGACGCATCAGGTGCTCACCGGTATTGCCTGGGCGTATAATGGCCATTTATTCACGGATGTGGTGATCACGGAAGTGGAATTCGCGCAACTGGCCGATACGGAGATCGAGCGATATGTGAAGAGCGGTGAGCCTATGGATAAGGCTGGTGCCTATGCCATTCAGGGGGCGGCAGCTGAGTTTATCGTCGGAATCAAAGGTTCCTTTACCAATGTGGTTGGTCTGCCACTTAACGCGACTGTGCGGCTGGCGCGAAAGGCAGGCGTGAATTTATATGGCGATTATGGTGAGGGATCTGCCCCCTGAGGAAAGGCCCCGAGAGAAATTATTGCTTTATGGCGCGGCAGCATTGAGCAATGCGGAACTTTTGGCGATTCTTTTGCGTAGTGGCACGAAGAAAAAATCTGTGTTGCGTATTGCTGAGGAAATCCTGGCCCATATCAAGGAGCAGGGGATTTCGGGAATGATGCATATTTCCGTGGCGGAACTGGGCAAGATCGATGGCGTGGGGAAGGTGAAAGCTGCTACGTTGCAAGCTGCTGCGGAGCTGGGGCGGCGGCTTTCCGTGCAGCAGGCGTCCAAGATCGAAATCATTCATGGACCTGAGGATGTGGCACATTATGCTATGCCGCGCTTCCGCTTTGAACAAAAGGAACATTTTGCGGTGCTGCTGCTGAATACCAAGAATCATATCCTGGGGATGCCGGAGGTTTCCGTCGGGAGTCTGTCTGCTTCTGTGGTTCATCCGCGTGAAGTCTTCCGGGCCGCTATCGATTATGCGGCAGCGGCGATGATCCTGCTGCACAATCATCCTAGCGGGGATCCTACTCCCAGCCGGGAGGATGTTGCTGTCACCGAGCGTATGGTGAAAGCGGGAAAGATCATGGATATTCCCGTTCTGGATCATGTGGTGCTGGGGAATGGGCGCTTTACCAGCTTCAAGGAAAAAGGGCTTTTGCACTGATTTAAATTTTATTGAAAAAAAAATAGTTTTCCTGTTATCAAAATAACTATCTTGTGTTACAATAAGGTAGTTATTTTTGTTTTGAATATGCTGAGCTTATGAGCTCTTGCTTATATGGTTATCTGAAGGGAGTTTTTTGACAAAATGTGGAGTCTGTTTGGCGGTTTTTCGCACGATATGGGTATTGACCTGGGCACGGCTAACACACTGGTGCATGTAAAGGGCAGAGGTATTGTGCTGCGTGAGCCTTCCGTAGTAGCAATCAAAAGCGATACGGGTGATGTCCTGGCTGTGGGTGAGGAAGCAAAGCAGATGATCGGCCGCACGCCGGGTAATATCATCGCTATTCGTCCGATGAAGGATGGTGTGATTGCTGACTTCGACGTAACGCAGGCCATGCTGAAGTATTTTATCCGCAAGGCTATGAACACGAAGTCTTTCGTTCGTCCCCGCGTAGTGGTTGGCGTTCCTTCTGGTGTCACGGAAGTGGAAAAGCGTGCTGTAATAGATGCTGCGCAGCAGGCTGGTGCCCGTGAGGCATATCTCATTGAGGAGCCTATGGCTGCTGCTATTGGCGCCGGCTTGCCTGTGGAAGAGGCTACTGGCAGCATGGTAGTTGACATCGGTGGCGGCACGACGGAAATCGCCGTGATTTCCCTGGGCGGTATCGTAGTGAGCTGCTCCATCCGCATCGGCGGTGATGAGATGGACAGCGCCATCGTGCAGTACATCAAGCGCATGTACAACCTCATGATCGGTGAGCGCACGGCTGAAGAGATCAAGATGACCATCGGTACGGCTATCGTGACGCCGGAAGCTGATAAGACTATGGATATCCGTGGCCGTGACCTTGTTTCCGGCCTGCCCAAGACGCTGACCATTCAGGCAAAGGAAATCCGTGAAGCACTGAATGATCCCATCTACAAGATCATTGATGCAGTCAAAGGCACCCTGGAAAAGACTCCGCCTGAGCTGGCAGCCGATGTCATGGACCATGGCATCATGATGACGGGCGGCGGTGCGCTCCTGACGAATCTCGACAAGCTGCTGTCCCATGAGACGGGCATGCCTGTATTGGTTTCTGAGGATGCACTCTCCTGTGTAGGTGAAGGTACAGGCCGTTCTCTGGAGAACATAGAATTATTGAAACGCGTAGTCATGACCAGCAAAAAATTGAGAAGCTGATATAAAAAATGAGTAATCGTGTAAGAAGAGATAAAGAAGATGGACGCAAGGGCTGGGCTATGGCGTTTGTCGTCATCAGCCTCTTTTGCCTCATCTTTTTCGCTGCCCGGGGCAGATTCCAGGCCCCTGTAAGCAGCCAGGCTGTGTCATTGGCGCTGTCTCCTTTCCAGCAGGCAGTAGCCTGGGTGGCTAATGAGATCCATTATGCGACCAGTGCTGTTTGGGAAGTGGCCACCCTTTATGAGCAAAACAAGATGCTCCGGAATGAAGTGGAACAGCTGCGGGGAATCAATCTGCAGGCTAATGAGGCACTGGCGGAAAATGAACGCCTGCGGGCTATGATAGGTTATGAGCATTCTGTCCGTCAGTTTGATATGGTTGCGGCCCGGGTCATCGGCCGCGAGTCGGATACCTGGTCGCGGATGATTGTGATTGACCGGGGAACTGCCAGCGGCGTGCAGGAAGATATGCCAGTGGTGACCCCGCAGGGATTGGTTGGCCGGGTCATAGAGGCCGGCCCCAATTCCTCCAAGGTACAGCTTATCCTGGACCCGCGCTCTTCGGTCGGTACTATTGTGCAGCGGGCTGAATCCCGGGTTACGGGCATTGTGCAGGGAGACATGGATAATCCAACCATGCCGCAGATGGTGAACATTCCGAAGAACGCGGATGTGGTCGAAGGAGATGTCATCGTGACTTCTGGCTTTGGCGGCATCTTTCCCAAGGGCATCATCGTGGGACTGGTAAGCAGCCTCAAGAATGATGATGGCGGGCTTTTGAAGATTGGCGTCCTGGAATCGGCTGTGGACTTTCAGAAGCTGGAGGATGTGTTAGTCATCACGGCTTCTCGTGAGGCTCCGCCAGAACCGATCAAACCGCCGCCACAGACACCGGGAACAGAAACGGATCCAGCAGCGCAACAGAAAGCAGAGGGGAATGGGCAGTGAGTAATTTCGGCAAGCTGGCCGCCTTTACTGCGGCACTTTATGTACTGCAATCTTCATTTTTCCCTCTGATTGCCTATCATGGCATCAGTCCGAATTTCATGCTGCTTCTCACCGTGTCTTATGCATTCCTGCGCGGCATGGAAAAGGGAACACTTATGGGCTTCGTCTCGGGGCTGTTGACGGACCTGGCTACGGGAACCTTCTTTGGCATTCATGCATTCACGTATCTTTTGGTCGGAAATATTTGCGGCCGTTTTGCCAATCGGGTTTATAAGGAACAGTTTTTTTTGCCGGTATTTGCTTCTTTGGGAGCAACTACGTTTAACTATTTTATTTTAGCATTACTTATGGTATTATTAGGGTATCGCTTTAATCCAATAAGCAATGTGCAGGTAACGCTCTTGCCGATGCTTATCTATCAGCTGGCGTTTGCCTATCCGGTGCATTATCTGACCTACCAATTGGATAAGAAACTCAGCACAAAAGAAACGAACTGATTAAGGCACCTGTATGGGTGCCTTCTTTTATGGGAGAGATATTTTTTGGTCGAAAATGACGAATTTGGCGGCAGATTACAGGTCCTGGGCTGGCTGTCAGTGCTGGTTATCGCTGTATTGATCGCCCGGGCCGGGTATCTGCAGATTTATGACGGAGAACATTATGCCCGGCTGGCTGAAGGCAACCGCATCCGCATCATTCCTACCATGGCACCCCGGGGGACATTCTTTGATCGCAACGGGGAACTTTTGGTGCAGAATCGTCCGGGCTTTGCTGTGTCCTTGATGCCGGTGATGACCAAGATTGACCCTGTGGTGATTGACCGCTTGGCGGAACTTTTGAAGGTGCCAGTGGAGGAGATCAACAAGAAGATCGATGCCCATACAGGGTTCGATCCAATCCGCATCAAGGCGGATGTGACACCTGATATTGTCACCATCATCGAAGAACAAAAGAATATGTACCCGGGTGTCATCATAGAGGTTCAGCCTATCCGCGATTATATGAATAAGGAAGAGGCTGCGCATACTTATGGCTACGTCAGTGAAATCAACGACATGGAGTTGGAGAAAAAGAAAGACGAAGGCTATAAAAGCGGTGACATCATCGGCAAATTCGGTCTGGAAAAGATTTACGATAAAGAGCTGCGGGGCGCCAATGGCGGCCAGCAGGTGGAAGTGGATGTAACGGGCAAGCCTGTGCAGATCATCGGCAACAAACCGCCGACACCTGGTGATGACCTCTATCTGACCATTGACAAGAATTTACAGACTGCTGCGGAAAAGGCTGTGGATGAACAGCTCAAGCTGATCCATGCCAATGCAGCAGCTGCGGTGGCCATGAATCCCATGACCGGGGAAATCTATGCGATGGTCAGCCGGCCGGCGTTCGATCCGAATCTCTTTGCGCATGGAATCTCAGCCAAGGATTGGAACAAGCTCAATAATAATCCTTATCACCCTATGGATAACAAGGCCATCACGGGTGAGTATCCGCCGGGGTCGACCTTTAAGATCGTTACGGGCACTGCGGCGCTGACGGAGGGAGTCGTGAGTCCTTCTGAACTGATCATGGATAGTGGTCATCATTGGATCATCCCGAAAGGAAATGCGGATGGTGAAGCACTGGGGCTCATTAACTTCCAGCAGGCCATGGCCCATTCCGATAACGTATATTTCTATGAAATGGGAAATCGCCTGGGCATTGACCGGATTGAAAAATATGCCCGGATGTTTGGGCTGGGCAAGATCACTGGCATCGATCTGCCTTATGAATCAGATGGTCTGGTTGCTAATCGCCGCTATAAGGAAAAGAACTTTGAAGATGGCGAATGGTATCTGTCGGAAACCTTCGATGCTGCTATCGGTCAGGGGTTCAATCTGGTAACGCCTTTGCAGGCCGCTATGGTCATGGGGGAGATTGCCGCGGATGGCAAACGCTATAAACCTCATCTGGTAAACCGTATTGTCGGGCCGGATGGTAAGACGGTCAAGGAGTTTACACCGGAACTTCTGAGTACGCTGGATGTACCGATGGAGGATATCAAGCTGGTGCAGGATGGTCTGCATGATGTTACCAAGTACGGTACAGCAGCATCTATTTTCCGGGGGTTCCCCATAGAGATTGCCGGTAAAACCGGTACCGCGGAGAATCCGCATGGCCGCGATCATGGCTGGTTTGTCGCTTATGGGCCTTTTGGTGCCCCAAATATCGTTGTCGCGGTTATTGTGGAGCAGGGTGGTTACGGTGCCCAGTCTGCCGTACCGATCGGACGGAAGATCCTGGAAGCCTGGTTTGGTCTCAATAAGCCGGATCCGGCCAAGCAGCCTGCCAATGAGCAGAAAAAACAGTAATGTTATCAAGACTATATTTATATAGAAACGAGGGCAATCATGAGTGAAGATATTGTAAAAATCAAGGGAACTTCCCTTGGGTTACAGCTGAGCTTTGCCCCAGAGGCATCCTTTGAAGAGGTGCGGGAGAATCTGAGAAAGAAATTAGAATCCGGTACCACGTTCTTCTTGCGGGGCACTTTAGTGCTGATCCCCCGGGATGTGTTTATGGGCAGCGAAAGAGATGAATTGCAGCATCTGTTCCATGAATATGGCCTGATCTGCCGTACCCAGAAACCGGAACCTGTAGAAAAGCCAGTGCCTCAGGTACAGGCACCACCACCGCAGCCTGCGTCTCAGCCGGTAAATCAGCCGGAGGAACTGAAACCGCAGGAGATGGTTGTGATCAATAAGACCCTGCGGGGAGGACAGGAAATCCGCACGAAATCTTCGGTATTGGTTTGTGGCAATGTGAATCCGGGGGCACAGATCATTGCCGGAGGCAGCATCGATATCCGGGGCACTTGCCGGGGCATGGTACATGCCGGTGCCTACGGTGATAGCACAGCCTTTATCGTCGCTGATCACTTGATGCCTACTCAGATCAGAATATCGAACCTGATCGCCCGTTCACCGGATGAAATGAAAAAGACAGAGCGCGCGGAGCGTGCATCTATCAAGGATGGTCAAATCGTAATCGAACCAATAGAAAGGCAGGATAAGACAATATGAGCGAAATCTATGTAATTACCTCTGGCAAAGGCGGTGTTGGCAAGACTACGACCACGGCTAATCTGGGTATGGGACTGGCTATGCGGGGGAAGAAGGTTGTATTGGTGGATACCGATACGGGGCTTAGAAACCTCGACCTGATGCTGGGGCTTGAGAACCGCATCATGTATGACCTGATTGACGTGACGGAAGGCCGGGTAGCTTTCAAGAAGGCACTGGTCCGTCATAAGAAATATGAGAATCTCTTTTTACTCCCGACTTCGCAGGTGAAGGATAAAATGTCTGTGAACCCCGAACAGCTCGTGAAACTTTGTGATGAACTGCGCCGGGAATTTGATTACATCCTGATCGACTGCCCCGCTGGTATCGAGCAGGGCTTCAAGACTGCCATCGCTGCTGCTGATACGGCGCTGGTGGTAACCATGCCGGAAATCGCGGCTGTCCGTGATGCCGATAAGATCATCGGCGAGCTAGGCCGTGCTGACAAGGAGAATATCAAACTCATTGTCAACCGTATCCGTCCTTCCATGGTGGAAAGCGGCGAAATGCTGGATATGGATGATATCAACGACATCCTTTCTCTGGACTGCATTGGTCAGGTGCCTGATGACATCAAGGTCGTTACAGCGGCCAACAAGGGTGAGCCCTGTGTGGCTTCGGATGACAGCCAGGCAGGTCAGGCTTATCGTAATATCGTGAGCCGTATGCTCGGCGAAGATGTGCCTTTTATGGATTTCCATAAAGAGGGCTGGTGGACTCGTCTCAAGCATATGTTCAGAAGATAAGGAGGGGTTATATGTTGGAGGCATTGATGAAAATATTTGGCAAGAAGGAGCAGTCAGGCAAAATTGCCCATGACCGCTTGAAAGTGGTGCTTATCCATGACCGTGCAAATATTTCCCCCGAAGTTATGGATAATCTGAAAAATGACATTATCAAAGTGATTTCCAACTATATGGAAATCAATCAGCATGATATGGAAATATCCCTGGCCAATGATGATGATTCTGTGGCGTTGGTGGCCAACATCCCTGTCAGCAGCATGAAACATGACAAGGGTTAACGGAAGAAGAGTTGAACGACAAAAATGACTAAATCCATTTTACGCCGCACAGACCTCACCTTGCTGGCGGCAACTGCCGGAATCATCATCATGAGCCTTATCATTATCGGCAGTGCCACCCATGTCAATACTCCTGGTGAGGAGCGCTATTGGTATGTGGCCCGTCAGGGCCTCTTTGCGGCAGTGAATATCGCTTTTGCAGCTTTTTTGATGAATTTTGACTACAAGATGCTGCAGGGGTATGGCAATAAGCTCTACATTTTCAATCTGATCATGTTGGTGGCTGTTATGCTGGTAGGGCAGTCAGCCCTTGGCGCTCAGCGCTGGATCTCCATTGGTCCGATCAGTATCCAGCCATCGGAGTTTTCCAAGATCATCATGATTGTGTCTCTGGCTACCATGCTGGAGGAACGGGTGGGCAAGCTCAATACCATCCATGATCTCCTGCCGGTGGCAGCCTATGTGGGCGTTCCTTTCCTGCTGGTTCTGAAACAGCCGGATTTGGGAACATCCTTGGTGTTTATGGCTATTTTTCTGGGCATGGTTTTTGTTTGCGGCATCAATCTGCGGCTCCTGGGCGGCCTCTTTGCCGCCGGGATTGCCATGATGCCGTTGCTGTGGCATTTCTTGAAAGATTATCAGAAAATGCGTATCATGGTCTTCATGGACCCGAATGTGGACCCTTTAGGGTCGGGATATCATATCATCCAATCCAAGATTGCCATTGGTTCCGGCATGCTCTTTGGCAAGGGGCTCTTTGAAGGCACACAGAGCCAGCTGAACTTCCTGCCGGAGAACCATACGGACTTTATCTTCGCTGTGGTCGGAGAGGAATTGGGCTTTATCGGTGTGGTCTGTCTGCTCCTGCTATACCTTGTGGTGCTTTGGCGGGGAGCTCAGATTGCCAAGAATGCCAGTGATATCTTCGGCAGGCTGTTGGCTGTGGGCATCACATCCATGTTGGCCTTCCATGTACTGGTCAATGTTGGCATGACCCTGGGCATCATGCCGGTAACAGGTATCCCGCTGCCGCTCATGAGTTATGGCGTCAGCTCGTTGACGACAAATATCATGGCGATAGCGATATTGCTGAATATCCAGTTAAGGAAAAAGAAATTAGAATTTTAGTTGAAGAGGTTACGATAAAAGAAAAACCTCTGACGGATTGTGTGTTTTAGCCTTCCCCTGAAGGGGAGGCTTATTATTTTACAGAGCTGAATGAAAGATGTATGGAGGAAAAAATAAATGGTACAACTCAATCATGAGGTGCTCCAGTCGGTATTGAAACCGTCCCGGTATACCGGTGGCGAGTGGAATGCAGTGGTCAAGGATTGGGATAAGGTGGATTGCACTTTTGCCCTGGCTCTGCCTGATGTCTATGAAGTGGGCATGAGCAACCTGGGGCTGGCGATTCTCTATGAGATCCTGAACCGGGAAGAGGGGATTGCCGCAGAGCGTGTCTATGCTCCCTGGACGGATATGGAAGAGGAGATGCGGCAGCGCAATATCCCGCTGTTCTCGCTGGAAACGAAGCATGAGCTCTCTCAGTTCGATTTCTTCGGTTTCTCCCTGCAGTATGAGATGATCTACTCGAACGTGCTCAATATGCTGGACTTAGCCGGGATTCCCCTCTGGGCAAGGGAGCGCGGCGAGGATATGCCCTTCGTGGTGGGCGGCGGCCCCTGCGTCTACAACGTAGAGCCTATCGCAGATTTCTTTGATTTCTTCATTGTCGGTGAAGCGGAAGACGCCGTTGTGGAAGTTTCTCAGGCCTTTATCCAGTGGAAAAAGGCAGGCCGTCCCGGTGGCCGGCGTGGTTTCCTGGAACGCCTGCTGACCATGGATGGCATCTATGTGCCGTCCTTCTATGAGCCGAAATATACGGCGGATGGCCATTATGAAAAGCTGGAACCGCTGCATGAAAATGCCAAGTCCATTATCTATAAGCGCGTCTGCAAGAATATGGATGAGACCATGAGTGTGGAGCATCCACTGGTGCCTTCCATGGATATCGTCCATAACCGTGCCATGCTGGAACTCTTCCGTGGCTGCTCCCGTGGCTGCCGTTTCTGTCAGGCGGGGATCTGCTATCGTCCTGCCCGCGAGCGCACCGAGGAAAATCTCAAGCAGATGGCCCGCAATCTCGTGGACAGCACAGGCTACAATGAGATGAGCCTGACGTCACTGTCCTCAGCCGATTATTCCTGTCTGGGCCGCCTGGTGGATGATCTGATGCTGGATTTCCAGGATGAAGAAGTAAGCTTCTCCCTGCCATCCCTGCGCATTGATTCCTTCTCCATCGACCTTGCCCATAAGATGCAGCAGGTGCGGAAATCCGGCCTGACCTTTGCGCCCGAAGCAGGGACGCAGCGTCTGCGCGATGTGATCAACAAGGGCGTAACCGAGGAAAATCTGATGAACGCCTGTGCCTCGGCCTTCAAGCAGGGCTGGAAACAGGTCAAGCTCTATTTCATGATGGGTCTGCCCACGGAAACCGATGAAGATGTTATCGGTATTGCGAAATTGGCTAAGAAGGTCGTTGATCTCTATACGGAAATCAAGGGCAAGCGGGGCTGCAAGGTTACGGTATCCGTTTCCTGCTTTGTGCCGAAACCTTATACGCCGTTCCAGTGGTTCGGTCAGCTGCCCATTGAAGAATTCCAGCGCCGTCAGGAACTTTTGAAGGAGCATATCACAGACCGGGCCATTACCTTCAATTATCATGATGCGCGCCTGTCCGTGATTGAAGGCGTGTTCGCCCGCGGTGACCGCCGCCTTTCCCAGGTGCTCTATCAGGCCTGGCTGGATGGTGCCAAGTTCGATGGCTGGACGGATCTTTATAAGCATGAAGTTTGGATTGAGGCCATGGAAAAATGCGGCATTGATGGCAAATACTACAGCCAGCGTACCCGTGACTTCAATGAGGCACTGCCCTGGGCGATCACTTCTCCGGGCGTCAACACGGAATTCCTGCTGCGCGAATGGCAGAAGGCGATGAAAGGATCGCTGACCGAGGACTGCCGCCGCGGCAAATGCTCGGCCTGCGGCATCTGTCCGAATCTGGGCGTGCATGTGATGGATTATGCCAAGGAAGAGGCTGCACGCAACTATCAGTCACCGGAACTGCCCAAGAAGGTTCACCGCGATCCCAAGGACTCCGGACGTCCCCGCACTCTTTATAAGTTCCGGGCAGAAATCACCAAGGGGGAGGATCTGCGCTATGTTTCGCATCTGGATTATGCCAATATATTCATCCGCGCCTTCAAGCGTTCAGGCCTGCCCATGGCTTATTCCGAGGGCTTCAACCATCATATGAAGGTTTCCTTCGCTTCGGCTCTGTCGCTGGGGGTGACCAGTGAAGCCGAATATATGGAGTTTGAACTCCTGAAGCCCGTCTGCCAGCCGGAGGTCTTTGATAAATTGAAGGCCCAGCTGCCGCCGGGCGTGGAGCTCAAGGAATTGCGTGAGGTAAAGACCAAGCAGAAGGCCATGATGGCTCAGGCCGATGAAGCAAGATACGCCGCCTATATGCCGCTGCAGGGGGATTTTGCCCTTGCCGAAGCAGCGGTGAAGAAGTACAATGAAACTGATGAAGTGAATTATCAGCGTGTTACGCCGAAGAAGAAAAGAGAGATTGAACTTAAGAAGTTCATGAAGAAACCTGTGCAGTTGGAAGTCATTGATGATAAGTTGAAACTTGCTATTGATATTGCGATTACAGATAGCGGGAGCGTGAAGCCCAGCGAAGTAATCAGTGTCTTGGTCGAACAGTTCGATTTGCCTGTTAAGGCGGCAGAGGCTAAGATTACCCGCACGGCTATGCTCTCGAATGGGAAAAGGCTTGTGGAACTTGTTTAATGCGTAGTTCGCTGTACTTTTTCTTTGGCGCAAAGAAAAAGTACCAAAAAGAAAACGCGGGCTGAAATCCCATCCGGGGATTTACGCCCGCCTGCGCCCTTCCCTGGGCGCTGGGCAACGATATAGCGTTATTTGTTTCGTGGTGATTGTGAGGGAGGTGAATGGATGAAATCTATTCTTGTTACCGTAGTACCGGAGGAAATGAAGGTTGCCATCCTTGAGGATGATAAATTATCCTCTATCGAGGTGGAGCGGGCTACGCATTCGCATCTGGTGGGCAATATCTATAAGGGACAGGTACAGAATGTGCTGCCGGGGATGCAGGCGGCGTTTGTGGATATCGGTACGGGAAAGAATGCCTTCATGTATATCGGGGATGGGATGCCGGCGGATATGAAGCAGGCACTTCCCAAGACACAGAAAATCCACATCGGGCAGCAGATTCCCGTGCAGATCATCAAGGATGCCATTGGCTCCAAGGGGCCGCGGGCTACGACACATATCACCCTGCCCGGGCGGCATGTGGTGCTTCTGCCTACGGCAGCCTATATCGGCATGTCCCGGCGCATTGAAGATGAGGCAGAGCGCACGCGGCTCCATGATATTGCGGCGAAAATCTGTCCCCAGGGCATGGGACTGATTATCCGCACTGTGGCGGCAGGTGCCAGCGAAGAGGCACTGCGGGAGGATGTGGAGTATTTGGCCAAGCTCTGGCATTCCCTGCTTTCCCGCTTCAAGATGAAAAGCAAGGGGGCCAATCTTCTTTACCGGGATGCGGACTTGATCATCCGCATCGTGCGGGACAATCTGACCGCTGAGGTGACGGAGATGCTGATTGACGATCAGGCTGTCTATCAGCGTGTCCATGACTTCGTGAAGCTGTTGTCACCGGAGCTGGTGGAAAAGATTCGTTACTATGATGCCAAAGAACCGCTGTTCAAGGCGTATGGGCTTGATGAGGAACTGGCCAGCCTGGGCAGCCGTACAGTAGAGCTGGAATCCGGAGGGTTTCTCGTCATTGACAAGACCGAGGCTTTGACGGTGATTGATGTGAATACCGGTAAGTATACGGGTTCCACGAATTTAGGTGAGACTGTATATGCCACCAATCAGGAAGCAGCTGAGGAAATCATGCGACAGCTCAGGCTGCGGGATATCGGTGGCATCATCATCGTGGATTTCATCGATATGGAGAAAGAGGCGCAGAAGGAGAATCTGCTCGCGCATCTGCGGAATCTGGCCAGGCTCGATCCCACCAAGACCAATATCGTGGATATCACGAGCCTGGGGCTGGTAGAGATCACCCGCAAGAAATCCCGGCAGAACCTCGACAGCATCATCTACAGTGAATGTCCGGTCTGTCATGGGCGCGGACGGGTGGAATCCCCCGAAACGGTCAGCATCCGCATTGCGGCGGATATCCGCCGCATGGAGCATAAATCCCATGCGGAAGACGGTTATGAAATCGAAGTGCATGAAACCGTGGCTGAGGAACTGCGGCACAACCAGCTGCTGATGAATCTGGCGGCAGAGTTTGCCATGGATATCAAGGTTACGGCAGCACCGGGCATGCATCCCGAGAATTATTCCATTTTGCAGCAAAACTGAATCAATAAAAGAAGCGGACGGCTGACGTTGGTCAGCCGTCCGCTTCTGTTTTCCTGAGTTCCTTAGTCAGGCGTTGTTTTTCCTTGCGGAGTCGTTTGTTTTCATACATACATTGGTCTGCCCGGCGGGCAACATCAATCACATGCGCATCAATCTGTGCATCGTATACGGCCAGTCCCATGGTCACATGTGCCTGTTCCCAGGCAGATGTGGCTGCGGCACAGAGTTCCTCCCGTTTTTGGCGGAAGAGGCGGAACAGTTCATCGCGGTTTTGGAAATCCTCATTTCGTATGATGACTGCAAATTCATCCCCGCCGATGCGGAACACAGGGCTGTGTTTGAACGTATGGCATATCAATTGACTGGCGGTTTTGATATACACATCACCCTTGTCATGTCCATAGACATCGTTGATGTGTTTGAGATTGTCACAATCAAAGACACCCACGGCAAACTCCAGTTTCTTTGCAGGATCTTCTATCTGTTCCTGTAATTTTTGTATATAAGCTTCATAGCTGGCTTTGTTGTGGACAGAAGTCATCGCATCGATATAAACCTGCCGGTTGAGTTTGCTGATATGTTCCTTTGTATGTGTGACCAGCTGTTTGAATGTGCGCGTGAGAAGACCAATCTCATCATTTCCATTGTAATTCAGTACGAACTCATATTTGCCATCCGCTACTTGTTTGGCTGATTCTGTGAGATCGCAAAGCGGCTTCGTGATGCGCTCGCCAAAGCGCATCATGATGAGGCTGACAATCAGCAGGATGACGAGCGAAGCGAAGAGTATGCGGCGGACCATCGTTTGCCAGCCGCTGTTGATTTCCGACAACGGAACGGTTACATATAATTGCATGCTATTGCGCAAGGGGAGCCAGACAGCTTCCTTGCTGATCCCGTTGAAATGGTATTGCACATGATTGCTTCCCACGATCCGGTCAGGGGTGTCCATGGCTACTTTTTCGCCATATTGCAGGAGTGTATCCATTTGCGGGTGATAGACGATATTGGAATCTGCGTCGAGGAGAAAAGCATAGCCATTGTCAAAGAGCCTGATTTTTTCCACTTCGCGTGCCAGTGTTTCATAGTCGAGTTCAATCCCAACCACACCGACAAATTGTCCCCTCCAATAGACGGGGACATTGTAGGAAATAACCCGCATACCCAGGTTTTCGGTATAATAAGGGGGCAGCCAGATGCTTTTTCCAATCATTTTAGGAACGGAAAACCATTTGGGGGCAGCTGAGATATTGTCATTGTATGGAATGAGGTCTGTCGTAGGGTATTCATGGAAGTCGTTTTCGGCGGTCTTTACATACCAAAAGCCTTTTACTGTAGGGGAAAATTGCGGGTCAATGCGGAAATAGTAAGTGAGCACCCCCGGGAGTCTGGCAGCAATCTTATTGAACAGCTGGCGGGTGTGTTCAACCTGGCTGTCCAGTTGGTCATAGGGCATGTTTTCAAAATTGTCCTGTATGAGTGTGGCGACTGTTTCCGTAGAATGCTCTGCACTGTCAAAATAGGATTCCAGATTCATGGCGCCTGTGGTACATTTCAGATGGAGCATCTGGTCGGCATCACTTCTGCCCAGCTCTTTGATGGAGAAAACACCAATCAATGTAGCGATGCTCATAGCGATGATGATTGATACTACGGTCAGCAATGTGAATTTTGTGCGAATGGAGTGCATCGGGGTGTATCCTCCTTCCGGTTATTTGAGTAGTTCATTTTGTATATTCCATACTGACCAGCAAAAACCTGCTAATCAGGAAGATTTTCTTCCCGTATCGAAGAACGGTCTCGTTGGGATATTTATAACTATTTTTAAAAAACGTTGCTCTATTTTGTCAAAAAAGTTATAATAAACCTAAATGGTTATACTAACTATGAAGTTTGGGATATAGTTTTGAGAAAGAGGCCGGAAATGGATATTAAGGATATGCGGGCGTTTTATGCCATTGTGGAGGAAGGAAATATCAGTCATGCGGCGCAGAGGCTGGATATTGCCCAGCCTGCCTTATCGCGGCAGATGAAGCGGCTGGAAAGCTCCCTGGGGGTGCAGCTCTTTGAACGGGGCAGCCGCCGCATCCGCCTGACCGATGCGGGGCGGGTCATGTACACCCGTGTCGAGCATATTCTGGGGATGGTGGATGGCACTGTGCGGGAGATCACGGAGATTGGTTCCGGCATTGCCGGTTCCATTCGTCTGGGGACGATCACGACTTCCGGAGCCTTATTATTGCCGGAATTGATTTCGGAATTCCATTCCCGCTACCCAAATGTGACTTATCAGATTTGGGAAGCGGAGGGCGCCAGAATCTTGGAACTGCTGGATAACCGGGTGATTGAGATTGGCATCACCCGCACGCAGGTGGATTCCAAGGTTTATGAATCCATTGTGCTACCCAATGAACCATTGGTGCTTATCATGAACAAGGAACAGGAAATCGGTGCCGACAGCACGAAAGTAGAACTGTCTGAGCTCAAAGACCAGCCAATCATTGTACCGCTGCGCTGGCAGTCGGTGTTTATCGCCAATTGCCGCAAGCTGGGCTTTGAGCCGAAGATTGTCTGTGTCAGCGACAGCATCGTGCAGGATCTGCTCCTGGCGAAGATGGGCATGGGCATGGCCTTGCTGCCGGTGTCCTCCAAGACTCTCCTGACCGATGGCAATCTGGTTTATAAAAAGCTGGTAGAACCGGAAATGAGCACGCATACGGTTATTGCCTGGCTCAAAAACCGTACATTATCCTCCTCCGCGGAGCATTTGATTGAGCTCTTCCGGGAAATGTTTTTAGGTTCTGGGAAAAAATAATGCAAAGGGGCGCATCATAATGGAACTTACGGATGTAAAAGTTGGTTTGAAGAATGTGGTTACGGAAGAAGTTACGCAGGAAAAGACAGCTCAGGCTATGGGCAGCGGCAGCCTGCCGGTCTATGCCACACCGGCCATGACCTGCCTGATGGAAAAGGCGGCCACTGAGGCGCTGGAACCGCTGGTGCCAGAAGGTTGGACTACCGTAGGTATCAGCCTCCATGTGGCGCATAAGGCTGCTACGCCAGTGGGCATGCAGGTGCGGGCGGAAGCTGAGGTCACGGCTGTGGAGGGCCGCAAGATCATCTTTACGGTGCGGGCTTTTGATGATGCAGAGGAAATCGGTGTGGGAACTCATGAGCGCTTTGCAGTGCTCAAGGAAAAGTTCCTGACCAAGGCACAGGCCAAACATTAATTTTTGATTATAATTAACCGGCAAGGCTTTTCAAACCTTGCCTTTCGTTATATTATGTATGTATGTTGTGATGCAGGAGGAATAAAGAATGGCTAACCCGAAGATTTTTATCGTGGAAGATGAACGGCGGATTGCCCGTTTTTTACAGATTGAATTAGAGCATGAAGGTTATGATACAGCCGTGGAGGATAATGGCCGGCGGGCACTTGACCGCATCGTGCAGGGTAGCTTCGATCTGGTACTCTTAGATGTGATGCTGCCGGAGATGGATGGTATGGAGATCTGCCGCAAGGTGCGGGAGGTTTCGGAGGTACCAATCATCATGCTCACGGCCCGGGATGATGTATCGGACATGGTTTCCGGCTTGGATTTGGGTGCTGATGACTATATCACGAAACCCTTTGATATGCAGGAACTCCTGGCGCGCATCCGGCGTGCCCTGCGCAGCCATTATAAAGATCGTCAGGAGGATGCGGATGAGAATGAGCGCCTGACGGTAAAGGATCTTATCATGATCCCCAGCCGCTTTGAAGTACGGGTGAAAGGCGAATTCGTACAGCTGACGAAAAAAGAATATACCCTGCTGGAATACCTTCTGCGCAACAAGCGCAATGTATTGAGCCGGGAACAGATCCTGCAGGCAGTTTGGGGATATGACTATAATGGGGACACGAATGTAGTGGATGTTTACATTCGTTATCTGCGCTCCAAGATTGATGAACGTTTCCAGGATAAATACATTCATACGGTACGGGGCATAGGTTATGCAGTTCGGGATTAAAGCCTGGCTTCGGCATCCCCGGCTGATGTTTGCTCGTCTGCGCTATGCGCAGATATCCACGAAGATCACCTGTTTCTATGCGGCGGTGCTGCTCCTCGTTTTGATCCTTACCAGTGTCCTGACTGGCTTGGGCGTGTTCTTTTCCTTCTATCATCAAGCGGAAGTAGAGCTTGAAATGAGCATGAACCATGTGCTGGATGTGATGGAACAGGGCCGATCGATTGATATGGATTTTGGCCGGGATGATATAGTCCTGCCAGGTGTTGTCCTGCGTATCACAGATACGACCGGTCAGATCGTGTTTGAAAACGACAGTCATTTTCCCCCGTTGCGCCGGATTGAGGAAAATACGGTCAAAAATCCACCCTTTTGGGCCAATAAGAATATGCGCGTGGTGCAATTTCGCAATGCAACATTCTATCATGCCCGCATGGATGTGGATTATCGGGGCAAGATCTATCAGATGCATTTTTTCAAGACCATCACGGCGGAAAAGCATTTCTTGGAAACGCTGCAGAAGATTCTGTTCCTGATGACTATTTTGGGCTTCCTGTTGGCGCTGTTGGCAGGTTTCTTTGTCAGCCGCAAGATCTTGCAGCCCATTCGGGATATGATCGTTACGGCCCGGAAGATCGAGGTGGAGAAGATGGACCGGCGCCTGATGGTGCCGCCTGCCCGGGATGAACTGATGGAACTGGCGGAGACATTCAATCATATGCTGGATCGTCTGGAAGGTGGCTTCAAGCAGCAGCAGCGTTTCGTGTCGGATGCTTCGCATGAGTTGCGCACGCCGGTGACGGTTATCCTGGGGTATTCGGATCTGTTGTCCCGTTGGGGACGGGAGGATGCAGAGGTTTTGGATGAGGGCATTGCGGCCATCCGCTCTGAAGCGGAAAACATGCAGCAGCTGATTGAAAAACTCCTGTTCCTGGCCCGGGCTGACCAGAAGCGTCAGGTGCTTCACAAGGAAAATATCGAAATCAGTGAAGTTTTGGCTGATATCATAAAGAAGATGCAGCTGGTGACCAAGGAACATACGGTGGAGCTGCTGCAAAATGACGATGGTCTGATGTATGGTGATCTGGTGACGGTGCGGCAGATGTTCCGCATCTTTTTGGACAACAGCCAGAAATATACACCGGCAGGAGGGCGGATTACGGTAACTTCCCGTTATGTGGCCGAGCCACAGGGAAAATTCATGCAGGTAGATCTGTCTGATGACGGCATTGGCATTGCTCCGGAAGATCAGAAAAAGGTATTTGAACGTTTTTATCGTGTAGATACCTCCCGTACCAAGGCCAAGGGCGTCAGTGGCACGGGGCTGGGCTTGTCCATTGCCAGCTGGATTGCCGAACAGCATGGTATTGAGATATCCATGAGCAGCGAATTGGGTAAGGGAACTACGATTCATTTGAGGATTCCTCTGATATAGAGAGAGCCTTCTCATCTGGGAAGGCTTTTTTTATGTGAGGCAGGAATTTTTTTATTTGTATAGAATTTATAAACAACATGGAGAAATGCTGAATCAAGCGGAATGTATGGAGAGGATGGATCTTTGATGAAAGTTTTGGTCACAGGGGTGACAGGCCAGTTGGGCCATGATTGTGTCAATGAATTTTTAAGCCGGGGCGTGGAAGTACAGGGCGTATCCAGCAAGGATTTCTCCCTGACCGATGGTGCAGCTACGGAAAACTATATCAGAAATTATCAGCCGGATGTGGTGGTTCACTGTGCTGCCTATACGGCTGTGGATAAGGCTGAGGATGAGCCGGAACTCTGCCATGCCATCAACGAGGAAGGTACCCGTCATATTGCGCGGGCCTGCGCTGAAATCGGTGCCAAGATGGTCTATATCAGCACGGATTATGTGTTTCCCGGGGATGGCGATAAGCCTTATGAGGTGGATGCGCCCAAGGGGCCGCAGAATGTCTATGGCCACTCTAAGCTGGCCGGGGAAGAAGCGGTGCAGGAGCTGCTGAAAAAATATTTCATTGTGCGTATTTCATGGGTATTTGGCATTCATGGCAAGAACTTTATCCGTACCATGCTGAATCTGGCTAAGAGCCATAAGGAACTCAACGTTGTGAACGATCAGATCGGCTCACCGACTTATACCCGTGATTTGGCGGTGCTGCTGGCTGATATGGTGCATACGGAAAAATATGGCGTTTACCATGCCACCAATGAAGGCTTCTGTTCCTGGGCGGAGCTGGCAGCGGAAGTCTTTCGTCAGGCGGGCAGGGATGTTATGGTTACACCTGTTGATTCATCGGCTTATCCGGTCAAAGCTGTACGACCGAAGAATTCCCGTATGAGTACGGAAAAGCTGGTGGATAATGGCTTTACGCTCTTGCCCCGCTGGCAGGATGCTGTGGGCCGCTATCTGATTGAATTGCAAAGTGAATCGCTTTTGTGATAGTTTCTTCGTGTTATGTCCTCTGAATGCGTACACATTCTCGAAATGTGTACGCATTCTTTTTGCTTTAATAGCAATAGTTCACTGTGAATAAACATTTTTGTCTTTATCTCTTGCAAAAGTGTAAAGTATAGTATATACTAACATATGTATAATATAGGTGAACGCACTTATCGTAATACAAGAAATTTTTTGAAGGAGGATGATTAGCATGTTTAGAAAAGTTGGCAGGAAATATATGGAAACTGCCCTGATCAAGCTAATCGCAGTTGGTTTAGTAATTGGTATCATCATCGCCCTGACTGCACCGGGAATGGTGCCGTTGGTGGCTATATTCGGTGATTTGTTCGTACGGGCATTGAAGGGCGTGGCACCGGTATTGGTGTTCGTGCTCGTCATGAATGCTATGGCTCAGAAAAATGCGGATGCCAGTGCTTCGATGAAGCCGATTGTCCGGCTCTATGTGTTGGCTACGTTCTTTGCATCGCTGGTGGCAGTGGCTTATTCATTCGCATTCCCTACCACCTTGCAGCTGCAGTTGGCTGATGCGAAGCTTACGCCGCCAAGCGGCATCCTGGAAGTCCTGCACAATCTCGTGCTGAATGTGGTGGATAATCCCATCCATGCCATTGCCAGCGCCAATTATATCGGCATCCTTGCCTGGGGTGTGCTGACCGGTCTGGCTCTGCACAGCGCTTCGGACAGTACGAAAGAAACCTTGAATGATTTTGCCAAGGCCGTCACGAAGCTGGTACAGTGGGTTATCCGTTTGGCACCCTTTGGCATCATGGGCCTGGTGGCAGATGCCATCGGCACCAACGGCGCGGAAGCCATCATGGGTTACTTCCATCTGCTGGCTGTGCTCCTGGGGGCATTCTTCTCCGTAGCCCTGATCATGAACCCGCTGATTGTCTATATGCACATTCACCGTAATCCGTATCCGCTGGTGTTGACGACTTTGCGGGAAAGCGGGCTCTATGCTTTCTTCACGAGAAGTTCGGCGGCTAATATCCCTGTGAATATGGAACTCTGTGAACGTTTGGGCTTGCATAAGGATACCTATTCCGTTTCCATTCCGCTGGGGGCTACCATCAACATGAGTGGTGCGGCTATCACCATTGCGGTATTATCTCTGGCTTGTGCGCATACCCTGGGGATTGATGTGGACCTGCCTACGGCCTTGCTCCTCTGCATTATTGCTACGGTAGGCGCTTGCGGTGCCTCGGGAGTGGCCGGCGGTTCCCTGCTGCTGATTCCCGTAGCCTGCTCGTCGTTTGGCATCAGCAATGATATTGCCATGCAGGTGGTCGGTGTCGGTTTCATCATTGGCGTATTGCAGGATTCCTGTGAAACGGCACTGAACAGCTCCAGTGATGTGCTGTTTACGGCAACGGCGGAATTGACGCAGAAAGCCAAAGAAGGTACCCTGACCGATGCGGATCTCGTGTTGAAGAACTGACATGAGCTGAGGTATTGATGTCCTGAAGAAATTTCCGAAGTCACCCTTCTGTGCAGTGACCCCGGTAAGTTAGATTTCCTGGTCTGACTTATGGTGTCGCTGCATAGTCGAGGGTGGCTTTTTTCGTGTGCTTTCCTGATAAATATGAATCAAATTCATTTTTTTCTTTTCTTATACTGATTTTTCCGATATAATAATAAACAGAATGAAATACAGAGGAAACGGGGAGATGCGATTATGGAAGAGAAAATAGGCCGCCGGGAGCGGAAGAAGATGTTGTCCCGGCAGGCGATATTGGACGCGGCGGTGGTGGTGTTCAGCAAGAAGGGGTTTCGTGAGGCTTCGATTGCTGACATCATGAATGGTGCGGACTTAGGTACAGGAACTTTTTATAATTACTTCCAGTCCAAGGAAGAACTGCTGGTGCATCTTTTGGGGCGTCTGGTGACAGAGGTCAGTACCAGCATCAAGGAACTGCGGGAGGATAAAAGGCCAGCCTGCGAGCTCTTATCGGTGGCTTGTATGCTGACGGCACGGTTCCTGGACGAGAATCGCTATGTATTGCCACTGTTTTTGGCGGCCGCTGACCATTCGGGACTGCCAGAGGATGCAGAAGAACGAAGATCTGTGCCTACACCGGGATTCAAGCCTCTTTTTGAGCGGATTTTGAAAGAGGGGCAGGAAGCTGGTGAGGTGCGTGATGATGTGCCGGCAGAACTCATAACGGAGATGTTCCATTCGATTTATCAGGCCACGGCTTTCAGTACCTTGGATATTTCTTTCCAGGAAAATGTAGCGATGAAGATGCGGTTGCTTTTGGATGGGATCAGAAAGCAGCCGGATGAGATAACGGAATAATGTGGCTGCTGAAAATATGTGTATTGTTTTAGGAGAGGGATCAGATGATTAGTGTAACGAAATTATTATTTGCGCGGGACTATTATGGTGATAATCTACGCTATACCAAGAGTGCCCATAGCATGAGAAATGGGGCAGCAGAAGGGATGGGACCGGTGGTGGTGTGGAATTCCACCAAGACCTGCAATCTGAAGTGCATGCATTGCTATATGCAGTCGGATGCCCAGAAGTACAAGAATGAGCTGACCACGGAAGAAGCCAAGAAATTCATTGATGATTTGGCGGATTTCCATGTGCCGGTATTGTTGTTTTCTGGTGGTGAACCCCTGATCCGTCCGGATTTCTTCGAACTGGCGGAATATGCCCAGAAGAAGGGCGTGCGTCCGACGCTTTCAACCAATGGCACGCTGATCACACGGGAAGTGGCTCAGCGCATCAAGGATATCGGCGTGGGCTATGTGGGGATTTCTTTGGATGGACTCAAGGATGTCAATGACAAGTTCCGCGGTGTGGAAGGCGCTTACGAGAAGGCGATGCAGGGCATTGAGAATTGTGTGGCCGTTGGTCAGCGGGTTGGCCTGCGCTTTACGATCAACCACCACAATATCATGGAGCTTGATGATATCTTTGACTTCATTGAAGAAAAGGGCATCAATCGCGTTTGCTTCTATCATCTTGTATACTCTGGCCGCGGCGAAAAAATGGTAAATCAGGATGTGACGCCGGAGGAATCCCGCAGGGCTATGGATATCATTATCCGCCGTACGCGTGATTTCGAGGAACGAGGGCTGGAGAAGGAGATCCTGACGGTGGATAACCACTGTGATGGTGTCTATATGTATCTCAAGGCTTTGTCTGAGGGCCGTGATGAAGTGGCTGCACAGATCAAGAAATATATATCGATGAATGGCGGCAATCGCTCCGGTATTGCCTTCGGAGAGGTCGATCCATTGGGCTATGTGCATCCGGATCAGTTTACCCAGCATCATACCTTTGGTAATGTGCGGGAGCGCAAATTTGGCGATATCTGGTCGGATACCAGTGCCAGCCCCATTCTGGCCGGATTGAAGGATAGAAAGCATCTGCTCAAGGGACGCTGTGCAAAATGTAAGTTCCTCGATAACTGCAATGGCAATTTCCGTACGCGGGCCGAAGCTGTGACTGGAGACTTCTGGGAGTCGGACCCCTCCTGTTATCTGACCGATGAAGAGATTGGCATTAAATAAGGAGGGCGTACTGTGAAAATCGTATCCTGGAATACCACCAATAACTGCAATATGTATTGCGCCCATTGCTATCGTGATGCCGGCTGCAAGGCTGAGGATGAATTATCTACGGAAGAAGCGAAGAAGCTTCTGCGGGAGATTGCCAAAGCGGGCTTTAAGATCATGATTTTCTCTGGCGGCGAACCCCTGACCCGTCCCGATATCGTGGAACTGGTCCGATATGCTGCCGATTTGGGACTGTTCCCGGTGTTCGGCACAAATGGTACGCTGATCACTTTGGAAATGGCAAAAGCGCTCAAAGAGGCTGGTGCCAGGGGGATGGGGATTTCGCTGGATTCGCTCGATAAGGCGAAACACGATAGATTCCGTTCCTTCCCCGGCGGCTGGGATGGAGCTGTGCAGGGCATGAAGAACTGCCGGGAAGTGGGGCTGCCATTCCAGATCCATACCACGGTTATGGATTGGAATCAGCATGAACTGGAAGCCATGACCGATTTTGCTGTGGAAATCGGTGCCAAGGCGCATCATTTCTTTTTCCTGGTGCCCACGGGCAGAGCTGCGACCATTGAGGAAGAATCCCTGCGGGCGGAAGCGTATGAAGAGGTACTGACTCGCATTATGAAGAAGCAGCAGACCGTCGATATTGAGCTCAAGCCAACCTGTGCACCGCAGTTCTTGCGCATCGCTGACCAGCTGGGGGTAAAGACGCGTTTCCATCGCGGCTGTCTGGCCGGTCTTTCCTATTGCATCATCAGCCCGCGGGGGAAAGTACAGCCCTGTGCTTACCTCAATATGGAGCTGGGGGATGTCCACGATACTCCTTTTGACGAAATCTGGAACAGCAGTGAAGTCCTGAAGAAACTGCGCACGCTGGAATACAGCGGTGGCTGCGGTTCCTGCAACTACAAGGGAGTCTGTGGCGGCTGCCGGGCCAGAGCCGCTTATTATCATGGTGGTGACTATATGGCCGAAGAACCCTGGTGTCTTTATCATGGGCGTCGTGGTGAATAAAAAAATATTATCAAATTATTATTATTCGGGACACATTCAGACATGTGTCCTTTTATTGTACGATAAAAAGCGATACAATAAGAGCAATGAGAGAAAAAGGAAAGATTGTGACTTTTTCCACTTATCGTTTGTAGTTTGATTAGGAGGATGTATAATGAACGCACAGGAAATTTTGGCAAAGGTTGATCATACCTTATTGAAACAGAATGCTGTTTGGTCAGAATTTGAAGCTCTTTGCGAGGAGGCAATTGCTTATAAAACGGCTACGGTGATGGTGCCGTCCTGCTATGTACCGCGGATTGTGGAGAAATATGGTGATAAACTGAAGGTAGCTTGCGTTGTTGGCTTCCCCAATGGTAATTGCAATACGGCCGCTAAGATTGCGGAAACGGCTCAGGCGCTGGCTGATGGCGCCCAGGAAATCGACATGGTCATCAATGTCAGTGCTTTGAAGGAAGGCAATACGGAATTTGTGACCAGCGAGATCAAGGCGCTCAAGAACCTCTGCGGCAATCGTGTGCTGAAGGTTATTGTGGAAACCTGCTTCCTGACGGAAGAAGAGAAGATCGCTGCCTGCAAGTGCGTGACCGAAGCTGGTGCGGACTTCATCAAGACATCCACGGGCTTTGGCCCCAAGGGCGCTACGTTGGAAGATATCAAACTCTTCAAGGCAAACATCGGTGAAGGCGTACAGATGAAACCGGCTGGCGGCATCCACACGCGTGAAGAGATGGAAGCTTATCTCGAGGCTGGCTGCACTCGCCTGGGCTGCAGCGCAGCGGTAAAACTTTTGAAGGACGAGGTGGATAAATAATGGGCAAATTCAAAAGAGCATTCATTATTGTTTTGGATAGCTACGGTATCGGTTATGAGCCGGATGCCGCTGAATTTGGTGATGGGGAATGCAATACCCTGAAGTCCATTGTAGGTTCTGCCAAGTATGATACCCCGAATATGAAGAAACTGGGCCTGTTCAATATCGATGGTGTTGGCTGCGGCGAGCCTGTCGCTGAACCGATCGGCTCCTTTGCCCGTCTGCGGGAACTCTCCCAGGGCAAGGACACCACCACGGGCCATTGGGAAATCGCCGGCATCGTGTCCGAGCGTCCTATGCCGACCTATCCGGATGGTTTCCCGGCTGATCTCATCGAGAAGCTGGAAAAGGCCTTTGGCAAGAAGATCATCTGCAACAAGCCGTATTCCGGGACGCAGGTACTCATGGACTATGGCCGTGAACAGAAGGAAACGGGAGCGCTCATCGTCTACACTTCTGCTGACAGCGTGTTCCAGATTGCGGCACATGAAGATGATGTACCGGTAGAAAAACTCTATGAATACTGCAAGATTGCCCGTGAGATCCTGCAGGGTGAACACGGTGTGGGCCGCGTGATTGCCCGTCCGTATGTAGGCGAGTATCCGAACTACACCCGTACGCCGCGCCGTCATGATTTCTCCCTTGACCCGACGGGCGACACTATGATGGATGCCCTGCGTCGCAAGGGCCTTGATACCATCGGTGTCGGCAAGATTTCCGATATCTTTGCCGGCCGTAATATCAGCCGCACCCTTGGCATCAACAAGGACAATGTGGATGGCATGGAAAAGACCCTGAAGGTCATGGATGAAGATTTCGAAGGCCTGTGCTTTGTCAATCTCGTGGATTTCGATATGGCTTACGGCCATCGCCGCGATATTGACGGCTATGCTAATGCCGCAACGGTATTTGACAAGCAGCTGGGCGAGTTCATGGCCAAGATGCGCGATGATGATGTGCTGATGATCACTGCCGACCATGGCTGCGACCCTGGCGCACCAGGCACCGACCATACCCGTGAATACATCCCCCTGCTGATTTACGGCAAGCATATCAAGGCGAATGTAAATCTGGGCACCCATGCTACGTTTGCGATGATCGGTGCTACGATTTCCGATATGTTTGACTGTGACCTGAAGACCAAGGGCGAGAGCCTGCTCCCGCGCATTATCAAAGATTAATCTTAGAAAAGAGGCTTTTTTCCTATGAGAATGTACGACCTGATTACGAAGAAGAAACATGGCGAAGCATTGACGGACGCTGAAATCCAGTTCATGATTGACGGCTATGTCAAGGGGGAGATCCCTGATTATCAGATGTCTTCCATGCTGATGGCCATCTGGTTCAATGGTATGAATGACCATGAAATCACCCAGCTCACCATGTGCATGGCAAAATCCGGCGATATGATCGACCTGTCGGCAATCGCTGGCAAGAAGGTTGACAAACATTCCACTGGCGGTGTAGGTGACAAGACTACCCTGATCGTGGGCCCGATTGTGGCAGCCTGCGGCGGCAAAGTGGCCAAGATGAGCGGCCGTGGCCTGGGTCACACCGGCGGTACTGTGGACAAGCTGGAATCCATTCCGGGCTTCCGCACGGTACTGGATCGCACGGAATTCTTCGATACGGTTAACAAATGTGGCATCAGCCTGATTGGCCAGTCTGGCAATCTGGCTCCGGCAGACAAGAAACTCTATGCGCTGCGTGATGTGACGGCAACTGTTGACAGCATTCCTCTGATTGCTTCGTCTATTATGAGCAAAAAGCTGGCTGCAGGTTCTGACTGCATCCTGCTGGATGTAAAGACCGGCAGTGGTGCCTTCATGAAGACGCTGGATGACTCCATCAAACTGGCACAGACCATGGTGGCTATTGGTGAGGGCGCAGGCCGCCGCACGGTTGCTCTGATCACGGATATGGATACGCCGCTGGGCCTTGGTATTGGCAATAGCCTTGAAGTAGCGGAATCCATGGATGTGCTCAAAGGCCATGGTCCGGCTGATCTTACGGAGGTTTCCCTCCAGCTGGCTTCCAACATGCTCTATCTCGTAGGCAAAGGAACGCCGGAAGAATGCCGTAAGATGGCTGAAAAATCCATTGCAGATGGTTCTGCTTTTGAAACGTTCTGCAATATGGTCAAGGAGCAGGGCGGCGATGACAGCGTGCTCCGCGATTATACAAAATTCGCACAGGCTCCATACAAAGCTGAGATCAAGGCTGAAACGGATGGCTTCATCACCAGCATGAATGCAGAGTCCATTGGTGAGATGTCCGTAATCCTGGGGGCAGGTCGTGAAACTAAGGAAAGCGATATTGACTTCTCCGCTGGCCTCGTGCTGCATAAGAAATACGGCGACGAAGTGAAAGCAGGCGACGTGATGGTCACCCTTTACACTTCCAAGGAAGCATCTTTGAAGAGTGCTGAAGACATGTACCGCAAGGCTGTTGTGGTTGAAGCGAAAGCTCCGGTCAAGAAACCCCTGGTATATGCTCGTGTGGAAAAAGATAAAGTAGAGAAGTACTAAGCTTATCATAAAGGAACGATTTGGCTGGTCGGATGACCAGTCAAATCATTCCGCTAAATTATCGCATAATTATGTATTGAAGGAGTGTTTTTGCGGTGGAGGATAAAGAATTAATCGCGGCTGCGAAAAAATACCGTGAGTTTTCCTACAGCCCTTATTCGAAGTTTAAGGTTGGTGCGGCTGTGCTCACGAAGAAGGGCAATGTGTACGGTGGCTGTAATGTGGAGAATTCCAGCTTTCCGATAACCAATTGCGCTGAACGAACGGCAATCTTCAAGGCTGTTTCTGAGGGAGAACAGGAGTTTGAGGCAATTGCTCTGATTGCCGATACACCTGGTCCTTGTTCACCCTGCGGTGCCTGCCGTCAGGCAATGGTGGAATTCAAGATTCCGAAGATCATCATGGCCAATATGAAGGGCGATGTCAAGGTAGTTACCCTGGAAGAACTTATGCCTTACGCCTTCACGGAGTTTTGACCGATATTGACAAAGACTTATGTTTTGTGCGACAATAGGACATGTGTCCTATTGGCACACAGTAATCATACAAAGGGGAATTTATATGTTTTTAATCGTAAACCTCATTGGTGTGGCGGTGTTCTTGGGCATCGGCATTCTCTTATCCAAAAAGCGCAGTGCTATTCAGTGGCGTTGCGTAGGTTCTTTGCTGGCTTTGAACGTGTTCCTGGCCTGGTTCCTGACGTCCTTCTCTGTGGGCCGCGAGATCATAGTGGCTGCAGCGGCAGGCTTCAACTGGCTGATCAGTGTGGCCTATGAAGGTATTGCCTTTGCCTTCCCGGATTGGGTCCATGTTCCGCAGATGAACTTCTTCACTTCGGCACTTCTGCCGATCTTGCTGGTTGTACCGATGTTTGATATCCTGACTTATATCGGTGTCCTGCCTTTTATTATCAAATGGGTCGGTAAGGGTCTGGCCATTCTTACCCATGCTCCCAAGTTTGAATCCTTCTTTGCGATTGAAATGATGTTCCTGGGCAATACGGAGGCGCTGGCTGTATCCAGCTTGCAGCTTAAACGCATGAAGGCTGATCGTTGCCTGACGTTGGCAATGATGTCCATGAGCTGCATCACGGCTGCTATGGTCGGTATTTACACGAAGATGATGCCTGGTGAATTCATTATCACGGCTATTCCTTTGAACGTTATCAATGCACTGATTGTTACCAATATCCTTCATCCGGTCAAGATTTCGGAAGAAGAAGATACTGTTGCCCGTGTAAACGATGGTGGTGCAGAACGTGAACCGTTCTTCTCCTTCCTGGGTAATTCCATCCTGGGTGCAGGCCGTCTGGTACTCATTATCTGTGCTAACGTTATTGCTTTCGTGGCGCTGGCAAAATTGATCGATATGCTGCTGGTGCTGATCCATCCGGCTATCACGCTGGAAAATATCCTTGGCTGCATCATGTTCCCCTTCGCCTGGCTTATGGGTCTGGACAGTGGTGAGGCTTTCCAGTTGGCGCAGTACATGGGCACGAAGCTGGTTACGAATGAATTTGTAGTCATGCTCAGCGTACAGGATATCATGGGACAGTTCAGCCAGCATATGCAGGGTGTACTGACGGTATTCGTTACTTCCTTTGCTAACTTCTCTACGCTTGGTATGATTATCGGCTGTTTCAAAGGCCTGGTGGATGATGACAAGAATGAGCTCATCTCCCGTAATGTAGGCTACATGCTGTTGTCCGGTATCCTGGTTTCCCTGCTGTCCGCAGGTATCGCCGGCCTGTTCATCTGGTAAATTCCAACTTCATATAAAAATGCCCCGGGGGTTGGCAATTCTTTCCTGAGATCTTGACGCAAGCCGTCAGATGTGATAGTAGAGGATTGCCGGCTCCCGGGGTTTCGTATATATTTTATCCTTTATCTGTCCGGGCTTCCTGTGCTGTCCGGGAAGGGAGTGCAGGATGAGGGAAGTGTATGCAAAATCTATTGCGGCACGTCTTTTCTTATGATAGAATAGGTTTGATTGGAGTTGTGAGCGAGGTATTGTTATAATGAGAAGGTATACATCCCTGTTGCTGACGGCTTTTTTGTTGTTTATCCTGGTGATGGCAGGTTCCTTTTATTTTGCCAGGGCAGGGCATGAGGCAAAAGATCGTCCTTTGCGGGAAGTGACTGTCTATACGACGTTGCCTGCTGAGCATGCGGCTATTTTGACGAATGCTTATGAGAGATCGCATCAGGTACGGGTGAACTTCGTGCCGCTTTCCTCCGGGGATATCATAAAGCGTCTGCAAACGCAGGTGACAGCTGAGGGCGATGGGACGGTGGCCATGGTGCTGGCCGATAAAGATACGTTGACCCAGGCCGCGGTGGCAGGCTATCTGACACCGTATCTTTCAGAAGCGGGCGATCAGGTACCAGAGAATTTTCGCCAGGCGGATGGATATTGGGTGGGAGTCTGGTATGATCCTATCGTGTTCTGTATGAATAAGGATTATCTTCTGACCCTGTCACGGGTGCCTGACACATGGACGGAATTGGCTGCTCAGCCGAAAATGCGCGTGGGCGTCACAGATTTTTTGGCCGCGGATGCGTCGGCGAATCTGTTCCTGAGCATGCTGGCGCAATTCGGGGATGTGGCTACCTATGATATCTGGCGGCAGATCCATCCGAAGGTGGTACAGTATGCCCGCTATCTTTCCAACCCGGTCCGCCAGGCGGGCATGGGGGAAGTGGATGTGGCTATTGCCGTGGAAAGCGAGGCCATCCGTTATATGCAGGGGGGCTATCCGTTGAAGATTGTCTATCCTGCTGATGGTACAGCAGCCATGATTACCGGTACGGGGATTGTCTATAAGGGCAAGCCTGCTGATATTATGGCGGCCAAAGAATTTGCTGATTGGCTTTTGTCTGATGAGGCACAACAGGTCTTGCAGAAACAGGATTTTTACTTTGTTCCCACTAATCCTGGCACTTTGGCTTACAAATCCTTTGCCGGGAAGAATATGATTCTCTTTGATCAGCCCGTGAATTTCACGGCCCAACAGCGGCATGATTTTCTGGATCGATGGGTCAAGGAAGTCCGCTTCAAATAAGTTTCATATTTCGTGTGTTGTGTGTTATGCAGAGGGTGCTGTCTGTCCATACAGGCTGTATCCTCTTTCGTAATTAGAGCGTATATTCATTAGGAGGTTTTTTTGTGAAAGCAGGTTTTATCAGTCTTGGCTGTTCCAAGAATCTGGTGGATACAGAAATTATGCTGGGCGAGCTCCGGGATCATGGCATCGAACTGACCAATAATCCCGCTGAAGCCGATATCTTGATTGTCAATACTTGTGCCTTTATCCAGTCGGCCAAGGAAGAGTCCATTACCACGGTGCTGAATATGGCGGATTATAAGGAATCCGGCCGTTGCCGCAGCCTGATCGTGGCGGGTTGCTTAGGCCAGCGCTATAAGCAGGAACTGCTGGATGAACTGCCGGAAGCCGATGCCATTCTGGGCACGGGGGCCTGGGGGCGTATCATGGAGGCCGTGGAGGAAACGCTGAAGGGCCGCCGTGTGGTGATCGCCGATGAGGATGATACCCTTTATGATGAGAAGACGCCGCGCATCCGCACGACGCCGGATTATACGGCTTATGTGAAGATTGCCGAAGGTTGTGACAACCGTTGTGCCTTCTGTGCTATCCCGCAGATTCGCGGCCGTTTCCGCAGCCGGAAAATCGAGGATATCTGCAAGGAAGTAGAGAACCTTACGGAACAGGGCGTGCGGGAAGTGGTATTCATCGCGCAGGACAGCACCAACTATGGTCGGGACATCTACAACCGTCCGGCATTGGCGGAGCTGCTGCGCGAAGTGGTCAAGGTGCCCAAGCTCAAATGGGTGCGCACCCTTTACTGCTATCCGAAGTTCTTCACGGATGAACTCATTGATGTATATGCTACGGAACCCAAGGTCTGCAAGTATGTGGATCTGCCTTTGCAGCATGCCCATAATTCTGTGCTCAAATCCATGCATCGTCCCGATACGCAGGAGCAGATGATTACCCTGATCAAGAAACTGCGGGAGCGGATTCCGGGTGTTACTATCCGTTCGACGTTCATTGTCGGCTTCCCTGGAGAGACGGATGCGCAGTATCAGACTTTGCGCAACTTCCTGATTGAACAGCGTCTGGACAAGGTAGGCGTGTTCACGTATTCCCGTGAGGAAGATACGCCGGCTTATAATATGGAAAACCAGATTTCCGAAGAAGTCATGCAGGAGCGCTATCATGACCTCATGAGCGTGCAGAGCAAGATTTCCGAGGAGGTCAACCAGAGCTTTGAAGGCAAAGTGATTGAAGTCCTTGTGGAAGGACGGGACGAGGAACAGCCCAATATCGCGGTGGGACGCTCTTACCGCGAGGCGCCGGAGGTTGACGGACAGGTCTATATCGAAGGCGATACGGAGAGCAAGCCGGGAGATGTTATTAAAGTGCGCATATTGCAGGGCTTTACCTATGATGTAGTGGGAGAGCCTGTTAAAGAATAATGCGTGGTGGTACTTTTCTTTGGCGCAAAGAAAAGTACCCAAATACCCTGATGGGCAGTGATATAGCTTTGTCTTTTTGGAGGCAAGTAGGGACAAATTGCCACGCATTGTCCCTATAAAGATTCATATATATTTTTTGGAGGAACTTTTTGAAACAGGAACTTAAAAACTTTGGTGAGATTGAACTGAGCCGCAAGGTGCTGCAGGCACTGCGGGAGATGGGGTTTGAGGAGCCTTCGCCGATTCAGGCGCAGACGATTCCCCTGACGCTGGAAGGGCATGATGTGATTGGTCAGGCCCAGACGGGAACAGGGAAGACGGCGGCCTTTGGCATTCCTACGGTGGAGAAGATTGCCGAGAAATTCCATAAGGTGCAGGCACTCATTCTCACGCCGACCCGGGAACTGGCAATCCAGACGGCAGAAGAGCTCAATAAGATCGGCAAGTTCAAGCGGGTGCGCACGCTGCCGATTTATGGCGGTCAGTCCATTGACCGGCAGATCCGCTCTCTGAAGCGCGGTGTGCATGCCGTTGTCGGTACGCCGGGGCGTCTTTTGGACCATCTGAACCGGGGAACTCTCGATCTGGAGAATGTGCAGACCCTGGTCCTGGATGAAGCTGATGAGATGCTGGATATGGGGTTCATTGATGATATTGAAAGCATCATCAAGCAGATTCCTGAAGGTCGGCAGACGCTGCTCTTTTCGGCCACCATGCCGGGGCCGATTGAAAAGCTTTCCCGCCGTTATATGGAGCATCCCCAGCGCATCACGATCACCAAGGAAAATCTCACAGTTTCTTTGATTGACCAGCTTTATTATGAAACCCGCGAGAAATTCGAGGGCCTTTGCCGGGTGCTGGATGTGGAAGAGACGGGCAAGCTCATCATCTTCTGCCGCACCAAGCGGGCGGTTGATGATCTGACGGCTTCGCTTGAGGCACGCGGTTATTCTGCTGGCGGCCTGCATGGTGATTTGTCCCAGATTCAGCGTGACCGTGTGATGAAGCGTTTCCGCGAAGGACGCATCGATATCCTGATTGCCACCGATGTAGCTGCTCGCGGTATCGACATCGATGACATTACGCATGTCATCAACTACGATATCCCACAGGACCATGAATCCTATGTGCACCGCATTGGCCGTACGGGCCGTGCTGGCCGCAAGGGCGTAGCCATGACCTTTATCGAGCCGAAGGAGTATCGTCAGCTGCGCCTCATCATGAAGCTGGCCCATACGAAGATCCAGCGCAAGGAACTGCCGACGGCTTCGGATCTGCTGGAACGGCAGAAGGATCTGGTGCAGGAGCGTCTCGTGAAGACCCTGCAGCAGAATCATTATGATGATTACCATGAAATCATCTCGGATGTGGCGGCAGAAGGTTTCGATATGGTGGATATCGCGGCTGCAGCCCTGAAACTGTCTCTGGAAGGTTTTAAGGACGAGAAGAGTGACACGGATACTGGTTTTGGCGATACGGGCGGGGCACCTGGCATGGTACGCCTGTTCTTCAATATCGGCCGCAGCCAGAAAATCCGTCCGGCTGATATCGTCCGGGCTATCGCTGACGAAGCGGATATTCCGGGCGCAACCATTGGGGTTATCAATATCTATGACAAGTTCACGTTCGTGGAAGTGCCGGAAGATGTGGCTGAGCGTGTCATGAGCACGATGCACCGCAATACGGTCAAGGGCTGGAAGGTAAATGTGGAACCGGCCCGGAAACGGTGATATAATGTAGCATTAGAGAAACAGGAATCCTGGCATAGCAATCAAGGCATGTTGCGTAATTCAGGTTTGCGCAACACGCTTTTATGAAAAGAGGTAATGTACGATGAGGAAAAAAGCGAAGATTATCACAGCCTTGGGCCTGATGGGAGTCTTTTTTATGGGAATGGGAATGTCTCAGGCTGATGCTAAGAAGAAGGCTGAGACTCCGGCGGCGTCTCAGGTTCAGCAGGCATCGGCAGCGTCTGCATCCCAGACCGTTAACAGCTATGTATATACCAGCAAACAGTACGGCTATACCATCAATTGCCCACAGAAACCGCATGTCATTCCTGCCAGTGCGCTTTATGAGGGCAAGCAGGGCGAAGTCTTGATTTTTGCTAATGAGGGCTATAATATAAAAAATGCCTGGATCGTTATCAAAGATGCTTTTGCCGAGGATAAAATACCGAACCTGAATACGATCAATGAGGAAGAGGCAAAAAAATATCTGAACGATCTGATGGCCTCTAATGGCTATGAAGGCATCATGTTGATCAATCGCACGGCGCAGGATAAGGCTGTCTATGCCATCACCGCCAAGGAAGTGGAAATCGATACCGATGGGGATGGCAAGCCGGACACGACGGCAACGGCTGATACGCAGATGGCAGTGACGTTCTTCCGCGGCAATAAAGGTGGCCGCTATTCTGTGCAGCTGATTGACAATCCGGATCTGCGCAGCACGGCACTGGATGTCTTTCAAAAAGGCGTAGTCAGCTTCAAAGAAATCTGAGTTTAGTGAATGAGATTCGGCAGGACTTTTTATTGGTTCTGCCGAATTTTATTATATCTATGTAGAGAAATTTACAGCACAGGACATTGGGGGATACAGTCAATGAAGCAAAGCAAGCGTGTGTGGGGAATCATTTTTTTTATGGGGATGATGCTGCTGGGAAACTGGGGAGAGGCTGCGGAAGCGGTTTCAACTGTGGATAGTCAGGAATTATTTCGTTCACAGTTAGTGAAGGATGATAAAGCTGAGGATAAAGCAAAGCAGGCTGCACAGGCGGTCGATAAGGCTGTGGATGATTTACCGCAGCTCAATTCCCGGTTTCGCTGGGCGGCGGTAAAGTCTTCAGCCGAACTGGAAGAAAAACAGCGGGTACAGGAACGTCAAAAGAAGGCAATCCCCATCATTATCACAGCAGCTGATATCGATCGTGAGAAAAAGGCCAGGAAGCGGAGCGGGAAACCGGATGCTCCATCCATGATATCGCCGCGTCCTTTGGAAATGCCGCAAATCAAACCGGCACCGCCAAAAACTGCACCAAAGCCAGTGGTACCTACGCCGCCACAGAGACAGCAGGTGTCAGAGCCACAGCCGCTGCCGGCAGATACCATTGAACTGCCACCGGTCATGCCCGTAACAGTTCAAAACGAAGGAACAGAAGGTCATCCGCGGGAAATCGTGGAATTGCCGCCGGTAGAACCTGTTGCTTCCGGGGAACAGGATGTGATGACGCAAGCGTTGGCTGAGGTCATGACCGCTGAGCTGGTGGTAGATGATATCGCTGAAGATAGGGAAGAATTACCGCCTGTTCAGCCTGTTTGAGGCGTGTCGGTATCCGTAAAGCTGATTGGATAGCATGAAGGAACATGTTTTAAGATAATTTTAACCTAATCCGCCAGAAGTCCTCCACATCTTAGGTGGGGGATGAAGGCGGGGCTGGCGAATTTACGTAAGTAATTGAGCCAGACAATTGCTCCGTAGATAGTTATGCGGTATAATCTTGGTAACGAATATCGAAAATCTTCTAAGAAAGGAGAAGACCTGCGAAATTGCGTTACGCAGCTGAAACGCGAAAACCAAGCAGTAAGCTGCCAGCAGGTATAACTAGGTGCGTGTACCATCTACCGCGCGAAAGTGGTAACATGATTAGGCGGTCAGTGCTAAGTCAAAAGGCCGACAAGTACACAACTACCGTAGGGACTACGGGAAGTTACGCCTGTGGAGAGTGTGTAAGGC
>NZ_FRBC01000004.1:45271-176052 GCF_900142515.1 Pseudoselenomonas ruminantium | reverse complement strand
AATCCGCCAGAAGTCCTCCACATCTTAGGTGGGGGATGAAGGTGGGGCTGGCGAATTTACGTAAGTAATTGAGCCAGACAATTGCTCCGTAGATAGTTATGCGGTATAATCTTGGTAACGAATATCGAAAATCTTCTAAGAAAGGAGAAGACCTGCGAAATTGCGTTACGCAGCTGAAACGCGAAAACCAAGCAGTAAGCTGCCAGCAGGTATAACTAGGTGCGTGTACCATCTACCGCGCGAAAGTGGTAACATGATTAGGTGGTCAGTGCTAAGTCAAAAGGCCGACAAGTACACAACTACCGTAGGGACTACGGGAAGTTACGCCTGTGGAGAGTGTGTAAGACGAATATATTCCTCGGAATATATCGCAGTTCTCGACGAATCAGGAAGCTCACGCATCTATAGGCGGGAGTAGTTCACTTCCGTGCGAAGGAGTCTGACAGACTCCTTCGTTTTATTTTGTCTTTGTGGTTGCGACAGATGATAAGCAGGTTAGCAAATTGCCTTGTATGTGTTCGTTTTTTCGGTTACAATGTAAAGGTATATTGTAAACTGTGATGTGGAAAGTGATGTTGGATTTCTATGAGATTAATGGTGCGTGTTCCTGGTTCTTGTGGAGAATTGATACAGGGTGTTGCTCACGGGGAGCCTTTTTTAGGGACCTGCCCCATCGATCGATATACCACCGTGCAGGTGAGTGATGAATTCTCGGGGCAATGGGGACTAGGGGAAAAATCCCGGCAGGCCTTTGCTTTGGCGCTGTCCCGACTGGGAAGGGAGACTTTTCCTTATGGAATGCGATTGCAGTCGGAACTTCCCCAAGGAAAGGGAATGGCGTCATCCAGTGCGGATATTGCCGCTGTAGTAGTGTCCGTTATGGAGGCTTTGCATGAGTCTTGGTCACTGGATCTGGTTATGGAAATTGCTACGCAGATTGAGCCTACGGATGGGGTGTTTTGTCCTGGGCTGGTGCTCATGAATCATATAAGTGGTCGAGTGCTGACACGGTTTGCGAGCGTGCCGGCACTTCGTGCTGCGATTTTTGATGTGGGTGGAACTGTGGATACGTGTGCTTTCCATCAAGAAAAAAAGCTCGTTTCAGGCAGAGCCGGTATGGAAGAGATGTTGCAGGCTTTTTGTCAGGCTGTGGATCAGGGGCAGGCAGAGCAAGTGGCAAGATTGGCAACTCAAAGTGCCTTTTATAATCAGGCAGTATTGTACAAAGAGGAACTCGAAGTGCTTTGGCAATTAGGCCGGGCACATGGTGCCTGGGGCATCAATGCCGCGCATAGTGGCACGGTTTTTGGCATGTGGTGGGATTCTGCCATAGATGAAAAAAAAATCCGTTTGCAGGCAGAACGGATTGCTCAAGCAGCAGGTGTGGAATTCCTGGGATTGGCGCAATTGCGTTCTGGCGGTGTGGAGGTTGACAGAGTATGAGGAATATACCAAGGATTGTTATCGCAGCAACACAGTCGGGAGCAGGCAAAACAACCATTGTAACGGGAATCTTGGCAGCGTTGAGAAAACGGGGCTTGAAAGTTCAGTCATTTAAAGTGGGGCCGGATTATATCGATCCTGGCTATCATGCACTGGCCAGTGGACGTCCGGCACATAATCTGGACAGCTGGCTGACACCTGCGGAAATCCTGCCTGGAATCTTAGCAACGGAAGCTGCTGATGCGGACATCGCTGTCATTGAAGGGGTTATGGGGCTTTATGATGGTGGGCGGAATGGTATCAGTTCTACGGCAGAGATTGCCAAAATCCTCAAGGCCCCCGTGCTGCTGGTATTGGATGTAAAATCCATGGGCGCTTCAGCGGCAGCTATTGCGCAAGGTTTTCGGGACTATGATAGATCTGTGGATGTTGCTGGTGTGATTCTGAATCGGTTAGGTTCGGATACGCATGAGGTGATGATCCGGGAGGCCATGACAGGGATTGGGATGCCTGTATATGGTGCTTTACGCCGAAATGACGATTTACGTATGCCAGAACGCCATTTGGGGCTGGTGCCTGTGGAGGAAAATCAGGAACTGGAAATGATTGACCATATGGAACAGACTGTGGCAAAGCAGGTTGATTTGGAGGATTTGATGCTGCTGGCCCGCAGCGCAAGACCTTTGACGATTGTTCCGTATGGCAAAAAAACAAACTGTGGGAATTGCCGCATTGGCGTGGCTCGTGACGAGGCGTTTTCGTTCTATTATCCTGCCAGTATCAAGGTGCTCGAACAATTGGGGGCGGAAATTGTTCCTTTCAGTCCATTGCATGATGAAAAGATCCCTGCCGTAGATGGCCTATTTATTGGTGGCGGCTTTCCAGAAATGTTTGCCGCACAGTTGTCAGCCAATGGTGCTATGCGTAATGGACTTGCCCAGGCAGTCAAGGCAGGAATGCCTGTTTTGGCCGAATGCGGGGGGTATATGTATATGATGGAAGCTCTACAGGATTTTCAGGGTCATGTGTATCCGATGGCAGGTGTTTTTTCTGGGACGGCAATGATGACGGAAAAATTGCAGATGGTAGGTTATGTAGAGGCAGAGCTGTTGCGTGATTCGCTTTTGGGAAAAGCAGGTTCTAAGGTCAAAGGCCACGAATTTCATTTTTCCAAAGAGAGTGCGCCTGTAGAGGAAGGCGAAGCACCGATGATGTTCCGGAAACTAAGGAACAATAGCCAATATCCGGCCGGGCAGCAGGTGAATAATGCTATGGGCAGCTACTTGCATCTGCATTTTGCCGGTTGTCTGGCAGCGGCAGGATCCTTTGTTCGCAAATGTGTTTCTTATGGAAAGATGCAGGAGGGAACGGATGGAAAAATTTGAACACGGTGGCAATATCTATGCAGAGGCTCCTGCAGGCGGCAGGTGGCTGGATTTCTCTGCCAATATCAATCCGTTGGGATTAGCGCCGGAGGTGGCGCAGGTTATTCGGGAAAATATTGCCAGTATTATTCATTATCCGGATCCAGAGGCCAGAGATTTGAAGGCTGCGTTAAGTGAACACTATCATTTGCCTAAGGAACAGTTGTTGTTGGGAAATGGCGCGGCAGAACTTTTTTATCTGCTGCTGCATATGACACGCCCCAGGCGGGTGGGATTGCCAGTGCCATCATTTGGCGAATATCAGCGGGCGGCAGAATCTGTGGGGGCGGAAATACACTTTTCGCACCTGCGGTCAGTGGATGATTTTCAGCCAGAGATAGGCACATGGGAAAAGGACTTTGAAAATGCAGACTGTATTTTCATCGGTAATCCCAATAATCCAACAGGGACACTGATGAATCGTGGACAACTGGAAAAATACCTGTCTTTATTGGACGCACGGAAAGTCTGGACTGTGGTGGATGAATCCTTTTTGGATTTTTTGCCGGATGAAGAAGCCTATAGTGTCAGAAGTTTGACAGATAGATTCAGGCATTTATTCGTTGTCCGCTCTTTGACAAAGTTTTATGCTATGCCAGGATTGCGCTTGGGATTTGCCAGTGCGCATCCAGATCTGGTTCAGTGTCTGGAGCGGGGCAAGGATGTCTGGAATGTCAACAGCCTTGCTCAGAAGGCAGGAGTTGCGGCTTTAGGGTTAAAGGAGTATCATAAAAACAGCCGTGAGTTTGTGCAGAGAGAAAAAAGCTGGCTTTATGAGCATTTGCGTGCTGTCAGGGGGCTGGAACCCATCGAACCCAGTGTGAATTTCATCATGGTGGATATATCACATACTGGTCGTACCAGCGGTGAACTCACAGCCCGGATGCGCAAACAAGGTGTGTTGGTGCGGGATTGTGCCAATTATACGGGGCTGGAGGGCCAGCAGTATATCCGCGTGGCCGTGCGCAGCCATGCGGAGAATGAACAGATGCTCAAAGTATTGGAGGCAGTGATTTGACAAAGGTTATTTTTGTCCGTCATGGTCAGACGGAATGGAATGTTACGGGACGTTATCAGGGCCAGTCGGATGTGCATCTGACCGAGGAAGGGAAAATGCAGGCCCGGAAATTGGCAGAGAATTTCCCTGTGCGGGATATTGATGCGATTTATGCCAGCGACCTGAACCGGGCTATGGTGACGGCTGAGACAATCGCCGCCAGGTTTGGCTTGCCGGTACAGGCTGAGCCTGCCTTTCGGGAATTGAGTTTCGGTGAATGGGAAGGGCTGACCTATCCGCAGATCGTGGAAAAATGGGAAGACGCTATGGCAAACTTCATCCAGCATCCGGACATCCTGGAGATTCCCGGTGGGGAAACATTTCCGGCCGTGCAGGAACGGGCCATGGCAAGGCTCAATGAACTGATTCGCAAACATGATGGGCAGACAATCGTAGTAGTGGCCCATGGTGCCGTACTCCGCACCATATTGACGGCGGCTCTCCATATGCCGTTGCAATATCTTTGGAGCATCCGCCAGTTCAATACGGCGGTGAATATTGTGTGTTATGATACAGAGGCCAATCCGATAGTGGAGTTATTGAACAGCACAGCTCATCTGGGACATGAGGTGCAGCGGGGGATTATATAATGAAAGTTTTGGTAACGGGTGGCGCCGGATTCATCGGCTCTCATTTAGTAAGACAGCTGTTGGCCGCAGGCCATGAAGCAACGGTGCTGGATAATGTCAGCACTGGCAGCTGGCAGCACCTGCCTGCGGGCAGGGATACTTGTAACTGCTGGGAGGCGGATATGCGGGATAAGCATGTCCGTGAAAAGATTGAACAGGGCAGGTTCGATATCATTGTTCATCTGGCAGGTCAATCCATGGTAGATATCTCCATCAAAGATCCGGAATTCGATGCGTCCGAAAACATCATGGGGACGGTAAATATTCTGGAAGCAGCCCGTCATAGTGGTGTGAAGCGGGTAATCTTTGCTTCTACGGCGGCGGCTTATGGTGATGTTACCGAGGATAGGCTGCCAATTCGCGAGAGTGAAAAACTGGCCCCCATGTCTTTTTATGGATTGACCAAGGTGACGGTGGAAAAATACCTGAAGCTTTATCATGACTTGTATGGCCTGGATTATGTGGCCTTGCGTTTTGCTAATGTCTATGGCGAACGTCAGGGCGATACCGGTGAAGGCGGCGTGATCAGCATCTTTGCCAAGCGCATTGCCAAAGGGCAGGATATCACGGTCTTTGGCGATGGCAGGCAGACACGTGACTTCATCTATGCCGGGGACATCGCTGCCGGCATCATCGCGGCCATGATCACGGGCAAGGCCAATACAGTCTACAACCTCAGCACTCAGACGGAAACCAGCCTGCTGGAGCTGATTGAACTGATGGGCAAAGCCGCGGGCAGGACTGTAGAGCCGAAGTTTGCTGCCCCCCGGGAAGGGGATATCAACCGTTCGGTTCTCTGTCATGAGGCAGCTGTGCAGAATCTGGACTGGCAGCCGCAGATGGATCTGGCGGAAGGCCTGTCCCGAACCATCTCCTATTTCAAGGGCTGCTGATGCCCACTTTGCTCTGACAATCAAACCGTAAAAAAATTCTGCGCAAAATCAAAAAAAGTCCTTGACTTGCCGCTCGATTTTGTGTAGAATTTTTTTATGTGATGTTACGGGCATGGCATCCATTAGCCCCGGAAGCCAGTCACGAGAGTATCACATATCGAATATTTATTTGAACTTATTAGGGGGGAAACACGCATGAAGACAACGTTTATGGCAAATGCATCCAACGTTGAGCGTAAATGGTATGTTGTAGACGCTGAAGGGCAGACTGTCGGCCGTCTCGCAGCTGAAGTTGCTAAAGTTCTTCGCGGTAAAAATAAACCGACCTTTACTCCGCACGTTGATACGGGTGATTATGTCATCGTCATCAATGCAGAGAAGGTTAAATTTACGGGTAAGAAGCTTACGGATAAGACGTACTTCCGTCATTCCGGTTATCAGGGTGGCACGACGTTCACGTCCGCTGGCCTGATGCTCGAAAAGTTCCCGGAACGCGTTATTGAGCACGCTGTAAAAGGCATGCTGCCGCATAACCGTCTCGGTGCTCAGATGTACCGCAAGCTCAGCGTTTACGCTGGCAGCGAGCATCCGCATGCAGCTCAGAAGCCGGAAAAGCTCGAGCTGAACATTCGCTAATCTGGAGGAGGAACATATAAATGGCACAAGTAAGCTATTACGGCACTGGCCGCAGAAAGTCTTCCGTTGCCCGTGTTCGTCTGGTTCCAGGCGAAGGCAAAGTTACGATCAACGGTCGTAGCATGGAAGAATATTTTGGTCTGAAGACTCTCGAACTCATCGTTCGTCAGCCTCTGAACCTTACGGAAACTGTTGACAAGTATGACGTTATCGCTAACGTAGCTGGTGGTGGCGTATCTGGTCAGGCAGGCGCAATCCGTCACGGTATCACCCGTGCGCTCATGGAGATGGACGCTGAACTCCGTCCGGCTCTGAAAAAAGCTGGTTTCGTTACGCGTGACCCGCGTGAAAAAGAACGTCGTAAGTACGGTCTCAAGAAAGCCCGCAAGGCTTCCCAGTTCTCCAAGCGTTAATTTCATTATCGTTGGGTACAAGCCCGTCAGCATCTTGCTGGCGGGTTTTTTGCTATGGAATCTTAGTCAGTCAGGCCGCGACGCTCTGTGAAGCAGAGCAAGTCCCTTTTTGTATATTTTTTCATTTTACTTGCCAGATGTTTTAATTGAGTTTATAATAGCATTGTCTACTGTCATGACAGTAGTCGATGCTATTACTTTTTATGGGGAGTTATGTATGGAAGATATCATTGAAGAAATCATGCGGCTGAAAAAGGAGCGCAAAGCGATTATCCTGGCGCATGTCTATCAGCCAGAGGAGATTCAGGAGATTGCGGACTTCAGCGGGGATTCTTTTGGCCTGTCCCAGAAGGCAGCAGCTACGGATGCAGAAGTTATCGTGTTCTGTGGCGTGCGCTTTATGGCAGAGACGGCCAATATCCTGTCACCGGATAAGGTCACGCTGCTGCCCGCTGTGGATGCTGGCTGCCAGATGTTCACCGATGCCATTACCGGAGAGGTGCGCAAGGCCAGGGCGGAACATCCGGATGCATTGATTGTTTCTTATGTCAATACGCCGGCTTCTGTCAAAGCAATGAGTGATATCTGTTGTACGTCTTCCAATGCTGCTGCGGTTGTGGCTTCCTTGCCGCGGGATAAAGAAGTCATTTTTGTACCCGATGCTAATTTGGGAGCATGGGCAGAGGAACAATGCGGCCGCAAGCTGTTGAAATGGCAGGGAGGCTGCCCTATTCATGGCAATCTTACCGTGGAGGAAATCCAGGCGGCCAAGGCAAGGTATCCGCAGGCACTGGTGTTGATGCATCCGGAGTGCCGGGCTGAACTTTGTGCGCTGGCCGATTATGTGGGTAGCACCAGCGGCATCATCAAATTTGCTGAAACAAATCCCGCTGATGAGTTTATCATTGCCACCGAGGAAGGTGTCATGTATGAACTGACGGAACGCTGCCCGCAGAAGAAGTTCCATCTTGCTTCCCGTCGGCTGTTATGCGTGAATATGAAGAAAACGACATTGGAGAAAGTGCGGGATGCCCTTCTGACCATGGAGCCACAGGTAGTGGTACCCGAGGATATCCGCCTGAAATCTGTAGCTGCCTTGGAACGGATGCTGGCAATAAAGGGGGAAACGTCATGCAACGTTATTTGATGAATTTTGATACGCGCCGGATGGAAAATCGTCAGGAAGAATGTCTGGTGATTGGCAGTGGTGTGGCCGGTCTTACTGCAGCCTGCCAGTTGGCACGTCATGGCCATCATGTGTTACTGGTGGTGCGGGATACCTTGCAGGACAGTAATACCAGCAAAGCCCAGGGAGGCATTGCGGCATCCTTGGGAAAAGATGACAATCCACAGCTTCATCTGGCAGATACATTGGTGGCGGGAGCCGGGCTCAGCAATGAATCCGTCTCACGCATGGTGGTGACAGAAGGGCTGGCAGATATTCGCTGGCTGGCGGCAAATGGAGCTGAATTCGATTGCTATGCAGATGGCACGCTTTCTTTGGGGAGAGAGGGCTGCCATAGCCGCAACCGCATTGTCCATAGTCATGGGGACGCCACCGGGGCAGAGGTAGCCCGGGCACTGAATGAGATGGTGGCCAGGGAGAAGAACATCCGCACCATGGAGGGCTGTTATGTGGTGGATCTGTTGGTGCATCAGGGACGTTGTTATGGAGCAACGGCGCTCTGGCATGGAAAAAAAATCTGCCTGCGGGCAAGGCATACCGTGCTGGCAACTGGCGGTTTGGGACGCCTGTTCCAGCATACCACCAATCCGGATGGGGCTACGGGCAGTGGTATGGCCATGGCAGCCCGGGCGGGGGCGGAACTTGCCGATATGGAATTCGTGCAGTTCCATCCCACGGCGCTGGCACTTGCAGGCTGTCCGAACTTCCTGATATCCGAAGCCGTGCGCGGAGCTGGTGCATACCTGCTGAACAGTGAGGGCAAGCGGTTTATGCCGGAATGTCATCCTATGGCGGAACTGGCGCCGCGTGATGTGGTGGCACGCTGCATTTTCCGGGAAATGACCAAAGCTGAAGTCAGCCATATCTGGCTGGATGCCCGGCATATCGAGAATGTGGCGGAGAAGTTCCCGATGATTGCGGCAACCTGCCGGGAGTATGGCGTGGATATTGCCAAGGATCTGATTCCGATTGCACCGGCAGCCCATTACATGATGGGGGGCGTGCATACGGATATCTGGGGACGCACGAACATTGAAGCACTCTATGCCTGTGGCGAAGTGGCCTGCACTGGTTTGCAGGGGGCAAACCGGCTGGCCAGCAACAGCTTGTTGGAAGGCTTGGTCTTTGGCCGTCGGGTGGCAACAATCATTGGCAAGACGAGACTGCCGCAGGCGGAAGCAGGGCTTTTCTGGCGGGAGGAAAAGTTGGCGGAGGAAAGCCATGCCGGTATGATGGCAGACCGGAAGGCGAGCCAGCAAATCCTGAGCCGCTATTTGGGAATTGTCCGTGAAGCCGGGGAGATGGCAGTAGGGGAAGAAAAGTTGCGTGAGCTGGCGGCCAGGTATGAAGGCTGCAGTGCCGCGTCTGCTGCAGAACTGGATCTGCGGGCTGGGCTTATCTGCGGTGATCTGATCTTCCGTGGAGCACAGCGCCGTCAGGAGAGCCGCGGAGCGCATTATCGTTCGGATTATCCCGATAAGGATGAATCCCTGCGCCAGCATTTTGGGGATCGGCGTAAAGTTTATGATGAAGCAGAGCGATTCGGGGATGAGAATATTGCCGCTGCGGCAGTGCTGGGGATGGCTTGATTAAAAAGGGAAGGATGTCAGATTCATGAATATATTAGGTTTGGATGAAAAGATAAAAGGCTGGCTGCAGGAAGATGTGGGCAGCGGCGATATCACAACCTTGGCTACGGTGCCGACCGCGGCCACGACACATGCGATTATCCATGCCAAGGATACGGGAATCCTGGCTGGTGTGGATGTAGCAGAGCGGGTGTTTGCCCTGCTTGATCCTGATATCAAGTTCAACAAGGTACTGGAAGATGGTGCTGAACTCACCCCGACTTCCGTGATTGCGACGTTGGATGGTTCAGCACAGGCCATCCTGACCGGTGAGCGGCTGGCCTTGAACCTGTTGCAGCATCTGTCCGGTGTGGCCACCCGTACGCACAAACTGGCCGTTATTGCCGCGCCCTATGGGGCAAAGCTCGTGGACACCCGCAAGACAACGCCGGGCCTGCGGTTGCTGGATAAGTATGCGGTGAAAGTCGGTGGCGGTGCCAACCATCGTCTGGGCCTTTATGATGCCATCCTGATCAAGGACAATCATATCCAGGTAGCTGGCGGTATCACGGCGGCTTTGGAGCGGGCCAGGAGCTATGCTTCCCATATGACGAAGATTGAGATTGAGGTGGAAGACCTGGCTGGTGTTGAGGAAGCGCTGGCTGGCAAGGCAGATGTGATCATGCTGGACAATATGGCACCGGAGATGATGGCTGAAGCCGTGCGCCTGATCGACCATCGGGCAGTTGTGGAAGCCTCCGGCGGCATTGATGAGACGACCCTGGCTGCTGCGGCGAAAAGCGGTGTGGATGTGATATCCGTTGGAGCGCTGACACATAGTGTCAAGGCATTGGATATCAGCATGGATATCGGTGAAATAAAATAAGACATGAAAACAGCCTCCCGCAGGAATAGCGGGAGGCTGTCTTGTCATGCCTTATTTCTTCAGAGCTTCTTTGAGAATGCCAGTCAGGGCTTTCTGGGAAATGCGCATCATGTCGCCGAGCAACGCATTGTAAAGGTCGCCGCCATCGCAAACACCACGGCCATTTTCCGTAATGAAGAACTTCTTGGGATGTTCTTCAGCCTGATAAGCCTCGTTGAGTTTATCCTGCACGAGTTTCTCGATTTCCTGTTCTGTCATCGAATCCACCTCTTTCCATAATTATCACACAATATATTATACGACATTATGGTAAAATTATCCTGCTTTTTCTTTAAATAAAATAAAAAATATTTATACCTGCAATGCTTCAGTTTTTTTTCAGCAAAATTTTACGAAAAATTAATAGTAATCTAAGGCAACTATAAGAATAATGTTTTATATTATAACCATAGCAGATGAAAACAAACAATAGGAATTCCGAATGGAGGTAAATATTATGCGTAAGAATAAGAAAATGTTAGCAGGTATCATGGCTGGTGTCCTGATGGCAGGAACGGGCTTTGGCATGTTGGGGGCGCAGGCACAGGCTGCAGATAAGAATGTACAGAATGGCCAGCCCTGCCCGCCGCCCATGATGAAAGGCCATCGTGGCGGACAACCGCCGATGATGCGAATGAGTGCAGACGACATGGCCAAGCAGATCAACAAGACCTTTGGTGTGAGCGAGAAAGAAGTCAAAGCTGCTATAGAGGAAAAGAAAGATTTCCGTGATATCGGTCAGGCTGCCATGCTGGCAAAGATCAGTGGCAAATCCTTTGCAGATGTATTGTCCATGAAGACGGAGGCTAAGCAATGGCCGCAGGTAGAACAGGAACTGGGCATTACCCGGGAACAGATCCATGTTCAGATGAATGAACTGACGGCTGAACGCATGGCAGAACATGGCGATGTGGATAAGGATACGGCGCTGAAACTCATGAACAATGGTTATCGTCCGCATGATATCGGCATGGCTGCCAAGCTGGCCAAACTCAGTGGTAAGGATATCCAGTCTGTACTGGATATGAAAAAAATCAACAACCGTTGGGGTGATGTAGCTCAGCAATTAGGTGTCGACCAATCCCAGCTCCGTCCGGAACGTCCGATGGGCGATGGCCCTCAGGGCGGGCCTCCGGCAGAAATGAATGAAGAAGTGGAAAAATAAAGATTGTATTTGCTCTGTCTTATCAGCCGATGTGAATCGGCTGATTTTTTATATGGAAAATGTACATGATTTTTAAGCATGATTTGTACTTTTGTATTGACAATGAGGACAAAAGAATGTAACATAATAGTCGTTAATGGAGGAAAGTGATAAAATTTGTTACGATAAAGTGGTTAAAAGGGGAAAAAATATGAGAGCGAAAATTTGCGGTATCAAGGATTTATTTGCTGCCAAAGTGGCTGAGGAAGCGGGAGCAGATTTTATTGGTTTTGTGTTTTACGAACCCAGCCACCGTTATATCAATCCGGAACGCGCTGCTGTCATTCGGCAGCAGATCAAAGAATCCCGCTGCGTGGGGGTTTTTGTGGATGAAGATCTGTCCAGGGTGAATGAGATTGCCGAACAGGTGGGGCTCGATTATGTGCAGCTGCACGGTCATGAACCGGCAAGCTATGCTAAGCAGGTGGTATGTCCTGTTATCAAGGCTTTTCGCTATGATGAAAATTTTTCTGTGGCAGAAGCGAATGATTATCCCGCAGAGATGATTCTTCTGGATACTCCGCATCCGCTGCTTCCTGGAGGCACTGGGGAGCGTTTTGACTGGCGGCGGGCGGCTGATGACATTGTGCAGATCCATAAGTCCGTGTTGGTCGCTGGCGGGATCAATAGGGAAAATGTGAAGCAGGTAAATAAGCTTTTGCACCCATATGCTGTAGACGTATCCAGTGGTTTGGAAGAAAACAAAGAAAAGTCTCTGGAAAAGATCCGGGCTTTTTTGCGACGAATAAAATAACAGATTTAGAGGACATTGTATACTTCATGACGAATTTTAGTAACATCGGGAAATGGTTTTGTTGGAAAGGAGGAACATCATGATCGTGACCGATAATGAAACGGTAAGTGCTGCAGAAGATTTGATTCGCCGTCATAAAGGAGATCGACCTGAGAAGCCACGCAGCTACCATGAAATAAGTGCTCGTTATGGGCAGGCTATACAGCAATATCGGATTCTTATGCAGGCTGATGTGGATAACCGGGAGCAGCGAGTGATGCTCTATGCGGAGATTAAGACGTTAGGATGGTGCATGGGCCGAGAAGAGGCGAAGATTGTCAAGGAAATCAATCTGGGAATGCCCTCATGAGTTCGGGGGTCATGCAAAAAGGGAGCCGCGATTTGCGGCTCCCTTTTATGGTGTAGGAATGAATCTGGCCAGGAATGTATGGTCGTTGGCCAATAAATCTCTGTTCAGTTTAGCTAATGGGGCAAATATAGGTGTGTACTGCAGGCGCAGCTTAAAACGCAGCAAAGTATGATTGGTACAACCGAAAATAGGAACCCGATCCAGAATGTAATGGTTTTCACCTTTATCAGCAAGTCCATAGTTGACGGTGAAGGCTCCCTGATAGCCGGCTTTCTTCACCAATTGCTGCAACTCATTGTCATAGGAGCCGCAAGGATATGCGAGGAATTTGATTTCCTTGCCCAAATGCCATTCCAAGGCCTTTTTAGAACCGGCGAGCTGATTCCATGTTTCTTCCGGACTGGTACTGTCCAGCTGCTCATGGGAAAGTGTATGGCTTTCAAAATCAATCAGGCCACTGTCCTGCATTTCATTGATTTGTGTCCAGGTCAGATAGTTCGGATACGTGCTGACGTAATCTGAGATGAGGAATATGGTTCCCTTGAGCTGGTATTTCTGCAGAATGGGGAATGCGTTGCGGTAATTATCGGCATACCCATCATCAAAGGTGATGATGACCGGTTTTTCCGGCAGGGGCGTATCATTATCCCAGGCATCAATCATTTCCTGAGGTGTGATTACGTGGTAGCCGTTATCGACCAGATACTTCATTTGTGCTTCGAATTGATCGGTGTGAACCGTCAGGGCATTTTCATCCCGGTCATTGATCTGGTGATAATTGAGCACGGGAACAGAAGTAGCTGCACCATGCAAAATGTAGGAACAGATAGCGATGCACGCTAATATAGCGGCCAGACCTGTAAGAGCCAGCCGTTTAAACCATGTTGTCATAGCAAGACACATCCTTTGATTTATTGCATATGGACTACTATATAACAACGTCATGTTCCTGTCAAATAGAAAAAGCCCTCCGCAAGGGAGGACTCAGAGGAAATCAGCCAATCACGCGACAGGCTCCTACATAGTGAGATACACGATAGTCACGATAAAGAGAATCATAAGCGATCATTCCCTCACCGCTGGAGGCATGGATCATACGGCCGTCGCCGACATAGATGCCTACATGGGAAATGTTCACATAGTCACTGGCGAAAAAAACTAGATCGCCAGGCTGCAATTCAGATTTTGCGACAGGCCGTCCGGCGGTGATCTGGATATCAGCTGTGCGTGGCAGATGAATGCCTCGTTGGGCAAATACGTACTGCACGAAACCGGAGCAGTCAAAACCGTTAGGTGAACTGCCACCCCAAACGTAGGGGACACCCAGGAACTGCTGGGCCAGGTGGATGATACCATTGCCATCGGCGAAGTAAGATTTGTGTTCGATATTGGGCAGAGAGCGATGCAGGAGCACCTGATAAGAATGCACACCTACTTCACCATCTACTTCGAGATTATTGTCTTTTTGGAAATCTGCTACAGCTGCTTTTGTGGCCGGGCCATAATCACCATCCACTGGTACATCATAACCACGGCTGGCCAAGGCCTGTTGTATCTCGCTGACTTCATGGCCGGTGTCGCCGAGGTGGAAGCTGGCGGCTTCTGCGAAATTTACGGAACCTAAAAAAAATGTTGCCGCTACAAGCAGGCAACCGGGTTTTGCCAAACGCAAGTAAAAAACCTCCCTTAAACTTGTAGACACAAAACTAGAATGATTATAGCATATTAGTAGCTGGGAGGTCAACCTGGTACTAATCTCTTACCGGGAAAGAATTTGACAAAACTAAAGAGAACGGTTACAGTATTATAAAAGGATTAGATTTTGATGAGAGATTTCTTAGAAGCTGCTGGTGGTGAAATTGATGGGACAACGGATGAGCAATGGCGAAAAGTATCTGACTTTGCTGGTCATCCTCGTTTTGCTGTTGGTGTCATTTTGTCTGATTGGTATTGTATGTGAGTCGGATGGTGATTACGCGCTGGAGCCGCGTCCTGTGATGACGGCAGCGAATGGTGGCAGCAGCGATACAGAAGGCCCGCGGATTGTGGGAGGCTTTGTACCGGAACGTTACGATGGGGAGGAGCCCCGACGTGATGGTTTGATGTTCCTCAGTTGGAATTTCATCAATGCCCTGTTTGCGATCATCATTGTCTTTGAACTGGTAGTTTTTCCTCTATTGTTCTGGTTATGGTTCGGTAAGCGGCAATCCGTGGGGGAACAAATGAATAAACATGTTTGACCGGCCAATGATGGCCGGTTTTTTGGTCGTTTCGAAAATGAAAGAAATTTGTTCCTCATTAGGTACTAGGAAAATAGAGGTAAAAACGCTATAATAAGAAGGAATGTTTACAGATAGGACGATAGTTTATGATAATCACCATCGAAAATTTTACCAAGAGTTATGGCGAGAAGGTCTTGTTCTCGGGCATTGACTTCAGCATGGAGGCCGGGGATAAGGTGGGGATTGTCGGTGTCAATGGTACCGGCAAATCCACCTTCCTGAAGGCGGTGGCTGGCCTGATTCCCGTGGATGATGGAACGATGACCACCATGCGGGGGCTGCAGCTGGAATATCTGGCGCAGGATAAGGCTTTTGCTCCGGAAAATACCGTGCTGATGGAAGTCTTTCGTGGGCTTTCCCCGCTGATGCAGGCTTTGCGCGGGTATGAGCTGGCTATGGCAAAGGCGGCGGATAATCCTGATGATAAGGCTTTGCAGCAGGAAATCATGCGTTATACTGCCGTGATTGATGAGAATGACGGTTGGCAGATTGAAAGTTCTGCCAAGACCGTGCTCACCAAACTGGGCATCAATGACTTCACTGCTCCGGTGGGCAGCCTTTCCGGTGGGCAGCAGAAGCGTCTGGCTCTGGCCACGGCTTTGATTCAGCCCTGTGACCTGTTGATCCTTGACGAGCCTACCAACCATCTGGACAGTGAGACCATTGCCTGGCTGGAAGAGTATCTGCGGGGGCTCAAGGGTGCACTTTTGATGGTGACACATGACCGGTATTTCCTCGATAATACCGCCAATAAGATATTGGAGCTTGACCAGGGTTCTGCCTATACCTATACGGGCAATTATTCGGAGTTCCTGGAGCAGAAGGCGGCGCGGCTGGAGCGCCTGCAGGCCACCGAGGCCAAGCGGCAGAATTTCCTGCGCAACGAGCTCAAATGGCTGCGCCGCGGCGCGCAGGCCCGCTCGACCAAGCAGAAAGCCCGCATCCAGCGCTATGAGGAGGTCAAGAGCCAGAGTGTCAATATCAGCAATGACACGGTGGAAATCGGTTTGGCAGGCAGCCGCCTTGGTCGTACGGTTATTGAGCTCGACCATGTGCACTACGAGGTAGATGGTCGCACCATTGTGCAGGACTTTACCTATACGGTGCTGCGCAATGACCGGGTGGCCATCTTAGGGGCCAATGGCACCGGCAAGACCACCTTGCTCAATATCATCGCGGGGCTTCAGCAGCCGACTTCCGGTACCGTGACCATTGGCCAGACGGTCAAAATCGGTTACTTTGCCCAGCAGGCCCGGGAGATGGACGAGCGTCTGCGGGCCATTGAATACGTGCAGGAGGCCGCTCATTATATCACGCTGGCAGATGGCACACGGATTTCGGCTTCCCAGCTGATGGAACGCTTCCTGTTCCCGGGGGATTTGCAGTGGACGCCCATTGCCCGCCTTTCCGGCGGCGAGAAGCGGCGGCTTTATCTGTTGCGGGTGCTGATGGAGGAACCGAATGTCCTGTTGTTGGACGAACCGACCAATGATCTGGATCTGGAGACCATGGCCGTGCTGGAAAGTTTCATCGACGATTTTCAGGGCGCAATCATCTTCGTATCTCATGACCGCTTCTTCGTGGACAGGCTGGCCGACAAGGTTTTTGCCTATGAGGCGGGCGGAAAGCTGCGGATGTATACCGGCGGGTATTCCTATTACAAGGAAAAGCTGGCTGAGGAACAGGCTGGAGCAGAGCCGGCACCCAAAAGTGAAAAGACAGCTGAGGACAGACCGAAAGCTGCCCGCAATGACCATGAGCCAGTTGCCAAGCGGCGTTTTACCTTCAAGGAGCAGAAGGAATATGCAGAGATTGAGGGTATCATCGCCAGCAAGGAAGGGGAACTCAAGGTGGTGCAGCTGCAGATGGCTGAAAATGCCACCAACTTCGGCAAGCTGAGTGAACTGGCCAGGGAAGAAACACGGCTGAACGCTGAACTCGAACAGTTGATGGAGCGTTGGGAATATCTCGAGGCCATCGCCGAAGAACAATAAGCCCTTCCACTGGGGGAAGGATGCAGCCGGCAGGCTGATGGATGAGGTTTCAAGCATTATTTTGCTTAATATACAAAAAAGGGGAAAAGAAAATGGCATTCAACAAGGAACAATTTGCAAATCTGATTGGGGAATTCACGGTCAGCACCGAACAGCTGCGGGAAATCGCTGCTGATTTCCGCTATGACCTGCGTCTGGGGCTCAAAGATCCGGAACAGTCCTCCCTGCGCATGCTCAAATCCTATGTGGGCCTGCCCACGGGCAAGGAAACCGGTGAATATCTGGCCTTGGATTTCGGTGGCACGAACCTGCGTGTCCTGCGCATCAAACTTTTAGGGGAAGGTAAGTTTGAAGTGCTCAAGAAAGTAGCCAAACCGCTGAAGGTGGAAGGCGTCTATGATTTCATCGGTGCAGACTCTACCGCTGAAGAGATGTTTGATTTCATCGCAGAACTCGTGGATGAAGCCGTGGAAGGCGACCATACGACGAAGTATCTCTTAGGTCATACGTTCTCTTTCCCGTCCGAGCAGACTGACCTTTACAATGCCAAATTGATTATCTGGACGAAGGAATTCGCTACGCCGGGGGTTGAGGGCAAGGTGGTCAATGACCTGCTCAAGGAAGCGTTGCACCGTCAGGGCATTGACAATGTGGAACCGACGGCTGTCATCAATGATACGGTAGCGGTGCTGCTGGCTGCTGCCTACAAGCAGCCGGATATCTACATCGGTTCTATCTATGCGACGGGACATAATACCTGCTATCTTGAACCATACGCCGACAGCGCGGATGCACCCATGATCCTGAATCTGGAATCCGGCGGCTTCATGAAGCTCGTGCCCAGCCGTCTGGACATCGAATTTGACAAGGCCTCCGAAAAACCGGGTGAACAGCGCCTGGAAAAAATGGTATCCGGCCGTTATATGGGTGAGCTCTTCGGCATGGCCCTTGCTGAACTCCTGGATGAGAAGGGCAAGAACTACGGTTTTACCAGCATCGATATGAGCAATATCATCCTGGATGAAACCGCTGATAAGGCTGAAGTCGTGAAAATCGTGGCCGATAAGACGGGCAAGACCATTGAAACGGCTGATGCTGAAATGGTTCGCGACCTGGCCAGTGCATTGGTTGTCCGTTCGGCCCGTCTCGTTACGGCATCCTTTGTGGGTATCATCTGGCAGCTGGCTGGTGAAGGCAAGGCACCCAAGCAGCATATTGCTGTGGATGGTTCTGTCTACGAAAAGATGCCGCTGGCCAAGGAAAATATCATGCGTGCGCTGTCTGAGCTTCTGGGCGAAGAAGCCAGCGTTGTGGACACCGTGCTGGAAAATGGCGGCAGTGGTTTAGGCGCAGCTATTGCAGCAGCAATGTCTCAGAAATAAGTAACATCAAAGTAATGAAGGAGCATCTCCATGCAGCAGGAACAATCCCTAAATATGAACCTCTCGCAGCATCTGGCCATGACCATGAAGCTGCAGCAGGCGATTCAGATCTTGCAGTTATCCGCGCAGGATCTGAAAAATGAAATTGAAAAAGAATATTTGGAAAATCCTGCGCTGGAGATGGAATATGGTGATGGCGCCGAAGAAAATCAGGGCGAACTCTTCCGGGCGGATAACCTCTCCGCTTTGGCTGATTATCTGGGCGATGACAGCAATGACTTCAGCGGCGGATTCAGCGAGCGGGAACATGTCTTTGAATCAGCAGCGCCTGTAAGCACCACGCTGGAAAATGAGTTATTGGAACAGGCTGAATTCGCCTTTGATGATGAGGAAGAACTGGCCATTGCTACCTTTATCATCGGTTCCATTGATGATTGGGGTTATCTGACGCTGCCCCTGGAAGATATTGCCAGGACCATGGCGGCAGAGCCTGCACAGGTTGAGCAGGTGCTGACCGTGGTGCAGGGCTTTGAACCGGTGGGCGTCGGTGCCCGGAATCTAAGCGAATGCCTGCGCCTGCAGGCACAGAAGCTGGGCATCTATGATGGTCTGGTAGCCGCTTTGATTGACAAGCATCTGACGGATGTGGCCGATGCCCGCATCAAAGAGATTGCCGCAGCGGAAGGCTGCAAGCCTGCTGAAGTGCAGATGGCTGTAGATATCCTGCGCAAGCTCAATCCCAAACCTGGCAGTGTCTATGGTGGCGAAGCAGCCAATTATATCACGCCGGATGTATTGGTCCAGAAAACGCCTACAGGTTATCAGGTAAGTCTTAACGACACCTATATCCCCAAACTCAGGATTGCCCCCTTATACAAGGAGGCGGCAGATTTTGACAAGGATACCCAGAGATATATCAGCAAACGCCTGAGTGCTGCTTCCTGGCTGATCAACAGCATTGAGCAGCGCCGCAGTACCATCAAGAAAGTGGTGGAGGAAATCATCCGCGTGCAGCGTGATTTCCTGGAGGAAGGCCGGGCCAGCCTCCGCCCCCTGACGATGGGGGATGTGGCCGAGGCCATCGGCGTACATGAGTCAACGGTCAGCCGTGCGGTAGCCAACAAATATGTGGAACTGCCCAACGGCATCATGGCTTTGCGGAAATTCTTCACCGCCAGCCTCAAAAAGGGCAGCAGCGGAGAGGACTTCATCGCCAGTCAGGCCAAGGCCGCTATCGAAGCGCTGATCAAGGGGGAAAATCCCCAGAAGCCTTTGAGCGACCAAAAGCTTTGTGAACTGTTGAAAGCAAAAAATATGGAACTGTCCCGCCGCACGGTGATGAAGTACCGTGAACAATTGGGATATCCATCTTCCGTAAAACGCAAGCGCTACTGATTGAGTCCTGCTATTTTCGCTGAAGCGCTTTAGGGAGAGAAAGGCATAAAAATTGACCGGTCAGAATCTGACCGGTCAATTTTTTGCTTCGATATATTAATGGAATCCAGATTAGTTCTTGTCGCAGCTATCAGCTTTGGCCAGTTTGGCGCAAGCGGCAGCAATACGGTCGATGAAATCATATTCCATGGAAGTAGCTTCAAAAGCTTCCTGAAATTCACGGCTGCCCAGTTTCTGATCGAGAATCTTTTCGCAATCACGCATGAGTAAAGTACACCTCCCAAAACTTAATGGTACATCTTAGTACCTGCTAACAGAAACTTATTATAGCAGGTAAAATCATTTTTGCAAGTAATTTTTCAAAGTATTTACCATAAAAATTTTTTATAGCGAATAGAGGGAAACTATGTTTTTGCTGACAGGAATTTCCTTTACAGTTCTGACGTTCTTGTGTATAATCTAATGTATTAATACTTTACGACACTAAAGGAGAAAGCTACATGGAAAAACTTTGGGACACGTTCCTGCTGATGCTGGATGGTTCAGAAATAACGTTAGAAATATTTTTTGTTACCTTGATACTGGCTTTACCCTTGGGGATGCTGGCAGCTTTGGGCCGCTTGTCCACCTTCAAGCTGGTGAGCCGGCTGGTGGAATTCTATATCTGGATCATGCGGGGAACACCGCTCATGCTGCAGTTGCTGTTTGTCTACTTTGCCCTGCCGATGATTGGCATCCGCCTGCCGGACATTGCTGCGGCATTATTGGCGTTTACGCTTAATTATGCCGCTTACTTTGCTGAGATTTTCCGCGCGGGGATTCAGGCTGTGCCCAAAGGGCAGTATGAGGCTGCTAAGACGTTGGGGATGAGCTATCCGCAGACGATGCGCCGTATCATCCTGCCGCAGGTTATCCGTATCGTACTGCCGCCTGTGAGCAATGAGACCATCAATTTGGTCAAGGATACATCGCTGGTCTACATCCTGGCCATGAATGATCTGCTGCGTGTAGCCCGTACCATTGTGCAGCGGGAATTTGATATGACACCATTCCTGTTTGCGGCAATCTTTTACTTGGTGATGACCTTTGTCCTGACCTGGGGCTTTAAGAAATTGGAGGCATATTATGGCAAATACTAACCAAGGCGAAGTCATGCTGAAAATGACAGATATTCATAAGTCCTATGATCAGTTGGATGTTTTGAAGGGCATCGATCTGGAAGTGCGCCGGGGAGAAGTCCTGGCTATTATCGGGCCTTCAGGCTCAGGGAAAAGCACGTTGCTCCGTTGTATCAATAAACTGGAAACTATCGACAAGGGCAGTATTGCCATCAAGGACAGGTTTCTGGTGCAGACCAAAGATGGAGAGGCGCGGTATGCTAATGGCAAAGAAGAACGGGAAATCCTGGCCAGCACAGGTATGGTGTTTCAGCAGTTCAATCTTTTCCCGCATATGACCGTTCTGGAAAATCTGTTGGAGGCGCCTATGCAGGTGAAGGGATTGAAACGCAGTGAGGTGGAACCTTATGCTCGTGAGCTGCTGGATAAGGTAGGTCTGTCTGATCGGGCGGATTATTATCCTTCCCAGCTCTCTGGTGGTCAGCAGCAGCGGGTGGCTATCGCCAGAGCATTGTGCATGAAGCCGGATATCATGCTCTTTGATGAGCCGACTTCAGCGCTTGATCCGGAACTTACCGGAGAAGTGTTGAAGACCATGCGGGAATTGGCAGCGGAACATATGACCATGGTGGTGGTAACACATGAAATGGCTTTTGCCCGGGAGGCAGCCAGCCATGTCATCTTTATGGCTGAGGGCAACATCGTGGAACAGGGTGAGCCGGAGGTGTTCTTTGCAGCACCGAAGGAAGAGCGGACAAAGGCGTTTTTGCAGAATATGCTCTAAACAATAAATATAGGCAATGACAAATGCGTAGAAATGTAGTACAATTAAAGAATGCGTGTAACGGCATAAAGACTATGTTTTGTAGGTGATAAATGTGTCAAACCCCATGTTTGATGTAATACAGAGTGATTTGGAATTACTGAATGAAGGACTGATCGGGGCAGTTTCTTCATCAGTGGAGTTGGTAAATGAGGTAGGAACCCATTTGGTGACGGCAGGAGGCAAGAGGATCCGTCCTGCACTTTGCCTTTTGTCAGCACGAGGCGGTCAGGATTTTTCGCTGGAGAAGATATTGCCATTAGCAGAGGCTCTGGAACTGATTCACACGGCTTCATTGGTACATGATGATGTGATTGACGAAGCTGGTACCCGGCGGGGCGAACCTACGGCAAATGCCAAATGGGATAATCAGATTGCTATTTTAGGCGGGGATTATATTTTTGCCAAGGCCTTTATGTTGATTGCCGAAGGCGGTTATGGTGATTATGTGTCCAAGCGGCTGGCTGAGCTGGTTTGCAATCTGAGCGTTGGTGAGATCATTCAGGATCATACGATTTATCAGGCTGTGATGGATCTGGATAATTATTATAATCGCATCCAGAAAAAAACAGCGGACTTTTTGGAAATCTGCTGTGAACTAGGTGGATTGGTTGGCGGCTTGTCTAAAGTGGATACGGAAAAACTGGCTGAATATGGTCACTGCATTGGTATGGCCTTTCAGATCACGGATGATGTATTGGATATCATGCAGACATCTGAGCAGATCGGTAAGCCGGCAGGCAATGATATCCGCCAGGGGATTGTGACCTTGCCGGTAATCCATGCATTGAATGTCAGTCCGGATGCTGGAGAACTGGCGGATATTGTCACGAATCCGGAGATGACCAGTCAGATGGTCAATCGTGCTTTGAATATCGTGCGGGCAACAGATGGTGTAGAGGTAGCTAAGGCTAAGGCCGATGAATATTTGGATCGGGCACGTAGCATAATACCGGATTCTTTGCCCACGGATATCCGGGAAGCATTTGTGCAGGTAGCTGATTTTATCGGCAATCGGGATTTTTGACAATTGCGATGAGGAGAGGAGATTCACCATGTTTGGAATCGGTGTACCAGAACTTATCTTGATTTTGGTGGTAGGCCTGGTGGTTTTTGGCCCAGGTAAATTGCCGGAAATGGCTCGGACTTTAGGCAAAGGGATACGGGAATTCAAAAAAGCCACCAATGCTTTTTCACAGGCAATCAATGCGCCGTTGGAGACTCCGGTACAGCAGCAGGCCGCGCAGCAGCCGCAGCCGCAACCGCAATCACAACCTGCACAGCCCACGCAGAATGTGCAGCCTGCGCAGAGCGCACCTGCTGATGGCGCGCAGACGGCCGTTGCGGCACCTAAACCCGCATATGAAGCTCCTACGCAGGAGTCGGTGCGCCAGCAGATTGCAGAAAAGGCGAAAAAGACAGAAGCATAAAGAGTGAGAATAGAGTTTGTAAATGCTTACAAGCTCTATTTTTTCATTCCTTTTTCAAGAAAACGTGTTTATAATAGAGAAAGACAAAATTTTTGGAGGTGCGGTTATGCGTGTTTTATTAGCAGAAGACGATCGCCGCTTGGGCAAATTAGTGAAATACATGCTGGAGCAGAATAAGATAAAGGCAGATTGGGTGACCAATGGCAGTGAGGTCTATGAGTATGCCATGTTCACGGATTATGATATCCTGATCCTGGACTGGATGATGCCGGGGGAGAATGGTATTGATATCTGCAAGCGCTTGCGCACGGATGGCTATGCCAAGGCTATCCTGATGCTGACAGCCCGTGATTCTGTGGAGGACCGGGTTTCCGGACTGGATGCCGGCGCGGATGATTATCTGGTCAAACCTTTTGAGTTTGCCGAATTGATGGCCCGGCTGCGGGCTTTGGGGCGCCGCAGCACGCAGCAGATCCAGCAGGACAAGGTGGAAGTCGGTGACTTTACGCTGAATCGCACGACGAAGGTGCTGAAGAAAAATGATGAAGTCATCCAGCTTTCACCGCGTGAATTCCAGATATTTGATTTGCTGGTGCAGAATCTGGGCATCGTGGTACCAAGGGATATCCTGCTCGATCGCATCTGGGGCATGGAAGCAGATGTCAGTTCCAATAACATCGATTCCTATATCAAGATCTTGCGGAAAAAACTTGATATAGGTGATGGGGAAACTGTCATCAAGACTGTCCGTGGCATTGGCTATAAGCTGGAGGTCGGCGGGCAGTGACAGAAAATCTTTTTGGGAAGAGCCGTAAGCGGCTCACCACGTTATATTCCTTGGTTATGATCATCTTTTTGGCTATCCTGATTTTTGCCATGCATCAGTCGATGGATTGGTCTATCCGTTCGGAACAGGCAAGGGAGCTTTGGGATACTGCAGATAATGTAGCAGAAGCGCAGAAGTATCTGAATCAGCATCCAGAATTGGTGATTGATGACACGCTGGCCTATAAGAATACGAATGATCGCCTGTTTTTTTATGTTTTTGCAGAAGATGGCCGGCTGCTGAATTTTTCACGGGCATCTTTTCGCATTGAGCCGTTCATCCTGGATGTAATGGCCCAATGGAAGGCGCCGGAGGGCGATGTGGTTGTGGTGACCAAACCGAAGGAAAATGGACATAAATCGGAAATCATGATGACCACGCAAAAAATCACGGACCCTAATGGCACCGTGCAGATGGTTTATGTGGGCAAGGATGTCACGGCTCTCTATAACGGTATGGAGAAAGCTACCAGTATCATGGCGGGATTGGGGCTGCTGGCACTGGTTATTGCCACGATTGTGGGGCATATTCTTTCGGGCAAGGCAATGGTGCCATTAAAGGCCGCTTATGAAAAGCAGCGGCAATTTGCCGCCGATGCATCCCATGAGCTTAGAACGCCTTTGGCTGTAGTCATGGCTTCAGCAGAGATCCTGCAGAATGATCCGGAGATCAAGTCGCCGTTCCTCAAGCAGATAGTGGAAGATGTTCACGATGAAGTCAAGAAGATGACCAAGCTGGTCAGTGATTTGCTGGTGGTGGCACGCAGTGATAACAAGGCCTTGAAGCTGAAGCCCTCCAAATTCGACTTGGGGGCGGTGGCAGCGCAGACTGCCCGTATGATGCAGCCGCTGGCTGAACAAAAGAAAATCAGCATTGTGGCGGATAATCTGCCTAAGACCGTGATTCATGCAGATGAACAAAAGATTCGTCAGCTGGTGCTGATATTGGTGGATAATGCGGTTAAATACACGCCGGATGGCGGCAAGGTCACAGTGGAGATCCGTTCTGCTGAAAAGGGAAAAGCAGTCTTGGCTGTGCAGGATACAGGTATTGGCATTGCCGAGGAGGATCAGGAAAAAATATTCGATCGTTTCTATCGGGTAGATAAAGCCCGTTCCCGGGAGATGGGGGGAAATGGACTAGGATTGGCCATTGCGCAGGAAATCGTGGAACTTCATCATGGGCGTATTGATATTGACAGTAAGCTGGGACAAGGAACAACTTTTCTGGTGACTTTGAAGACTAAGACAAAGGGAAAAAATTTGCATATGTTTTAAGCTTATAGCAGGAAATTTGCCGTAGATAACGAATATAATTCTAAATAAAGGAAAATTTCCGGGGGGATGTGTATGAAACACTCGGGCCTGGATGACCGACTGGATCCCATCTTGGTACGGGCGGCTATGCGGCTGGAAGAGCGGATGCGTTTAGCCTATTTTCGCGGGAATCTGACCAAGTATTTAGACCGGATTGGTCTGGCTAAGTATATCGATGAGGAAAAACTGTTGAAGGGCAGCCTGCTGGATCTTCAGGACGATGCGGCGGTTGCCATGGCTTACTGCCTGCGTAAGGCACGTAAGCGGGGGTATCTCAAAGAGGCTTTGGACGAGCTGAACATGGCGGAACTGCTGCAGAAGGAAACGCGCATCAAGACTGTGGTACCTTCGCTGAAGCGGCAGCCGGAGCTGAATAAGGTGCAGCTGCAGATGGTCAAGGGCGAAAATAAATCCTCGGCATTGACTGAGGAAGAGAAGAAGGAGCTTCTGAAGAATTTCAAAGTGATAAAATAAAGACAACGCTGATGAGCATGGGTTCATCAGCGTTGTCTTTATTCAGATATCCTGGAGCTGTTTGGTGACTTCTGTCAGCTGTTCTGCCGTGGGCACATTGGCTAAGCGGATCTTGTCGAGGATGATCTCGCAGCCGCAGGCCTTCAGTTCTTCTTCTACCAGCCCGATACTCTGGCCACCCCAGCCGTAGGAGCCGAAGGCAAAGGCCTTTTTATTCTTGGGAGCCAGGCCTTTCAGATAGCAGAGGAAGCTGGCAATCGTGGGCATCATCTGATTGTTGATGGTGGGTGAACCGACAGCCAGATACTTAGCGGTCAGGATATCGGTGAGAATATCAGAAAGATGGTTTTCCTTGATATCGTAGAAGCCGACCGGAATATTCTTTTGCGCAAAGCCTTCTGCGATAGCGCGCGCCATCTTTTCCGTGGAATGCCACATGCTGTCAAAGACAATCACAGCCCGGTCCTCGCTTTCACAGCTGGACCATTGCTGGTATTTGGCCATGATTTCCGGTATATGGGAACGCCAGATGATGCCATGTCCTGTGGCAATCAGTTTGATGTCCAGGGTGCTCAATGCTTTGAGGGCGGTCTGGGCCTGACGGCCATAGAGCATCAGGATGTTGGCGTAGTATTTCTGGCATTCGTACATCAGCGTGGACAAATCCACTTCATCATCAAAGCGCTGGCTGGAGGCCAGATGCTCACCAAAGGCATCGTTGGAGAACAGGATCTGCTCTTCGGGGCAGTAGGTTACCATGCTGTCAGGCCAGTGAAGCATAGGTGTGGGCACGAATTGCAGAGTGCGGCTGCCGATGCTCAGGCTGTCACCGGCTTTGACCCCCTGATAGGGCAGGTCGCCGTAATGGGCTTTGAGGCCCTTGGCGCCGTTGGGCAGGCTCGTGACAATCTTTGCCTGGGGGCAATGCTTCATCATGAAGGGAAGGGCGCCGGAATGGTCGGGCTCTACATGGCTGGAGATGATATAGTCAATCCTGGACGGATCGATTACGGATTGAATGCGCGCTAGAAGTTCTTCGGCGAACGATTCCTTCACCGTATCGATCAGGGTGATCTTGTCGTCGATGATGAGATAGGCATTATAGGTGGTGCCGCGTCCTGTCTGGTAGCCGTGGAAACTGCGCATGGACCAGTCGATGGCGCCTACCCAGTAAATGCCTTTTTGTATTTCTAATGCCTGCATGATACTCCTCCTCATTGGTGATAGAATGAATTGCTGAAACTAACATGTTATTTCGGCAAAGGAATGGTTTTTCCTGCCTGTTATGCCGTTTTGCCATTGTCAAGTATAGGTTTTTGTGGTAGAATTAACGCCGTATCAAGTGAATAGCATGGCAATGACAAAGAGGAGTAGGGCTGGTGTTGCAGCGTAGAGAGAAAACGGTTGGTGAAAGTTTTCGTGTGACAGGTCTGAAGGTCGCTTTGGAGCTTCTGCATTGAACGGCAGTAGGTGTGGACGTTCGCCGCGTTAAGGCTTTGAGCTGGCTTGTCAGCAGGTGATTGACCGGTCAGGAACATTGGTGGTACCACGAGAGTATGTGCTTTCGTCCTTTGGGGCGAAGGCGCTTTTTATTTTGTAGGTTTCGTAAGGAGGATAATGATGAGCGAAGTTTTGGAGCAGGAAAATAATATTCCGAAGGTTTATGACCCGCAGTCGTTTGAAAAGAAATGGTATAAGTTCTGGGAGGACAACAAACTCTTCCACGCAGAAGTGGACAAGAGCAAGAAGCCGTACAGCATGGTAATCCCGCCGCCAAACGTCACGGGCCAGCTCCATATGGGCCATGCGCTGGACAATACGCTGCAGGATATCCTGATTCGCTTCCGCCGCATGCAGGGCTACAACGCCGTCTGGATTCCGGGATGCGACCATGCCGGCATCGCTACCCAGGCCAAGGTGGAGGCTTCCCTGCGTGAGGAAGGCACCAACCGCTATGAGTTGGGCCGCGAGAAATTCCTGGAACGCGTCTGGGACTGGAAGGAACAGTATGGCAACCGCATCATGTCCCAGCTGCGCTCCCTGGGTTCCTCCTGTGATTGGGACCGTCAGCGTTTCACCATGGACGAGGGCTGCTCTGCGGCTGTCCGTGAGGTTTTCGTAAGCCTCTATGAAAAGGGCCTGATCTATCAGGGCACCCGCATCACCAACTGGTGCCCCAACTGCAACACGGCCATTTCCGATATCGAAGTGGAGCACGAAAATGAAGCCGGCCATCTCTGGCATCTGCGCTATCAGGTAGAGGGCACGGACAAGTACGTGGAAATCGCTACCACCCGTCCTGAGACCATGTTTGGTGATACGGGCGTGGCTGTTCATCCCGAAGATGAACGCTATAAGGACATTGTCGGCAAGACGCTGATCCTGCCTATCGTGAATCGCCGCATTCCGCTGTTCGCCGATGAATATGTAGACAAGGAATTCGGTACTGGTGCCGTAAAAGTAACGCCGGCTCATGACCCCAACGACTTTGAGATGGGCCTGCGCCACAATCTGGAACAGATCAAGGTCATCGGCAATGACGGCCATATGCTGGAAGGCGCTGGCAAGTATGAGGGCATGGATCGCTACGAATGCCGCAAGGCCCTCGTGAAGGAACTGGAAGAGCTGGGCGTGCTGGTATCCGTAGAGGAACATGAACATGCTGTTGGCCATTGCTCCCGTTGCCACAGCACCATCGAGCCGCTGGTTTCCAAGCAGTGGTTCGTGAAGATGGAAGGCCTGGCCAAACCGGCTATGGAAGCTGTGCAGGATGGCCGCATCAAGTTCGTGCCGGAACGTTTCAGCAAGATTTACCTGCAGTGGCTCGAAAACATCCGCGATTGGTGCATCTCCCGTCAGCTCTGGTGGGGCCATCGCATTCCGGCCTGGTACTGCGATGACTGCGGCAAGACCAGCGTGTCCCGCACGGACCTGGCGGAGTGTCCGCACTGCCACAGCAAGCATATCCATCAGGATGAAGATGTGCTGGATACCTGGTTCAGCTCTGGTCTCTGGCCGTTTGAAACCATGGGCTGGCCGAAAGAGACGGAAGAGCTCAAGCATTTCTATCCCACGGCAACCCTCGTAACCGGCTACGACATCATCTTCTTCTGGGTAGCTCGCATGGTCATGATGGGCCTCGAATTCGGCAAGGACATTCCCTTCAAGCATGTATTCATCCACGGTCTCGTACGTGACAGCCAGGGGCGCAAGATGTCCAAGTCCCTGGGCAATGGTATTGACCCGGTGGAAGTCATCGAAAAATATGGCGCTGACACCCTGCGTTTCATGCTGATTACGGGCAACACTCCGGGCAACGACATGCGCTTCTATTGGGAACGCGTGGAATCTGCGCGCAACTTTGCCAACAAGATTTGGAACGCTTCCCGCTATATGCTCATGAACCTCGAAGGCTTTGATAAGAGCTTCAAGCCGGAAGAGGCGGATTATACGCTGGCTGACCGCTGGATTCTCTCCCGTTATGCCCGCACGGTGCGCGACGTGACGGAAAACCTCGACAAGTTCGAGCTGGGTGAAGCTGGCCGCATGATTTACGAGTTCATCTGGAACGAGTTCTGCGATTGGTACATCGAGCTCACCAAGTCCCGTCTCTATGACAAGGAAAATGTCCGTGCCCGCAACACGGCCCTCTACGTGCTGAGCTATGTGCTGGAAGGCACCCTGCGCCTGCTGCATCCCTTCATGCCCTTCCTCACGGAAGAAATCTGGCAGAAGGTTCCTCATGACGAAGCCCTCAAGAGCATCATGGAAACGGAATGGCCCCATGGTGATGAAGGCTGCATCAGCGAGGATATCGAAGCGCAGATGACCGCCATCATGGAAACCATCAAGACTGTCCGTAACATGCGCGCGGAAGTCGGTGCTGCTCCGAGCAAGAAGAGCGAGCTCATCCTGAGCTTCACCGATGAGTCCCTGCGTTCCGTATTTACGGAAAACCAGAGCTATCTGGACAAGCTGGCTTCCTCTGAACCCATCACCATCCTGCCGGCTGGTGCCGCAAAACCGGAAAACGCTATGGCCGGTGTGGTCAGCGGCGTGGAGGTATTCCTGCCGCTCAAGGGCCTCATTGACGTGGAAAAGGAAACTGCCCGCCTCACGAAGGAACTGGAGAAATTGGAAAAGGAAATCAGCCGTTTGGCCAAGAAACTGGGCAATGAAGGCTTCCTGGCCAAGGCTCCTGCTGATGTAGTAGCAGGTGAGAAGGAGAAACTGGCTGGTTACGAGGAAAAGAAAAAATCTGTGGAAAGCCGTATGCAGGACTTGGCTAAACTTTGATAGGGGTGTCCTATATGAACTATGAGGAGTCTCTGGATTATCTGGAAAGCCTCAATATATTTGGCATTAGACTTGGCTTGGAACGCATTCAAAAATTACTCGCAAGATTGGAATTACCGCAGGAACGCTATCGCACGATCCATGTGACGGGAACCAATGGCAAAGGCTCCGTGTCCGCCATGCTGGCGGGCATCCTGCGCCATTCGGGCATCCGCACGGGCTTCTATAGTTCGCCCCATCTCGTTTCCTATACGGAGCGGATACGGGTGGACGGCCAGCCCATCAGTGAACAGGAATTTGCCGACTGCCTGAGTACCATCAAGGTCTATGTGGATCAGATGGTGGCCGAAGGCGAGGAATGTCCGACGCAGTTTGAAGTGCTCACGGCGCTGGCTTTCGTTTACTTTGCCATCAAACATGTAGAGTATGCGGTGATTGAAGTGGGACTCGGGGGACTCCTCGATTCCACCAATGTCATCGTGCCGGAAGTCTCTGTCATCACCAATGTGACCTTGGAACATGCGGACCGCTGTGGCGGTACGCTGGAAGGGGTAGCCCATCATAAGGCGGGCATCATCAAGGATGATGTGCCCGTGGTGACGGCGGCTCAGGGAGAAGCACTGGAAATCATCCGGCAGACGGCAGAGGAGAAAAACGCCGATATCTTTGTGGCCGGCGAGGATTTCAGTGCGGAATTCATCAGCTGTGAAAGCAATTTCCAACGGTTGGAGTTTTCCTCGGGGTTGTTGGGGGCGGTGAAGGTACCTTTTACCCTGCATCTGATGGGCAAGCATCAGATCGAGAATGCCGCTGTGGCGGTGATGACGGCCCAACTCATTCATAACCTGGACAGCCGCATCACCAATAAGACCATCGATGATGCTCTGAGTCTCGTGAGCTGGCCGGCCCGGTTCGAACGGGTGGACATGGGCAGCCAGAAAATCATCATCGATGGTGCCCATAACCCTGCGGGCATGCAGGCACTGCGGGAAAGCCTCGACCTTTACTATCCGGTGGATGAACGGGTTTATCTGCTGGGCATCCTCAAGGACAAGGATATCGAACATATGCTTGGCACCTTGCTGCGCCCGAATGATACGGTGATTGTCACCGTACCGCATTCGGATAGGGCCAGCGATCCACAGATCCTGACGGGGCAGGTGGCCCGATACGTACAGCATGTGGAGACGATGGCTGATAATGACGAAGCTCTGAATCGGGCATTGGAACTGGCCAATGGTGAAAAATTGCTGGTGATGGCAGGTTCCCTCTATCTGGTCGGCGGCCTCAGGCAGATGCTGCTGGATAAGAAGGGAGGAGAAGCATGAGTGCGGAAGAATCCTCCGAAATGAGGGCCGTCAATGCCAGACGGCGGGCGGCGAACAAAGAGAAATGGAGGGCAAGGTATATCAAATGGTCCTGGCAGTTTGTGCTGGCCGAAGCCTTCCTGCTGGCGCTCGTGCCGCCGGCTGCAACGGCGGCGCTGGTCCTGGCCACGATACTGACCATCCTGCGGTTCCGTGCGGATAAGGAATTCACCTTCCGGCATCTGCCCTTTGATGTGCCCTTGGGCTTGTTTGTCCTGCTAAGTGCGCTGTCCATCCTGGTATCGCCGGACAGGGCTTTCAGTTTCTACAACTGGTATAATCTGGTGGGGGTCTATGTATTGACCTATCTGGTCGTGGGCCAGAATCTGCGCAGCCGCCAGCAGGTCAAGGAACTGCTGGTGGTCGTGGGCGCTGCGGCAGTGCTTGTCCTGCTTTATGGCTTCTATCAGTTCCTGTTCGGTATCGATATCAGTGCCATGAAATGGGTGGATGGCGATGCTTTCCCGGAACTTAGGAAGCGTGTGTTCTCAACTTGGGAGAATCCTAATATCCTGGCAGGCTACCTCGATATCATCATTTGTCTGGCCTTTGGCCTGTTCATCAAGGCGGGCACGAAGCAGAAACGCATGGTTCTGGGCGGATTGCTGGCCGCTGCCGCTGCCTGCCTGGCCATGACCTATGCCCGGGGAGCTTGTCTGGTGATTGCCGTGATTTTCGTGGCTTATGGCATGCTCAAGGACTGGCGGGTATTGCTGGTCTGTGCTGTGGTGGCGGCGGGATTGCTGCTGGCCGATCCAGTGCTCTATGAGCGCCTGTCCTCGGTCTTCACTAAGGTCGATACATCCTCGGAAATGAGGCTGGCCTTCTGGGAAAGCACCATAGCCATGATTCAGGACCATCCGTTCCTGGGCATTGGCTGGGGCGCTTATTGGAAGGTTTATCCTGAGTATGATTTTTATCTGCAGGGTGCCGATATCCTCATTGTGCATGCGCATAATATGTATTTGAATTATGCGGCAGAAATCGGTATTCCTGGAATGCTTTCCTTTATGTGGCTGTTCTTCGGTTCCCTGTGGCTGGCTTTGCAGCAAAGATTCCTGCCGGCAGAGCCGGCGGTATCTGCTCCCACGCCCTTTGATTACAATGAGGATGGGGCCGTGGATGCAGAACTCAAGAAAATCAGCGACAGCGTACAGCGGCCGGAAGAGGCTCCACAGATTCCCTTTTGGCAGGATTTCATCCATTGGGAGGATTGGCGTCTTTTCAGCGGCGCTTCCTTAGGTCTGGGACTCGCGTTGATTTCGGTGGCCCTTAATGGTATTACCGATGATCTGCTGTTCAATATCCCGTCCTCTATGTTCCTATGGATGCTGATGGCTTTCATTGCTGCTTTGGCTGCCTTTAATCCACCACAGGATGATGAGATGGAAGAGATTCCTGTGGCTGCGGCGGAAGAGGAGCCTGCTGGTGAGGAAATCGCTGCAGAGCCGACATTAGCTGAGAAGATGAAGGCTGATATGGATGAAGCACAGCAGGCGGCAGAGAGCAAATCCGCTGCAGAATCTGCTGCAGAACCTGCGGAAGCGGGCGAAACTGTTGAAAAAGCTGCGGAGGGAGAAGCGGCAGCAGCTGCTGATGAAGAAGCAAAGAACAGCAGCGAAGAGAAACAGCAGGACGATATCAAAGACGAAAAGGAGGCAGAGGTTCATGAAAAGTCAGGTGAACATATCAAAGGCGACCATTGACCGGCTGCCCCTGTATTTCCGTACACTGCGGCTGGCGCAGGATGAGGGCAAGGATATCATTTCCTCGGATGAGCTGGGACGCCGCTTGGGAATCACCCCGGAACAGATCCGCAAAGATCTGGCATCCTTCGGCCAGTTCGGCAAAAAGGGTGTGGGCTATTATGTCAACGAACTCAAGCGTAATGTGGGCGATATTTTAGGGCTGGATAACCATTGGAATATCGCCATTGTAGGTATCGGTCATCTGGGGGCGGCACTGGCGAACTTCCATAATTTTGTTACATTAGGCTTCAATTTGGTGGCTCTCTTTGATGAAGACCCGGAGGTTATCGGTACCACGGTGAACCATATCAAGGTGGAGGATGTGGCGAATTTGGAACAGATCGTGCAGGAGCGCCATATCCATATCGGCATCATTGCCGTGCCTGCAGCCTTTGCCCAAGGAGTGGCGGATAAGCTGGTGGCTGCCGGTGTCAAGGGTATCTGGAATTTTGCCCCCATCAAGATGGAAGTGCCAAGTTCCATGCATATTGTCAACGAAGATCTGTCGGTAGGACTCAGCAGCCTTTCCTATCACATCACGAGAAAGCAATAAGAAATTTTCATAAATGTGGCAAAAACGCCGTCAAGTTATCTTGACGGCGTTTTCTTTTCGTGCTAACATAGGTCGTGGGGCATAATCAATACATAGTAGTACGATAATCTATGATTATAATTCATGATAACGATAACCTTGTGTTATCATTGATGAAAAAAAGGTAATCATAGTTATGATTTATCTATTATGTCGAGCCCGTGTTATTAAAATCTGTTGCCGGAACCGAAGATGGGTCGGCACTGATGAGGGAGGATTTTTCATGATTGATATTCTCGACCGCGTGCGCAACAAAGAGTTGCAGAGCAAGATTGTCACGGCGGAAGAAGCAGCAGCTTTTTTCAAAGAAGGCATGAATGTTGCAACCAGTGGTTTTACAGCCTCGGCATATCCGAAAGCCATTCCACTGGCATTAGCTGAACGGATGAAGAAAGAGCCGTTCACCATTAACCTCTGGACGGGAGCTTCCACAGGCCCAGAGCTGGATGAGGCATTGGCCAAAGTTCATGGTATCAAGAAGCGTTTACCCTACCAGACGGATAAGGATCTGCGCAATGAAATCAACGACGGTTCTGTAGATTATCTGGATCTGCATCTTTCCGAGTCAGCCCAGCTCAGCCGTTGCGGCTATCTTGGCAAAGTGGATGTGGCAGTGGTAGAGGCCTGTGCCATTACGGAAGAAGGCAATATTATCCCGACGACATCCCTAGGCAATGCTGCTTCCTATGTGCAGAGCGCCGATACGGTCATCGTGGAAGTCAATACTTCCCAGCCGCTGGAACTTGAGGGCATGCATGATGTGTATATCCCGATGGATCCGCCAAACCGCCTGCCCATTCCCATCGTCAAGGCTACGGATCGTGTAGGTACGCCTTATATCCCCTGCACGCCGGATAAGATCAAATACATCGTTCCCTGCGATATTCCTGACCATACGCGTCCGCTGAAGGCGATTGATGAGGATTCCCGCAAGATGAGCCAGTTCACGCTGGACTTCCTCAAGAAGGAAGTGGAAGCCGGCCGCATGCCGAAGAACCTGCTGCCGCTGCAGTCTGGTGTCGGCAACGTAGCCAACGCTGTTATGGCAGGGTTCGTAGATTCCGACCTCAAGGATCTGACGGTCTACACCGAAGTAATCCAGGACGGCATGCTCGACCTCATCGATGCCGGCAAGCTGCTGATTGCCTCTGGTACGGCTTTCAGCCCATCGCCGGAAGGCATGGCACGTTTCTATAAGGATGTGGCCAAATACAAGAAGTATCTGTTGCTGCGTCCGGAAGAAATCTCCAACAGCCCGGAAGTCGTTCACCGTCTCGGCGTTATCGCCATGAACACGGCTATCGAAGTGGATATCTACGGTAATGTCAACTCCACGCATATCACGGGTACCAAGATGATGAACGGTATCGGCGGCAGCGGCGACTTTGCCCGCAACGCATATCTTACCATCTTCTATACGCCGTCCATTGCCAAGGGCGGCAAGATTTCCGCAGTTGTGCCGATGTGCTCCCATATCGACCACACGGAACACGATGTGGACATCATCATCACGGAACAGGGTATTGCCGATCTCCGTGGCAAGGCTCCGCGTGAGCGCGCTTTGGAAATCATCAATAACTGCGCCCATCCGGACTATCGTCCGATTCTGCTGGATTACTTCGAGAGAGCAACCGAAGCAACCCATCATGCCAATACGCCGCATATCCTCGAAGAGGCTCTGTCTTTCCATGAGAGATTCGTGGCCAATGGCAGCATGATGAAAGACTAATACAAAATATATAGATAGATTTAACTGAATGAAGCAGGAGGTATATCCTAATGAGCACGGAAAAAATTCAGGCTGAGCTGGCCAAATACCAGGCTAAAGTCGAAAAAGCAGTAGCACGTTTCCCGGAACGTCCCCATCTGCCGGAGCAGCGTCTTTATACGCCGCTGGATATCAAAGGTGATGACTATGCGGACGAGATCAGCTTCCCGGGCGTTTATCCTTTCACCCGTGGTGTACAGCCGACGATGTATCGTGGTCGTTTTTGGACCATGCGTATGTATGCCGGTTTTTCCACGGCAGAAGAATCCAACAAGCGCTATCGCATGCTGATCGAGAACGGTGCTACGGGCCTGTCCTGCGCCTTCGACCTGCCGACGCAGATCGGTTATGATTCCACTGACCCGATTTCCGAAGGTGAAGTCGGTAAGGTTGGCGTAGCCATCGACTCCCTGGCTGATATGGAAACGCTCTTTGACCAGATCGATCTGGGCAAGGTTTCCACGTCCATGACCATCAATGCACCGGCTTCGGTCCTTTTGGCCATGTATATCGCTGTGGCTGAGAAGCAGGGGGTTCCTGCTGACCAGCTCCGTGGTACGATTCAGAACGATATCCTGAAAGAATACGCAGCCCGCGGCACGTATATCTTCCCTCCGCGCCCGTCCATGCGTCTGATCACGAATATCTTTGAATACTGCTCCCAGAACGTACCGAAATGGAACACGATTTCCATCTCCGGTTACCATATCCGTGAAGCAGGTTCCACGGCAGCGCAGGAAATCGCTTTCACCATCGCTGATGGTATCGCTTATTGCGAAGCTGCTATCAAAGCTGGCCTGAAAATCGACGATTTCGCTGGCCGCCTGTCCTTCTTCTGGAACGCACACAACAACGTGCTCGAAGAAGTTGCCAAGTTCCGTGCTTCCCGCCGTATTTGGGCGAAAGTCATGAAGGAACGCTTCCATGCTGAAAAAGATAAATCCATGATGCTGCGTTTCCACACTCAGACTGCCGGCTCCATGCTGACGGCTCAGCAGCCGAACAACAACATTGTCCGTGTTGCTCTGCAGACGGCCGCTGCTGTTATGGGTGGTACGCAGTCCCTGCACACCAACTCCCGCGATGAAGCTCTGGCTCTGCCGACGCAGGAATCCGTTACGATTGCTCTGCGCACGCAGCAGATCGTGGCTTATGAAAGCGGTCTGGCTGATGTCATCGACCCGCTGGCTGGTTCCTACTATGTAGAAGCTATGACGGATAAGATCGAGGCTGAAGCTTGGGATTACATCAAGAAGATTGACGATATGGGCGGTGCTGTTGCTGCTATCGAAAAGGGCTACATCCAGAAAGAAATCCAGGATTCCGCTTATAAATGGCAGATGGATGTTGAATCCGGTGCCCGCACCATCGTTGGTGTCAACAAATTCCAGATGGAAAATGAAGAACCTCCAAAAGATCTGCTGAAGGTTGATGAAGCTGTTGGCGAACGCCAGAAGGCTAAAGTCAACGCCATGAAGGAAAAACGCGACAACGAGGCTGTTAAAGCTGCTCTGGCTGACCTCAAGACGGCTTGCCAGGACGAAAACGAAAACCTTATGCCGCACATTCTCGCCGCTGTCAAGACCTACGCAACGCTCGGTGAAATCTGCAACGTCATGCGTGAAGTCTTCGGCGAATACGAAGCTCATGTCAGCCTGTAATTAAAAGCAAATCGTAATATAGCGTTTAGCTTGGAGGAATACAAAATGGAAAAGAAAATCAGAGTTCTTGTTGCCAAACCGGGCCTTGATGGCCATGACCGCGGTGCAAAAGTTGTTGCCCGTGCCCTGCGTGATGCCGGCTTTGAAGTTATCTACACGGGCCTGCGCCAGACTCCGGAACAGATTGCCGAAGCTGCCCTGCAGGAAGATGTCAATGTTGTTGCGATGAGCATCCTGTCTGGTGCACATGGTCACCTCTTCCCGAAAGTCGTTGACCTCATCCGTGGCAATGGCATGACCGATACACTCATCATCGGCGGCGGCGTTATTCCTGATGGCGATATCCCGGCCCTCAAGGAAGCTGGCGTAGCCGAAGTATTCACGCCGGGCACCCCGACCAGCGATGTGGTCAACTTCATCAAGGAAAATGTAAAGCTCTAATTAAGCGGGACAAGTAAGTGTTAGGAGGGGGAAGCTGGCTGAGATGAGCTTTCCTCCCTGACACTATTTTCTTGCATTACTACCGAGAGGTGGTGACAAGTTGGATATAGCAAAAGAATTACTCAAGGGCAATCGTCTGGCGCTTTCAAGGGCCATTACCGCCATTGAAAACGAATATCCTGAAGCCACGGAAATTATGAAGGAAATCTATTCACATACCGGACATGCGTATGTGCTGGGGATTACCGGGCCACCAGGAGCAGGCAAGAGTACCCTGACGGATAAGATCACCCGGGCTTATCGAGCCCAGGGCAAGACCGTGGGCATTGTGGCGGTGGATCCAACCAGCCCCTTTACCGGCGGTGCCATCTTAGGGGATCGTATCCGTATGAATGACCTGACACTTGACGAGGGAGTCTTTATCCGTAGTATGGGCACCCGTGGCAGTCTGGGAGGGTTATCCCATAAGACTGCTGATGCCGTAAAGGCCATGGATGCTTTCGGAAAGGACATCATCATCGTCGAGACCGTTGGTGTAGGCCAGTCGGAGGTGGATATCGTCAAAGCCGCCGACACCACGATGGTTGTATTGATTCCCGGCATGGGGGATGATATCCAGGCCATCAAGGCTGGTATCTTAGAGATTGGTGATCTGTACTGCATCAATAAATCTGACCTTGACGGGGCGGACAAATTGGTGCGGGAAATCAATATGATGCTGGATTTGGACAGCTTCATGACCGACTGGCGGCCGCCCATTACCAAGGTGATTGCCAGTCAGAATGAGGGCATTGAAGAGCTGATTGGTACTGTAGAAAAGCACAGGGCGTATATCGAAGGCAATGGTGAACTCACCAAGCGCCGCACGAAGCGCACCCGTGATGAAATGCTCGACATCCTGAACAGCGGCATCAACAATCACGTCAAGAGACAGATTGTGGATAGCGGCCGTTTGGATGCCTTTGTGGAAAAGATTCGCGCTCATGATACCGATCCCTATACGGTAGTAGGGGATTTGATGGACGAGATGTTGAAAAAATAATGTAATCGATTATTTTAGGAGGTATGAATCATGTTTAAGGTATTAGGTGTAGACCATATCGGTATTGCTGTTGGTGACCTCAAGGAAGTGGGTTCCTTCTGGGGCGATATGCTGGGCCTGCCCAACAATGGTGAGGAAACCGTTGAGGAGCAGAAAGTGACCACGGGCTTCTTCCCGACCCCGAATGGCAGTGAGATTGAACTGCTTGCAGCTACGGCTGATGATTCCCCGATTGCCAAGTTCATCGAAAAGAATGGCGGCCGCGGCGGCATCCAGCACATTGCCCTGCGTGTGGATAACCTCGAAGCAGCTCTGGCTGACCTCAAGGAAAAAGGTGTGCGCCTGATTGACGAAAAGCCTCGCAAAGGTGCTGGCGGCGCTAAGATTGCTTTCGTTCATCCGAAAGCTTCTCATGGCGTACTGCTGGAACTTTGCCAGCGCGACTGATTGAACGGTCGGTTATGATAAGATTTAGCGGCAACGGTAGATTTTCCGTTGCCGCTGATTTATGTTATACTGATAAAACAAAAAAACTTTAAAGGAGTTGTTTCCTACGAAACGAATACCACTGATCATCATGCTTAATCTGTTGGGGATGGGGCTGTTTTTCAGTTGGAGCGTCTGCCGGTATGGGGGGGACATGCAGGGCTTTTGGCCGGTTATCGACCAGAACGTATTTTTCTTTTTCAATGGATGGTTGGGGGAGAATCTGGCTTTCCGTTATGTGGTAGCGTTTACCAATCTGCGCGTTTTTGACACCATCAGTTTCCTGAGCATGCTGGCTATCTTTGGCTGGCATTACCGGAAGATGGACAAGGCCGGGCGGCGGTGGATGCTATGCATGGGAGTGGTTATCCTGCTGACGGCGGTTATCGGCAAGCAGTTCGATCTGGCCTGGAATGTGGAGCGGCCCAGTCCTACCATGTTCTTCACGGATTTGGGGACACCTGTGCTGCGGGTGTCGGAGCTTACCGGCTGGCCAGCCAAGGATTGGTCAAGTTCCAGCTTTCCCGGAGACCATGGCATGTGCCTGCTTATTTTCTGTTTCTACATGCTGCGCTATTTTGGCTGGCGCACGTTCATGGCCGGGCTCATGGTTGTCGTGCTGTTCTCTTTGCCCAGAGTCATGTCCGGGGCCCACTGGTTTACGGATATCGCAGTGGGAGCAGCCAGTGTGAATCTTATCGTGCTCAGCTGGATGCTGCTTACACCGGCATCGGATAAGATCATTGCCTGGCTGATGAAAAAAATGCACTGGCAAATGCTATCGTAAAAGAAGATGGTATGCTCTTTTTTCATGGACAAAAGAGGGTTCTTTTGTTACAATATTTTATTGAGTTATATTTTACAAAAGGACTGAATAAGCAAGTATGAAGATAATAGATGGCAAAGCACATCACTATGTCAAATTCCTGGTTTATGGCTGCCAGATGAATGTTTCCGATGCTGAGCGCATGGCGGGACAGCTGGCTGCCATTGGTTATGAGCGCCTATCTGATGATGCGGCTATGGATGAGGCGGATCTGCTCATCATCAACACCTGTGCAGTGCGGGAAACGGCAGAAGACAAGGTCTATGGCAAGATTGGTGAGATCAAGGGTCTCAAGCGCAAGCATCCACAGCTGATTTTCGGCATTACGGGTTGCATGGCCCAGAAGGAAAGCGACAGCCTTATCAAGCGGGCACCCCATATCGACTTTGTGCTGGGAACCAGCAAGGTGCATGAGCTGACGAAAGTCGTGCAGGAAATTGAGCAGGAACGCGGTCACATCGTAGATACTGACCTAACGGAGACGGAATTGCCCGATGGCGGCCCTATTGCCCGTCAGGGCAAACTCTCGGCATGGATTCCCATCATGTATGGCTGCAACAATTTCTGTACTTATTGTATCGTGCCTTATGTGCGCGGCCGGGAGCGCAGCCGCCGTCCCGAGGATGTGGTAAAGGAAGTGGAGCAGGCTGTCGCGCAGGGCTATAAGGAAGTTACCCTGCTGGGCCAGAACGTCAACTCCTACGGCAAGGATCACAAGCTGGCCACCTTTGCGGAACTCCTGAAGATGGTGGATAAGGTAGAAGGCATCAAGAGGGTGCGTTTCATGACCTCTCATCCGAAAGACTTGAGCGATGAGGTCATCGATGCCATTGCTGAAGGCGAGCACCTCTGCGAGCATATCCATCTGCCGGTGCAGTATGGCAGCAACCATCTGCTGAAGGCCATGAACCGCGTCTATACGGTGGAAAGCTATAAGGAACTGGTGCAGAAGATCCGGGCGCGGATTCCGCAGGCTTCCCTGACCACGGACCTAATTGTGGGCTTTCCGGGAGAGACGGAAGATGACTTTGCCCAGATGCTGGACTTCCTGAAGGAAATCCGCTATGATTCGGCGTATACCTTCATCTATTCCAAGCGTTCCGGCACGCCGGCGGCCACGATGGAGAACCAGGTGGATGACGCCGTGAAGAAGGAGCGCCTCAACGCTCTGATGGCCGTGCAGAACCAAATCAGTCTGGAAATCAATCAGTCCCTGCTGGATTCCGTGATGGAAGTCATGGTGGAAGGTCCCAGCAAGAACGACGAGACGGTTTGGACGGGCCATACCCGCACGAACAAGATTGTGCTCTTTGATCATCAGGATGAGCAGCCCGGTGATTTCATCAACGTAAAGATTACCCATCCGCAGACCTGGGTGTTGAAGGGTATTCGTGTATAATCATTTGTAATGGAGAGCTCCCTCACTGTGCGAGGGAGCCTTTCTGACTTTTAATTGGAGGTAACGCTTACATGGAACTTACGCCCATGATGCAGCAATATCTGGCCACCAAGGAACAGCATCCTGAGGCCATTCTCTTTTTCCGTTTAGGCGATTTTTATGAGATGTTCTTTGATGATGCCCGTATCGTTTCCAAGGAACTGAGCCTGACGCTGACCAGCCGCAATGGCAGTACGGATAAAGCGCCGATGTGCGGCGTGCCTTATCATGCCGCTGAGGGCTATATCAATAAGTTGGTCAGCCGTGGCTACAAGGTGGCTATTGCCGAACAGATTGGCGATCCTAAGGCCAAGGGCCTGACCAAACGGGAAGTCATCAAGATCATCACGCCGGGTACGGTGCTCTCCGAGTCCGCCCTGAAGGATTCGGCCAATAACTATATCGCCCTGATTCATGAGAAAGGCGAGCAGATTATCTTAGCTGGTGCCGATATCTCTACGGGCGAATGCTTCTATGGCATCTATGGCGGCGGCAGCCGGGAACAGATGCTCTATGACGAGCTCTACCGTCTGGCCATGCCGGAACTTTTGGTAGTGGGGACGCCTTCCTTCCGGGAGCAGCTGCAGGAATTCACGGATTTGCGCCTGCCCAACACTTCCTATACCAATATTCCCGAGGTTTCTCCGGCGGTAGAAGATAGGATCATTGAGCATTTTGCGGCCGATGTGCGCCCCAGCGATGAAGGTGCCAAGGAAGCGGTGGCCACTCTGCTGGATTATCTGCATGCTACCGTCATGACGGATCTGACGCATCTCAATCAGCTGAGCTTCTTGGATGCTTCGGAAAATCTCGTCATCGATACCTATACCCTGCGCAATCTGGAAATCACCCGGAATCTGCGGGATGGGGGCAAGAAGGATACCCTGCTCGATGTGCTGGACTTCACCAATACCGCCATGGGCAGCCGCCTGCTGAAAAAATGGCTGGAATATCCGCTTTTGAACATCCTGCCCATCAATCAGCGGCTGGATGCCGTGGAAGAGCTTACGAAGGACTTTGCCCTGCGGGGCGGCCTGCGGGAAGCCTGCAAGGATATCCATGACTTCGAGCGCCTGTTGACGCGCATTGAGGTGGGCACGGCCAATGCCCGGGATTTGATTGCCCTGAAGATTTCCCTGATGAGCCTGCCTTCCATAAAAAATAAGATGGCTGATGTGCAGGCCAATGTGCTGGTCAACTGTCAGCAAAATATCCATGTCTTTGACGATTTGGTGGATCTCCTGCAGCGTTCCATCGTGGATGAACCGGGGATTTCCCTGCGGGATGGCGGTATCATCAAGGACGGTTACAATGCGGACTTGGACGAATACCGCCGCATTGCCCATGACAGCAAATCCATGCTGCAGGAAATCGAGGAGCGAGAGAAAGAAGAGACAGGCATCCGCTCCTTGAAAATCGGCTACAACAAGGTCTTTGGCTACTATATCGAAGTGCGCCATAGCGGTGCGGATCTGGTGCCGGATAGATACATCCGCAAGCAGACTTTGGCCAACGCCGAGCGCTATATCACCGAGGAGCTCAAGGAGTTTGAGACCAAGATTCTCGGTGCGCAGGAAAAGATTGTCAGCATTGAGTACAATCTCTTTACCGAGGTGCGGGAAGTCATCAAGAGCCGCCTGACGGAAATTCAGGGCACGGCTCATGAGATTGCCATCGTGGATGTGCTCACGAGCCTGGCCGAAGCCGCCGTATCTTATAACTACGTGCGGCCCCGCATGGTGAATAACGGCGAGATTGACATCAAGGACGGCCGTCATCCGCTGGTGGAACGCATCCTGACGCGGGATTTATTCGTGCCCAATGATACGAAGCTCAATCATAGTAACTGCGAAATCATGCTGATTACCGGCCCTAACATGGCAGGTAAATCCACCTATATGCGGCAGACGGCTTTGCTGACACTGATGGCACAGATTGGCAGCTTCATCCCCGCAAGGGAAGCCGCCATTTCGCCGGTTGACCGCATCTTTACCCGTATCGGCGCCAGCGACGATTTGGTCAGCGGGCAGAGTACCTTTATGGTGGAGATGAACGAGGTGGCTCAGATATTAAAATATGCCACCAAGAACAGCCTCGTGATTCTCGACGAAATCGGCCGCGGTACGAGTACCTTCGACGGCATGAGTATTGCCCGGGCCGTGATTGAACATATCGAGCAGAAGGTTCATGCCAAGACGCTGTTTGCGACGCACTATCATGAACTCACGGATCTGGAAGATGATATCGTCAAGAACTACTGCGTGGCCGTAAAGGAGCGGGGCACGCAGGTGGCCTTCCTGCGGCGCATCGTGCCCGGGGCGGCGGATAAATCCTACGGTATCCATGTGGCGCGCCTGGCTGGCCTGCCCAAGACCGTGACCAAGCGGGCGGAGGATATTCTTGCCGAATTGGAATCGGAAGCTGCAACGGCAGTGCCGGCAGCGGAAAATACCAAGGCGGCTGCAGCGCAGAGTAGCCCTGCACCTATGGACATGATGGGCTCGCTCTTTGCGAACAGCCTGAGCGATAAGCTGATGTCGCTTGATGTAATGACCATGACGCCATTGGAGGCCATGAACGAACTCTATAAACTGCAGGAGCAGGCGAAAAGGGAGGCAGGACAAGCATGACCAGGATTCATGTGCTTGACGACAATACCATCAACAAAATCGCCGCAGGCGAAGTGGTGGAACGTCCGGCATCGGTTATCAAAGAATTGATTGAAAACGCCATGGATGCGGGAGCCACCCGCATCGAAGTGGAAATCATGGCGGGAGGCACTTCCTTTATGCGGGTGACGGATAACGGCAAGGGCATGAGCAAGGAAGATGCTTCCGTGGCCATCCTGCGCCACGCTACCAGCAAGATTCAGGAGGTTTCGGACCTCAACAACATCTCCACCATGGGCTTCCGTGGCGAAGCTTTGCCCACCATTGCCTCTGTGTCCCGCTTTACCATGCTGACGCGGGAGCCGGGCAGTGATTTGGGCACAAAGGTGGAAATCAGCGGCGGCAAGGCGCCGGATATTATCGAAACGGGCTGTAATATCGGCACCAGCATCAAGGTGGAGGACTTGTTCTTCAACACGCCTGCCCGCAAGAAATTCCTCAAGACAAATCATACCGAGGGCGGCAAAATCAACGATTTCATCGTCAAGCTGGCCCTGTCCCGTCCCGATATTGCCTTCCAGTTCATCAACAACAACAAGACTTCGGTGGTGACACCGGGTAATGGCAATCTCTTCGATACGGTGCAGGCCATTTACGGCGGGCAGGTAGCTGACTCCCTGCTGACCCTGAAATTGGAGGATGAGGACCTGAAAATTTCCGGTTTCATCACCAAGCCCTCTATGCTCAAGAGCTCCCGCAGCTGGCAGACCTATATCGTCAATGGCCGCATCATCCAGAACCGGGCCATTGCCAAGGCCATCGATAACGCTTACCGCTCCTTGATTCCCAAGAGCGGCTTCCCCTTCACGGTGCTGAACATCGAGGTGCCTCAGCGCACCATCGATGTGAACGTGCATCCCCAGAAGAGCGAGATGAAGTTCGAGGACGAAAGCCGCATCTTCAAGGCCGTATATAAATCCGTGCTGGACGCCATCCGTCCTAGTACGGGCAGGCTCACGGAAGTGGCGGCCGTGGTGGAAAAGCCGAAGGTGGAGTATAGCATGGAGCCCATGCAGTTCGTGCCCGCCAGTGCACCGGCGCCGGTAACTGCTGCCGCGGCTCCTGCCAGCAGCAGGCCCCAGGGCAATTACCAGCCGAAGACCATCTATGAAGCGGTCAACCGTCCGGCCGTGAAGCCGGCAGTCAGCTTTGCCGAAGCCCAGGCGGAACTGCAGAAGGAACGGCAAGTCCATTACAATCAGCCGGAGCGCAGGGAACAGGTAGCTGACAGCCAAACTGACTGTCAGATTGATATGTCAACAGTTGACGTGTCAAAATCTGACCAGTCAACTGTTGACATGTCAGATGCTGACTGGTCAGGCCGGATGATTCCCATCGGTCAGGTGGATTTGACCTATATCATCGCCCAGGACTTGAAGGGGCTCTATATCATCGACCAGCACGCTGCCCATGAGCGCATCCTGTTCGACAAGCTCTCCGCCATGGCGGACGGCATTCCCTCCCAGCAGCTATTGGTGCATCAGCTTTTGACCTTCGACCGGAAGGAAGCGGCCATGGTGGAGGAGAACAAGGATTTGTTTGCCCAGCTGGGCTTTCATATGGAGGCGGCAGGGGATTTGGACTACCGTCTGATGGAAGTGCCTGCCGATGTGCCCGTCAGTGAGGCTGAGGATATCATCCGGGAAATCCTGACGGATTTAAGCAATATGCACGAAACCACCGCCAAGGAAATCCGTCAGGCCTGCCTGGCAACAACTGCCTGCCGGGCCGCCATCAAGGCTGGCGAGGAACTCAATATGCGGCAGATGGAAATCCTGCTCGAGGAACTTTCCACAACGGCTTTCCCCTATACCTGCCCGCATGGCCGGCCGACCATTTTGAAATTCAGCAGTGAAGATTTAGCCAAGATGTTCAAGCGGACAGGCTTTGGCTTTTGAGAAAGTGATGGATAGATATTGAACGAAAACAAATTGCAGGCTATTGCCACTACCGGCCGTAAATGGAACCGGCCCAGCGAGAAGCTGGCCCGGGAGATGGCAGAAAAATTGGGGATTCCCTATGCCGAGCGCGGGCGGGAGGCAATCCCCGACCTTTGCCAGAGCTATGATGCCAGATTTGCCCTGGTGGCGAAAAAGGGCCTGTTGACGCTGGTGACACCAGAAGCAGAGCTCTTCTTCCATCCCAATATGGCCCATCTGCGGCTCAAGAACCTGCGCTTTGGCGATGGCGACCGCATGGCCGAAGCCATGGACTTGAAGCCCGGCATGGATGTGCTGGACTGCACTTTGGGCTTTGGCGCCGATGCTATCGTGGCCAGTTCTGTGGTAGGAGACAGCGGCAGCGTCACGGGCCTTGAATCCCAACCCCTGATTGAAGCGGTGGTGGGCCATGGCCTGGCCAATTACGATAAGGATACCGATACGGTTATCGCCGCTATGCGCCGGGTAAAGACTCATTGCATTGAAGCTTACGATTACCTCAAGGCTCAGCCAGATAATTCCGTGGACGTCATCTACTTTGACCCCATGTTCCGACATCCCTTTGCGGAAAGCAAGAATATTGCACCTCTGCGCCCTGTGGCCAATAAGAATCCGCTGACCTTGGAGACCATTGCCGAGGCCCGCCGCGTGGCCCGGCATAGAGTAGTGCTCAAGGAATCCAGCAAGAGCCGGGAATTTGCCCGCCTGGGCTTTCCTGACATGGCTGGCGGCCGATACAGCAAAGTCCGCTATGGCGTGATGAAACTATAAATGACAAACAGCCTTTGACCAGATAATTGACTGGTCAAAGGCTGTTTGTCATGTGGTGGATTTTTTTACAACCCCGGGATTATTCTTGAGGAAGGATTCCCTCACCTGAGAATAGGCCCATTCGCAAAGTTCCTGCCATTGTTTCTGGTCACGCTTCATGGCCTTGACGCTTTTCCGCATATAGCGCACGTCTGTGGGATGGTAGAAGATGTAGTAATGCCCCTTGTCGTCCTGCGCGAAAAATTCTGCTCCCGGGATATCATCGCGCAGGAGTTCCTGCATTTTCTCCTTCGATACATAGCCGATGCTGAACAGCCAGCCTATTCCGGAGTCTGCCGGATAATCCTTTTTGCCCGCCTCCACAGACGCCTTTTCATAGACGGCAAAGAGGATGCCCTCTTCCTTGCTGGTGGTTTCCGTTATCAACCGCTGGTCATAGGCAGCCGGGATTTCCAGTTTCAGGCCCTGATTCTCATAGACAACCGTCTGGCTGAAGTCAGCCTTGGCAGCCGCCTGGGCCACGCCTCCGTCCTGCCAATACAGGCCATTTGTTCCCAGAGGACAGGCGAAGGCAGCGGCAATCGCCACCGATAAAAATAACTTCCTGTACTTCATATCCATCAACCCTTTCTGCCACATTCAAGGTAAATTGACTCATTGCCATGGTTCCACACGAAGCAAATGATTTCCTGCTGGCTGGGGAAATATGCTAAACTTATGGTAGTGAAAAGAGGAGGTGCTGGCATGAAAAAAGTACGGATAACGGTGGTGAGGAAGGCTTGCTATCCTGATTTGATGGCAAAATACGAAAACCCCATAGAGCATGCCTGTGATATTGAGGAAGGGGCAGTGTTCATCGCCAACGGCTGGCAGCGGCCGGAGGGCATGTGCGAAAGTGCCTGGGAATCCATGTCGCCTTTTGTCATGGGGCTGGCCCATGGTGCAGAAGATTTTTACGATGGCTGGATGAAAAATCCCCGCTCGGCTATGATTTCCTGCAACGACGGCTTTCGACCGGTCAGTTTCCTGCTGGAAACCATGGATGAGGAAGCAGAGTCGTGTTAGGGATTGCTTTTGCGGCGGGACAGCAGGAAAACTGTGCCTAGAATAAGGCCGGTGCCCAATATATCTATCAGGCCGAAGTTGGCGTTGAGGAAGAGGAGAGACAGGACAATGGCAGACAATGGTTCCACCGAGCCTAAGATGCTGGCTTCGGATGGCTGGATATAACGGATGCTGCCGAGATAACAGCCGAAGGCCATCACGGTGCCGAAGATGATGACGTAGGCATAAATAACCGCAGACAATGGGGTTATGATGCCCGTGAATTGCCAGGGCGGGCAGAACGGTGTCAGAATCAGGCCGCCTGCCAGCATGCCCCAGCCAATGATCAGGGTAGGCCGCCATTTGCGGATCAGGCGTTTGGGTTTCATGGTGTAAAAGGCGGCAGCTACTGCCGAAGACAGCCCCCATAGCAAGGAGGCAAAAGGAATGGATAATGTTTCCAAACTGCCATGGGTTACCAGCAGGAAGGTTCCGCCCACCGCCATGGCCACGCAGATGAGTTCAAGATGTTGAGGCAGTTTGCGGGTAGTCAGGGCAGTATAGCCCACAATGATTACTGGCATCAGATATTGCAATATCGTACCGGCGGCGGCATTTCCCAGCTTTATGCAGGCAAAGTAGGTATATTGCACGGCCAGCAGGCCGAAGACCGCGAATAACAGCAAATCGATAGTATCCTTCTTATCATGCCAGATAAGGAGGATGTTTTCTTTATAACGCCAGTAGTCGATGGCCAGCAGGATTACGCCGGCCAGCAGCATCCGCGAGACGACCAGCCAGGCCGTTGAGAAATTGCAATCCTGCAGCAGATATTGTCCGGCCACACCGCTGCCGCCCCACATAGAGGCGCCAAGACAGACCATCAGCAGGCTTTTTTTACGTTGGTTCAATGATTTAGCTCCTTTATTTGATTGCATTATCGGTATGTCCACTATCTTACCATGAAAGCAGGCATATTGACAGTCAAAGTTGCTGGCAATATGTATGCAGTTTTCTTTTTATCAGAACCGATTGATTGGACATTCGCTTCAATTGACGGCAGGAATTCAGGGCTGGAGGAAGAACATATTGAAGAGAAAATGCTTTATGGTAAGGGGGTTATATTATGATTATCGGTGTATCCAAGGAAATCAAGAACAATGAAAATCGTGTGGGGTTGACGCCGGCGGGGGCAGAGGCGCTGGTCAAGGCGGGACATAGGGTGCTGGTCGAGACGGGCAGTGGCCTGGGCAGCGGCTTTGCAGATGAAAGCTACGCTGCTGTGGGCGCCGAACTTTTCCCGGATAAGAAGCAGCTTTTCGATGAGGCTGAAATGATTGTCAAGGTGAAAGAACCGCTGCCATCCGAGTATGACTTGTTCCATGAAGGGCAGCTGCTCTTTACCTATCTGCATCTGGCCGCCGAACCGGAATTGACAGAGGCTCTGCTGAAGCATAAGGTTACGTCTGTGGCCTATGAGACAGTGGTAGGCCGGGATGGACGGTCCCTGCCTTTGCTGGCGCCGATGAGTGAGATTGCTGGCCGCATGTCTGTACAGATTGGTGCGCAGTTCCTCGAAAGCCGTTATGGTGGGGCGGGTGTCCTTTTGGGCGGTGTCAGTGGCGTGGCACCGGCACAGGTGGTCATCATTGGCGGCGGTGTCGTAGGCACAAATGCCGCCAAGATGGCCGCAGGTTTGGGTGCCAGAGTGACGGTCATTGACCTTTCAATCGAGCGGCTGCGCTATCTGGATGATGTGTTCGGCGGGCGCATCGCCACGGTTAGTTCCAACAGCTTCAACATCGCCCAATGGGTGCGGGAGGCGGATCTGCTCATCGGCGCCGTGCTGGTGCCCGGAGCCAAAACGCCCCAGCTGGTAACAGAAGAGATGGTCAAGACAATGAAGCCGGGCTCGGTCATCGTGGATGTAGCCATTGACCAGGGCGGCAGCATTGCCACCTGCGATCATGTGACCACCCATGAGAATCCTACCTTTGTGAAACATGGCGTGCTGCATTACTCGGTGGCCAATATCCCTGGGGCCGTAGCCAGAACCTCCACGCTGGCCCTGACCAACGCTACGCTTCCCTATGCCTTGAAATTGGCAGAAAAAGGCTGGTGCAAGGCCTGTAAGGCAGACGCAGGCCTTGCGCAAGGGCTCAATACCATAGAAGGCAAGCTGACAAATCTCCCCGTGTCAGAAGCATTGGGAATTGAGTATGTGGACAAAGCAGGATATCTGAAATAATGGACGGAAAATTATGAGGTGATGCTTCATGGGGAAAGGAAAACAGTATCCTACGGATGCGGAAGCGAAGCGGCTGATTGTGGAAATCGGACGGCGTATGTATCAGAAGGATTTCGTAGCGGCCAATGATGGCAATATTTCCTGCAAGGTGGATGCAGAAACGCTTTGGACAACGCCCACGGGCGTTTCGAAAGGTTTTATGTCGGAAGACGAGCTGGTCAGGATGCGTCTGGATGGAACAATCCTCGAGCAGGGGGAACGGGCGCCCTCCAGCGAGGTAAAGATGCATCTGCGCATCTATCAGGAACGGGAAGATGCTGCGGCGGTATGCCATGCCCATCCGCCTGTTTCGACGGCGTTTGCCATCGCGGGCATGGCGCTGAATCAGGCGATTTATCCGGAGGCGCTGGTGAACTTAGGCGTGGTTCCCTGCGTGCATTATGAGCCACCGGGTTCGCAGGGTATTCCGGATTCCATTGCGCCCTATGTCCGGGACTACAATGCTGCGCTGCTGGCCAACCATGGGGCTGTGACCTGGGGAACCTCGCTGATGGAAGCCTGGTATCGGCTGGAGGCTTTGGAGCATTACGCCAAAATCGTCATGTACACGCAGAATATTATCGGCAAGGCGAATGTGCTTTCCCATGAGCAGGTTGATGAGGTCATCCGGATTCGGGAAAAGCTGGGCATCACCTCTGGCGGGATGCCATCCAGTGCGGATACACCCAGCAATCTCAAGGATATGGTCTGAGCGAGGAATGGTTCACTTAATGGAGGGAGATAATCGTGGCGGAACAGGGAAAAAGCATCATGCAATATGAGACGGTGGCCTTGGATGAGCAGGAAGGCGCTTTGCTGATCATCGACCAGACAAGACTGCCGGGAGAAGTAAACATCCTGCACTTGAAGGAGCAGAAGGATATCTGGCAGGCAATCTATCTCCTGCAGGTACGCGGTGCACCTGCAATCGGCGTGGCGGCTGCTTTCGGCCTGTATCTGGCAGCCAAAGACATTCAGGCCGATACCTGGGAGCAATTCTATCCGGCCTTCCAGCAGGCAAAGGATTATTTGAATTCATCCCGTCCGACCGCTGTGAATCTTTCCTGGGCGCTGAACCGGATGGCAAAAATCGCTGAAGCCAACAAGGAAAAATCCATCCCGGAAATCAAGGAGTTGCTGCGGAAGGAAGCGGTGGCCATCAAGGCTGAGGATGTCTGGATGTGCCGGCAGATTGGGGAACACGGCCTGACGTTGATCAAAGATGGTGATGGTATCCTGACGCATTGCAATGCGGGGCAATTGGCTACATCCAAGTATGGTACGGCCTTGGCACCGATTCATCTGGGACGGGAACGGGGCATGAACATCAAGGTGTTCTGTGATGAGACGCGCCCTTTGCTGCAGGGGGCCCGCCTGTCAACCTTCGAACTGCTGGCCGATGGTGTGGATACCACCGTGATTTGTGACAATATGGCTTCGCAGGTCATGAAGAACGGCTGGATTGATGCCGTGTTTGTCGGTTGTGACCGCGTGGCGGCCAACGGAGATGCCTGCAACAAGATTGGAACCTCCGGCGTGGCAATCTTAGCTAAGTATTATGGCATCCCCTTCTATGTGTTGGGGCCGACATCTACGATTGACATGAGCATCGAAAAAGGTGAGGACATCGTGATTGAACAGCGTCCCCCTGAGGAAGTGACGGAAATGTGGTATCAGCAGCGTATGGCACCGCAGGGAGTAAAAGTCTACAATCCTGCCTTTGACGTTGTCGATAATGCCCTGATTGCCGGTATTGTCACGGAATATGGCATTGCCAGACCACCCTTCCGGGAAAGCCTGCAGGAGATTTTCCGGAAAAAGCAGGAAAATATTCCGCGCTGACAGCTCATGATAGTATGCTGTGCGAATTTGACGAAAAGGGGGAATCGTAGTATACTGTTAGAGTTATTAACGAAAATTTCCTCACTTTTTGAGGGTAGATAAGCAAAAGGAGCGAATTCTGCATGTCAGGACATTCTAAATGGGCCAACATTAAACGTAAGAAGGGTGCCAATGATGCCATCCGTGGCCGTATCACCACGAAAATCGGCCGTGAAATCACCATTGCCGTACGCATGGGCGGCGGTGACCCGACGGGTAATATGCGTCTGAAGCTGGCTCTTTCCAAGGCAAAGGCCAACAACATCCCGAAGGACAACATCAACCGTGCTATCCAGAAGGGCCTCGGTGCTTCTGAGGGCAGCAACTACGAAGAACTCACTTACGAAGGTTATGGCCCGGCTGGTACGGCTGTCATGCTGGACATCCTCACGGATAACCGCAACCGTACGGCTGCTGACGTGCGCCACCTGTTCTCCAAGTTCGGCGGCAACCTCGGTCAGGATGGCTGCGTAGGCTGGATGTTCAACAAGAAGGCTATTTTCGTGGTAGAAAAAGAAGTTTTCGGCGACGAAGACGAGCTCATGGAAATCGTGCTGGAAGCTGGCGCTGACGACATGAAGGACGAAGGCGATGTATTCGAAATCACCGCTGAACCGGATGCCTTCGATGCCATCGAAGCTGCTCTGGCTGAAAAGGGCATTGAGACTGCTTCCGCTGAAATCACCATGGTTCCGGAAAACACCGTAAAACTTTCCGGCGAAGATGCAGAAAAGATGCAGAAGCTCGAAGACGCTCTGGAAGACAATGATGACGTCCAGAACGTATACAGCAACTACGAAACCGACGAAGACTAATAGAACGCACAAAAATGGGCTCGTTACGAGCCCATTTTCTTGTTCACGGAAAGGATTTTTATGTTAGCACTAGGAATTGACCCCGGTACTGCCATCTGCGGTTTTGGCCTGGTGGAATCCCGCGGCAGCCGCCTGATTCCCATCAAGTATGGTTCTGTCTTCACTTCGCCCAAGATGCGCATGGAAGACCGGCTGGTCAAGATATATGATGAACTGGATGCGCTGATGAAAGAGTATAAGCCCGATATCATGGGCATTGAGAAACTCTTCTTCAACCGCAATGTCACCACGGCAATCCCCGTAGGCCAGGCCCGTGGTGTGGTGCTGCTGGCAGCGGCGAAAAACAATATCCCCATCGTGGAGCGCACGCCGATGCAGATCAAGCAGGATGTGACAGGCTATGGCAAGGCAGACAAGAAACAGGTCATCTACATGGTGACTAAGCTCCTGCACCTGCCCGAGCCGCCTAAACCCGATGATACCGCCGATGCTCTGGCGGTAGCCATCTGCACGACCTATTGCATGGGCAATGCTGCTTTCCGCAACAGCCTTTGATCAGCTGAATGACTTCATCAGCCAGAGAATGAAATAGGTCAGGCCGCCTGCGATAAGCGGGCCTACGGCTACACCGTGGAATAGGAGCACGCCTGCCATCGTGCCGATAATCAGCGCCGGAATCACATCCGGCGTATTTTTTAAGAGTTCCACGCCGCCGCCACCGGCAATAGCGGCCAGAAGCCCGGCCACTATGGCAATGATGCCCGCATGGGTGCGGAAGGCATCGAGCATGGTCTGGATGGTGATGGTGCCGTTGGCAATGGGCACGAGGATGGCGGCAGTCAGGATGATGATGCCCCAGTTCAGGCCCTGCGAACCCAGCGCATTCAGCGCCGAGGTCAGCCCCAGGACCTTCAGACCCAAAACGATTGCTGTGGCATAGACCACTGTCATATTATGCCCCACATAACTGAGCAACAGTACGGCAATCAAGGTAATATATTCGATATGCAAAAGAATCAGCTCCTCTTATAATTTTACTCTATTATTATACACGAGAATACCCGCTTAAGGAAATCCGGCAGCAAACAAGCCTTCCCGTCAGGGAGAGGCTTTGCATGTCCGGTCATCCGGCAATATAGAGATAATAATAACCCAGCAGCAGGGCCAGCACTGCCAGATTGCTGCCCGTGAAAGTCAACAGGTAATAGCCCGGCTTGCTGAAGCGTGTCTGCAAGTAAGCCTTGAAGGAAATCACGCTGGCCATGGAGGCGATGATGGTGCCAAGCCCGCCGATATTCACACCCAAAAGCAGTGGCGTATAGGCATCGGTATAGCTGGCCAGAAGGACCGTGGCGGGAACATTGCTCAAGAGCTGACTCAGGAGCAGGGATACCCAGAACTCATGTCCGGCCAGCATCTTTGCCGGCCAGCTCTGAAAGAATTCGATATGGCTGAGGTTGCCCACGCCGATGAAGAGCAGGGCAAAGAGCAGGAGCAGCTTATAATCCGCTTCCCTGAACAGCTGGCGGTTCAGCAGGAGCAGTCCCGGCAGGACGATTGCCGCCAGCACAGGGAAGTCCAGCAGATGCACCACATGGAGCAAGCAAAGGGCGAAGAGGACGAGAAGTGGCAGGATTTTCCTCCAGGGAAGTCCTGCCTCCTGACGGGCTGGCAAGGGCACATCACAGTCTGGCAGCAGGAAGGTGGCCAGATAGATGGCTGCACCACTCAGCAGGACGATGGGCGCTGTGATGGCAAGGAAATCCGTCGGTTCCAGTCCATAATGGGAATAGATGAAGAGATTCTGCGGATTGCCAATCGGTGTCAGCATGCTGCCAAGGTTGGCGGCAATGGTCTGCCAGCAGACTGTGGGCACGATGAGTCGGATGCGCCGGGCCTCGGTGAAGACCATGATGGCCAGCGGCACGAAAATGATCAAGGCCACATCATTGGTAATCAGCATGGAACTGAAATAACAGCTGAAAATGAAGAAACGTCCCAAAGGCCGTCCTGAAGCACTGCCTTTGAAGAGCTGCTGGAAGATTGCTGCAAAGAAACCGCTGAGCCGCAGGCCGGCCACGATGCACATCAGGAAAAGCAGCAGCCCCAACAGAGGGATATTGATACGCTGGCTGATTTCTACCAGGTTCGGCGGGGCAATAAAACTAGTCAACAGGGCAAAAACAAGCGCCACGGACAAATCCGGATTCTGGCGCAGTTTTTGGTAAATAAACATAGGAAAGCTCCCTTCGTCCGTAATCAAAAACAAAGTATAACATAATTCATTGCGTAATGACAGGGTGAATGATAGAATTTACTTGATGGATAACGTGCATTTCCCTATATTTATGGAAAACGAGGTGTAGGCTATGGCATTGTCAGGAACTTGTGTAGTACCTCATCCGCCGCTCATCATCCCTGAGATTGGGCGCGGTGAAGAGAAGGGGATTCAGGCGACGATTGATGCTTATCAGGAAGCAGCTGCCTGGGTGGTGGCCAAAGAACCCGAAACCATCATCATCACCAGCCCTCATGCGAAAATGTATGCCGACTATCTGCAGATTTCGTCAGGCCCTGGAGGGCAAGGGAGCTTTGCGGCCTTTGCTCATCCGGAACTGCGTTTTCGGGCGGCTTATGATGAAGATTTTGTCCACCATTTGACCAAAATGGCAGATGAAATCAAACTGCCCGCCGGCACCTTGGGGAAACAGGATGGCGGCCTTGACCACGGCACCATGATTCCCTTGTATTTCATGCAAAAGGCGGGGTTCAAAGGCAGGATTGTCCGCATTGGCCTGTCGGGGCTGTCCCGGGATGCACACTATGCCTTGGGCGTGCTGATTGCCCAAACGGCGGCCAAATTGAACCGGCGGGCGGTGCTCGTGGCCAGTGGCGACCTGTCGCATAAACTGAAGGCCGATGGCCCTTATGGTTTCGATCCTGCTGGGCCGGTATTTGATGAACGCATGGGTGCGTGCTTTAAAACTGGTGACTTTTTGCAGCTTTTGACCACACCCGCAGAATTGGCAGATTCGGCGGCAGAGTGCGGCTTGCGTTCCTTCTGGATCATGGCTGGTGCCTTGGACCGCCATCAGGTAGAGGCAAGACTGCTGGCGCAGGAAGGGCCTTTCGGCGTGGGCTACGCCGTGGCGACATTTGACCTGTCAGATCATGACGAAAGACGTAATATCGGGGAACAGGCGGCGCAGCTGCATCGGGCAGAGATGGAGGAACGGCGCGAGCGTGAGGATGCGTATCTGGCTCTGGCCCGTTATTCTTTGGAATACTATGTGCGGCATGGCAAACGCGCACCACTGCCGGATAAGCTGCTGCCGGAATTGGCCGGTCAAAAAGCAGGGGCCTTTGTCAGTATCAAAAAAGACGGTCAGTTGCGCGGCTGTATCGGTACGATCTTGCCAGCGAGAAATAATCTGGCCGAGGAAATCCTCTATAATGCGGTATCGGCCGGGACAGGAGATCCTAGATTTTCGCCGGTCACCGCAGATGAATTGCCGGATCTTGTCTATGATGTGGATGTGCTGTCTGTGCCAGAGCCCATCAAGGGTATTGATGAACTCGACGTCAAGCGCTATGGTGTGATTGTCGAAGCTGGAGACAGGCGGGGGCTGCTGTTGCCGGATTTGGCCGGTGTGGATACCGTGGAGCAGCAGGTGGACATCGCCCGGCGCAAGGGCAATATCGGGCCACAGGAGGCCGTGAAACTATGGCGTTTTACGGTGACCAGACATGAGTAAAGCAGAATGCAGGCTTTGTTCCCACCATTGCCAGCTCAGTGAGGGACAAACTGGCTTTTGCCGTACGCGGCGCAATCAGGCGGGTATGATACAGAGCCTCAACTATGGTCAGGTCACGTCTCTGGCCCTTGATCCCATCGAGAAAAAGCCACTGTATCATTTCCATCCGGGCAGTGCCATCCTGTCAATGGGCTCCTTTGGCTGCAATATGGCTTGCTGCTTCTGTCAGAATTATACGATTTCGCAGGGTGGGGCCGAGGAAGTCCGATGGCAGATCAGCCCGGAACAATTGGTAGAGCTGGCACAAGAAACGAAGGTGAAACATGGCAGCATCGGTGTGGCCTTTACCTATAATGAGCCGCTCTTGAGCTATGAATACCTGCTGGATACGGCACCCCGCTTGCGGCAGGCAGGCCAGAAAGTGGTGCTGGTGACCAACGGGCAGATTGAGGCCGAACCTTTGCAAGCGTTGCTTCCCTATGTGGATGCCATGAATATTGACCTCAAGACATTTTCGGCGCTGACCTATGAGAAATTAGGCGGCGATTTGGCATTGGCCCAAAGTACCATCAAGATGGCCGTGGAAAATGGTGTGCATGTGGAAGTTACGACGCTGGTTGTCCCGGGAATCAGCGATGATACAGGTGAATTCCGTGCGGAAGTGGATTGGCTGGCTGCAGTCAGTGAGCAGCTGCCCCTGCATTTGTCACGCTACTTTCCGCGCTATCGCTATGATGCACCAGCAACTCCGCTGGAAAAACTTTACGAATTCCGGGATATTGCCCAAAAGAAGCTGACATATGTGCATTTAGGAAATGTGCGTTAGATATGGATTATATTTTAGGAGGAAACAGCAGAATGGAAAATACGATGACGAGAGCAGAACAGGCTGTAGTTTACAAGCGCAAATGCAACTGTGCACAGGCAGTATTGCTGGCCTTTGCTGAAGAAACCGGCAAGAACGAAGAGGAACTCATGGCTTTGGGGTCCGGTTTCGGCAGCGGCATGGGCGGTATGGAAGGTACCTGCGGTGCTTTCTGTGGAGCCGTCATGGCATTGGGGATGCTCAATAAATCCGACAAACCGAGCAAGATGATTGCCAAGGAAATGATGCAGGAATTCGAGGACATGTCCGGCGGTGCCACCATCTGCGGTGACCTCAAGGGAATCAAGACCGGCAAGATGCTCTGTTCCTGCGATGATTGTGTCAGACATGGCGTGATCGTGCTGGAGAAACACTTGGACGCATGATTCTGATTGGTAATAAGGGGCTGTTGCATGAGTGAGAAATTACTTATGCACAGCCCCATTAGCTTTTCAACTTGACGATATCTTAAAAGTAAGAGCAAAATACAGGAATTTTGAGCGCAAGACACTAGACGGTCTGAAAATCGTCTTTGTTTCTTGCGCTCCTTGACGAGCGATTCGATCTGCTTGCCCGTCTGGTAGAAATCGTCCCAAGCCTTGTTCGCTGCCTCGACGCGCTCCGGTACGCCCTCGACCCCCTTTGCTGTCTCCGTATAACCGTCCATGAGGTCACGGAAACGGCTGTTGATACCCTCGATGGTCTTGATGTTCTTCTGCTGCGCCTCCGCGTCCTTGCTGTCCGCGAGGTTCAGCTCATGCGTCTGCAGGTCGCGCATGAGATACTTCATCTCATCGACCGACTGCATGTTCTTGAGCTTCTGGTTATACATCTTGCTCATGCGGTAGTTCGCCTGGTCGAGCATACTGTACCCCGTATAGCCGACGGAGAGCAGCGCGACCGCCGCGATAACCGCAAGAATGAGGATCTTGAATGATACCTTGATGTCGTTGATCCACCCCATAAAAACCATCCTTTCTTCCTTTGCTGCCGTCAATCATCCCTGACCGGCGCAGCATCCGCCGCCGCGCGTCCCGTGCTGGCAGCGCCATTTCCCTGACTCCGGGCCGCCGTCTGCGCTTTTACGCCTTCGCCGGATGGCTCTTGAGCCAGACCGACCACGGCGTCTGGTAGCCATCCGCGCGGTTCTCCTGCACATAGCGGTAGAACTGCTCGATCATCACGATCTTTTCCCTATAATATTTCGTCTTCCAGCTATCTTTTTCCTTCGTCTTGATGGGGAACTCCCCGTAGTAAAAGCCGCCGATCTCGTGCTGGCGATAGAGGATGTCCTTGAGCGATACGGACGGGTTCTTCAGCATATCCGTCATGACCATGAACGCCGTCGTGCGGCCGACACCGGCCTCGCAGTGGAAATGGAGCCAGGCATCCTGCGGCAGTGTGCGGTAGAACGCGAGGAAGCGGTCGATGTTCTCTGGCGTCGGCCAGACATGATCCGTCGCCGCGATGCGGAAATAGCGCATCCCAGCTTTCTCGGCAACTTCTTGCTCCGTCTCTGCGTTCTCTACGCGACGAACCTCGCCGCCCTCAGGGAGCTTGTGCTTGCCGAGCGGCGCGATGTAGACCGTTTGGTGGAGCGCTGCGTGCAAGCGGTGCCGCTCGTCGGCGAGCGCCTCATGCTGGCTCTTGCCGAGATTTGCCCAGTCGCGCTCGCCGTACCAGCTCACGGGGATGCCGTCGAGATAGCCGTGCGACTCCTGACGCAGGTCGACATCGTAGATGGGGCCAGCCGTCTTCTCCCGCAGCTTCGCGACGACATTCTTGAGCTGCGCCGGCGTGAACGCGGAACTGCCCGAGATATGGAGCGCATCCATGCCCTCGCGCGACGGTACATACGCGGCGTCGAGATGGAATTTCTTCTCCGGCGCGCGCAGCGCGTCAGCCGACGTGCGGAAATTACGCGGCAACGCCTCCTTGCCGTCGTTGTCGAGGCGCCAGACAAAGCCCTCGAAGTCCTGCGGCCGCTCCGCGCGCGCGTAGCTCCCAACGGGCTCCGTCACCGTCTGCTCCGGCGCCTTGGCCGCATCGGCCTGCGGCAGTATCCAGAGGGATGCCCCGACCAAGAGACTGCAAAGAATGGCATGCTTCTGCCAGCATTTCATAACAACTTACTCCTTTACTCCATCCGCGCGTCTGCGCGGAATCCCAATAGTTAGGAAGCACTGATTCATTAGCCCCCCTGCCTTTGCGTATCTGCACGATCCTCTCGTCGCCCTAAAATCCTCAGCACAAATTCGCAAATTCAAGGCACCTCATTTCATCAGCGCTTCCTTAAATGATTTTCCAGTGCCGTAATATCCATACCCCCAATACAATGGCGAAACAGGCGGACGGGGTCATCTTTGCTAATCTGAAATTCAAGATTAAAAGGAAGAAATACTTGATAACTTCCTCCGAAAGACATATAATCTTTCTGTGAATTTAGTTTTTGCATATCTAAATTCTACACCTAATCCCGAGGCATTCAAGCCCCGGGATTATCTTTTTGTACATGAAAAAGGACTGCTGCACGTCACATTACGTGCAACAGCCCCTTGCTTATGCAGTTTTTCATCCAGCTGGTTTACAACGAATAGGGCTGAGATATCATACAGGGAAACATGGTTATTGAGGGGATTTCATGAATTCCAGAGGGGTGCCGCTGTTTTCCTTTTTGTCCTGCCAGGTCAGGACGCCTTCGCGTAATACGAACGTGCTGGAGCCGTCGTTGTAAATCTTCTTGTTCGTGCTCGTGCCTTTTTCCGTATAGGTATAGTCCGTGCGTGTCCCGTTGTCATCACTGAAGAGCAGTGCACCAAAATTATCATAGGTGCAGTGATAGGTCCAACGGCTGCCCTCAGCGGCACTGCTGGCCCATTGGACTTCGACGAGATAACCGCCAGAGGTCTCCCGGCTGATTACCGCAGTGCAGCGGCCACAGCCCCAGACACCCAGATAATCATCGGCCTGTACGCCTTCACTGGTTGCCGCATAGTTGTTCTCGGCATAGCGCACAAAATGGATGGCACCGTCATGTCCGGAACGCATGTCCGTCTGTGTTGCCGCCTTTTCGGTTTTGGGGAAAGCAGCCCATAATTCATTGGCACTCTTGAAGGCAGCATACCAGGGCGAAGCTGTGTCCTTATCCTCAAGGGTCACACCGCCGTCTTCATAAAAAGAATACCAAAGGGATTTTGAGCCATCCGGATGCTTTTCCGCAGTCACTCGGACTTTGCCAAAGGCTTTCCTGTCGGGAGAAACCAACGTATAAGCACCATCCGCATAGATGGTCAGCGTTTGAGGAGCAGTTGCACCTGCCTCCCGCCAAATACCGGCAATGGGCTGAAGACTGCCTTTCCTGACCGCCTTGCCAGCCTGAGCACTGACCGCATGACCATCCGTGGCCAAGACAGGCTCCGCCCCCGCAATACCCCCGACAAGACAAGCCGCAAGACCTACGGCCAGCGCCGGACGAAACGTTTTCCACAGAGTTCTTCTATTCATGATACAGATCACCTCCCTGCCTCTATTATACAAGATGTCGAAAAAGTGCGAAAGATTTTTATGAACATAGTTCTGAGGTTGTGCTTTTAGGCTATATGCTGGCGGTAAGGTGTTATATTACATGGAAATATGATAAAATAATGGGCAGGATGAAAGATAGAGGACGAGTTTTATGAATATCATAGATTTAATTGGAGAAGCAACGGAATATGACAAAAAACAGTCTTTGGAAGTGAAGAAGCCAAAGAGCTGGTTGAAAAGCATCAGCGCATTTGCCAATACCTTTGGCGGTAAGTTGATTTTTGGCATTTGTGATGATGATACAATAGTGGGACTGGAAAATGCCAGAGCAGATGCGGAACTGATTAGTGAGACAATCAAAAATCGCATGAATCCTATCCCGAAATTCAAATTATCGTTTGAAGCCGTGGAAGGCAAAGAACTGATAATTGTTGAAGTTCTGACCGGTGATGAGACGCCGTATTATTATTCTGGTGAGGGGCAGCTGGTTGCCTTTGTACGTTTGGGGAATGAAAGTGTACCCGCAAATCCCATGCAACTGCGTGAGCTGGTAATTCGGGGCAGCGGACAGAGCTATGACAGCCTGCCATCCCGGTTCAAGTTTGAAGATATGGCCTTTACGAAGCTGCGCTCCGTATATAAGCAAAGAACGGGCAAATCTTTTGAGGAAACGGATTTTGAATCCTTTGGGCTGGTTGACCATAATGGTAATTTGACCAATGCTGGTGCACTTCTAGCCGATGAATCGCCGGTAAGACATTCCCGGGTATTCTGTACTAGATGGAATGGCTTGAGCAAAGCGTCTGGCTTGATGGATGCTATTGATGATGAGGAGTATTCAGGTGGCCTTATTTCCCTTTATCAGGATGGCCTAAGTTTCATCATGCGCCATAATCGGAAGGCGTGGCGGAAAACACCCACCCACAGGATTGAATACCCAGATTATCCCCAGCGTGCCGTGATGGAGGGGCTAGTCAATGCCCTGATTCATCGGGATTACCTAATTGTTGGCAGTGAAGTCCATATTGACATCTTTGATGACCGTCTGGAGATTTATTCCCCTGGCGGTATGGTGGATGGCTCATCGCTGGAAGGCCGTGACTTGCGGAATATCTCATCACAGCGCAGAAATCCAGTGCTGGCAGATGTTTTCAGTAGACTGCAACTCATGGAGCGCAGAGGCAGTGGCTTCAAGAAAATACTGGAAGATTATGACTTCCAGGAGCACACGACCGAAGCCCTGATGCCGAAATTTATGGCAGAGCATAGGGATTTCTTGCTGACGTTGTATAATTTGAATTACGTTGAGGGACAGGAGCAGGGGGATAATACTGCAGATGACGGTGAAATGGCGGTGATTGGCGGTGAAATGGCGGTGATTGGCGGTAATATACGGGAGAAAATTATTGAAGCCATAAAAAACGACAATACCATCTCAGCGACACAATTAGCAGAGTTACTAGGCGTTTCCAAGAGGACAACAGAAAGATATATTAAAGAATTGCGAGAGAAGGGATTATTGGAAAGACAGGGGGCAGCTCGTGGTGGCTGGTGGAACCTTAAAGTATAGGGGATAGCTCTTCTTTTGCAACTTCATATACCCATGAGGTGTGAAGTGTTTATGGTGAGGGAGAAAAATCGTACAGATTGTGAGATTATATAATACATACAATAAGAAGGGATAGTAATTGAATAAAGATGAAATATACACAAGAATTCAAAATCAGTTAAGGGATGTGCCATTAATACTAATTGGTACAGGTGGAACAATTCCATATGGTATATCTGGAATGTGGGTTTTAGCGGATGAACTTAAGTCAAAACTTGATAATAAATACTCAAGTGACAAAGCATGGCAGGAGTTTTCTTCAAGACTTGCAAGAGGAATTGATTTGGAGAACGCACTTACAAATCTTCAATTGTCGGAAGAGATTAAGAAATCTATTGTTGAAGTGACATGGCAACTTGTAAGTAGAGATGATATAAAACTTATGCATAAGTGGGCGGCGTCAAATTATAGACCTGAACTTGGTAAAATTATACATAAATTTTATGAAGCAAATCCGCAATGTGTGAATATAATAACGACAAATTATGATAGGGTAATCGAGTATGCATGTGACAAATTTAGAATTCCTATAAATACCTTATTTTATGGGGAATACTATAAGTACTTTTCTACAGATAAAATCAAGAAATCCCAGATAGTTAATATTCTAAAAGTACATGGGTCGTTAGATTGGTTTTTCGATGATTCATCTCAGGTAATATCATTGCCGTTGCAGAAGAATATTCCGACAGATTTATTTCCTGCAATAGTAACACCAGGAACGGAAAAGTATGAAAGAGTATTAAAGCTACCTTTTAGAGATGTGATACATGTAGCGGATGACTTGATTTCAAAAGCTCCTGGATTTCTGTGTATAGGTTATGGGTTTAATGATAGCCAGATTCAGGAAAATATTATTGGAGGCATAAAAATGGGAAAACCAATTACGGTGTGGACTAAGAAGTTATCTCATAGGGCTTTAGATATAATAAAAAAAGCGGGGAAAGAATATATCATCGTAGAGGCGGAAGATAGTAATGATTCCAAAAGTAGAATAATTTTCCCGGATGGTGAAACGTGCCTGGATGAAAAAATTTGGGATATGGAAGGTCTTTTGAAAATTATATAAGATGGGGAGAATGATGTGATGATAATTAACCTTGAAAATGAAAAAATAATTGGGAAGGTTGAGAGCGTTGATACTGCTACCGTTATAGTTCACGTAGAAGACTCTGATTTGTTATCAGTTGTACAGGTAAATAACTTGGTTATAATCAGATCGTCAAAGATGGGGCAGTATCTAATAGGGATGGTTAATAAAATAGTGAGAAAGTATGATTCGCAGAACATGGAGTTATCAGATGAAGAAATAAATACATATGATATTGTCAAGATTACTTTGGTCGGAACACTTATTGAAAAGGCGGGGACGCAAAATAATGTTTTTAAGAGAACTTTACAATCGGTGGCGGATATCGATGCAGATTGTTTTACAATGTCAGCTGAAACGCTCTCTGCTTTTATGAATATGATTTCACAGGGAAGTGTTTTGTCTGAAAATCCACTAAAGATTGGCAAGTTTACGTTGAATGAAAAAGCGCAGGCTTATCTTGATGGAAATAAGTTTTTTCAACGTCATGCTGTTATTACAGGGTGTACAGGTTCGGGTAAATCATATACTGTTGCATCATTGGTCGAACAGGTTGCTAAACTGAAGTCAGCTAATGCCATCCTTTTTGATATTCATGGAGAATATGGGAGTATAAAAGGGGCGGGAATTAAGCATTATAAAATTGCTGGACCGGGGGATTCTGCTAATGAAGGCATAATGTTCCTTCCATATTGGTTGTTGTCGTATGAAGAAATGACATCTATGCTTCTTGATAGGAGTGACAATAATGCACCCAATCAGGCAGCAATGCTTAGTAAATATGTCCTTCAAGGGAAAAAAACATATTTAGTTTCAAAGGGAAAGAAAGAGGTAGAAGCTCAGTTCACTATTGATAGTCCAATTCCCTATAATATATCAGAGTTGATTAACGCTTTGAAAATAAAAGATACGGAAATGGTACCAGGGGCAACAAGGCCTAAACAGGGAGATTACTTCGGAAAACTTTCTCGTTTTATTCAACGACTTGAAAATAAGATAGCGGATAAAAGACTTAATTTTATGTTTTCAAGTGAACGTGTACTTTTAGAATACGATTACATGGAAAAATTGTGCGAAATGCTTTTAGCACCAACCTCAAAAGGTGGTGGAGTCAAGATTATTGACTTTTCAGAAGTCCCTTCCGATGTACTGCCATTGATTGTTTCTCTAATAGCAAGGGTTATTTTTTCTGTACAACAGTGGATGGACAGAAAAGTAATTAATCCCGTTGCTTTGTTTTGCGATGAAGCGCATTTGTATATTCCAGAAAAAGCAAGATATGGAGTGGAAGTGTCAAGTTTGTCTAGTTTTGAAAGGGTAGCAAAGGAAGGAAGAAAATATGGGGTATCATTAGTTGTGATTACGCAGCGTCCATCGGAGGTGAATCGCACTGTTTTAAGCCAGGCTAATAATTTCATAGCGATGAGGCTTACAAATGTTGATGACCAAAATGTAATAAAACGGCTTCTTCCGGATAATCTTGGAAACTATGCGGACATTCTGCCAATTCTTGATGTGGGTGAAGCAATAGTAGTCGGGGATGCAAGTCTTCTTCCAAGTAGGATTGTGGTAGATGAGCCGAATAACAAACCGAATAGTGCAACTGTAGAATTTTGGGATGAATGGTCGAGAGAAAGTGTAGAAGATGGCATTGGAGTAGCGGTTGAAGCATTGCGAAAACAAAGTCGATGACTACCGTAAGAAAAAATATATAAGGAGGTATGATTATATTACAGATGAAGAAGTGAAGGTAATTAATCAGAAAATGCACGAATAGTATGGAGGATTTTATAATACATGGCATCACAGGAATTGAATCAGGCGCTTTGGAACGCCGCTAATGTTATGCGTAGCACCATGAGCGCGGACGAATACAAGGATTATCTTCTCGGCATGATTTTCTACAAGTATCTGTCTGACCGTCAGCTTTATGCGGTGGTTGACCTTTTGGAAGACCGTCAGCCGGAAAGCCTTGATGAGGCGCAGAAGCTGTATGAGGAAGCTCGTCAGAGTGAGGATTGGGATGACCTGAAGGCCGAGCTGGAGGAAAATTACAGTTTTGCCATTGAGCCCCAGTATACCTTTACGGCGCTGTACAATGAAATCAACAACAAGACCTTTACCACCGACCATCTGCGTCAGGCCATGCGGGATATTGAGCAGGGGGGCGAGGCAATCCGTGGGCAGAGGCTCTATGAAGACCTGTTCGAGGATTTTGATATTGACTCCAAAAGCCTTGGCACCACTCCGGCAAAGCGCAATGCCATGCTTTCGGATGTGATGAAGGAGCTGGCTCATATCGACTTCACCCAGTATGGCGCGGATGCTTTGGGGGATGCTTACGAATATCTGATTGGCCAGTTTGCTGCCGGTTCCGGGAAGAAGGCGGGCGAGTTCTATACTCCGCAGGCGGTTTCGGAGCTTATCACCCGCATCGTGACCAAAGGCAAAGAAGGGGAGCCTGCTTTTTCCATCTATGACCCGTGTATGGGTTCGGGTTCCCTGCTTTTGCATGCCCGCAGCTATATCAATGAGGACTGCCGCAATGGCATTCAGTTCTTCGGGCAGGAAATCTCCCATACCACCTACAACTTGGCCCGCATGAATATGATTCTGCATAATGTGCCCTTCCAGTATCAGCATTTCCGCAATGGCGATACCCTGGGGGCTGACTGGCCTACGGAGGAGCCGACAAACTATGATGCTACTGTGATGAATCCTCCATACAGCCAGCATTGGAGCGCGGCGGCAGGGTTCTTGACTGACCCGCGGTTCCAGCGCTATGAAAAGCTGGCGCCGAAGTCAAAGGCGGATTTTGCTTTCCTGCTCCATGGTTTTTATCATCTGAAGGAAAACGGCACCATGGGCATTGTCCTGCCTCATGGCGTTCTGTTCCGTGGGGCGGCGGAGGGGACAATCCGCAAGCACCTGCTGGAAGATGGCAATATTTACGCCGTTATCGGCCTGCCAGCGGGGATTTTCTTCAGTACGGGTATACCGACCTGCATTATCGTACTGAAAAAAGGCCATGTGAACCGTGATGTGCTCTTCATTGACGCGTCAAAAGAGTTCCGCAAGGAAAAGGCGCAGAACTTCATGGATGCGGAGCATATTGACAAGATTATGGCGGCTTATGATGAGCGCAAGGATGTGGATAAGTTCGCCCATCTGGCCACCTTTGAAGAAATCAAGGAAAATGATTACAACCTCAATATTCCCCGCTATGTGGATACCAGCGAACCCGAGCCGGAGGTTGACCTCAAAGCTGTTTGCGCCAATTTGCAGGGGATTGATGCCGAAATCAAAGCGGCTAATAATGAATTGTTGGCCATGCTGGATGATTTGACCAGTGATGATGCGGAAGCAAAAGCGGCATTGGTAGAACTTAGAAAAATCATTCAGGGGGTGTGAAGATGAGCACACCTAAAATTAGATTTAATGGGTTTACGGATGATTGGGAACAGAGGAAGTTAGATGATGTTGTTGATTTCCTTGATACAATGCGTAAGCCATTGGAAGAAGCTGTACGGGTGGCAGGGCCTTATCCTTACTATGGAGCCTCTGGAATTGTTGATTATGTAGATGGATATATATTTGACGAAGAGTTGGTACTGCTAAGTGAAGATGGCGCCAATATCACAGACCGTAATTATCCTGTATGTTTCCTAGCTTCAGGTAAATATTGGGTCAACAACCACGCACATGTCCTTAAAGTAAAACCTGGTAATGAGAACAATTTTATTTGTAATTCCTTGGAGCGTAAGGATTTTAACCAATACAACTCTGGTATGGCCATGCCAAAGCTTAACAAGGAAGTTTGTAAGAGAATTCCCTTGTACTGCCCTAAGTATGAGGAACAGAAGAAGATTGGAGATTATTTCCGCAATCTCGACAATCTTATTGCTCTACAACAGCGAAAATGTGATAAACTGCAAAAAGTAAAGAAGTATATGCTTCAAAAAATGTTTCCGAAAAAAGGAGAAAAAGTTCCAGAGATTCGCTTTGCTGGATTTACTGGCGATTGGGAACAGCAGAAGTTGGGTGATGTTGCTACCTTTATAAATGGACGTGCCTATTCACAGGATGAATTACTTGATGAGGGTAAATATAAAGTTCTTAGAGTTGGAAACTTTTACACTAACGATTCATGGTATTATTCTGATATGGAGCTAGGTGAAAAATACTACGCTAACAAAGGTGACCTGCTCTATACATGGTCTGCTACCTTCGGACCCCATATATGGAATGGAGACAAAGTTATATACCATTATCACATTTGGAAGGTAGACCTCTCTGAAAAGTTGGATAAGGTGTTTGCTTTGCAACTACTGGAACAAGACAAAGCTACACTTCTTGCCAATACAAATGGTTCTACGATGATTCATGTGACCAAGGCAGGAATGGAAGATAAGCAGGTATTATTACCGCATGATGTAAATGAACAGGCTAAGATTGGTGCTTATCTATCCAACCTCGATAACCGTATCGCCCTTCACCAGCGTAAGTATGACACACTTAAAGAAATCAAGAAATATATGTTGCAAAATATGTTTCCTAAGAAATAAAGGTGTTGGGGGGGAATTGGTATGAATGAAATCGAGAAGGTATCACAGGATATTTACGGCGAAATCAGGCAAAGCATAATTCATGTACAGCATAAGGTACAGCAGACTGTAAATGCTGGCATGGTGCAGATATACTGGGAAATTGGTCAGCAGTTGGATAAGGCTTGTGATGGAAAGCAGGACGAATACGGCAAAGGACTTTTGCATCAGGTTTCAGCCAAATTGACGGCTGAATTCGGAAAAGGATATTCCTACGCAAATTTGAAGAATATGCGGCAGTTTTATCGGTGTTTTCCAAATCGCTACGCACTGCGTAGCGATTTGAGCTGGACGCACTACCGTATGCTGATGCGGGTGGCAGATACCAAGGCTAGGGAGTTTTATGCCGAGGAATGTGCTGCGGCGGGATGGAGCAGTCGGGAACTGGAACGGCAGATTACGACCTTTGCTTATCAGCGCACCGTTTCCCAGCAAAAGGCAGGCGAAAGACTGCCGCAGACAGGAACGGATAAGGGAATGGCACCATATCGGGATTTTATCCGTGATCCTTATGTGTTGGAGTTTCTGGAAGTAAAGCCTTCGCCGGAGTTTTACGAGCGGGATATTGAGCAGGGGATTATTGAGCATTTGCAACAGTTCCTGCTGGAGCTGGGGCGCGGCTTTTCCTTTGTGGCCAGGCAGAAGCATATTGATATTGATGGAGACCATTTTTATATTGACCTGGTGTTTTACAACTATATCCTTAAATGCTTTGTCCTTATCGACTTGAAGCTGGGCAAGGTCAAACATCAGGACATTGGGCAGATGCAGATGTATGTGAACTATTACAAGGCCAATATGCGCAATGAAGGGGACAATGACCCCATTGGTATCGTCCTTTGCGCGGAGAAGAATGAGGCTGTAGTGAAGTATACGATGGGGAGTGACAACAGCACCCACATTTATGCGTCCAAGTATATGCCCTATATGCCAACCGAGGAAGAACTGAAAAAGGAACTGCGCTTGCAGGAGCTTCCCATGGCGGAAGAAGAATAACGTAGCAGGAGGAATTGAGCATGGCACAAAGCGAAGTGTCGATGGAATGGGCGCTGATTAAGCAGCTCACGGGAGATGTTTCCCAATGGACTTATCGTAAGGATATTGTAGACGAGGAATCTCTTTGGGCAAATTTCCGGGCGAAACTGAATCAGAACAATATTGCTGTGCTCGATGGGGAGCCTGTAACCGATGCGGAATTTCATCAGATTCGGGAGTATATGCTGGATGTGGCCAAGAGCCCTTATAAGGCGGCTTTGTGGCTGGCGGGGGAGAACGGCGAGGCGGTTATCCCATTGACCCGTGAGGACGCGGCCAAAGGCACAATCCATCTGATGGCCGTCAGTAATCGGGAAATCGCCGGGGGACGGTCTTCCTATGAGGTCATCAATCAGTTTGTTTCTGACAAGCAGGACGAGGATGACCGTGAGCGTCGTTTTGATGTGACTTTGCTGATTAACGGCCTGCCCATGATTCATATCGAACTCAAGAACCAGGACCATCCCTATATGGATGCTTTCCGTCAGATAAAGAAATACAGTCTGAAAGGAAAGTTCCGGGGGCTTTTTGGCATGGTGCAGATGTTTGTCATCAGCAATGGCAGCAACACCCGCTACATTGCCGCCGATACCGCCTCGAATCTCAATGAGCGGTTTTTGACCTCCTGGGTCAGCAAGAACAATGAGCCCGTGGAAAACTATCTGGAATTTGCCAAGGAAGTCCTGCGGATTCCCGAAGCCCATGAGATGGTGGGCCATTACAGCGTGGTGGATGCGGAGCGCCATAAGCTGATTTTGCTGCGGCCTTATCAGGTACACGCCATCGAGGCGGTCAAGCAGGCCTCCCAGCGGCAGGAGTCGGGCTTTGTCTGGCATACCACAGGTTCCGGCAAGACTTTGACTTCCTACACGGTGGCCAAGAATCTTATTTTGATTCCGGGCATTGACAAGACCATTTTCCTCATTGATCGCAAAGACCTGGACCAGCAGACCTCCATATCCTTCAAGGCCTATGCGGAAAATGACATCATTGATGTGGACGAAACCGATAATGTCCATGACCTGCTGCAAAAGCTCAAGAACAAAGACCGGGTGGTGATTGTCACTACCATTCAAAAGATGCAGATTATCATGAAGCGCTACAACAGCGAGGCGAAGAAGGATTCCGCCACGGCCAAGCGGCTCCATGGCATGTGCATTGCCTTTGTGGTGGATGAATGCCACCGCACGGTTACGCCGGAAACCCAGCGGGAGCTGCAAAAGTTCTTTAGCAATTCCCTGTGGTACGGCTTTACCGGCACGCCGATTTTTGACGAGAACAAGCGCCAGCGCAAAGGGGATTTGGCCCGCACCACGGAAGCCCTTTATGGCCCCTGCCTGCACAATTACACCATCAAGGAGGCCTTGCATAATAATGCCGTCCTGGGGTTTCAGATCGATTACAAGGATTCCGTATCCCATGACCAGCTGTTGGAACTGGGAGAGAAATTGCAAGTGGCAAGTGCTGATGAACTGGCCAATATGGAGCCGGACAAGCTGGAAGAAAAGGTTTTGGCCGCCTATTACAAGAATACCGGCACCGATATTTACGACAATGATGACCATCGCCGCGGTGTGGTAAAGTACATCGTCAACAAGGCGGCGGGGAAGTTCCGACTGAATGCTCCGCAAGGGGAGGCCTACGAGGCCATTCTCACCGTGCCCTCCATTGAGATTGCCCAGCAGTATTACCGTCTGTTCAAGGAATTTATCGCAGGCGGAAATGTGTCGGCTTCCATTCGGGAGAAGTGCGTGGATTTCCCCAAGATTGCCATTACCTATACGGTGACGGAGAACGATGAGGATTCGCTGGCCAATCAGCAGGCCATGAAGGAATCTTTGGCCGATTACAACGCTATGTTTGGCACGAAATTCGCGCTGGACAGTTTGCAGGCCTACAATACCAATCTCAATGACCGTTTGGCCCGGAAGAAGGGGCGCTATAAACAACGGAAAGAACAACTGGATATTGTCATTGTGGTTGACCGTCTGCTGACCGGTTTTGATGCGCCGCCCTGCGCCATTCTCTTTGTAGACCGTCCGCCCATGGTACCGCAGAATATCATTCAGGCTTTCAGCCGTACCAACCGCATTTTTGATAAGAGCAAGCGCTATGGCATGGTGGTGGTTTTTCAGCGGTCGGCACAGTTCCAGACTGCCGTGGACGGCGCTTTGCTCCTGTACAGCAATGGCGGCACGAAGGAAGTCAGCGCTCCGACCTTTGCGGAAATCGAAAAGGATTTCAAGACCGCACTGGCAGAACTTAGAAACATTGCTTCAACTCCTGAAGCTGTGGAAGCCATTATGGGCGACCGCAGCGCCATGCAGAAATTTGCCAAGGCCTTTCAGAAGGTTGACCGCCTCAGCGGCGAGATTCAGGTTTATCAGGAATGGGAGGACAAGGAGTTCAGCGATTATGGCTTTGTGAAGGAGAGCCTGACGGAATACGGCGGCAAGTATCACAATGTCATCGAGGAACTGAAAACGCCGACCAGCGATGAGGAGCCCGTGGTGGTGGATATCGGCTACGAGATTGAGAATATCCGCAGTGTGACCATTGACTATCGTTACATCGTGTCGCTGATTCAGAACTATATGCCTGGGGAAGATGAACTCATCGTGGAGCCCATCGAAGATACCGCCATTGACACCCATATCGACAAACTTCGCGAAACGAATCCGGCGCTGGCCGATGTCATTGGCGGCTTTTGGGAAGATATGAAGAAAGACCCGCTGAAGTATAAAGGCCTTGATGCTATGACGGTAATTGAAACCCGTATCGAAGAAATCATTGCCCATCAGATTAATACCTTTACCCAAGAATGGTGCGCACAGAAAAAAGATGTGCTGGCCATCCTGAACACTTTCAGGAAAGGTGATAAGATTTCCCTCGTCACAGACTACGAAGCCTACAAACAGAATCATGAGGGTGTCAGCAAATTAAAATACAATCGCAAGGCAAAAGATGCCGTTATTGAGTTGATCGAAAAGATCCGGCCGCTGAGGGAGAAGTGAGGGGGATGTCTGCATATCCATGGTAAGGCTATAGAATAAAAAATGATTTTGATAAAAACAGTTGACAGGTATGTATGCTTTGTGGTAGACTACTAGAGTCGTGAACAAGAAGAAGCCACCGCTTCTCACCTGCTGACGGTTTTCTAGGTCAGTCGGGTTTATAGCATTGAGTTTTATTGAGGTGGCTTTGTGCCGCCTCTTTCTTGTTTTATAAGAGACGTAGACTTTAAGCAGGAGGTGTTTTACTATTAGCAGAGAATCCTTACGCATCAATGAGGAAATTCGTATTCGTGAAGTGCGCGTGACCAGCGCCGAAGGCGAACAGCTCGGTATCATGGCTACCCGTGACGCCCTGCGCATGGCAGAGGAGCAGCATCTTGACCTTGTGGAGATCGCCCCGAAGGCCAAACCGCCGGTTTGCCGCATCATGGATTTCGGTAAGTACCGCTATGAACAGCAGAAGCGGGAAAAAGAAGCGAAGAAGAAGCAGAAAGTCATCAACATCAAAGAAGTGAAGCTTCGCCCGAATATCGAACAACACGATTTTGACGTCAAGTTGAAGAATGCACTTCGTTTCGTAGAGGAAGGGAACAAAGTCAAAGTGACGATTATGTTCCGTGGCCGTGAGCTCTCCCATCCGGAACTGGGCAAAGAAGTCCTGGGCCGTGTGGCAGAAGCATTGGGCGACCGTGTTTCCATTGAACGCAATGCCAAACTTGAAGGAAAAAATATGACGATGATCGTTGCGCCCAAAGCGCAGAAAGCATCGAAGCCCAAGCAGCCTGCACAGGAATCCTGATTCGGATTTTCTGAAGGCTAATTTAAGGAGGAAAATGTAATGCCAAAGATTAAGACTCGCAGAGCAGCAGCTAAACGCTTTACCGCAACTGGTAGTGGTGAATTCAAACGTAACAAGGCTTTCAAGAGCCACATTCTGGAGAAGAAGTCTCCGAAGCGTAAGCGCAACCTGCGCAAGGCAGCTATCGTTACTGCTGCTGATTTCGGCCGCGTAAAGAACATGCTTCCCTACGCATAAGCTAAACCGTAATTTTTATCGTTCATTTTGATTTTTTAGGAGGATGAAACCATGCCAAGAGTAAAAGTAGGCGTGACTGCACATAGACGTCATAAGAAAATCCTGAAGCTTGCTAAGGGTTACAAAGGTTCCAAGAGCAAACAGTTCAAGAAAGCTAACGAGACCGTAATGAAGGCTCTCTACTACGCTCGTCGTGACCGTCGTGCGAAGAAGGGCAACTTCCGTCGTCTCTGGATCGCTCGTATCAACGCTGCTGCACGTGTGAACGGCATTTCCTACAGCCGTCTCGTTTGCGGCCTGACCAAGGCTGGCGTTGAAGTTAACCGCAAGATGCTGGCTGACCTGGCCATCTCTGATGAAAAGGCTTTCGCTCAGCTCGTTGCTGTTGCTAAAGAAAACCTCTAATTTCATAGCTGGTTTATTTAAGCCGTCCCTGCGGGGACGGCTTTTTTGACAGGAGGAAAACATGATAGAACATATTGACAGCCCCGCCAATAAGAAAATCAAACTGGCGGCAGCACTGAAGCAGCGCAAGCAACGAGAGAAGGCTGGTCTGTTTGTGGCGGAGGGCATCCGTCTCTGCGAGATGGCGGCAGAATCTGACTGGTCAATTTCCTTCGGACTTTTGACTAAGCAATTGACTGGTCAAAAGCGGGGGCAGGATCTGATTCAAAAACTGCAGGCGAGAAATTGTTCGCTTTATGAAGTGACGGAACAGATTTTTGCCAAGGTGGCCAACACGGATACACCACAGGGGATTATATTGGTGATGGAGTCCCAGAAACAATCACTGCCACAGGTGGAAAAGACGGATGCTCTTTATGTGGTCATGGATGGAGTGCAGGACCCGGGCAATGCTGGAACGATAATCCGCACGGCTGATGCAGTGGGGGCAGATGGTGTGATCCTGCTCAAAGATAGTGTGGATGTCTATGCAGATAAGGTGGTACGCTCTACTATGGGCAGTATCTTTCATGTGCCGGTGTATAGTGGCGTAACGGTCGCAGATCTGCTGGCGTTTGTGCAGAAAAATAAGCTGCAGCTTCTGGCTACAGCTTTGAATGAAACGGCAAAACCTCATTTTCAGCAGGATTTCACGAAAGGAACTGCCGTGGTATTGGGTAATGAAGGTCATGGCGTGTCGGCAGATCTGTTAGCAGTCGCCGGGAAGACCTATATTCCCATGTTTGGTCAGGCGGAGTCTCTTAATGTGGGGATGTCGGCATCGATTGTGCTTTATGAGGTTGTGCGTCAGCGGAAATTCAGCTGATATACCGCTTAATAGATATGGTATTCTTTCCATGGTATCTGATCTAATCGTATGGATTTCAAGAAATCCACGATATCCTTTCGCCCATAATAATGAGGAGTACCGCTGTTGTCCTGGCTCATGAGGATGATCGGCATATTAGGGAAGAACTGGGCCAGTTCATGGCGTGTCTGCACCATCCTGGCAGTATACATGGTGACGGATTGCTTCACCGCGATAATGGCAAAGGTCACACCCTGTTCGATGATAACGGCTCCGTGTATGGTCATGGCGGGCACCTCCCGAAAATTATTCTTACTGATATTTTAGCAAAGAGCCTGCAAGGGAGCAAGGTTTTATGCTATACTAAAGGATAAACGTTTTTCATTTATTAGGAAGGAACTACTTATGGAAGCAGTCAATACGATAGATTTTGCCCATTTGCATGTCCATACGGAATTCAGTCTGTTGGATGGGGCCGCCCGCATCAAGGAGTTGGTGGCACGCGCCAAGGAACTGGGCATGAAGCATCTGGCCATCACGGACCATGGGGTGATGTACGGTACCATTGATTTTTATAAGGAATGCAAGAAGCAGGGCATCAAGCCTATTATCGGCTGTGAGGTCTATCTGGCGCCGGGTGACCGCCGGGAGCGGCAGGAAGTCAATGGCACGAAGTATTATCACTTGATTTTGCTGGCGGAGAATCAGACTGGTTATAAGAATCTCGTGAAATTGGTCTCTTTGGCCAATATTGAAGGCATGTACTATAAGCCGCGGGTGGATAAGGAACTCCTGCGGCAGTATCATGAGGGGATTATCTGTCTGTCGGCCTGTATTGCTGGCGATGTACCCCGGGCGCTGATCCAGAACAACAAAGACAAGGCTGACCGGCTGGTGCAGGAATATATCGATATCTTCGGCAAGGATAATTATTTCCTCGAGATCCAGAACCACGGACTGCCTGAAGAACGCATCGCCAATGAAGGCCTGATCGAGCTGGCGGAAAAGTATGGCTTAGGACTCGTAGCTACCAACGACAGCCATTATGTGCGGCGGGAGGACAGCGAGTTCCACGATATCCTCTTGTGCATCCAGATGAGCAAGACCGTGGATGACCCCGAACGTATGCGCTTCAACAGTGATGACTATTATCTGAAATCCCCGGAGGAAATGGCGGCGCTGTTCCCGGAACATCCAGAAGCTTTGCGCAATACGGCCAGGATTGCTGAGCGCTGTCAGGTGGATTTTGAATTCGGCCATATCCAGCTGCCATATTATCCCATTCCCGCAGCCTATAAAGATGATGAGGATTATTTGCGGGCGCTCTGTGAAAAGGCCTTGCCTTCCCGCTATGCGGAAATCACGGATGAGATAAAGGAGCGTCTGGATTATGAGCTGGGCATTATCCATCGCATGGGCTATGACAGTTATTTCCTGATTGTCTGGGATTTCATCAACCATTCCCGGGAGCAGGGAATTTCCGTCGGTCCGGGGCGTGGTTCGGCGGCTGGCAGTATCGTGGCGTACCTTCTGGGCATCACCAACCTCGACCCTCTGAAGTATGATCTGCTCTTTGAGCGCTTCTTGAATCCGGAACGCGTGACCATGCCGGATATCGATATCGACTTCTGCTATATCCGCCGCGAAGAGGTTATCGACTACGTAAAGGAACGCTATGGCTATGACCATGTGGCGCAGATTGTCACCTTCGGTACCATGGCGGCAAAGGGAGCTGTGCGGGATGTGGGCAGGGCTTTGGGCATGACCTATGCTCAGGTGGATGCCATTGCCAAGCTGATTCCCAACGAACTCAAGATGACGCTGGACAAAGCCTTGAAAGCTTCTACGGAGTTCCGCAATATTTACGAATCTTCGGAAGAAGCGCATCGGCTTATTGACTTTGCCCGCAAGGTGGAAGGGCTGCCGCGTCATTCCTCTACGCATGCCGCTGGCGTGGTTATCGCGAAACACCCGTTGACGGATTATCTGCCGGTTTCGGTTTCGGAAGGTACTTTGGTCACGGAATTTGACAAGGACCATGTGGAAGAACTGGGCCTTTTGAAGATGGACTTTTTGGGCCTGCGTACCTTGACGGTTATCAGCGATACTTTGGACAATATCAAGTCTTCCCGCGGGGAGACGGTAGATATCAACAAGATTCCGTTGGAGGACGAACTCACGGCTAAGATGCTCTGCGAAGGACGTACGGGAGCTGTGTTCCAGATGGAATCTGCTGGCATGACGAATCTGGTGAAGAATCTGGCTCCGCGTAATTTTGCGGATCTGATTCCGACGGTGGCACTCTATCGTCCGGGGCCTTTGGGCAGTGGCATGGTGGATGATTTCATCAGCGGTCGTCATGGACGCAAGGAAGTCACCTATATGCATCCGCTCTTAGAGCCAATCCTCAAAGAAACCTTCGGTGTGGTGCTCTATCAGGAGCAGGTCATGCAGATCGTGCAGGTGCTGGCCGGTTTCTCACTGGGACAGGCAGATCTCTTGCGCCGTGCCATGGGCAAGAAGAAGCACGAGATCCTGATGGCTCAGAAGGAAAACTTCCTCAAGGGCTGTGCGGCCAACAATATCGATGCGGAGCTGGCCAATACCATCTTCGATTTGCTGACGCATTTTGCCGATTACGGCTTCAATAAATCCCATAGTGCTGCTTATGCGTTGGTGGCCTGGCAGACGGCTTACTTAAAAGCCCATTATCCTGCTGAATTCATGGCGGCTATGCTCACCAGCGTCATGGATAACAGTGCCAAAGTGCCAGTCTATATCGAATTGGCGCATCGCATGGGACTCAAGATCCTGCCGCCGGATATCAATGCCAGTGATATCATGTTCGGCGTGGATAAAGGCGATATCCGCTTTGGCCTGGCAGCTGTGCGCAATGTAGGCGAGAATGCCATCAAGGTCATCATGGCAGCCCGGAAGCAGGATGGCCCCTTTGAATCGCTGTTGGATTTCTGTACGCGGCTGGATATGACCACGGTCAACAAGCGCGTGCTGGAAAGCCTGATCAAATGCGGGGCATTTGACTCGTTGGGCGCTAAGCGCAGCCAGCTGTTGGCCGTGCTGGACAAAGTCGTGGGCGAAGCCCAGCGGCGGCAGCGTGACTTTGCCCATGGACAGCTCGGTCTCTTTGGTGATGTCATGGAAGATGCGGCTGTGGACATGAGGCTGCCGGACATGGATGAAGTCCCGGTGCTCACGCGTTTGGGATGGGAAAAGGAAAACACCGGCTTTTATATCACGGGACATCCGCTGGATCAGTATCAGGATAAGATCGGTCATCTGCCCCGACTGGAAACCTTGCAGGACAGCGGCGTTAAGGATAAGCAGACGCTGCGCGTGGCTGGTCTGATCAGCGAAAGCAAGCGCATTACCACCAAAAAGGGAGAGACCATGTGTTTTGTGACGCTGGAAGACTATACGGAGCAGATGGAAGTCACGGTTTTCCCGCGTTTGTTCTACCAGTCCATGAATGCGCTGCTGCCGGATATGCCGGTGGTCATTCAGGGCAAGGCTGATCTGAAGGACGATACGGTCAAGATACTGGCTGATAAGGTCTGGTCGATGGATGAGTATAAGCCGGAATACTATCTGATGCCCAAGGCCGGTGATGAACAGGCTATCGCGGCAATCAAAAAAGTGATGGCTGCGCATCCTGGGGAAAATGCGGTTTATATCTATCAGGGACGCTGGCAGATACTGGGAGAAGAGTTCTGGCTGGATAACGAAGAAGAAACACTGGCAGCGCTGGAGTCCATATTGGGGGAGAAAAACGTAAAAAAACGGTAGAACAGAGAGATTGGTGCATTTGCGGGAGGGATTTCAGGTATGCAGTATGCATGTATAGATATTGGCGGTACAGCAATCAAATATGCAATGCTGACGGAAGCTGGTCAGATATTGACGCAGGGACAGGTCCTGACAAGGGTTGAAGCAGATGGCAGCGGGGATATTCCCCGGAAAATAGCGGCTATCGTGGGTGACCTGCAAAAAGAATGTGGCAAAGCAGCTGGTGTGGCTGTTTGCTCGCCGGGGCTTATTGATGCTGACACAGGTGAAGTCGTTTTCGCCGGGCCTAATTTTCCCGGTTACAGTGGCATGAACTTGCGGGAAGCGATTGAGGAGCTGACTGCATTGCCTTGTACTGTGGAAAATGACGTGAATGCTGCCGGGCTGGGAGAAAGCTGGTTGGGAGCCGGCAAAGGTGCCAAAAGTGCTTTTTGCATATTCGTTGGGACAGGCATCGGTGGTGCGTTGGTATTGGATGGTCATTTAGTTCATGGTGCAGCCGCAGCGGCTGGTGAAATTGGCTTCCTTCCTATGGCCGGAGGTTCCTTGGAGCAGCTGGCCAGCATGTCAGCCCTGCTGCAGGAGCTTGGCGCATCTACCGGGGAAGAAGTTTTCCAACGTGTTGCTGCCGGGGAGGTAAAAGCTCGAGCAGCTTTGGAAGAAATGACCAGGAGAATTGCCTGTGGCCTTGCCAGCATTTGTTGTATCGTAAATCCGGAGGTATTGATTATGGGCGGCGCAGTGATGGCCCAACGGGAATTTTTTGCACCGCGCCTGAATCAGCATTTGACTGAACTCCTTCCGCCAGCCTTGCTGAAGAATACGCGCATTGCTTTTGCCGAGCTGGGGACGGCCGCAGGTTTTACCGGAGCGTTGAAGCATTTTTTACAAAAGCATGGAAAGACAGCAGCGGTGCCTGATTTGCACGGATGAAATACTTGCCCTACAGGGGATAACAGTGATAAAATAAAAACATTATTATGTAAGTAAATGGAGTGTATGTTTTGAGACGAGCAATCGCCTATAAGAGCCTGGCGGCTTTATTAGTAGGAGCCGCCAGTTTTTCTTTGATGAATTTGCCGCAGGTTTCTCCGGCTTTTGCCGAAGTTCAGGATAAGGTCTATGTGCAGCCGGAGCGTCCGGAGATTCCGGGACTGGTGGTAAGTCCTGCTGACCCCCTGCAGAAACTGACGGCGCGTTCTGCCATTGTGATGGATGCAGTGACGGGACAGGTACTCTATGAGCGGGATATCGATGCCCGCCGTTACCCTGCCAGCACCACGAAGATGATGACGCTGATTGTGGCGTTGGAACGTGGCAAGATGGACGATATCGTTACCGTCAGCAAGAATGCCGAAGGCGTGGAAGGTTCCACCCTCTGGCTGGTGCAAGGGGACAAGATTCCTCTGAGCGAACTCCTGGCGGGCATGATGATGCACTCCGGCAATGATGCCACCGTAGCTGTAGCCGAGCATATTGCTGGTTCTGTGCCCGCCTTTGTGGAAATGATGAATGAGAAAGCTGCAGAGATTGGTGCCTATAATACGCATTTTGTCAATCCCAACGGCCTGCCGGACGATAATCATTACACCACGGCCTTTGATTTGGCGAAAATCGCTGCTTATGGTTATAGCATCCCGCATTTTGAGGAGATTGTCAGCAGGCAGGAGGCCACCTATGAATGGGTGAAGGACCCGGCTAAAAAGCTGCGCAATGAGAATCAGATGCTCTGGCTCTATCGGGGCGCCAATGGTGTCAAGACCGGCTATACGGAAGCGGCTGGCCGCTGCCTGGTATCTGCCGCCCGCCGCGATGGCATGCAGCTGGTGGCCGTGGTGCTGGACAGCTATTATATGTGGAATGATTCCATTGCCCTGCTGGACTATGGTTTCCGGAATATCCATCCCAAGGTGATGGTGAAAAAGGGTGAAGTCGTGACCAAGGTAAAGGTAGCTGATGGCCGCCAGGATGAAGTGGAACTCATCGCCGATGAATCGCTGGTCGCTGCGGAAAAGATCGGGGAGACCGGCAAGGTAGAGAAGAAGCTGGAAGTTCCTGAGGAAGTCGTTGCCCCCATCAAGAAGGGGGATGTAGTGGGCAAGGTGGTCTGCTACTATAACGGCAAACGTCAGGGGGCCATCAATCTGCTGGCGGCGCAGGATGTGGCATATTATTCCTTCTGGGACAATGTGCTGAACTGGCTGCGTGATTTCTGGAAAGGACTGTTCTGATGGCAGAACGCTTGCAAAAAATCATTGCTCAGGCTGGCATTGCTTCCCGGCGGGCGGCAGAAGGGCTGATACTAGCCGGCCGGGTTACTGTTGACGGTCAGGTTGTTACGGAACTGGGCGGCAAATACGAGAGCAGCCAGCGCATCTGTGTGGATGGCAGGCCTTTGGATATTGCAGAAGAAAAAGTGTATTTCCTGCTCAATAAGCCCAAAGGCTATCTGTCCACTGCCAAGGATGAGCGCGGGCGGCGTACGGTGTTGGACTTGCTGCCCGAAGTTAAAGAACGGGTTTACCCCTTGGGGCGGTTGGACAACAATACCGAAGGGTTACTCCTGATTTCCAATGATGGCAATCTGATGAATGGGCTGCTGCATCCCCGCTATAAGGTCAACAAGACCTATGTCGCCAGAGTAACGCCCATTCCCACGGAAAAAGCCTTGGATAAATTGCGTCAGGGCATTAAGCTCGAAGACGGCCTCACGGCTCCGGCGGTGGTAAAACTGCTGGATACGGCTGAAGATGAAGCCAAGGTGGAAATCACTATCCACGAAGGCCGCAACCGGCAGGTGCGCCGGATGTTTGCGGCTATCGGCTGCGATGTGCGGGCGCTGAAGCGCATTCGGTTTGCCCAGCTGAATTTGGCGGGAGTCAAGCGCGGCCATTATCGGCCGTTGACAGAGGCCGAGGTAGCAGAACTCTATCGTATAGCAGGAATAGGACAATCATGAAAAAGATCATTGTAATCGGTGCCGGGCCCGCAGGCATGATGGCAGCTATCAAGGCGGCGGAGAACGGGGCCGATGTTACCATATTGGAAAAGATGAAGCGTCCCGGCAAGAAGATGCTGATTACGGGCAAGGGACGCTGCAATATCACCAACGCTGCCACGGTGCCGGAAATCATCAAGAATATCCACGGCAATGGCAAGTTTCTCAACAGCTCCATGCGGGCTTATGACAATGAGGATGTCATCTACTTCTTCGAGTCTGCCGGTGTGCCTACCAAGGTGGAACGGGGCCAGCGGGTGTTCCCGGTCAGCGATAAGGCGCAGGATGTGGTGGATGCTATGGTGCATAAACTGCACAAACTGGGGGTCAAAATCGAAACCGATAGCCCTGTCAGTGAAATCCTTGCGCAAGACGGGGAAGTGAAGGCAGTCAAGCTCGCCAGCGGTGCCAGCGTCAAGGCTGATGCCGTGATCCTTTGTACCGGCGGGGCTTCCTATCCCGGCACCGGCTCCACGGGGGATGGCTATAAGATGGCTCAGAAACTGGGACATACTTTGGTGGATATCCGCCCGTCGTTGGTGCCGTTGGAAACGGAGGAGGACTGGGTAAAATCCGTGCAGGGGCTTTCCTTGCGCAATGTCAAAGCAACGCTATTGGTGGATGGTGAGAAAAAGACGGATATGTTCGGGGAGATGATGTTCACGCATTTCGGCGTTACAGGCCCCATTATCCTGTCCTTGAGCCGGGCCGCCACTGAGGCCTTGGCGAATGATGCCTTTGTGGAATTGGAGCTGAACCTGAAGCCAGCTTTGGCGGAAGATGTGCTGGATGCCCGTCTACAGCGGGATTTTGCCAAGTATCAGCGCAAGCAGCTGGGCAATGCTATGGTGGATCTGTTGCCCCATAAGCTCATTGAGCCGGTGTTGGATGCGGCCTTTCTGGAGATGGATAAGCCCGTCCATCAGATCACGGTGGAAGAGCGCCATCGCTTAGGGCAGACGCTGCAGCATTTGCCATTGACGATAACGAAAGCAAGACCGATAGCCGAAGCCATTGTGACAGCCGGGGGGATTTCCGTCAAGGAAATCAATCCTAAGACCATGGAGTCAAAGCTGATCAAGGGCTTGTATTTTGCCGGGGAAGTAGTGGATGTGGATGCTTATACCGGTGGCTATAATCTGCAGGCAGCGTTCTCGATGGGCGCCGCCGCAGGCAACTGGAGTGTGTGGAACGATTAATCATATATACCTATAAACAAAGGGGTTGGCAGAATGGAAAAAATCCAGATTGAAAAAGCCCGTCAGGGCCTGCAAGGCGAAATCGTAATACCCGGTGACAAGTCAATTTCCCACCGCAGTGTGATGTTCTCTGCGCTGGGAGATACGCCGGTGCGCATTAAGAACTTCCTGCATGCTCAGGACTGCATGTCCACGGCAGCCTGCATGGAAGCGCTGGGCGCAAAAGTTGAATTCATCAGCGATACGGAGCTGATTGTCACGGGTAACGGCCTGCATGGCCTCAAGGAACCGGCAACCATTCTGGATGCGGGCAACTCCGGCACCACCCTGCGCCTCTTGATGGGGATATTGGCCGCCCAGCCATTCCTGAGCACCTTCACTGGGGATGCCTCCCTGCACAAGCGCCCCATGGGCCGGGTAATCAAGCCCTTGTCTAAGATGGGTGCGCAGATTTATGGCCGGGAAAACAATGCCAAACTGCCTATCACCGTAGTACCTGCGAAAGAACAACTTCATGGCATGCACTATGACAGCCCTGTGGCCAGTGCACAGGTAAAATCCGCTATTCTGCTGGCCGGCATGTTTGCGGAAGGGGAGACTACCGTCAATGAACCCTTTGTTTCCCGCGACCATACGGAGCAGATGCTTTCCGCTTTTGGCGTGCAGCTCAAGCGGGAAGGCACCGCCGTAACCATCCAGCCTGTGGAAAAATTCACGGCACCGGCAGAAATCGAAGTGCCCGGCGATATCAGCTCTGCCGCTTACTGGCTGGTGGCTGGCAGCATCGTGCCCGGCAGCAAGCTGCTCTTGAAGAATGTGGGCATCAATCCCACTCGCACGGGCATCCTTGATGTGCTCAAGGATATGGGGGCGAAGATTACCCTGCAAAACGAACGCGTCAGCGGCGGGGAAGCCGCAGCGGATTTGCTGGTGGAATACAGCGAACTGCAGGGCACGACCTTCGGCGCGGAAATCATGCCGCGGTTGATTGATGAAATCCCTGTTATCGCTGTGGCCGCGCTCTGTGCCAAGGGCGATACCGTTATCACGGGCGCCGGGGAACTGCGCGTGAAGGAGACCGACCGCATCATGGCCATTGCCAAAGAATTCAACAAGCTGGCTCCTGGCGCTGTGGAAGAACGGGAAGATGGTCTTGTTATCCACGGCGGTGCGGACATCCAGCATGCCACGGCCTTTTCCTATGACGACCACCGCATTGCCATGTCTCTGGCCATCCTGGGAGCAGTGGGCGAAGGCGTGGCCATTGAAAACCCTGAGTGCGTGAATATCTCTTATCCCGAATTTTATCAAACCTTGGAGGAAATCAGAAAATGAAGAACTTAGTAGTAGCAATCGACGGCCCTGCTGGAGCAGGCAAGAGCACGGTGGCACAGCTGGCCGCCAAGAAGCTGGGCTATACCTATATCGACACCGGTGCCATGTACCGCGCTGTGGCCTGGAAAACCCTCCAGCAGGGCAAGAAAGTCACCGATGAACTGATTCTCGCAGTGGTCAAGGATATCGACGTGAACCTCCAGTACCAGGACGGCAAGACCACGGTGACGGTGGATGGTACCGATGTGACCGGGCAAATCCGTACCCCGGAAGTCAGCGCCATCGTTTCTCAGGTGGCCGCTCTTGGCCCTGTCCGGGAAAAGATGGTAGACCTCCAGCGCAAGATGGGCGAGCGTGGCAGCGTGCTCATGGATGGCCGCGATATTGCCACTAACGTCCTGCCCAACGCTGATGTGAAGATTTTCCTGACTGCTTCCATTGAAGAACGTGCCCGCCGCCGCCACAAGGAGCTGACGGAAAAAGGCTATGAAATCGACATGGAAAAGATGAAGGCCGATATCGCCGCTCGGGACAAGGCCGACAGCGAACGGGAAATCAGCCCGCTGGTGCAGGCCGAAGACGCCACCCTGCTGGACACCACAGGGCTTTCCATTGACGAGGTAGTAGAGCGCATTCTCGCCATGTGCAAATAAGAGGTGCGTTATGTTATATAGTCTGTTACAGTTGATTTTCAGCATTTTCTTCAAACTGTTTTTCCGGGCCGAAATCTACGGTCGGGAGAACATGCCCAAGGATGGCGCCGTGATTCTGGCTGCCAACCATATGAGCAACTGGGACCCGCCCTTTGTGGCCACCTTCCTGCACCGTCCCGTCAGCTACATGGCCAAGATCGAGCTCTTCAAGAACCCCATCTTCGGCCGGGCCATCACTGCCTGCCATGCTTTCCCCGTAAAGCGCGGCGCTGCGGATAGGGGCGCTATCAAGGCTGCCATGCAGGTCCTCAAAGAGGGCAGATGCTTGGGTCTGTTCCCGGAAGGTACCCGTAGCCGCACCGGCAGGATGGGCAAGGCTGAAGCTGGCGTGGGACTGATTGCCGCCATGAGCAAAGCTCCTATCGTGCCGGCCGCTATTATCGGCACTGACAAGATCTTTGCCAATGGGGGACACTTTCCCAAGCTGAAGGTCATCTATGGTGAGCCGATGAGATTCGAGGGAGACCATAAGGATAAAGAGGCACTGGCAGCCTTTTCTCAGAGCATCATGGATAAGATTGCCGCTATGAAATCTGAATATCAGGATTAACGAATATGAGGTGAGAGACATGATTTTGCAGGTTACGGTCACAGAATATCTTCCCACCAATGTTTACTTCTACATTGATGAGGAAAGCAAGCATGGATTTATTATCGATCCGGGCGCTGAGGCTGATAAGCTGAAAAAAGTTGCCGCAGAACGAGGTTTTGTCATTGAAAAGATCCTGCTGACTCACGGCCATTTCGATCATATCGCCGCGGTCAATGAGCTCCAGGAAGCCTGGGGCGCCGAGGTCTGCATGCAGGAGGAGGGCAGGATCTATGCAACCAATCCTGCCTGGAATCTGTCCAATCAGTTGGGCAAGGATATTGTTTTGCATGATGTGACTTATCTGCCGCATAATGCTGTCATCACCTTGAAAGATAATCCTGACCATAAGCTGCGGCTCATTCATTGCCCGGGGCATACATCCGATGGATGTGCTTTCTACAGTGAGAAAGATGGGATTGCTTTTGTAGGAGATTGCGTTTTTCGGGAAAGCTACGGTCGCACCGATTTGCCTGGTGGAGATGAGGAAACCTTGTTGAGCCATATCGTCGATCGCCTGCTGACCTTGCCTCAGGAAACGGTCCTGTTGAGCGCACATTCAGAAGAAACAACTGTGGAGCATGAACGGAAAATGCCCTGGTATGTCGGGCGTTTGAAATAAAAAATGACATCTGATACGTCAAAACTCATTGACTGGTCAGATGTCATTTTTTTGCTTGTATGTCTGCTACCTTATGCCGCAGTTCGATTTCATTCAAGGCCATCAGGAACTCAATGCCATATATGATGAAGCTGGCAATGAATTTAAACCACACAAACAGGGCAAAGAGTCCAAAAAGGGAACCATAGGCAATGCCCATGCTGGGAATGAGCGTCATGCACCAACTGTAAATGCCGGTGGCAGCCAGCCATAGACAAGTAACCAAAAGAGATGTGATAAAGGCTTGCCGGAAGGGCGGGGTATAGGAATGAGGAGCAAAGATATAGAAGCAGGTAAGCCAAACCACCAGAACCACAAATGGCAGAAAAACTCGCAGGAAATTCCATAGCCAGAGGAAAAAGGCGGGGAAGTGGCTGCGTTCATCTAAATAATAGACCAGGGAATTGCCAAAGACTGGTAACCCCAGAGAAAGAAAAATCACTACCATGAGGCCGAAGGTAAAGAGGATTCCCTTGGTGTATACCAAGATGCTGTGATGATTGTCCAGGGTCATGGCTTCGGTCTGGGCATAATCCAGACTATCTGTAGCACGGGTCAGGATTACCAGTCCCTGAACAAAGCTGTATAAGGAAAAAAGCCCTGTCACCCACATCCACAGAGAACTGCGGCTGGCCATAATGCGGGTAATATCACTCATCAGTGGCCCTGCCATGCGCTCGGGCAGGTAATGAGAGGCCATGCCATAAATGGCATCCACCTGGGCTGCCATGACAAAGAGCATCAGATTGACCGTAAACACCAGAAAAGGCAAAAAGCCCAAGAGAAAATAATAGGTCGTCCCTGCAGCCATGTCGAACCAGCTGGCAATACGGTGGTAATCCGTAAACCGTTGGTAGAAGAAGAAAACGGTCTCCCAAAGAGGAGTGAGCCGTTTCAACAAGCTTTGAACCAGTCTATCCATAATATCTCACCCTGCTTATGTTCCATATGCTACTATTAATATTCGTCTTCCATGAGACATATTCCTATGTCATCAATCCTCTTGTTGATACGATTTTTCCTTAATCTGTCAGAAAAATAAAGAGGCTGACCAGTCGGTGTTCTGGTCAGCCTCTTTTTGTGACATGGCAGTATTTAACTTATTTTTTAGGAACGTTTGTAAGCCGTTACTTTCTGATAATGCTTCTGGAAGAATTCCTCAGCAACCTGTGGGAACAGAGCGTAGGAGAGGACATCTTCTTCAGACGGATTCAGGAAACCTTTTTCCTTGAGTTCTGCTTCGAATTCAGCAAAGGTCGTAGCCTTAGCATCTTCCACGGAGCAATCTTCGATGATGTCTTCTGGAGCAATGCCCAGCGTCTTGGTGAGGAAGTCTCTGTCGACAGGTACAGGCGTACGGCCGAATTTGCCGCGGGCCAGGTCTTTGAATTCCGTCGGTACCATCTTGTAGCGTTCGCCGCTCATGACATTGAAGGTAGCCATGGTGCCCACAATCTGGGAAGACGGGGTAACAAGTGGCGGATAGCCGAGGTCTTTACGAACCCGCGGCATTTCATCCAGCAGATCCTGATATTTGTCTTCCATGCCAGCTTCCTTGAGCTGGTTGGCCAGATTGGAGAGCATGCCGCCCGGAATCTGGAAGTCCAATACGTTCGGATTGATATCGAAATAACCTTTGAGGTTGAATTCGTTGATGACACGTTTCTTGACTTCGAGGAAGTGTTTGGAAATCGGCGTGAGCTTCTGCACATCGATACCCGTATCATATTCCGTGCCTTCCAAAGCGCGGACCATGGTCTCGGTGCAGGGCTGGGAAGTGTCAGAGGAGAATGGAGCCAGAGCTGTATCAATGATATCTACGCCAGCTTCGATGGCCTTGAGGTAAGTGGCATGGCCAAAACCGGAGGTGCAGTGCGTGTGCAGTTCAACAGGAATGTCCAGAGCAGCTTTGAGCTTCTTGACCAGGTCTTCCGCAACATATGGTTTCAAGAGGCCGGACATATCTTTGATGCAGACGGAATGGCAGCCCATATCCTGCAATTCTTTTGCCAGTTCCACGAATTTTTCATTGGTATGAACCGGGCTGATGGTGTAGACAAGGCAGCCCTGTACTTCCGGCTTTTCCGGGCAGGCAAGTGCTGCTTCGATAGCAACTTTCAGATTGCGGACATCATTGAGGGCATCGAAGATACGGAATACGCCAATGCCGTGAGCGGAAGCGTGCTGTACGAATTTTTCCACAACGTCGTTGGAGTAGTGGTTATAGCCAAGAAGATTCTGACCACGCAGGAGCATCTGGATTGGTGTCTTGAGATTAGCCTTCAGTGTGTCCAGACGTTCCCAAGGATCTTCACCCAGGAAACGCAGGCAGGTATCAAAAGTAGCGCCGCCCCAAGCTTCCAAGGCTTTGTAACCCACTGCATCGAGGGCTTTCAGCTGCGGAAGCATATCCTCGATGCGCATGCGAGTCGCACACAGGGATTGGTGACCATCACGCAGGACAGTCTCCATGATTTTTACGGGTTTCTTTGCCATAACTAACACTCTCCTCTGAGTTATTTACGCATAAATATTAGTTATGCGTCTTTATCCGTGACGAGCTGAAAAAACGTAGTATGAAATCGTTAAGAATCTGCGTGGATACTATGTTTTTAAAGCATCACAAAATTTAACATCACAAGCATAGTATAGGTGCTAATTATGGCTTTGTCAATGAATAACGTGATTTTTTTCCCATACTATAACTAATTGGAATAATATATGTAGATTATCGTAAAATATGGACAATTTAGTGATAAATGGCTAAAAATAGGTATGATGAGTTATAAGTTGTTGTTTTACTGTTTATATTTTACGTGAAAAATTTACAAAAGATGCTAAAAAAAATAAATTGTGTTTTTCTGTAAAATACACTTGATACTATAAAGTGGATACATTATAATGGAAAAGTGGTAATTTTGATTTTAAGGAGCGATTGATATGAAGGTTTTGGCTGCTGATGGTATTTCGCCTAAGGGCATTGAGCTCTTACAGAAGGAATTTGAAGTTGATGTGCGGGACAAGATTTCCGCCGAAGAGCTTCTGGAGATTATTCCCCAGTATGATGCTTTGATGGTGCGTTCAGCTTCCAAGGTGACCGCTGAGGTCATCAATCGGGCAGAGAATCTGAAGATTATCGGCCGTGCTGGCGTAGGCGTGGATAATATTGATATCCCGGCTGCCACGGCTAAAGGTATTATCGTCATCAACTCCCCGGGCGGCAACACCATCGCTGCCACGGAGCACACCATGGCCATGATGCTGGCTATGTCCCGCAATATTCCTGTTGCCAATGAAACCATGCAGAAAGGCGAGTGGAATCGCAAGAAGTATGTGGGCGTGGAACTGCGGAACAAGACGCTGGGCGTTATCGGCATGGGCCGTATCGGTTCTGGTGTGGCAAAGCGTGCCATGGCCTTCGATATGAATGTCATCGCCTATGATCCCTATATCAACGAAGACCGCGCCAAGGATCTGGGCGTGACCGTTGGCACGCTGGAAGATGTCATCACCCAGTCGGACTTCATCACGGTGCATATGCCGCTGACTCCTGACACCAAGGGCATGATTGGCATGGAACAGATGAAGAAGATGAAAAAGGGCGTGCGTCTCGTGAACTGCGCCCGTGGCGGCATCATCGTCGAAGAGGATTTGGCCGAAGCAGTCAAGCAGGGTATCGTGGCCGGTGCTGCTATCGACGTATTCACGAGTGAACCGGTGGGCGCTGACCATCCGCTGGTGGGCGTGCCGGGTATCGTGCTGACGCCGCATCTGGGCGCTTCCACGGTGGAAGCACAGGTCGGTGTATCCCTCGATGTATCCGAAGGCATCCTGGCTGCCCTCAAGGGTGAACCAGTGGCTACGGCCGTCAACATGGCGCCGGTTTCTCCGCAGGTCATGAAGGTCATCGCACCTTACCTCACGCTGGCTGAGCGTCTGGGCGGCACGGTGGCATCTTTGGCTGAGGCTCCGGTCAAGAAGGTGGAAGTCATCTATAATGGCGAGATCACGGAGGTCAACACCGGCATGCTGACTACGGCGGTAATCAAAGGCCTTCTGAATCCGGTGATGGAAAATGATGTCAACTACGTCAACGCTCCTGGATTGGCGAAAGAGCGCGGCATCAAGGTTACGGAAGTCAAGAAGAAGGAAGCAGAAGACTTCGCTAACCTGATTACGGTCAAGGCTGATATTGGCGGCGGCAAGACGCTGACGGTACAGGGCACGCTCTTCGGCAGTGAAGCCCGCATCGTGCGCATCAACAAGTTCCGTGTGGACGTTGACCCGCAGGCCCGCATCCTCGTTTGCCCGCATATGAACAAACCAGGCGTTATCGGTACGATTGGTACCTTCCTGGGCGTCCATGGCATCAATATTTCCGGCATGCAGGTGGGCAAGACGGAAGTGGAAGGCAAGAGCCTGATGGTACTGACCATCGACCATGATATTCCCGCAACGGTGCTCAAGGATGTCAAGGGCATTGATGGCATTCTCGATGCCAAGCTGGTTAATTTCTACGCAGTCTGATGTAGATAAAATATAGAAAAACTCCTGTTTCGGCAGGAGTTTTTTTCTTGCCCGCGAAGTAGCAATGTGTAATCATGATGGATAAGGATGGTGAATGTACAATGCCGATGTACAAGAAAGCGATGTTTATCTTGCTGATTATCGTGGCTGCGGCGGTGGGCGGCACTTATTATGGGCTGCATGATGAGGAGAAGTCTGCTGTTTTGGAATCCGCGGGTACGAATGAGGGCAATCTTCCTGCCAGGGAGATTACCGTTTATGTGACGGGGGCGGTCAACAAGCCGGGACTCGTGAAGGTGCCGGAGGGGGCGCGGGCGGCTGATGCGGTCAATGCCTGCGGGGGACTGCTGCCCACGGCGGACAGTGAAAAAGTCAATATGGCGCAGGCCTTGAAGGATGGCCAGCAGCTCAAAGTACCGGAGAAAAGCGTTATGGCCAATAAAAATGATGTGTCAAAATCTGACCGGTCAAATGTGGACAAGTCAAAAGCAGGTGGCAGCGGGGACCTTATAAATATCAACACGGCAGATGAAAAGGCACTGGACACCTTGCCGGGAGTGGGGCCGGCCATGGCCAAGCGGATTATCGAATACCGGGAAACAGAAGGAGCTTTCCAGTCCATTGAGGATATCAAGAAGATTCGGGGCATCGGGGAGGCAAAGTTTGCCAAGCTGAAGGATAAGATCTGTATTTGAGAAAGTGTGAAAGTTATGCAGATTGGCCAGGGGCAGGACGTTTTTTGGGGAATCCTGCTGTGTGTACTTTGTGCGGGGATTGGCACAGCAAGTATGTTTTCCATGTCGTGGGGCATCCTATTGGCATCTGTCATCGTGTTCGGGATATTATCGGCCTATGGCTGTTATCGTGCATATAGATGGACAGGTGTAACCGTGGCAATGGTGTTCTTTCTTTTGGGAATGTTGCGTTTTATCGCCGTGGATTCCCTGCCGGAGAACGATATTTCCCATTTTGCCCGGGAAACGGTCAGGGTGGAGGGGATACTGAGGGAAGAACCACGGTTGGGCGAAGATGGTCAGGGTGGGCAGAAACAGCGCTATCTTATTGATGTGACGCGAATCAAAAAGCAGGGATGTGACTGGCAAAAGGGCAGTGGCGGCCTGTATATCTATGCGCATAGCCAAGAAGCTCCGGCCGTGCAGATTGGTGATAAGATCTGCGCAACAGGGAAGGTGCGTTCCCCTTATGGCTATCAGAATCCCGGCCAGATTGATACCAAACTGTTGCTGAAAAGTCAGGGAATCACTGCCTCGTTATCGGCAGGGAAACAGGGGATAAAGGTTACCGGCATGGATACGGCAAGTTTCCGGCGCCAACTGGTGGAGATTCGTCGTCATTATCGGGAGCGCATGGAACGGGTCATGCCCAAAGCTGATGCCGCGGCAATCTTTGCGATGTTGTTTGGCGGTTATGATGGCATCAAAAGTGAGTTGGTCGAGGCTTTTACAGCCGTGGGGATCGTCCATATCCTATCGGTGTCAGGTTCCCATATCAGCTTGTTGGCGGCGGTGATGGCGGCGCTTGGGACTTTGCTGCGCCTGCCCAAGGGCGTTACGGCGGTATTGGTGGTGTCGATTATTGTTGTCTACAGCCTGTTGGCCGGAGCGGTGCCGCCGGTAATCCGTTCCGCAATCATGGGGGCACTGGCCTTTGTGGCGTTGGCTTTGGACAGGGAACGGGATGCCCGGCGGATATTGTTGCTGACCGGTTTGGTGATGCTGATGATCTCGCCGTTATTGCTCTTCCATATCAGCTTTCAGTTATCTTTTTTGGCTACGGCTGGGCTTTTATATCTGGCGCCGGTCTGGCAAAAGTATATGCGGGAACACGGATGCAATCAATATATGGCGGCGGGCTTAGCCATTACGTTGGCGGCACAGCTGGCAACGCTTCCCATATTGGCCTGGTATTTCAATCAGCTGTCCATATCTTCCCTGCTGGCCAATCTGGTTGTGGTGCCCTTGGTTGAATTGATGATTGTGATAGGATTGTTTGCTGGCGTGATTGCTTTTATCCTGCCCTTCGTGGGCGGCGTGATTTTTGCCTGCGACAGCCTGCTTTTGGGCATTGTTACCGAACTGACGGCCAAAATCGCCGCCTTGCCCTTCAGTCAGGTGTGGATCCCCTCTTTGAATTTTGGCTGGAGCGCTTTGTATTATGCCTTGTTGGGGCTGTTTTTGTTGAACGCAGAGCAAAGAGCGCGTGTTGCTGTTTGGTTAAAGCAAAGCAAGCAGCCGCTGGGGATTGGCGTATTGGTGTTGTTGGTCTTTTTGGTCAGCATGCGATTGGCAAAGCCCGGAGAATTGCAGGTGCACTTTATCGATGTGGGGCAGGGGGATGCGGCGCTGATCATTACGCCCCATGGGCATGCCTTTATGTTCGACTGTGGCGGCACGCGGGATGGTGCTTTTGACCTGGGAGCAAAGGTAGATGTGCCGTATCTGCTGCATTATGGCGTGTTGAAGCTTGATGACGTATTCCTAAGCCATGCACATGAAGATCATGCCGCAGGCTGTGGTTCCATCCTGAAAAAAATTCCGGTGGCACAAGTGATAACGGCGGACGAAGGTGTGACGGCATATGCCCGCAGCATGAAATTGGGAGACAATGATCCATTGCTGCATAAATTCCATGTGGGGCGACAGGGAGAACATTTGGTGGTGGACGGTGTGACGATTGAGGTGTTGTTTGCTCCGCCACTGCAAGACGGGGATAATAAGACCGGCAATGAAGCTTCCAATGTCTACCGTGTGTCCTATGGCAAGGCCAGCTTCCTGTTTACGGGGGATCTGACCAGAGAAAAGGAGGCGCAGCTTTTGTCAGAAGGGATAGATCCTGCCAGCACGGTGTTGAAAATCGGCCATCATGGCAGTGATACCTCAAGTTCGCCGGAATTCTTGCAAGCGGTAAAACCAGCGTATGGCGTATTCTGCGTGGGGGCGGATAACAGCTTCGGCCATCCCAAGCCTGAGGTGGTCAGGCGGTTTGCCCAGCAGGGGATTAAAACCTATCGGACGGATGAAGATGGGGCGGTAGTATTCTATACGGATGGGGAAGGACTGCGTGTAGAAAAATATGTTGATTAGCAGGATTTTGGGGGAAAAGGTGGAAATATTATAAACAGTTAGTAAAAAATATGCGGAAGGGATGATTTATTATGACAGCAGAAGAATTCAGAACACAGGCGGAAGCAATCGGCATTACGCGGGCGGCAATCGACCAGACCATCGGGCTCCATGAGAAATTCCTGCGCATGGGCATGACTCCGGCCAGCTATGAGGAGATACTGGCGGCAAAGCAGAAGAAATCCTGTGTGGAAGTGTTTGAAGCTTCGTTGGCTGCACATTGAATCATTATTATCGGGACTAAGGTGACACAGGAATTATGGATTTGCAGGAATTGAACAAAGAACAACGAGCAGCAGTAGAGGAATTAGAACAGAACATTCTCCTGTTGGCACCGGCAGGCACGGGGAAAACCAATACCCTGGCCTGCCGTATTGCACATATTATCGAAGCAAACAGGGCCCTGCCCGAGGAAATCCTCTGTCTGACCTTCACCAATAAGGCCTGCCGGGAAATGCGGGAGCGGGTGGAGTCCCGGGCCGGGGGGGATGGCCGGCGTGTGATGGTCAAGACCTTCCATGGCTTCTGTTATGAGGTCATCAAGGCCGAAGCCAAGCGGCATGCGGATCTCTTTACGGATTTTACCATCTTTGACGAGTCAGACTGTCAGGGCTTGCTCAAGGAAATCGTAGCTGAAGAATGGCCATTGCGGGCGGTGCAGAATCTGGTGAACCAGCTCAAGGAGAAAAAGGCAGAGTACGCCATTGCAAGCGGCAATCTGCAGCAGGATTATGAAGATACCTTGAGAAAGCTGGTCAAAGAGGATGAGCAAAGTGTAAAGAATCAAGCCATTGATGATTCGTATCACTTCCATCAGCGGCTTTATGAGGGCTGGCAGATTTGGGGGGCGGAGAAGACCGCCCTTTATGATGAGCGGCTGCATGAGCTGCATGGGCTGGACTTCACGGATCTTTTGGTGCAGGTGGATGAACTCTTCCGGCAGGATGAAGTGGCGGCCAAGTGGGCACGGCGCTTTGTCTATATCAATATCGACGAGGTGCAGGATACGAGCCTGCTGGAGTATCGGATTATCTCGCAGATTTTTGGCACGAGCCATCTGCTTTTGTGCGGGGATTATTTCCAGACAATCTATGAGTGGCGGGGTTCCCATCCGGAAATTGTGCTGCGCAAATTCCAGCAGGACTATCAGCCCCGCCGTATTGTATTGCACGAAAATTACCGGGCTACGCAGGTGTTGCTGAATGCCTCTTTTGACTGGCTGCGGAATTATTTCCCGGAACGGGTGAACCTCCTGTATCCCGACGGCTTGCAGGCGGTGAGCAGCGATTACGGATTGCCCATCGTACTCAAGGGCGCGGCCGATTTCAGCGAGGAAGCGCAGTGGATTTACTATACCATCCAGCAATTGCCCGTGGAGAATTATTCCCGGGTCTGCATCCTGACGCGCAGCAACCGTTATAACAAGGATTTGTCGGCGCATTTCCGTGCGTTGGGGCGGTTCCTGCCCGATAACGAACGACTGCCCTTTATGCTGATTGATGAGCAGAAGTTTTTCCGGCGGCAGGAGGTCAAGGATGCGCTGGCGGTTTTGAAGCTGGCAGTCAATAAGCATGATGTAGCAAGCCTCGTGCGGGTGCTGAACCGTTTTGCCAAGGGGATTGGCCCGGCGACCATCAAGAAACTGTCCAGTGATGAAATCCGCAGTGCGGGTATCCGGCTGACGGATTTTGTGGAGACTGAAGCGCGGCAGGCTGGCGATCCCTATGCGGGGCTTTTGCAGGCAATCGAGGCAGAGAATGTGATTGTCTTTGATGTGGAGTCCACGGGCGTGGATACGACACGGGATGAAATCGTGCAGATTGCAGGCATCCGTCTGGCAAAGGATGGCTCCGTAAAGGAAAAATTTGTACGCTTGCTGAAGCCGTTGACCAAAGTGGGCGATTCCTTTCAGGTGCATGGCTTTTCGGATGCCCAATTGGCGTCAGAAGGGGAGGAGCCGCAGAAAGTCCTGCAGGATTTCTGCGACTTTGCCAAAGGTGCGGTGCTCGTAGGGCATAATGTCACCTATGACCTGCGGATCCTGGGCAGTGAACTATCGCGGCTCGATATGCCGCAGCTGGATTATCCGCAGTTCTATGACACGCTTGATATCTTCCGGCGCTTCTATCCGAACCTGCCCAACCACAGGTTGGAATTCCTGGGGAAATACTGTCAGGTCAGTCATCCTTCGTCTCATGATGCCTTTGATGATATCATGGCCACAGCCGAAATCCTGCTTTATGCCGTGGAGCGGGATTTGCAGCCGCATGTGGCAGAACGCCGGGAAATCATGGCAAAGTACCAGGATTTGTTTACCGAGTGGGCGGAAAAGATGGCGGAAGTCCGTCGTCAGGCTGAGCGCCTGCGTCCCTGGCAGCTGTTGGGGCAGATCGTGCTGGATTTCGGCATGAAGGATTATTACGAGGCCCATAAGGAACCGCAACGGGTGGAGCATCTGCGTGATTTGTTCCGGCAGGCCCGCGACCTCGATGATGAGGCCATCCGCCCGCTGGATGCCATCGAACGCTTCCTGCGTTACACGACGCTGTCCAATACGGAGCTGGATACCTTGACGAAAAAGCCGCAGATTCCCATCATCACCATCCATCAGGCCAAGGGTTCAGAGTTTGACTATGTGTTCCTGGCAGGCTTGCAGGAGGGGACTTTCCCAAGCATGCAGGCGGAGAAAAGCAAACGGCTTGAGGAGGAAGCACGGCTTTTCTATGTGGGGCTGACGCGGGCGAAGAAACAGTTGTTCCTGTCATGGTCGCAGTCACTTTACGGGCACTGGCGGCATATCAGCAGATTCTTACAGGTTCTGCCACGGAAGTATGTGCAGAATGCATAGTTAACAAATATTTTATGATTTATGGGCGTTTTCTCTTTTATGATAAAATTATGTACATTCAGGCAAGAATGTAGTATAATGGTTTACGGTAGACAGAATTGTATAAGTTTTATAGACAAAGGAGCGATTACTTTGGCAGACATGAAACAGTATGTACAAGATACGTTAGACCTGATTGCAAAACGCGATCCGGACCAGCCGCAGTTCAAGAATACGGTATCCAAGGTCTTGGAGAGCGTTATTCCCGTGCTGGAAGCACATCCTGAATTCAAGGAACAGAAGATTCTGGAGCGCATCATCGAACCGGAACGCGTGATTACCTTCCGTGTTCCCTGGCAGGATGATAAAGGTGAAGTGCATGTGAATCGCGGTTTCCGCGTTCAGATGAGCAGTGCCATTGGCCCCTACAAAGGCGGCTTGCGCTTCCATCCCAGCGTAAACCTCGACATCCTGAAGTTCCTGGCCTTTGAGCAGGTGTTCAAGAATGCCCTGTCCGGCCTGCCTATCGGCGGTGCCAAGGGCGGTTCCGACTTTGATCCGCATGGGAAATCCGACAATGAGGTCATGCATTTCTGCCAGAGTTTCATGACCGAGCTCTATCGCCATATCGGCCCGGATGTGGACGTCCCGGCCGGTGATATCGGTGTAGGTGGCCGGGAAGTTGGTTATCTATACGGCCAGTATAAGCGCATCCGTGACAGCTATGATGCTGGTGTCCTGACGGGCAAGCGTGTAGACTATTGGGGCAGTCTTGCCCGCACCGAGGCTACGGGCTATGGCCTCCTGTACTTCGTCAAGAATATGCTGGATGCCAAGGATATCAGCCTCAAGGACAAGACCGTGGTCGTTTCCGGCTCCGGCAACGTGGCCACCTATGCCATCGAAAAGGCACAGGCCTTCGGCGCGAAAGTCGTGACCTGCTCCGACTCCAATGGCTATGTCTATGATCCGAATGGCATCGACCTGGATGCTGTCAAGGAAATCAAGCAGGTGCGCCGCGGTCGCATCAAGGAATATGTGGAAACGCATCCGCAGGCTGAATATCATGAAGGCTGCAAGGGTGTCTGGACGGTCAAATGCGATGTGGCTCTGCCCTGTGCAACCCAGGGCGAGATTGACCTCGAAAGCGCCAAGGCTCTCGTGGCTAACGGCGTAATAGCTGTGGGCGAAGGTGCCAATATGCCTTCCACGCTCGATGCTATCGCTTATTTCCAGCAGAACAAGGTGCTCTTTGCCCCGGGCAAGGCAGCCAATGCCGGCGGCGTGTCTGTTTCTGCTCTGGAAATGGCCCAGAACTCCGAGCGTCTGCAGTGGACGTTTGAAGAAGTGGACGGCAAACTGCAGGACATCATGGCCAACATCTACAAGAATGCCAAGGCCAATGCCGAAAAATATGCCGATCCCGATGACCTCGTAGCCGGTGCCAATATCACCGCCTTCGTCAAGGTGGCCAATGTCATGCTGGCACATGGTCTGGTCTAAGGAAACTTGATATTTGACGATTGACCGGTCAAGCTGACCGGTCAATTTTTGTTGGCAAAATTTTGCTGGTTGCGTTATAATTTTTTAAGACAAAGTGAGTAATGGAGTGATAATCATGTTGAAGCCAATGTTATTGAAGGCACCGTTGAAGGATTATCTCTGGGGCGGCAATCGTCTGCGGGATGAATATGGCAAGGAATCGGATTTGGACAAGGTGGCGGAGAGCTGGGAGCTTTCCTGTCATGAAGATGGTCTTAGCATCGTAGACAGTGGCGAGAACAAGGGGAAGACGCTGGCTTCTTTGTTGGCAGGGGCTGGCAAGGAAATGCTGGGGACGAAGGCAGCGGATCTCGATTATTTCCCATTGTTGATCAAGCTGATTGATGCGAAGAAGGACTTGTCTGTGCAGGTACATCCTGACAATGAATACGCTTGGCGTGTAGAAGGCGAGCAAGGCAAGACGGAGATGTGGTATGTCGTGGATGCTGAACCCGGTGCCAGCCTCATTTATGGATTCAAAGAGGAAATCAGTAAGGACGAGTTCCAGCGGCGTATCGAGGATAGCACCTTGCTGGAAGTCTGCAATAAAGTGCCAGTGCATAAGGGTGATGTATTCTTCATTGAATCCGGTACTTTGCATGCTATCGGTGCTGGTATTCTGATCTGTGAAGTGCAGCAGAGTTCCAACCTGACTTATCGCGTCTATGATTATGGCCGGCTTGGGGCAGATGGCAAACCGCGGCAGCTGCATATTGACAAGGCATTGGATGTAACCCGTCTGGAAGTGCCACCTAAAACGTCTCGGACGCTGATGGATATTGATATCTTCCCGCATATGGATGTGAAACTGTTGGCTGATTGTGAGTATTTCAAGGTTTATCATGGTGCCCTGCAGGGCGACAGTGCCATGCATGTCGGTACGGATTCCTTTCACTGCCTGACGGTGCTGGAGGGCGCGTTGAAACTCAGTGGCGGCGGAGAAGATCTGACACTGGCCAAAGGTTCGACGGCGTTTGTTCCCGCAGGGCTAGGGACCTATCAGCTGCAGGGACAGGCAGAATTCATATTGAGCAAGTTATGATTTTTTTTAGGACTGTCCTCGCAGTCCTATTTTTAATGTTTCTTTAATGAAAAAATTTTTTGTCTACGTTATAATACTAAGATAATCTTAATGTTGAGGGAATGAAAGTGAAATTTGGCGAATTTATGGCCGGTTTGCAAAAGGGCGAGCTGAAGCATGTCTATCTTTTGGCCGGTGAAGAACATTACTATATTGATAAGGCATTGGAGCGCATCCTGACAAAATTGTTTTCTTCGCCGCAGGAACAGGCCAGTGGTTTGCAGAAGATGACGGGCAGTGTCAATCTGGATGATTTGGCGGGGCTTATCGAAACGGCCCCTTTTTTTGTCAGCAAAAATGTATTGCTGTTGCAGGATACGAATCTTTTCAAGGAGAAAAAAGGAGAAGAGGAAAAAGAATCAGCCAGGGTGGGAAAGAATAAAGCGCTGGAGCGGTTCCTGGCTTTGCTGGACAATATGCCGGATTACAGTTATGTCATCTTCGTACAGAATGGCAAGGCTGATAAGCGGCGCAAGATATACAAGGCCATTGAGAAAGCCGGGGCGGTGCTGGAGGCGGATGCCATCCGGGCATGGAACATCAATGACTGGCTGCAGGGCAAGCTGCAATCCCTGAATAAGGATATGGACAGTGAGGCCATGGCTTATTTCAGCGGTGTGATCAGCACCATGCAGACGATATCCCTGGAATTCCTGGACCGGGAGTTTGATAAGCTGGCGCTGTTTTCGCAGGAGCGGCGCATAAGCAGGGCATTGCTGGAGCAGGTCTTTGCCGGCCTGCCGGAGGTGTCCGTATTTGCATTGCTCGATGCCATCAGCGAGCGCAAGGCAAAAAAATCCTTGCAGCTATTGCGGCGGCAGTTGAGTGATGGCACTTATTTTACGATAATACTCAGCCTGTTGACGCGTCATGTGCGGCAGTTGTGGCAGGCGCAGGCATTGCAGAAACAGGGGATAAGAGGGAAGGCTCTGGCGAAGCCCTTGGAACTGAACCCCTTTATCGCAGAGAAATTGGGCCGGGCGGCCATGCAGTTTCCCGAGGCAGTACTGAAACGCAGCATGTTGGAACTAATAGACGCAGATTATTTTTTGAAAACAGGACAAGCCGGGGAGGAAGTATTAGAACATGTAGTGATTGACTTATGCCGTGGAGTGGCATAAGCAAAGGAGAAGATTTATGGCTGGGGAGCAGGTTAGTCAGCTGAAGCGCAAGGTGATGCTGGCGGGAGCAAAGCCTTTTTGGGAAGAACAGCTGAAGCGGTTGTTTGTCAAGGAGAGTTGGGAATTTTTTACAGCGGCAGCAGATGTTGAACCAATACGGGAAATGCTGCGTATTTATAATATACCTGTAATTATCTATGTGTGGCCTGCAGAGCGTCAGGCCACGGAACGATTGGATGCCTTGCAGCGTTTGGCTGATATCCTGGCATTGGGTTATGAATATGGAATCGAGTCGGTCTATTTTGTTTCTACAGCAGCTGCAGTCAAAAGCGAAGATGCTGCGCGGGCAGCGGATGGCATGGGCATGGTGGCGGAAGAAGCAGTGCTGGCCTGGTCAAAATGGGCGCTGATTCCGGTAACCATTATCCGCCTGCCGGAAGTCTATGGCCCGGATAGCGGCCCTGGAGATGGACTGGTAGCCCGGACACTCTATGCCAGCTTGAAAAATATAGCTTTGCCTCGTATGGATGATGAGACCAGTCCACGGGATTTTTTGTATTCTGCTGATGCTGTGTATGGCATCTATCGCGCTGTAGCACGGCAGTGTCAGGGAAAAATACTTAATCTGGGGACGGGAAAAGGTTTGGCGGCAGGAGACTTTGCCAGCTGGATGAAGAATGTCACGGAATTGCCGTCTATCGATGAAGGAACAGCCCGTTTCCAATCTTTTCCTTATGTGCAGCCGGTGCTGGAAACCAGGACTGCTCAGCAGGAGCTGGGCTGGCGGCTGAAATATGGCCGGCTGGAGGGACTGAAGCAGACCTGGGATTACATTCAGGCCAAAGTAGAAGCTGACAATCTGGCAGCCCACAGCCAGGCGAAGCGGGTAAAATGGCGTCAGTGGCGGGACAGGCTGATTCCTTACGTGGAAAATGCCTTAGGGGCAGCACTGATGACGGGCATTGCGTACCTGCAGCATGGTACGACAATCAACCCGCAGACTCAGTTGGATGTGAATTTTGTTTATATTGGCACGATGGGGCTGTTGTATGGCAAGCGACACTCTTTTATCGCCATGGCAGCTTCCACCCTTATTTTTGTCGGGGCTGCCTTGGCACGGGGCGGGGAGTTGGTTTCCCTTATCTATGTACCGGAAAATATCCTGCATGTCACGGCTTATCTCTTTACGGCGGCTTTGACTGGTTACTTTGCGGATGCACGGCGTTTCGAGCGGGAAGCCGTGGCATGGCAGAAGCAGCAGGCTGATGAGCGGCAAGCTTTTATGCGTGGTCTTTATGAAGACAATCTGGCGGTCAAGGATAAGCTTTATCGCCAGATTGTCAACTCCGATGACAGTATCGGACGTCTTTATCGAATCATCAAGCGGCTGGACAGCGTTGAGCCGGAAAACATTTTTAATCAGGCGGCGGCTGTCACGGCAGAAATCCTCAATGTGGAGCATATCGCCATCTATGTGGTGGGAACCGATGGTCACTATTTGCGGCAGAAAATACGCATGGGTGATTTGGCTTCACGACAGCCCCGATCTCTGCGGGTGGCTGATTACGCTTATCTGCAGGATCTATTGCAGGAGCAGACGATTTTTGTCAATCGGGAACTGGTCAAGGATACGCCGGATCTAGCGGCGCCGATTGTGCATCAGGGAACGGTCATTGCGGTGCTGGCTATTTATGGCATGAGCTTTGAGCAGTGGAGCCTCTATGAGCAGAATCTGCTATCCATAACCACCCGCCTGATTTCGGCGTCTATGGCAAGAGCCTACCGCTATGAGCAGGAAGTGCAGGAGAAGCGTTTTGTGGCAGGTACCCGCATATTGCAGGCCGATGAGTTCCGGAAAATCATCAGAGAACTTCAAGAACGGCGCAAGCTGCAGGGGGATTTGCCCGTGGCTGTTCTGAAGGTGGATATGGCAGGCATGGACTATGAAAAGCTGGATGCTCGTCTGGGGCGTATGATTCGCAACGAGGATTTCGTGGGCGTGGGCAATGATGGCGTCTATATCCTGCTGCCGGAAGCAGATGGGAATGTAACGGCTATGGTGCAGGCACGTCTGGCAAATGCTGATGTAAGGACGCATGTATGTGAGGCGGTGGGGTGATGGATTTTTATACCTTGGCATTCCTGCATGTGGCATTGACTGCGTTGTATGTTCTGGGAAATCTCTGGCGTAAGCCTCGCCTCCATGCGGCAACGGAAATCATGATCGTCTTGGGCATTCCTTTTTTCGGCATCATCTTGATGCTCAGTTATCGTTTGTGTTGTTATGTGTTCAAATTGGGAGAAGGACGCCAGCCGGAATTTGAGCGGGAAAAGACGGCCTTTTTCCGGGGGGTACAACTGAATGAGGATATCATTCCTTTGAATGATGCGTTTCTGGTCGAGGATGTGCAGAAAAAGCGCCATTATTTTACCGACGCCATCAAGCAGGCGGTGGTGGATAATGAAAAAATCCTGCAGATGGCCATGCATGACCGTGATCGGGAAGTGGCTTATTATGCGGTAGCGTTGCTGACTGCCCGGATGGAAAAGCTGGAGAATGAGCTCTTTTCCCGGGAGAGCAGTGTTATCAGCGGCGAGAATCCGGAAAATGTGCCCCAGCTGGAGGAGTATGCCCAGTTATTGAAAAACTATCTGGAACAGAAGAAATTCATCGATCATGTGACTTACCACAAGAAGCAGGGGGATTATATCGGCTTGCTGGATTATCTGAAACAGATGTGTCCGGAAAAAATCGAATATTATACGGAGGAAATCCGGCAGCTTCTGGAGACGGAGAATTATGTCACAGCGGAATTGGTATGTGCGGAGCTGCAAGAACATTTTCCCCAGCGGGAGGAAAGCTATATGATGTATATCCGGCTCTATCAAAGCTGGCGTAAGCCCAAGCAGCTGCAGGCCAAGATCCGGGAACTCAAGGCAAGTCCGCTGGAACTTTCGCAGGAGGCCCTGCAGGCCATCCGCTTCTGGGATAAGGAGGCGGTGAAGCATGGATAAGCGGGGAATTGTGGGCATTGTTGCCTTGGTGATATTGCTGGGCTGTTTCTTTCAGTTCAGCCGCATGGATGGCTTTTTGAAGTTGGATTATTTCAAAAACTTAAATTTCATGCCACAGCAGCTTTTTAACGGACAAGCTGTTCAAGGAGACCGCGAGCGATATTTGATTCTCTATGATCCCCGGAGTGTTACCAGCGTATTTGCGGAACATCGTCTGGCCTGGCTGCTGGCTCAGCAGAAGAAAGAGTCAGTTTCCTGCTCCATCTATGAAGAGACAGAAGTGGCGCAGGATTATCGCGGCGTGCTGATAGCGGCCAGCCGCTGGGATAAGGTCAAAGCGCTGCCGCAGGTAGCCGCATATGTGCGGCAAGGCGGTACTGCCGCTTTCATGCTGCACCCTGAACGGGAAGGTGATGAGCCTTTGCCGGCACTTAGTCAGGAAATGGCGGGAATCCGGCATTTAGGGCAGAACAAGAATGTTTTGGGACTCCGGTGGAATACGGATTTCCTATTTGGCAGCAAAGGTTTTTCTTTTGGTGAAAATACTTATTATCATACGGATACGGTGGCAGTGCAGCTGCAGGAGCAGGCGAAGGTGCAGCTGGTGGCATTGGATGAAAGTCCGCTGCTCTGGGAAAACACCTATGGACAGGGTAAGTGCCTGGTCTATAATGGCGATGTCCGGGATGATAAGACGAATATTGGCTTGTTGACTGCCATGCTGGCTCATTGTGGGGAAGAGGGCATCTATCCGGTGGTGGGGGCAAAACTATTCTTTATTGATGATTTTCCTGCGCCAGTGCCGGAAGGGAACTTCGAGAAAATCTATGAGGAACTGCATGTGTCCACAGCGGAATTCTTCCGCCATATCTGGTGGCCCTTTATGCGGGAGTGTGCGGCGAACTATGATTTGAAGTATACAGGACTGATTATTGAGTCCTATGGGAATCAGGTTAAAGGCCCGTTTGTGCCGACAAAGGGACGGCAGGCGAGGGATAATCTTATCGTCTATGGCCGGGAACTTTTGGATATGGGCGGTGAATTAGGGCTGCACGGCTATAATCATCAATCGCTGGCACCGGCAGGCTATAATCAGGATGAGCTGGATTATGTCCCTTGGGAAAGCAAGGAGGATATGGTGGAATCCCTGCAGGAACTGCGGCGCTATATCAAAAGTGCCTATCCCGATTACGAATTCCAATCCTATGTACCGCCCTCGGATATATTGAGTCCGGAAGGTCATGCGGCAGTAAAGGAGGCTTTTCCGGAATTGAAGGTCTATTCATCTCTGTTTGATGGACTGTATTCTGAGCGTGCTTATTATCAGGACTTTACGCGCAACGAGGACGGTACTTATGAGATTCCGCGTATCAGTTCCGGTTATGCGCCCTCCCGGGAAAACATGTGGGAAAATATCAGTGTCATCAATTACATTGGCGTGTTTTCCCATTTCGTCCATCCGGACGAGCTTTTCTATGAGGAAAGCAAGGATTTGACCTGGGCCATGATGACAGAGCGGTTCCAAAGCTTTTTGAACGAAATAAACAACCGGTTTGGCTGGTTGAGGCCTGTTACCGATTCGGAGTGTGCCGCCTATTTTGCAGACTATCTGGATATGGATTACCGTGTGAAACGGGAGCCGGACAGGATGGTCCTGTCCTGTTGGAATTATCGTTACCCGCTGCGTTTTATCCTGCGGACCCCAAAGGATATTGCGGGGATAACAGGCGGACGTTATCAAAAAATCGGTGATGATGCTTATCTGATTGAAACGGAAGACAGTACCACTGTGATAAAATGGAAGGAGCCGGAAAATTGAGAATCTGTTTGCTGACGGAAGGTTCCTACCCTTATGTGGTAGGCGGCGTTTCCTCCTGGTGCCAGATGCTGATTCAGGGCTTGCCGCAGCACGAATTCTATATCTATGCTGTCGGTGCGGAAAGCAAGGACAGAGGCGCATTCAAATACAAGTTCCCGCCGAATCTCAAGGGGATTCAGGAAGAATTCCTGGATGAGATATTGGGGCAATATTCCCGCGGTATGCAGGAAAACATCCTGACGGGCAAAGAAAGGGAGGCTATCTATGATTTGGTCATGGGGGGCAGGCCTTTGGATATCCGTAAGCTGTCCTCAATATTCCGGAATCGCCGTCGTTTCAAGAGCCCGCTGGATATCTTTATGTCCAGTGATTTCTTCGATGTGATCCAGCAGGTCTATATGGAAAAATACAGTTACCTGCCGTTCACGGATTTTTTTTGGACGATGCGTTCCATGCTTCTGCCCCTGCTTTACCTCTTGCAGCAGGATTTGCCGGAAGCCGATGTCTATCATAGTGTGGCCACGGGGTACTGTGGCGTTATCGGTGCCATGGCGGCGGAGGTCTATCATAAGCCCTTTATCATTACGGAACACGGCATTTACTCCCGGGAACGGGAAGTGGAAATCATCAAGAGTGACTGGGCCAAGGGGGATTTCAAATCCGTCTGGATCAATTATTTTTATAATCTGGCCAAGCTGGCCTATAAGACGGCAGACCGTGTATACACCCTGTTCGAGCACAATGCGGAAATCGAGCAGGATTTGGGCTGTGACCCGCAAAAAATCGGCATTGTGCCCAATGGGGTGCATATGGAACGGTTTGCCAGCATTGGGGAGCTGCAGGAACATGATGGCCCGTTGACCATCGGTGCGGTGGTGCGTGTAGTGCCCATCAAGGACATTGTGACACTTCTGCGGGCATTTTTCCTGGTGAAAGCAGAAATCCCCGATGCCCGTCTGGTCATCATGGGGGGCTATGAGGAGGACCGGGAATATTATGCACTTTGTCAGCAGACAGTATCCATGCTGGGCATTGCTGATGTGGAATTCACCGGCTCCGTGAATGTAGCGGAATATTTGCCGAAAATGGATCTGATGATGCTGTCGAGTATCAGTGAGGGGCAGCCGCTGGCGGTGCTGGAAGGCTTTGCGGCACACCGTCCGTTCGTGACAACCGATGTGGGGTGCTGCCGGGAGCTGATATATGGCGATAGCACGGATGATTTAGGTGCCGCCGGTGCGATTGTTGCGCCCATGGACTTTGAAGCCATGGCGAAAGAGATGATCCGGCTGGGCAAGGATTTTGAACTGCGGCGCAAAATGGGCAATATCGGTTATGAACGCACGAAACGCGGTTATACTTATGAACATTTCATCGCCCGTTACCGGGATATATATGAAATCTATATGCAGGAGGCATAGACGTGGCAGGCGTTGGTTTTGAATTAAAGAAATTATTTACCGCCCGTACCGCGGCGGGGCATATAAAAGCATATTCTTATTCGGCGCTTATCACGGCCGGGCCTTTTGCCCTGATGACCAGTATGGTGCTGGCTGTCCAGAGTCTTTTTGCGTACTATGGCATTGAAGGGGAGGCCAGTCAGATTTTCGTGGCTTCTGTGGTCTATGCCTTTGTGTTCTCACAGGTGTTCTCGGCAGGCTTTATCATGGTGCTGACACGTTATCTGGCAGATTCCCTGTCCTTGGGACATTTCAAAGATGCAACGGCGTCCCTGTTTGGTATGGGAGCTATCCTGACCACGCTGGGGGCGGTGCTGGCGGGAATTTTCTTCTGGGATAAGCCTTTGCCGTTGCTGACCAAATGGCTGGGCTATATCTTTTTTGCTGAACTGCTGTTGGCCTGGACGGAAAGTGTTTATCTGTCAGCGATAAAGCGTTATTCCCGGTTGCTTTTGAGTTATCTGGCTGGTGTGCTGCTCAGCATCCTGCTGGTGTGGTTATTTTTGACCTCTACCAGCATGCAGCCGGAACAGTCGGGGCTGCTTGCCATGGATATCGGCATGGGGCTTATAAATCTGCTGTTCCTGCTGCATATTACGGATTACTTCGGCATGCCCCGGGAGGGTCAGAATTTTGCTTTCCTGCCTTATCTGGAACGTCACTGGCGGCTGTTTTTCACCGCTACGTTCTATATGGCGGGCTTGTTTGCGCCCAACATCCTGATTTGGCAGGGGGAGTGGGGTGTATTGGTGGGCGGCACCTATCTTTATTCCCCCATCTATGATGTGGTGACATTTTATGCGTTCCTGTCCATCCTGCCGTTGATGACCATGTTTGTGGTCAAGGTGGAGACGAATTTCTATGAGCGTTATGCGCATTATTTTGCCTATATCACTCAGAAGGGAAACTTCCGGGAAATCGATGATGCCCGCAAGGATCTGCTGCATACTTTGTGGTTTGAACTGCGGCATATCATCGAATTCCAGCTGGTATTCACTTTGGTGGCGCTGGCGGTGGGGAATTATCTCCTGAGTTGGTCGGGGATTACCTACAATCAGGTGAATATGTATAATGTCCTGCTATTCGGCGCCTTTTTTACAGGGCTGTTGCAACTTGTGTATATCCTGCTGGTGTATTTTGATTATCAAAAGAGTGTATTGAGCCTGTCGGCCGTGTTCTTTGTGTCCAACCTGTTTTTGGGCCTTTGGGGGCTGTACTATGGTGGCACTTACAGCTATGGATTTACGTTCTTTCTGGCGGCGGCGCTATCTTTTATCTGGGCTTTTTTGAAGCTCAATCATTTTACCCGGCGAATCAATTATTTGGTATTCTGTTCCCAGCCGGTGTTCTATCGTCCTACCAATGGGATTTTGACGAAGTTTACATTGTGGCTATATGGGGATGATTATGTGAATCTGGAAGTGCCAGGAGGTGATGCGCATGAGAACGAGCCGTAAAGGACGGCGACGGCTGGAAGAGGCTGCCCGCTTTGAAGAAGAAGGACGCAGACGCTGGGGGGCGGTAGCTTTTCGCATGACGCGCAAGCGCCGGAAAAAACTGGCGGCGGCTCAGGCGGGGGAAGAACCACGCCTGAAGCGGTTTGTCCTGCAAAATCTGCGCATGACTCGTACCCGCAAGCGGAAGATGCGGGAGGAAGCGGCTATCCGGCAGACTGCCCAGGCTGCTTCCATCAGTGCGTTGGCATTGTTGCCGCCAGCTGCTGGCAGTGCGGCATCGCTGAATGCCATGAATGATCTTTCTGCTGCTTTTGAGTCCCTGGTAAATGACCGCAACCGCATCCGGGATTTCCATGCGGCCAAGCGCAATGCAGCTGAAGCGGCGGCAGCGTTGCAACAGGCGGAAGCCGCTTTGCAGATGGCGCGGCAGGATAAGCGCAATGCAGAGCGGGGGCTGGAGGAAGCACGGCAGAATCTGGAACAGGCCCGCCGCAACCTGAAGCGTGTAGCCAGGGAACTGGAAAAGGCGCAGATGGAGAGTGCAAAGCGCACGCAGGAGGCAATTGCGGCACAACAGGCCGTGGCGGACTTTGCCCCGCAGGTCTGGCAACAGGAATCCGTAGTGCAGGATTTGCAGGGACAGAAACAGGGCAAGCAGGCAGCTTATGAAGCACTGGGCCGGGAGCTTGGTTATCTGCAGGAGGAACGGGATGACTTGGAAGAGCGCATCCGCAAGGCCTGGGAAAGTGTGGACTATGCCCAGAATCGCCTGAACGATGTGATTGCTATGGTGAACCGGGCACAGTCTATCCAGCCAGAGCAGCATGCCAAGGAAGAACAGTGGCAGGCCTATGACAACGAATTGCAGCAGTTGGATGCCGCCGTGGATAATGCGGAAGCTTGGTTGGACAGCCTGAACAGCCAGCTGGATGCCCTGCAGGAGGCGCGGGAAGCCGCTGAAGATGCAGAGCGGGATGCAAGGGAGCTGGTCAGGGATCTGACCAATGAGCATGCTGACGCAGAAAAAGACGTAGCAGAAAATGAGACAGCGGTTTCGGAAGCGGAAACATGGAATCAGGAAGCGGCCAAGGGCATTGCCGAGGCCGAACAATATGTGTCCGAGACGCAAAAATGGAAAGCACAGGCTGATTATGAATTGGAACATTTTGGCGAGGGCACGGGCATAGGTTCCGGCTTTGAATACGATAACTGGCAGGGAGCAGGCTTGCCCCATGGGCATCAGTTGTATCAGCCGATAGAATTTTATGCTGCGGAAAAGCATTGGGACTTTTCGCTGTCTACGGGCTGGTTGTCATCGGATACAGGACTGGTCGATGGCCATGTGTCAGGCTGGACCGATACTACGCTGGGGATTGCCTATAAGAACGATCATAAGGTCAATGATGTGCATTACACCTTGAATGTCAATGTGCCTACCGGCAAGGACAATGTGCATCAGAATGCCATGATGGCCGATAATCTGGCCCGGTTCAATTCCTTCAGCGAGGGCTGGCAGTTCACACCGGGGATTGAAGTGACGCATAGATTTACAGAACGGGATAGTTTGACTGGCCGGCTGAACTATACTTTTCGGGGGGATTATAAGTACCGGCGAAGCCTTACAGAGGTAGAAAGAATTTCTGTGACAACGCCTACGGGGGCTGTTGACATACAGGCACAGGAAGAAATCAATCCCGGGAATAAGTTCCAGCAGGAAATCGAATATCGCCATATCGGAGAACAGCAGCAGTTATCTGCAAGGATGATTCACGTCAATGCCTCTTATGCTGTTGACAAGGGCACAATGAAATCCTATATGGATAATGCAGGGCATATCCATTTAATAGATATGCCCTATGGGAGTGGACGTAACTACGATGGAGAGGACTGGACACTGCAATTATTTAACAGTCAGGATATTGACGTGAAAAATTCGTGGCAGTATTATGTTATGGGGAGTTACCAGTCAGCTTCCACAGGCGGCATTCACCGCTATTATGGCGGTCTTGGCTACACTCATTGCTTTGATAAGCAGCAGAAGGCCTATTTCCTGCTGAATCATGGCGAGGAACGCGGCCAGCGCTATGATTGGCGGCTGGGTAAGTGGAATTCCAGCCGGTATTTGAATTCTGTGATCATTGGTTATGACTATCGGCTGGATGACCGGTCGGAACTCAAGGCCAAGCTGGAACGCTATCGTATCCATGGCAGTTCCGCGGATTCTTATCATGGCTGGAAAATGAGTCTTATGTGGAATCGTTCATTTTAATTGCGCAGAAAGGGATGTGTTATAGTTGTCAGAAATGCTTTCTCAACCTGTTACGGTTTTTGCTTTATGTGGTGTGCTGGCTATGGCCATGGGGATTATGCGTGTCCGCCGTGAGCAGTTCGATACCCGCACGCTGGTTATGGCAGCGCTGCTGTTGGCGCTGGCTGTGATCCTGCAGCAGCTGCGGCTCTTTCATATGCCGCAGGGAGGCAGTGTGACGGCCGGAGCGATGTTGCCGCTGCTGCTGATCGGTTATCGCTTCGGTGTAGGGACGGGGCTGTTGGCCGGCTTTGTTTATGGCATATTAAATATGGTGCAGGACCCATTTATCCTGCACCCAATCCAGGTCTTATTCGATTATCCCTTGCCATTTATGGCCATGGGGCTGGCAGGCTTGTTCCGTAGACACATCTATCTGGGCACGGCGTTGGCCTTCGGTCTGCGGTTCCTTTGCCATTTCGTTTCCGGCTTCGTATTCTTCGGCAGCTATGCACCGGAGGGGGTATCACCCATTTACTATTCACTGGTGTTCAATGCCACCTATCTGGTGCCGGAAATGATTATCTGCTGCCTGCTGTTGAAGGTTCTGCCTGTGAGGAAGCTTGTTGAAAGTATTGATACACATCCACAACATCAAGAAAAGCTCCATCAAATCCAGCAGTCATGATTTCGTCTAAATAAGAGGTGGGACTGCCGTAGAGGATGTGTTTCCATTCTGGCCGCCAGAACTTCACACGGTAATTGTCCTGCCAATCCCCATTGGGCTTATCCAGCCAATGGGGCATTTTTTTTGTCCAATCAGCCTGCCAATACTGGCGATAGGTTTCTGCTTCCCCCACACTCATATAGGCAAAGACCAGACGGCGGCCTCCTTGTGGTTTTTGCTTTAAGGAGGCCACTTCCTGTGGCGTCAAAAAACGGTCTTCTATATAGAGGTCGATAATCAGCAGGTCATAGCTGCTGTTTTGCAGGCTGGCGAGATAATCTGCACTGGAGGAGAATTTTCCGGGATTGAGGAGTACGAGGTAATTGCGTACATCGCTGAGCCTGTTGATGTCATCTGTGTTTTCCTTAGGCGGAGCAAAAGGCGGGATGCCGTCAAGGCCGCGATAAGGAGTAGCCAGGGGCACATATCCCTTGGCCTGGTTCTTCTGGTAGGAATCTTTGGCCTGGGCAGGTGTCTGCACATAATCCAGCACGAAAATGGGAAGGCCGCCATTTTTGGCAGCGTCCAGTGTTTGCTGAAAGAAAGTATTTTCTTCGGCAGGTGTTTCTTGTCCGTCCTGCATGTCAAAGCCGTAATAAACCGATTCTGCCAATTGCCCATCCACGCTTTGCAGCATTTTGCCGACGTTTTCCGCAGTATTGCCGTCAATGGCGAGATAGAGGGGGGAGCCGCCATTGGCCAGCAGCTGGAAGTGCTGGTCGTGTTTGTGGGCATAGTCATGGATTTCGCCTAAGAGTTCGACCATAGCTGTATCGAAACGGGCGGGGGCTGAAGCTTCGCCGCCGGTCAGGGCTGCGGTGCTGGCTGTGAGGATTCCCAGCCCCAGGAAAAGTCTTTGCCACCAATTTTGTTTATTGCTCATAGGAGTTGCCTTTCTGGTTTCGTGATAAGTTCTTACATTGTAGCATTTTAGAATGGTACGGGCAATATGTAACAAAGCTTACAGACAAAAAAAACATCTTATGATAATATTTAGCGAGCATTGTAATTGAGAGGCGGTAATGTTATGAGTAAGTGGGCGGTAATCTATTCTTCGGTGACAGGGAATACCAGGAAAATAGCGGAAGCTATTGCAGAACAGGCCGAAGGTGCAGATGTTTTTCGGGTACAGGAGGCACCAGAGGATTTATCCGGTTATGACATCGTGGCTTTGGGATATTGGCTGCGGTTGGGTCAGCCCGATCCTTTGATGCTGAAATATCTGCCCAAAGTACAGGATTGCAAGGTAGTCTTCTTCCAGACGCACGGCACCGCGCCTACGAGTGAGCATGCCATTACATCTTTTGCCAGAGCTGGTTATTACCTGGGAACTGGTTGTGAGATCCTGGGAACTTTTGGCTGCCGGGGGAAAATCAATCCTGCTATGTTGGAGAAGCGTAAAAAGGCTGGTCCTGATGATCCACATGGAGGACCTAAAAGCGCTGAACGGTGGAAGCTGGCTGCCAGTCATCCCGATGAGCAGGATGTTGCGGATGCAAAGGAACTGGTAGTGCGGATGGAGCATAAGCTGGTAATGAAAGAACGGTATCTGGCAAGGAAGAGAACAAAACAATTGTAGAGTTTTCGCTGAAATGAATCGTTTCATTATTGAAGATAAATATATAAGCTCGAAGGGAGAAAACCTTTCGGGCTTTTTTGATTTGGACTCTTTTCAGAAAACTTTCTTTGCGTTATAATGTCAAAGTTACTATATTTATCATAAGTTATTATGTTTAGGGAGGAACGTATGGAATCATTTATGGGAGCGCTGGGGCTTTATGGCCTTGGCACTTTGGCGTTAGTCTGGCCCAAGCGTCTGGAACTGGCTGCCCATTATGTATCCATGGGGCTGGCGGTTATCGCCAGCCTCATGGTTCTGAGCCTGTCCCTGCTGGAAATCATGGGGCTGGGCACTGGCGGCATGTTACAGCTGGGGCGTTATTCATTGGTGGTTGACGGCTGGGCTGCAGCCTTCCTGCTGATCATCGGCCTGTCAGGCACGGCAGTGAGCATTTATGGCCTGGGCTATGGCCGGGGATACTTAGGTGCCCGCATCCGGCAGCTGGCCGGGCTTTGGAATCTGTTCTTAGGCTCCATGGTGCTGGTCGTGCTGGCTGGCGATGCCTTCACTTTTATCCTGGCCTGGGAAGTCATGGCATTGGTATCATTCCTGCTGGTCAATCACGAGAGCGAAAAGAAGCAGGTGGTAGGCGCGGCCTATCAGTACATGGTCATGACGCATCTGGGCACGGCGGCTATCCTGATAGCTTTCTACATCCTGGGCAGCGGGGCGGAGAGCTTTGCCTTTGTGGATTTAGCGCATAGTGAATTGACGCCTGTGATGAAGCACATTGCCTTTGGCTGTGCTTTTGCCGGCTTTGCCCTGAAATCCGGCCTGATGCCCTTGCATGTTTGGTTGCCCAATGCTCACCCGGCGGCACCTTCCCATGTGTCGGCGCTCATGAGTGGCGTGATGCTGAAGGTGGCTGTCTATGGTTTCGGCCGCTTCGTATTTGAATTCATTGGGGCCGATGTTTTTGCTTACGGCCTTATTGTCATGGTAGTGGGGCTCGTTTCTGCTTTCCTGGGCGTGCTCTATGCTTCCATGGAAAAGGATATGAAGCGCATCCTGGCGTATTCTTCGGTGGAGAATATGGGCATCATCTTTGCGGCTTTTGGCTGCGGCATGCTTCTGGTGGCTATGGATAAGTCGTATCTGTCAGTGGTGGCCTTTACGGCGGTGTTGGTGCACTCAGTGGCACACAGTCTGATGAAATGCCTGCTCTTCATGAGTGCAGGTGCGGTCATGCATGCTACCGGTACCCGCAATGTGGAACTTCTGGGCGGATTGCTCAAGAAAATGCCCTGGACGGCGGCCTTCACACTGATTGGTTCCATGTCCCTGGCTTCGCTGCCCTTTACGGCAGGCCTTGTGGGCGAGTGGCTGACCTTGCAGGGGATGATGTCCCTGGCCTTTGAAGCAGGCAGACCGGAACTGCGCCTGCTGGTGATTTTTGCCTTTATACTGCTGGGGCTGACTGGTGCCCTGGCACTGGGCTGCTTCGTGCGGCTCTATGGTGTGGCTTTCCTGGGCCGCCGCCGTTCCAATCTCGTGCTCAAAGCACATGAGATGCCTTTTACGATGCTTTGCGGCATGGGGCTTGAAGCCGTGGCCATCATCGCCATGGGCATCATGCCGGCACCGCTGGTCAATGCCATGCGGCAGATTCTTGTGGATAGCCCGCTGGCTATCCCTGCCGGGGACTTTATCGGTCTCTGGTGGAATGGCGGCCAGTCGGAAGCGGTATTCAATCCCTGGCTGATTATGATTGCCGGGTTGCTGCTGTTTGCACTGCTTGCCCTGACGCTGGGCAGTCATAAGGTTATTGTCCATCAGGATGTGACCTGGAACTGCGGCACGGAGCCGACCCGCCGCCAGCAGTATACGGCAACAGGTTTTTCCAAGCCGTTGCGCCGGGCCTTTGACTTTATCCTGAAGCCCCGCCGCGAACGCGTCTTCCTGCAGCGGGATCATGCTTATTTTGGGCGCAAGCTTCATTATAATCTGATGATTCCCGATCAATTCACAGACCGGCTCTATCGTCCGGTGGAACACATCATGGTAAGATTGGCTGACACCTTGCGCATCGTGCAGCAGGGCAGTGTGCGCCTCTATATTGGTTATACCATGATTGCCATGGTCATTGTACTGATTTGGGGAGGGATGTAAAAGATGGCCTTGAGTTTTTATCATGCGGCATTGCAGGCTGTGATTTTACTCCTGTGTGCCCCGCTGATTGCCGGAATCGTCAATAAGACGAAGGCAATCTTACAGAAAAGGCAGGGAGCCAGCATCTTCCAGGAGTATTTCGACCTCTGGAAATGGTGGCGCAAGCCAGTAATCGTGACGAAATACACCAGCTGGGTGTTTTTGGCCGCGCCAATCATTTATCTGGTGACCAGCATCATGGCAGCGATGATGTTGCCGGGGTTGCTCGCGGGCAGTATCCGGTTTGGTGATGCTTTCGTCTTCGTTTATGTATTGGCCTTGGGCCGTTTCTTCATGACACTGGGTTCATTGGATTCGGCTACGGCTTTTGGCGGCATGGGGGGTTCCCGCGAAATCTACATTTCCGTATTGGTGGAACCGGCGGTGATGCTGGCAATCCTGCTGAACGCTTCCCGCTATGGTTCGACGATGCTCTCGCAGATGGTCATCGATTACAATGCCTTCTATTTCACGGTCCCGGCGGTGCTGGGCGGCGTGGCGTTCTTCCTCGTGATGCTGGCGGAAAACAGCCGCCTGCCGGTGGATAACCCCGACACCCATCTGGAACTTACGATGATCCATGAGTGCATGACGCTGGAATATTCCGGACGTCTCCTGAGTTATATCCATCTGGGCAGCATGCTCAAGATGTTGTCGTTTTTGGTGCTCTTTGGCAGCTTGTATCTGCCACTGCCTTTGCCCATTGCGGTCAAGGTTCTGCTGAGTGCGCTGCTCATTGGTCTGGTGGAAATCCTCAACAATAAGATGCGCCTCTTCAAAGTCCGTGTTTATCTGTCGGCGGCGGTCATCATGCTGGCTGTAGCCATCATCGCGCAGTAAGGAGGAGAAAATGGAATATCTGGTAGTTTTGCTCCTCTTTGTGGTCTTTGTGCAGACCCGTGTGATGGAGTTGCGCCGCTCGGTGGCGGCGCTGATGGCACAGTCGGTGATCGTGGCGTGCGCCTGCCTGCTGGCCGGCCTCAATCATGGCCTGATGCATGCGTTGATTCCCTTTGCTTTGACGCTGGGGGTAAAGGTCATCTTTATTCCCACGGCGATGCTGAAACTCATCAAACGCATTACCGATGAGCGGGAAATCTTTTCCGATATCAATGTGAACTACTCGACCATGGCCGCGGCAGCTTTCCTGGTTTTCGGCTATGTGCTGGGCAACCGCTTTATGCTGGATCCCATGCAGCAGGATATCTTTGCCGCCACCATCATGATGATCATGACAGGGCTGGCCCTGATGGTGATGCGTAAGCGCGCCATCCTGCAGATCTGCGGCCTGATCACGCTGGAGAACGGCATTTATCTGTTGGGCCTGATTATCACGGAAGGCCTGCCGCTCGTAGTGGAGCTGGGCGTATTCCTGGATGTGTTGATTGCTGTGGTGGTACTGGTGATTCTGACCAATCGCATGAGTCTTTCCTTTATGACCACGGATACGACGGTAATGAGAAAGTTGAAGGGCTGAGGTAGTTTATGGAACTTTATTATATATTGGGACTGCCGCTGCTCTTTGCGGCGGTGGCAGCCTGTAATGTGCTGGGGCTGAAGTTCCTGCACATTGCCGACCGGCTGACGGCCACGGTGGTCTTTGGTCTGATCCTGGATTTGGGACTGAAATTTTCCCTGCATCCGGATGATCCCCTCAAACAGGGCTTTTTCTATGTGGATGCCCTGAGCATCTGGATGCTCTTGATTGTCGGTGCGCTTTATCTGGCTTTTGCCTGGACGAGCAAGGCATACTTAGAGCGTGATACCAATATCCGCTATGGTTATCTGCGGCGCTTCACGCATCTGGAAGGCCGTTTCTATGCCCTGTCCCATATCTTTGTCTGGACCATGATGCTCGTGGTGACTGTGGACAGCTTAGGCCTGATGTGGGTGACGATTGAAGCCACGACGTTGGTTTCGGCCTTGCTGGTGGCATTCAAATTCACCCGCACTTCCCTCGAAGCAGCATGGAAGTACGTTATGGTCTGCACTGTGGGCATCTGTCTGGCGCTGTTGGGCACGATTATCCTTTACTATGGCCAGTTGCAGGCCATGGGAGATATCCTGCCGCTGAACTGGGAATTCATGGCTGTCCATGCGCAGATGCTGGACCCGGAAGTGGCGAAACTGGCGTTCTGTTTCCTGTTTGTGGGGTATGGTACGAAAATCGGTCTGGCACCCATGCATGCCTGGCTGCCCGACGCCCATTCCGAGGCACCGGCGCTTACGAGCGGCCTGCTCTCCGGTGCACTCTGTATCTGCGCTCTTTATGTGCTCCTGCGGGCCACGGCCATCGTGATGCCGGTGGTGGGGCTGGACTTCATCAGCTCCATGTATGTGGGCTTTGGCCTGCTGACCATTGCGCTGGCGGTGCCTTTCGTGGTGGTGCAGCGTGATGTAAAGCGCATGCTGGCTTATTCCTCCATGGAAAACTTCGGCCTGCTGGCAGCAGGTTTCGGTCTCTTCATGCCGCTGGCAGCAGAGGCATCCCTGCTGCATATGTTCAACCATGCATTGGTCAAATACATGTTGTTCTATACGGCTGGTACCATTATGGAAACCTATGCCACAAAGAATATGATGCGCATCCACGGCATGATGCAGCAGGCTCCGAAGACGGCAATGTTCTGGCTGCTGGGCATCGTGGGCATCCTGGGCATGCCGCCCATGGGCGTGTTCTTCAGCAAGTTCTACATCATCGCCAGCTTCTTCCAGGCAGAGCATCCTTATTTAGGAATCCTGGCATTGGTACTGCTGGCCGGTATGCTGATTGGTATTCTCTATCACGCCATGCGTATGCTGGGAGGCAAGCCGACGCGCAAAGCAGCTGGCGAGCTTATGGGCCGTCTGGATAGTGCAGTCCTGTTCCTGATGCTGGCTGCCAGCGGTGTAATCAGTGCCTTTGCCTATGAGATTCCCTTTGTGGGTACTATGCTGAAGGCTGCGGCGAAAATTGTACTGGGAGGTGTGTGCTGATGGCAGATTGGACGTTGAAGGTGGTCAAGCCGGAGCAATTCCGGGGAACGGCCAATATTCTCTCCAATGGCGGCAAGAATCCATTGACGGCCATGTTTGGCCGGGATGAAACGGAAAATCCTGCAGTGAAGGGCTATGCCATTTACGCGGTGTTTGAAAATCTGACTGAGCATAAGATGGAAGCGGTCAAGGCCGTGTTTGATGCAGAGGAGTCTTTGTGCTATGAATCCCTGACGAGCGTGATTCCAGCTGCTGTCTGGTATGAGCGGGAGATTCAGGATATGTTCGGCATTGTGCCGCAGGGCCATCCTGACCCGCGTCCCTTGGTGCTCCATGATACCTTCCCGGAGGGCTTCTATCCTCTGCGCAAGTCCGTGGAAAAAGATGCGGATGTGCATGGCAGCCGCCGCATGGATATGAGCGTGGCCCGGGGCGAGGGCGTTTATGAAGTGCCCGTTGGCCCCATCCATGCAGGTATTATCGAGCCGGGACATTTCCGCTTCAGCCAGGCTGGTGAATCCATGCTGCAATTGGATGCCCGCCTGTTCTATACTCATCGCGGTCTGGAAAAAATCATGGAGGGCAAGACGCCGGAAGAGGCTTTGCCTGTAGTAGAGCGCATTTGCGGAGCCTGCTCTGTGGCCAATACCTGGAGTTTCTGCCAGGCTGTGGAGAAGATTGCGGGCGTGAAAATTTCCCGGCGGGCGGAAATCATCCGCACTCTGCTGATGGAAGTCGAGCGCATCACCAACCATGTGGGTGACCTCGGCAATATCCCGGCTGGTGTGGGTTTCAACCCGGCCATCAGCCTTGGCGGGCGCACGAAAGAGATGCTCATGCGCTTGCAGGAACGCATTGCAGGCAACCGCTTCCTGCGCGGTGTTATCGTTCCCGGCGGTGTGCGTCAGGACATCAATAGCGCTCTTTGCAAGGATATTGCCGATATCATGGACAAGACGCAGGTCAGTGTCAGCGACCTGGCGGAAATGTTTGCCCAGCAGGCCAATTTCCAGAACCGCGTGCGTACCACGGGTATTGTGCGCAAGAATACTGCTGTAGATCTGGCCATGGTAGGCGTGGGTGCCAGAGCTTCGGGCTTTGCCCATGACAGCCGCAAGGATTTTGACTATGGGCTGTATCCGGAACTGGATTTCGAGCTGGTGACGGAGCAGACTGGTGATGTGGCGGCAAGACTTGCGGTGCGTATTGCAGAACTTACGGAATCTTTCAAGTTGGTGCGTCAGCTCCTGGAACTGTTGCAGAATGGCAAATCAAATGATGGGGCAGATCTGACGATTCCGATTGATTGGTCAAAAGTCAATGGTGAGGATTGGGGGCTCAGTGAATCGGCCCGAGGCAGCAACTTCCAGTTCGTGGCCTTGCAGGATGGCAGGATTGATCGGATTTTCGTCCGCAGTGCATCTTATCCCAACTGGCCTGCTGTGACCATCGCGGTGCAGGGGGATATCATCCCGGACTTCCCGCTTATCAACAAGAGCTTTGAGCTTTGCTATGCCTGCATTGACCGTTAATTGAGGAGAGAACATGTTTAAGGTAATAGAACGATTATTAGGCGATAAGATTGCCACCGAGAAGATTGCCCTCACCGGCAGTGAACGCTTCCGCGGGAAAATCACCGGCAGCTGCACCGTAGCCATGCGGGATGCCTGTGTCAAAGCCTGTCCGGTGGGTGCCTTTATGACGGCAGACAATGAGCAGGGCTATGCAGTTGATTATAAAAAATGTATCTTCTGCGGCAGATGTGTGGAGCGGGCTATGGGCAGCCTGCAGCATAGCCGTGAAGAGGCCATGCCGGTTATCACGGAAGATGCGGTCGAGGTTACGGCAGAAGTGATTCGGCAGAAATTGGGCCGCAGCCTCCATGTGCGTCACCTCGATGCCGGTTCCTGCAATGCCTGCGACTTCGAGATGGGGGCTATGTCCAATCCCCTCTATGATCTGCATCGCTATGGTGTCCATGTGGATGCCAGCCCGCGCCATGCTGACCTGCTGATGGTCACAGGCGTGGTCACGCGGAATCTGGAACAGGCTTTGAAGATGGCCTATGAAGCCATGCCGGAGCCGCGGCTCGTGATGGCCTGCGGTGCCTGTGCTGCTGGCGGCGAGACTTACGGCGACAGTTACGCCATTGTCGGTGCTGCCGACCAGGTGGTGCCTGTGGATATCTATATCCCAGGGTGCCCGCCGCGCCCCAGTGCCATGATCGCAGGACTTCTGGCCGCTGCTGATATGCTGGCAGAAAAAATGTAAAGGCAATAAAGCAAGATGAAAAATCTCTCGATTTTTCATCAGCTCTTATACGAAATCTAAGAAATTCTGCGCCTTGAAGGCTTGACTTGCTTAGATTTCATAGCAAAAAGGTGCTGATTGTGAAAACAATCAGCACCTTTTTGATGAAAAGATTTTTATTGATGATTATTGCGGCGTGCCAAGATACGGATGACCTTAGCACCTGTGTTATGGATCTTGCGCAAAGGAGCAACTTTGGTTTTGACCTTTGGTTTGAGTTCCTTGGCGGTACCAAAATCGCCGCGCTTCAATACGGTGGTTTTGATTTTGTCAGGCTTGAAGAAACTGCGCACAGCTTGCCCTAGCTTATCCGGCTCAGCATTTTCCTGGCAGAGGAAAATATCCATAGCCACATATTTCAGTTCGGGATAAATCTGCAGGGTGATGTGTCCTTCGTTGAGGATCAGCATAAATACATGATGATTACTGTCGAGTGTTTCAATCGTGTGGCTGATCAGGCTCAATTCCAATTCCTGTAGGATCTTTCTGAGCATATCTAAAATGAGATTGTTATCGGTTAACTGGTTGTTCTGGCAGTTAAATAAATCCGCAGTCAAATGACGGGCTAAGATTTTCATGCTTTCTCGCTCCTTCGTAATGTCATAACATATATTATAGTAAAAGGTTGGGACTTCGTCAAATTTTTCCGCTGGAAAGAGCGGATAGGGTGGCATATTTCGATTGAGTGTGTTACAATGGGGAAGTATGAATTTAAGGAGGCAGCGTATGGATAAACGTTCAAATACGAGCCGTCAAAAACGCCCCGCCAAGTCAGGCGGGACAGTCAAGCGTGCCGTTTTAGGCCTGGGCCTGATTGTAATGGTTATGATTACCGGAATAGGATGCGGTTTTCTGACTGCTAGTATGAACACCAAGCCGGATCTGGCTAATGATATTTTGCCACCGGCATCTTCACAGATTTATGATATTAACGGCAATGAAATTGCCAATGTCCATGCAGCTGAGAATCGCCGCCCGGTGAAAATCGCGCAGGTTCCCAAACAGTTGCAGGATGCTTTTGTGGCAGTGGAGGATAACCGTTTTTATGAGCATTCCGGTGTGGACCCGCGGGGGATTGCCCGTGCGCTCTATACAAACATCCGTGGACATGGCGTGGCTGAGGGTGGTTCCACGATTACTCAGCAGTTGGCCAAAAATGCCTATCTGACGCAGGAACGTACGATCACGCGTAAGGTACAGGAAGTTTTTTTGGCATTGCAGCTGGAACGTCAGTACACGAAAAGAGAAATCCTGGAAATGTATCTGAACCAGATATATTTTGGGCAGGGTGCTTATGGTGTACAGGCTGCTGCACAGACCTACTTTGGCAAGGATGTCGAGGATCTGGACCTGAACGAATGTGCGATGCTGGCGGGGATTCCCAAAAGCCCGAATTACTTCTCTCCGTTGAACAATCTGCAGGCGGCGCAGGAGCGCAAGGCGGTTGTGCTGGATCAGATGGAGAAGTATGGTTATATCAACCATTCGACAGCGGAAAAGACGAAGAAAGAGGAAATGAAGCTGGTTAAACCTGTAAAGAAGAGTGAGACAGGTGAGGCTTCTTACTTCATTGACTACGTGACGCAGAAGCTGATTGATAAATATGGCGCGGATGCGGTCTATAAGGAAGGCCTTAAAATCTATACCACGATTGATATGGATATGCAGAAGGCTGCAGAAGCGACTGTCAGCAAGCTGCCTACTTACAAGACAGATGGCAATGGGCTGGGACAGCCGCAGATGGCTCTGGTGGCCATTGACCCCCATAATGGTTATGTGAAAGCTATGGTGGGCGGCCGTGGCAATGACCAGTTCAATCGGGCAACGATGGCTGTCCGTCAGCCTGGGTCGGCTTTCAAACCCTTCGTGTTTGTTGCCGCGCTGGAAAATAAGTTCACCCCTAATACGGTGATCAATGACAGCCCGATTGATATCAACGGCTGGCGTCCCCGTAATGATAGTGGTAATTTCAGTGGCCGGGTTACGATGCGGGAAGTTGCCCGTTATTCCATGAATGTACCGACCGTCAAGATTGCCCAGAAGCTGGGGATTGACAAACCAATCTACTATGCACAGGAAATGGGCATCAGTACCTTTGTGCTGGAAGGCCCGCAGAATGACCGTCAGCTGGCTACTGCATTAGGTGGTATGACCAAAGGGGTAACGCCGCTTGAGATTACCAGTGCTTATGGCACTTTTGCCAATAAGGGCGTGCATGTGGAACCTGTGGTGATCGTGAAGGTGCTGGACCGTAATGGCAAGGTGCTGGAACAAAATGAACCCAAACAGCGTAGTGTGGTCAGTGAGTCAAGTGCGGCAGAACTGACGGATATGCTGGAGGATGTCGTTAAAAAGGGTACGGGTACCCGAGCTAATATTGGCCGGCCCGCAGCTGGTAAGACTGGTACCACCAGCAATTACAATGATGCCTGGTTTGTGGGGTATACCCCGGACCTCGTAGCTGGAGTATGGATTGGTAATGATGACAATACGCCAACTCAGGGGATCATGGGTGGACACTTGCCTGCTGAGATATGGAAGGCCTTCATGCAAAAGGCTGTCGCTCAGATTCCGGCAAAGAACTTCGATGGTTCGCGTTCCAGTGGTTATGGTGGCGTTGGCGAATTAGAGGACGACCATAAACAGGAAGTAAGGAAGAAAGAAGACAAGAAAAAAGACGAAAAGAAAGATGTTGATAAGAAGGAACCCAAAGAGGGAACTGACAAGTCAGCACCTGCCGGCAATGGCAATAAGCCGGGCAACAACCCGCCATCCATGCCGCCGGTGGTGGCCCCTGAACCCGGTGACGGTGTAGGCAAGGGCCGGAATTGATATACCAGAAGTAAAAGGAGAGAGTTTGTTGGCAAACGTATTTGATACATTACAGGAACGCGGTTTTATTGCGCAGTGCACGAATGAGGCAGAACTGCGGGAGCTTTTCGATAAGGAGCGTGTGACTTTCTATATCGGTTTTGACCCCACTGCTGACAGTCTCCATGCCGGGCATTTCATCGCTCTGATGGCTATGGCGCATATGCAGCGTGCCGGTCATCGTCCCATCTGCCTGGTGGGCGGCGGCACGGGCACCGTGGGTGACCCCTCGGGTCGTACCGATATGCGCAGGATGCTGACCGATGAAGACATCGAACATAACTGCGAATGCTTCAAGAAGCAGATTGCCCGCTTTATCGACTTCAGTGATGACAAGGCCATCATGGTCAACAATGGCGACTGGCTCCGCAAGCTCAACTATATCGACCTGCTGCGCGAAGTCGGTGCCTGCTTCACCGTCAACCGTATGCTGGCCGCTGACTGCTATAAGCAGCGCTGGGAAAAGGGCCTGACCTTCCTGGAATTCAATTACATGGTCATGCAGGGGTATGACTTCCTGGAGCTCAATCGCCGTTATGGATGCAAGCTGGAAATGGGCGGCGATGATCAGTGGTCCAACATCATTGCGGGTGTGGAACTCAACCGCCGCAAGAACAACACGGCGGTTTACGGCCTGACCAACAAACTGCTGACCAAGAGCGATGGCAAGAAGATGGGCAAGACTGCCGGCGGCGCTCTGTGGCTGGATGCCGAGAAGACCAGCCCCTACGAGTTCTACCAGTACTGGCGCAATGTGGATGATGCCGACGTGGAAAACTGCCTGGCCCTTCTGACCTTCCTGCCTATGGATGAAGTTCGCCGCTTAGGCGCACTCAAGGATGCAGCTATCAACGAAGCCAAGAAGGTTTTGGCTTACGAAGTGACGAAAATCGTGCATGGCGAGGAAGAAGCCAACAAAGCACAGGCATCTGCCGAAGCCATGTTCGGTGGCAGCGGTGCTGGTGCTGATATTCCTGAAGTAAAGGCAGAGGTCGGTCAGAAGCTGCTGGATGCCCTGGTGGCTGGCAAAGTCTTTGCTTCCAAGGGTGAAGGCCGCCGCCTGATTCAGCAGAATGGACTGTCCCTCAATGACGAGAAAGTCAGCGATGCTGATTATGTGCTGGCAGAGGCTGACTTCAAGGATGGTGAAGCCATCGTGAAGAAGGGCAAGAAGAAATACTATAAACTGACGAAATAAGCTTATGGAGCGGTGAAATTTTTTCATCGCTCTATTTTTTGTCTTTTTTAGGAGGATTTTTCATAATTTCCGCGAATAAGAAAAAATGAAGAAATCTTTATAGATTTAGGAGAAAACGTTTGATTTTCTGACAAAAGTTATTGCTTGCTTATCAGATTTAGGCTATAATGATGGAAAGTAAGGGACAACATTACATATAACGGTATCGTGCAGGCATGAGATGTCTGCGCCAGCAGGAAAACACCCTCATTGTATGAGGGTTCGCTGGTTTGCGACGGAACTTTGGACTTCCCTGCGAGGCAGGAGGGCGTGAAGTGTGGAGACTGAGTGCTCATAAGAAAGAAGTGATGGCAGCAAACGAAAGAGGAAAGCAAGATGAACCTTTTGCGGCGGATGTTTTCTTTGCTGGTATTTTCGGTGTTGTTTATGTTGGCATCATCGGCAATGGCTTCAGATCTGGCTTGTGAAGTGTTGGATTATGTCAATGCAGAACGGCAGGAAGCTGGTTTGCAGCCATTGGCCATGGATGAGGGCCTGGCAGTGATATCTGAAACCAGAGCCCGGGAGGCCGGTGTGTATTTTGCACATCAGCGTCCGGATGGCCGCTGTGCACAGTCGGTGATGGAGGATGTTCCTTATTCATGGTTCGGAGAGAACCTGGCAGTCAGCACGGACGCCGAGGCTGCGGAAATCGTTCAGGCATGGATGGCTTCACCGGCACATCGGGCGAATATTCTCAACCGCCATTATACGAAAATGGGGATTGCCTGCACCAAGGGCTTAGACGGCTATTATTATTGGGCGCAGCTATTGACCTGCGATTGAGGATGGGAATTGCTGAAGGCGAATAACTTTCAAGACTACTTGTGTCAGAGGATGCGGGTAGTCTTTTTTTTATTTGTTTGGGGAAGTTTTGCAGAAAAGAGTGTGGATTATTTGAAGAATGAGTTTCAGTTATGTGTTTTGGCAGGAGCATTGATTGTTGGAAATGGGAATTTTGCTGAAGGGGCAGTGGCAGTGCCTGCTGCAGATATGCCAAGTGCGGGTTCCCTGGCAAACGCACAGCGGGATAAGGAACTTTCACAGCCGCCCAAACAGGATAAAGGGCAGGCGGAGATAGCTCTTCCTGAGTCAAAACGTCCGCAGCTGCATATGCCGGCGGAGGTAAGGATTCAGGTAAATGGCTTTAAGATCAGCGGACAGGATATTTATAGTGACAATACGTTGCTGGCTATGTTGGCACCTTATAAGGGGAAAATGGTGACCTTTAAGGAATTGCAGGAGGGGGCAGACAAGATCACAGCTTACTTCCGCAAGCAGGGGTATTTTCTGGCAAAGTGCTATATCCCAGTACAGAAAATCAGCGGCGGCATCGTGGAATATGTGGTACAGGTGGGTACTCTCGACGAGGTAACGGTGAATAACCGGACGAAAATCCATGATAAGTCCGTGCAGCGAGAAATCCGCTTCCTGCGGCCGGGAGAGCATCTGACACGTCAAAAACTGGAGCGGGCCGTATGGTTGCTGTCGGATTTAGCAGGGGCTGAAGCAAAGGCCACATTGTTGCCGGGAAAGAAAACAGGGACAACGGCCGTGAAGATAGAGCTATCCCCATATAAGGGGAAATGTGGCTTGCTGACAGCTGATAATTATGGCAATCGTTCTACTGGTTACAATGAGTACGGCCTCTCCTATGACTTCCTGAATCCTGCGCATGAAGGAGATCAGCTTGGTTTCAATGGGAATGTGACGGGCTCGAAGCTCTATAATTATGGTTTGCGTTATTGTTTGCCTACAGGGCGCGATGGTATGCGGCTGATTTTCGGCTATAATATGCTTTCCTACAACTTAGGAGATGTGTACGAGCACATAGGCGCCTATGGTACATCCAGACGGGGAACGATGGGACTGGAATATGCCCTGCGGCGCAGTCAGTTCCATAATCTGTATACGGGAATCTACTATGAACAGAATGCCCTGACGGATGAGATGCGGGAATTTGCTTCGAAAGTACGCAAGCATAGCAAGGGCGCCGTATTATCCATCTTCGGGGATGATTTGAGCGGAAGACGGGCTTTTAGCTGGCGGGCTGATTATAAATGGGGAACCTTAGGTTTTGATGATGAGGAAGGCCAGCAGCAGGGCAGGTTATCCCAAACGATGGGAAATTTCCACAAGCTGAATCTATATCTTATGGAACAGTATTATCTGGCACGTCGTTTTGATTTATGGTTGTCTGCCAGAGGGCAGCTGGCTAGTTCCAATCTGGATTCTTCGGAACATTTTTCCTTAGGCGAGGCCAGTGGCGTCCGAGCGTATCCGACAAGTGAGGCATCTGGTGATATGGGCTATCTCGTGCGGGCAGAGCTTCGCTATAGCCTGACACCGCCGGGAAGAACAGACAGGTGGCAGTTGGCAACATTTGTTGACCATGGTGGTGTGCAGATCAACAAGCATAGGCAGGGGGCGGGAGAAAATCACCGCTATTTGCAGGGCTGTGGTCTGGGGATCCTTTACACCCGCCGTAACGAATGCTTCCTGCGTGCCGATTATGGCTGGGCAATAGGAGCTGAACAGCCTAAAAGCGATAACAGCCATACAGGAGGCCGTTTCTGGATACGCGGCGGTGTTTATTTTTAAGGAGAAGGAATTACTATGATGAAAAAATCGCGGTATGACGCGTTGAGATTAGCCGTAGCGATAGGACTCAGTGCTTCGCTGTGGTCTGGGGGAACGGTTGAGGCTTTTCCACAGCAGCCTCAGATTCGTTCTGGTAATGCTGACATAAATAAAGATGGAGATACATTAAGAGTCAAACAAGATTCACAAAGGCTGGCATTGGATTGGGATAGTTTCAATATCGCTAAAGATGAACATGTTATATTCGAGCAAGGTGGCAGGGATAAAATCGCCTTGAATCGTATTGTGGGAGATAATACGCGGGCGTCAGAGATTTATGGCAGCCTGCAGGCTGATGGCACGGTGTTCCTGCTCAATCCGCATGGCGTTATCTTTCAGCAGGGTGCACAGATTGATGTTGGAAACTTGGTCGCATCAACTGCAACTGTCGATGACACTTACATGCAAAATTTTTCTGCTAAAACAGGCGACATCTTATTGCAATTGGATGATCAGAAACCAAATGGCATAAAAAATTGTGGGGAAATAAAGTCGCAAGGAGGCTTGGTAGTTCTCCATGCATCAAAGGTGGAGAATACGGGGGCGATAGAGAATGCACAGGGCACAGTTGCGCTTGCGGCGGCTAAGAAGCTGAATTTATCCCTTGATACCGCTGGAAAAATCAATTTTACAGTCAACGATGAAGTGGCTAAGGCCAATGCCCTGAACAGTGGCACAATCAAAGCTGATGGCGGTTATATCCTGATGACGGCGAAAAGTACCGGGAATATGCTGCAGGATACTGTCGTGAATAACACAGGAATCATGGAAGCCAGGACGTTGAATGTCAACGACAAAGGCGAAATCCTGCTGGATGGCGGTAATAGCGGCATCGTAGATGTTGGAGGAACGATGGATGTTTCTGGAACAGATGCAGGACAAAGTGGCGGTACGATACAGATAAAAGGGGATGATAAACGCATCCATGAAGCTGGTCTTAAAATGCTGGCAGATGGAGACGTGAATGGCGGCCAGATCAGACTTTCCGGCGGAGAGAAGCTGGGCTTCGTTGGACGTTCTCAGGGACTTATTCGTGCATCAGGTGGCGAGAAAGCTGGCGAATTCCTGATAGATAGTCCTGTTTCTGTTTCTATCGGGACACAGGTAGAAAATGGTAATGAAACATTGAAGGACGAAACCATAAATAACAATATCAAGCCAGGATTTATCAACCGGCTGTTAAGTAATGGTACCAACGTTACGATACAGGCGGATAATGGTGATATAGATAAGTTAAGGAAAACAAGTATTTATGTAAATGCGCCAATCACAAAAACTGCAGTTAACAGTGATACGACCTTGAACCTGCGTGCGCAGCGTGATGTATACGTCAATGGTTCCATTACCTCAAATGCGGGAAAATTAAATATCAATCTTCAGGCAGATACGGATGGTGTAGGTAAGGGCATGGTCGTGCTCAATGGTAATGTGGCTACTAACGGTGGTGACTTCACTTCCGGTACTGGACAGAATATTACGGATGGTACTGTGGGTACGTTTATCGGAAATGTCAAGGATAAAATCAGAGATAAACAGGATATAATCATCAGCACTAAGGGTGGTAATGTCAACTTCTATGGCGATGTGGGCCTGGGAATTGAAAATGGCACGTTTACCATAGATACAACCGGCGGCACGGGGACAGGCAATATCAATATTAGTGGAAATCTGGGTTCCGTCAATACATACAAGTTCTTTCAGAATGGCAGTTCAAGTGGAAAAGGTGGAGATGCTGTGGTTGACGGTGACTTGGAGAAGTTGCTGGAAGTTTACTACGATAAATATTTGAAGGATGTTGTATGGCTTAAAACGAGCGAACTGTCGACTAAGACGATAACAACGCCTGAAGGCAAGACACAGACGGTTTATGATTGGCTGAAGGAACGTATATTGGGAGATGAGAGCCAGTATCTGAAAGAAAAGCCAGCGAATGCAGCTGCAGAAAAAAAGGCAATAGAGGATTATTATAAAGCACATGTCCAATTGGGAAGCCGCGATACCCCCATGGAATTTTCAGAGCTAGCCTATAATAAAACGCTGTATCAAAAATTAGCCTCACATATCCTTACCACTGTTCCTTGCACGAATGATAACCGTGAATCTATTTTGAACCGTTGGGAACGGGCCAAAGTTGCGGCTCAGGAGGGGACTGAAGGCGGTGCGGCACAGGGGGATAAATATCTGGCGACCATCACGACACCATTGGAAGACTGGGTAATTCGTTCTCAGCTGGAGCCTTTGTTGACAAAGGATGTGAAGAATGAGGAATGGCTGTTGGGCGGCCGGACAGGCTATACAGGAAGTGCTGGAGCAAAGTATAAGGGCAGTGCTGCGAAAAAGGATGACCGTGTATTCAGTTGGCAGACGGGGCCTGAAGCAGGACAGGCTTTTTATAAAACCAGTGGTATTGGTACAGGAACAACAACCACTAATATGTATCAGGGATGGTCAAAGGATACAGATAAGACGAAGGATAGGTTTAAATACGAAGAGCCTAATAACAATGAAAATCCTGACGAATATGAGCAGCCGTTTGTGGCAATCGGTTTTCGAAAAGATACCAGTTGGGCCGATGTCAATGACCAAAAGAGCAATGTAAGGGGTTTTGTGCAGGAGACGAATAGGGCTCATGCAGATGTCGAACTTAAAAGTTCTGAGGGAAATATCACCATAGGAGGCAATGTAGGTAAATCTGCACCTTTGCACGATTTGACCATCAACACTGCTGGCAAGGTAAAAACTGGCGGTGATATCAATCCCGGTACAATGGATAAGTATAAAGAGCATCAGTATCAAATAGATACCGGCGAAGCATATACTGGTCTGGTACAGATTGACGGGCAGTTGAATATTGTGGGTAGTGCCGGTGTGGAGATCGGCGACCACATTACAGCTGACAGTGTTGATATTGGCTCAAAAGGTAATATTGGAATCCATGGGATTGACGCGGTTGGTAAGGTAAAATTAGTCACCGAAGGTTTGGACAGTACCATTACGATGAATGAAACGCTTCCCAAGGATGATGGAAGTACCCTGAATGATGGCATTAAAACCCAATCTACAGATCCAGATGCTGTAATATTGGATGCCCATGATGGCAAGTTTGTCAATAAGTCTACTGTTACAAAGGGGATAGAGACAGGACAAGGCGGCGGTTGGAAAATCTATACGAAGTCTCCCGAGGGCAATGAGTATGGCAAAAACCTCGATAGTGGTACCTATGCTTTGTGGGGACGCAGCCCGAAAGATACCGGTGAGGAGGAAAATATTTACCGGTACGCAGCTTTGCCGGAAGATGAAAATCACAATGGACGTTATATTTTTAACTACCAGCCGGTTATGACCTATACGGTTGATGACATGGAGAAAACCTATGGTGAATCATTAGGCGATAAGGTGTCAACAGAGGTATCGGCTAAGATACAGGATGATGAGAAAGAAAAGCTCATGAACTATAGAGGGACTGCCTTCGATGAGTCATCTGTATTAAACGAAGAAACGAAGGCCTTTGTTGATGTATCCAGTAAGGGCTTTGCTGCAGAAGCCACCAGAACCGATGGGGATTATGAGGCAGAGGATGGCGACAAGGCAATTTATGCTATTACAGTTGACGAACCATCTTTTAATAGCACGGCGGCGGCTCATGGCTATAAGCCGGAATTGGCGGGAGAAAGTAAGTTGACCATCAATCGCCGTGATTTGCAGGTGTCTGTGAATCCCAGAGTGGAATATGGCAGCAATGTTAGTGGCGAATCTTCTAACTCAGAAGAGATTCAGGCGACTGGACTTGTAAATGACGATACCATAGACAAAGTGGGCTATGTATTGACCGATGGTTACAGATCCCAGCTGCGGAAGGGGGCAGTAACGGCTGATGTGGGTGCGCATACTGGAGCTGTCAAGACGGAAACAGTAAGTTTCACGGATACGAAAGATGCAGCAAATTACCAAATTGTTGCGAAAGAGGGGACACTGACCATTACGCCTCATGATGTAGTCTTAAAGCTGACTGGTGAAGGAGAGAAACTGACAGAGGATAATATCATAAATACAGCTACTCCCTATGAAGAACAGTTGATAAATGGCGATACGTCAAAGGATGCACCGAAACTGGATTGGAAGATTGGTGATAAGCTTTCGGATAGTAAGTATGCCATTGGCGTACAGGCAAATCAGAAAGATATAGCATCTGGAGATGTAGTGGGAAATTACCGCTTTACATATGAGGGCGCTTATATCTTGAAAACACCGGTGATGCCGGACAAGCCGAAAGAGGAACCTGCGGTAGTGCCGGACAAGCCGAAGGAAGAACCTGCGGTAGTGCCGGACAAGCC
>NZ_FRBC01000004.1:0-45121 GCF_900142515.1 Pseudoselenomonas ruminantium | reverse complement strand
GAACCTGCGGTAGTGCCGGACAAGCCAAAGGAGGAACCTGCGGTAGTGCCGGACAAGCCGAAGGAAGAACCTGTGGTAGTGCCGGATAAACCGAAAGAGCCTGCTGTAGTCCCGGAAACGCCGCAGAGAACTTCTGTCGAGCGTCCGCAGATTGATTATCTTAAAAATGAATCGCGAGGGGGACAGGGAAGTTATAGCTTGGAAAACAGGCCGGATGAAGGCTCTGTCCAGAAGGTCTTAGGTTTGACTGTGGCCAAGATTCCCTTTGGCAAGAAGGTGAATGGTCAGATCTATGATTATGGTACGTATCAGGTAACTGTGGAACCGCAGCAGGTCAGTCTGATGCCTGCGGATAAGGATATTCCGGTGCCCAAGGAGATTATGCCTAATCAGTATCGGGAGTATACGAAACCGTTATTTACCAAGAACGGTGCCGCTGCTTTCCGTTTGATTTATGATGGTCTGACATTTGCGATTCATCCAGTTGATGAATCTGCATTGAGATTGTTAGAAGCCGGTGACAAGGCGCGCAATGTGGATGTTGCCAGCCAGGCGTTACATACGGCTTTCAAAGAGATGGGGTTGGAGCTTGAGGATATAGATGCGGTTTATATCTGCTTCGACTGATGAAATCAAACAGTCCTGCAAGGAAATGCTTGCAGGGCTGTTTTTCTTGCAGGATTTTTGCCCTGCCAGGTAAAATATGACATATGAGGTGAGAACATTGAAAAAATCCCACATCATTGCTGGCGCAGCTGCAGTATATATTCTGATCATGGCTGTGGGGGGCGCAGCATATTATTATGTTCAGCAGGAACAGAAAATCCAGCAGGAAGCGAAATTGTCAGAAGAGACGTTGAGAGAAAAAGAAAAGACGCCGGAGGAATTGGAACGGGAAGCACAAAGGGCGAAAGAGGAGGAATTACGCCGTCAGGAAGAGGCTAGAGAAAAAGCAGCAGAGGAAGTTCGCGAGAAAAAGAAACGGGAAATCAAGGATAATGTGATAGCGGAAACTGTTGGCAGCGTGACCTATTATAAGCATAAGTGGCCGAAAAAGCCGGACCCGGGCGTGTACCTGCGACCTTTTTTGATAGAGGGAAAGGAAAAGTGCATCCTCGCTTATGATGTTTATTATTATTACCATATCAGCGATCCATTGCAGACAGCCTGGATCAAGGGAGACCATCTGGATATTGTAGCCGGTGGGCAGACAACGACCGTAGCCTTTGATCCGTCAAAACTGAATAAGCATATGGCTTCTGATGCAGAGTGGCTGTCGGAGAGTTATTCGCTGAATGCCAATAAGGCGGTTGTCGATGCATTCAAACGAATATTGAGTGTTGGCGGCGGCTATATTGTCTATTATAAGAGCGGCGGCAAGTCACGCCGTCATGACCTGAGTGCTGTTGAGACCAAAAGAATACGGGAAATCATGGAGCTTTATGAAATACTAGCGGAAGAATGAGTTTTGTGCTATAATCGTTACTAATGCTGAATTACCCAAAGGAGGTGTTGCGCCAAATGAAGACAACGATTATCGGTATTGCGGGCGGCTCGGGCTCGGGCAAATCCACCTTTACCAATCGCTTGAAGAATTTTTTTGGTGATAACATAACAGTCATATATCATGACAATTACTATCGTGCTAACGATGCTTTATCCATGGAGGAACGCCGCAAGATCAATTATGACCATCCCCAGGCTTTGGAAACGGATCTGCTGATAGAACATCTGGATGCTTTGCGGCAGGGTAAGAGTATCAAGTGCCCGGTATATGACTTTACCCAACATAACCGTTCGGATAAGACCATAACCATAGAGCCCAGTCGGGTGATCGTGGTGGAAGGCATCCTGATCTTTCAGGATGAGCGCCTGCGGGATATGTTTGACATCAAGATCTTTGTCGAAGCTGATGCGGATGAGCGTATCTTGCGTCGGGTAGTACGGGATATGGAAGAGCGCGGCCGGGATTTGCAGAATATCATCGAACATTATCTGGCTACGGTCAAGCCTATGCATTATCTTTATGTAGAGCCCACCCGCAATGTGGCGGATATCGTTTTGAACAGCGGTCTCAATGATGTGGCCTTTGAAGTGATGAAGAATAAGATTGAACACATTTTAGAAAATCCGGATGAAGATTGACATAAAACAAATGTCCATTTGGAATAGAATATAAAACCGGCAAAGTCAGCCGTAATCCCTGTCCAACAGGCATGGATTACGGCTGTTTTTCTTATCATGACTAAAAATAATGTTGATTATAAATGGACAAAAGTATATCTTTATAATAAAAAGCTTTACAAATAACTGTAAAGGTGTATAATAATATCATTAACAATTAGAGGTGATGTATATGAACGAGAAAAACAGCAAGGACAGCAGCTTTTCCGGCCAGCTTGGCTTCGTGCTAGCGGCAGCAGCCTCCGCCGTAGGCGTGGGCAATCTTTGGCGTTTTCCCTATTTTGCTGCGAAGGATGGCGGCGGAATATTCCTGCTGACGTATCTGATTCTGCTTGTGACCTTTGGCTACGCACTTTTGTCTTCTGATTTGGCCATTGGCCGCAAGACTCAGCTGAGTTCCATCAAGGCTTATGGAGCCATGAAACCCGGCTGGAAATTCCTGGGAATCCTGACCTTTCTAGTACCGGCAATCATCATGACTTATTATGCGGTTATCGGCGGCTGGATTACCAAGTATGCGGTGACGTTCCTGACAGGAGCGGGCGCGGCGGCCGCGCAGGATGAATATTTCGTGGGCTTCATCACGAACCCCGTGGAGTCCGGCATCTATGCGGCTATCTTCATGCTGGCAACAGCTTTCGTGGTTTACCGCGGGGTAGAACGGGGCATTGAGGCTTCTTCGCGCATCATCATGCCTGTCCTGCTCATTACGGTTATCCTGATTTCCCTGTATGTGCTGACGCTGGAAGTTCAGGATGCAGATGGTACGGTCAGAACCGGCTTGCAGGGCTTGGCGATTTACTTCCTGCCGAATTTTGAGGGGTTGACGCTCAGTAAGTACATCCAGATCGTGCTGGATGCCATGAGCCAGATGTTCTACTCGCTGTCTGTGGCCATGGGCATCATGATTACCTATGGTTCCTATGTCAAGAAAGATGTGAACCTCAATCAGTCTGTGTCCCAGATTGCCATTGTAGATACGGCGGTGGCTGTATTGGCCGGCATGATGATCATCCCTGCCATCTTTGCTTTCTCGGGCATGGAGGGCATGGCGGCCGGACCGAAACTCATGTTTGTTTCCCTGCCCAAGGTCTTCAATTCCTTAGGCTTTATCGGTATCATCATCGGTGCCGCCTTCTTCCTGATGGCCATCTTTGCGGCTTTGACCAGTTGCATTTCCGTGCTGGAAGCGATTGTGGCCAACTGCATGGAAATCTTCCATGCGGAGCGCAAGAAGGTCACGCTGATTGTCAGTGCTTTCTACACCATCATCACGGTGGTCATCGCTCTGGGTTACAGCCTTTTCTATGTGGAGGTTGGCCTGCCCAATGGCTCTACGGGGCAGCTTCTGGATATCATGGACTATATCAGTACGGCTTGCATGATGCCCATCATCGCGTTCCTGTCAGCCATTCTGATTGGCTGGCTCGTGAAGCCGGATTGGATTATCGGCGAGATGGAAGCCGATGGCAGTCCTATGCCGCGCAAGGGCCTTTACCGTGCAGTCATCCGCTATGTGGCTCCGGTAATCATGGTTATCCTGGCTTTGCAGGCTTTTGGGATTATTAACTAAATATTGCAGGAAATAGAATTCCCCTTGGCGAAATCATAGATAATGAATATTTATGATTAGAGAGCAAGGGGAATTTTTATGTGGAATTGGCTTAGTGATTATAATTATGACTTTGCTTTGGCAACCATACCCATACAGCTTATCCTGATGACCGTCTATTATCTGCGGCGGCAGCTGCCTACCCGGCAGAGCCGCAGTTTCTGGTGGGTCATGATGATGAATATCATCATGACCATTACGGATATCTGGGCATGCGAATTGAATGAAGTTTGGCAGGAATATCCAGTTTCTTTGTCTTATGGACTGAATATTGCTTATTTTCTCAGCTTTATTTTGAGGGGCTGGCTGCTTTTTGTCTATGCGTCTGAGGTGGTGAATGCGCCGCGTCGCTGGGGACGGCGTTATAGCTGGGGAGGAATCATCCCCGCGCTGCTTGTCTGCCTGATGATTTTATCGACGCCCTGGACGGGAGCTATCTTTACGATAGATCCGGTGACAGGCTATCATAATCTGGCCTATTACAATGCAATCTATTTCAGTACTTGGTTTTATATCCTGGCATCTGTGGCGGTTCTCACTTGCTGCCGGAAGGATGCATCTGTCAGACTGCAGGCTGGCTTATACAGCAGCAATCTGATTCTGGCCGTGGGAATCTTGGTACGTCATGCATTCATGAACACGCTGGTCACGAGTTTCTTCAGTCTCATGGCCATCCTGATCATCTATCTGACGGCACAGAATCCGGACTCATTCCGTGACAGGATGGTGGACGTGTTCAATAAAGCAGCTTTGGGGGGAATGGTGTCAGAACTGTTGATCAAAGAAAAGCAATTTTCTTGTTTGGGCATCAGCATCAAGAACTATCCTGCCTTCAAGACTTTTTATGGCCCCAATACGATGTATAAGAGTCTTTTGGATATCGGCAAGTGGCTGGACAAGCAGTTCAAGGACTTTCAGGTCTTTTATATGGGGAATGGCCAGATGGTGCTGTTGAACCATGTCTCCGATTACAGTGATGTGCAGGGCATGGCCAGAAAGATTGAAGAGCGTTTCCGTTATCCCTGGTCAGATAATGGTGGTGCTCAGGCAGCCTTGGGGATCAATATGATCTTTGTCTCCAAGAGTGTACCCAAGAAGAATGCACGCAATGTGGAGATTTGTTTGGAACAGGCCTTCAATGAAGCATATCGCCGTGATATGACCGATGTTTACGTAGTGGATGAGGCACTGCTGGAACAGATGAAACGGCAGGAAAAAGTCCGGCGTATCCTGGGCAAGGCACTGCGAGAAAATAATTTGCAGATTCATATGCAGCCATTGTATTCCGTCAAAGAGAAGCGCATCAATGCGTTGGAAATCCTGGCACGTTTGTATGATGAAGAACTGGGCTATATTCCGCCTCAGGAATTCATTCCCATAGCTGAGAACGATGGTGATATCATGGAACTGGGACGGCAGATATTTGCCAAGACCTGTCATTTCATCAGTGAACATGATCTGGATGCGTTGGGGATTGATTTTGTGACGGTCAATATTTCTCCGGCCCAGTGCTTGAATTACAATCTGGGTGATGAGCTGGAACGCATTGCCGTAAGACATCGGATCACGATGGATAAGATTCGCCTGGAGGTTACCGAGTCGGCTACCGGAGATATGGAATCCCTGCTGGAACAGATGCGGCGGCTGAAAAACTGTGGCGTACGCTTCTTGTTGGATGATTTTGGTGCAGGGACCTCCAATATCGTGCGTGTCATCAATCTGCCTTTCGCCATGGTGAAGATCGATATGCAGCTGGTATGGGCTTACTTCCGCAGCAACAGCAATATACTCCTGCATGTGATGCATATGTTCCAGGAGGAAAAAATGGCCATCATCATCGAAGGAGTGGAGGACAAACATATGGCCCAGCAATTGGCGAAGATGGGCTGTGAATACGAACAGGGATATTATTTCTCCCGGCCGCTGCCGGCAGATGAACTGGTGGTTTTTATGGAGAGTCATCGGGATTATTCCTGGCTGGATTGAATGTTCTTAAGGCGAGCTGCTGAGGTTGACCTGTCAGCGGCTCTTTTATTTTGCTAGTGTAAACATGTATTTACACTTCGGAAATAAATTTATTTTTTTGTGGTAAAATATGTAAAATAAATGTATAATAGGAAAGGTAGAGTTTTTTGGAAACAAGGTGTAAGTAAAAATGGCAAAAAAGAAAAAAGAAGCAAAGACCAATGCGGCAAGGATTCTGGACACGTTAGGCATCAGCTATGAACTGAAGACCTATGAGGTGGATGAAAATGACTTGTCAGCTGTGCATGTGGCTGAATCCGTGGGGATGCCCATTGAAATGGTCTATAAGACCCTGGTGTGCCGCGGGGATAAGAACGGCGTGCTGATGGCGGTGATTCCCGGTGGGGGAGAGCTTGACCTCAAGGCATTGGCTGCAGCTTCGGGCAACAAGCGCGTGGAAATGGTGCATCTGAAGGAGGTCTTTGGCCTGACGGGATATATCCGTGGCGGCTGCTCACCTCTGGGAGCAAAGAAGGATTATCCGGTTTATCTTGATGCCAGTGCCGAGGCGCAGGAGGTCATCGCCATCAGCGCCGGCAAGCGCGGCGAACAGATCATCCTGAAGCCCGCGGATCTGGTGCAGGCGGCCAAGGCCACTGTAGCAGCAGTCAGCAGATAAGTATTATATAGAGGAAAGAGGCGGTTTGATTGAATTACAGCAGTACCCGGGGAGAAAATGTGAAACTTACTTCGGCAGAAGCCATCATCAAAGGACTGGCTACAGACGGCGGCCTGTTCGTGCCGGACAGTTTGCCGCAGGTTGACCAGTCGTTTATTGAAGATTTGCTGCCTCTTTCCTATGAGGAGCGGGCGGCCAAGGTGCTGGGACTGTTCCTGACGGATTATACGGCTGAGGAAATAAAGACCTGTGTCAATAATGCCTATGGTCAGGGTAAGTTTGATTGTGAGGACCGGGCACCCGTGACAGATTTGGGCACGATGCAGGTGCTGGAACTCTGGCATGGCCCCACGAGTGCCTTCAAGGATATGGCTTTGCAGCTGCTTCCGCAGCTTATGAGCACGGCACTCAAGAAGACCGGGGAAAAGTCTGATGTGCTGATTCTCGTGGCGACTTCCGGCGACACGGGCAAAGCTGCGCTGGAGGGCTTCAAGGACGTGGACCAGATTTCCATCATGGTCTTCTATCCTGAGGGCGGTGTCAGCCAGATTCAGCAGCTGCAGATGCTGACGCAGGAAGGCAGCAATGTCAATGTGACTGCCGTGCAAGGCAATTTTGACGATGCCCAGAGCGGCGTCAAGGTCATCTTCAGCGACAAGGCTTTTGGCGAGGAACTGGCCAAGGCAAACGTGAAGCTGTCCTCGGCCAACTCCATCAACTGGGGCCGTCTCGTGCCGCAGATTGTCTATTATTTCAGTGCCTATGCGGATTTGCGCAAGGCAGGCACGATTGCATCTGGGGAAGAAGTCAACTTCACGGTGCCCACGGGCAACTTCGGCAATATCCTGGCGGGCTTCTATGCCAAGCAGATGGGCCTGCCGGTGCATAAGCTCGTCTGCGCCTCCAATGCCAATAATGTGCTGACGGACTTCCTGCAGACGGGATGTTATGACCGCAATCGGGATTTCTATAAGACCATCACGCCGTCCATGGATATCCTGATTTCCAGCAATCTGGAACGTCTGCTCTATCATGTCACGGGCAATAAGGAGCAGGTAGCGGGCTGGATGGCAGAACTGGCCAAGAAGGGCAGCTATGAAGTGGATAAGGATACCCGGGGCAAGATCAAGGAATTCTTCTGGGCGGATTTCGTGGACGATAATGCTACCAAGGCCTGCATCCGTCAGGTCTACGAACAGCATAAGTATGTGCTGGATACCCATACGGCAGTGGCTTATCAGGTGGCGAAGAACTATCGCCATGCCACTCATGACGAGCATGTGATGGTGGTGGTATCCACGGCCAGTCCCTATAAGTTCAATGGCAGCGTGCTGGAGGCCTTGCAGGTGGAAACCGCTGGGCTGGATGAATTCGACCTGCTGGATAAGCTGCAGGAAGTCAATGAACAGCCGATTCCCGCCGGCCTGGCGGCTCTCAAGACCAAAGAAGTACGCCATCAGGACGTATGTGCCAAGGACAAGATGGCAGATGCTGTGTTGAAATTTGTCGCGAAATAAAAGTTATAGAGGCAGAACACTTGCTAACAATAAACGATTATCGAGTGTTCTGTTTTGCTTTTATAATTTATGTCAAACAATTTTGATAAATGACAGTTTTTGAATTAGAGCAGAAAATAGTTGACATTTATGGAAAAATAAGTTAATATGATAAGCGTGGTGAGAAACAAAAAGTGAAAAGCTTCTCAAACTGCGAAAAAGTATCTTTTTTACGAAAGAGGTTGAATGTAAAATGGCAAACATCGATCTTAGCCAATATGGCATCACTGGTACGACTGAAATTCTCCACAATCCGTCTTACAAGACGCTTTTTGAAGAAGAGACTAAAGAAGGCTTAACGGGTTATGAACAGGGCCAGGTTTCCGAACTGGGCGCTGTCAATGTAAAGACCGGTATTTTCACTGGCCGTTCGCCTAAAGATAAATTCATCGTGGATGATGAGACTTCCCACGACACCGTTTGGTGGGATTCTGAAGACTATCACAACGACAACCACAGAGCTACGCCGGAAACCTGGAATGCTCTGAAAGAGATTGCCAAGAAGGAACTCTCCAACAAGAAGCTCTACGTTGTCGATGCTTTCTGCGGTGCCAACAAGGATACCCGCATGGCTGTCCGCTTCATCGTGGAAGTTGCCTGGCAGGCACATTTCGTAACCAATATGTTCATCCAGCCGACGGAAGAAGAGCTGGCAAGCTTCAAGCCGGATTTCGTTGTCTACAACGCTTCCAAGGCTAAGGTAGAAAACTATCAGGAACTGGGTCTCCATTCCGAGACGGCAGTAGTATTCAACCTCACGAGCCGTGAGCAGGTCATCATCAACACCTGGTACGGCGGTGAGATGAAGAAGGGCATGTTCTCCATGATGAACTACTTCCTGCCGCTCAAGGGCATTGCTGCTATGCACTGCTCCGCCAATACGGACAAACAGGGCCAGAACACGGCTATCTTCTTCGGCCTCTCCGGCACGGGTAAGACCACGCTGTCCACTGACCCGAAACGCCTGCTGATTGGCGATGACGAACACGGCTGGGATGATGAAGGTGTCTTCAATTTCGAAGGCGGCTGCTATGCTAAGGTCATCAACCTCGACATGGAATCCGAACCGGACATCTATGGCGCCATCAAGCGTAACGCTCTGCTTGAGAACGTAACCCTCGATGACAAGGGCAATATCGATTTTGCGGATAAGACCATCACGGAAAACACCCGTGTATCCTATCCTATCGACCACATCAAAGGCACCGTCAAGGGCTTTGTCAACGATAAGAGTGCAGCTCCGGCAGCCAAGAGCGTTATCTTCCTGTCCGCAGATGCTTTCGGCGTACTGCCCCCGGTTTCCATCCTGACTCCGGAACAGACGAAGTATTACTTCCTCTCCGGCTTCACGGCTAAACTGGCTGGTACGGAACGCGGCATCACCGAACCGACGCCGACTTTCTCCGCTTGCTTCGGCCAGGCATTCCTCGAACTCCATCCGACGAAGTACGCAGAAGAACTCGTCAAGAAGATGGAAGCCAACGGCACGAAGGCATATCTCGTGAATACGGGCTGGAATGGCTCCGGCAAGCGTATCTCCATCAAGGATACTCGTGGCATCATCGATGCTATCCATAGCGGTGCCATCAAGACGGCTCCGACCAAGAAGATTCCGTTCTTCAATCTCGAAGTACCGACGGAACTTGAGGGCGTTGACACCAACATCCTCGATCCGAAGGATACTTATGCTAACCCGGCTGAATGGGAAGAAAAGGCAAAAGACCTCGCTCAGCGCTTCATCAAGAACTTCGACAAATACACGAAGAACAACGAAGCAGGTCAGGCTCTCGTTGCCGCAGGCCCGCAGCTCTAAGAGCGTAAATCGCATAATAGAAATGCAGTCCGCTTATATCGGACTGCATTTTTCTGTATATCGGTAAAGTTATTGTACCCCATATTGAGCATTGAACTTTTTTTTCCACAGCTGGCAGGTTATTATGATTATTTTCTGAATATTGACGGAAATTGCGTGAAATAACTGCTGGTTATATGATATAATCTAAATTAGATTCGTACCTGCACAGTAAGAATGCTGACTTGAAAGGGATGATATCATGGAATTTGTGCCTCGACATCGAACAGGGAAAGATCAACTTCAGTCTGGATGTGCCGGCGGAATTTCAGGCTAGCCTGCAAAGCCTGCTGACCCCAGAGCCGGAGCGCGCCCGGGAGCTGCGCGCGATATTCGGGCAGGGCTTTGCCAAGCCCGTAGCGGCGCTTGTCTGGCCAAAGCTGAAGCGCATTGTCGCTATCGGCACCGGGAGCTTTGCCGTCTATACGAAAGCACTCTCGAAATACATAGGGGACCTGCCGCAGGATAATGGTCTGTTTGCCACTTCCGAGGCCCTTATCGGCAAATCCATGACTGGAAGCGATAATTACAAACTGCTGACTGGAGAAAATTTCTACGAATTCCGTCCGCTGACGGCAACGCCAGAGCAGCGTCCTCTTTTTATCAGCGAACTGCAGGCGGGGGAAAGCTATGAGATAATACTTACCAACCGCGCCGGACTTTACCGCTATGCCACAGAGATGGTCATCAAGGTGGAGAGCTGCGAGGATGGTAAACTTATCTTCAGCGATATTGGACAGCTGTCGGATACACTGACCTTGGAGGATGGGCTCCTCTGGGAGCAGGAGATCTATCAGGCCATCGCTGCCGCTGCTGAGGCAGACGGTGTGGCTCTGTTGGATTATTCCTATTGCCTGCAGGATACTGATGGCAGTTCCAGACTGCAACTCATGCTGGAGACTGATGATAAAACGAAAAATCTGGCTCCGGACATAGACAAAAGACTATGCGAAGCCAACCAGGTTTATGCCGCCGCAAGAAAAAAAGGGCTGTTGCCCTGTGAGGTCAGCTATCTGGCCGCGGAAAGCCATCTGCTCTATCGTGATGTACAGCGGTTCAGGCAGAAGACTGCCCCTGACCAGATCAAGCCTACCCATTTCCTGAACACCACAGAAAAGATAAAGTTCTTTACGGCTGTACTGGAATGAGGCGGGAAACCTGACAGCTGGGTATAAGGAAAGCCACCAAGGGTGAGAATGGTGCAAGCCATCCTTGGTGGCTTCTTTTTGCCATTTTTCGTTTTGTGCATTATACTAGAAACGAGACAATCAAGGGAGGTAGACAATGAATAGTGTGATTTCTTTTTTTGCCGAATTTATGATGCCCTGGGCGAAGCGCATATCTGAATTCAGTTATCTGCAGGCTATGCGGGACTCTTTTGCCATACTGTTGCCTTTTATCTTTGTAGCCTCCTTTTTTGGGGTAGTAGAGTGGGTGCTGTTAGATCCCTGGGGGACTGTTATGGGCGCGCGGGGGCTGAATATGGGGGCCGTCATTACGGGATTGGAGCAGGATAGCCCTGATTATAAAAACTGTGATTTTGTTCGTTCCTTGCAAGTGGTTCAAGGCATGTGCAATATGGTAGTCACAGTTGGATTTGGACTCTTATCCCTGTTGATGGTGGTTTCGCTGGCCTATCGTCTGGGGCTGATTTGGGGTGGCCCGCCATTTATAACGGCTTTGACAGCCTTGGGGGCATTTGTCATCATTACGCCGCAGACGGTGGGCGGCGTGCCTGGTTTTGACTTGCAATACTTTGGCAACCGCGGAATGCTGTCTGCCATCATTGTGGCAACGTCAGCGGCCAAGACCTTTATTTGCCTGTCGAAAAACAAAAAACTTGTTATCTCCATGCCTCCTTCCGTGCCACAGACTGTGGCCAAATCTTTTGCCGTGCTGTTGCCGGTGCTGATTACCATGTGGTGTTTTGCGTTATTTGCACTCTTTTTGCAGCAGATGGATTTTATGGGGACAAGCTCGTTGAATGAGTTGATTTATGCACTGCTCCAGGCACCACTTATGGGGGTGTCTCAGGGATTAGGCTTTTCGTTGCTGTTCCAAGGGCTTACATGGCTTTTGTGGTGGATGGGAATACACGGACATCATGTAACGGCAGCTATTCAGAATATGGTGTATGTGCCGGCTCAATTGGCTAATCAGACAGGAGAGGGCAGCTATATTATCTCGAATGGCTTCTTTGAAGCTGGTTTGCTGCATGTCTTAGGTTTTTTGTTTGCCATACTGCTTTTTTCTCAACGGGAAAGCTGGCGGGCCGTGGCCAAGATCAGCCTTCCTGCTATGTTGTTCAATATTCAGGAACCGTTGCTCTTTGGCTTGCCCATCATGCTGAATCCGCTGTTGTTGGTTCCGTATATCCTGGCTCCCTTGGTCAATACAATCGTAGGGTGGCTGGCTATGTCGATGGGACTGGTGCCTATCTTTAAATATGTGGTGCCGTGGACAATGCCGCTTTTTGCCGGCGGTGTGATCAGCACGGGAAGCCTGGCTGGAGGCATCCTGCAATTGGTGTGGCTGCTAATCGATATCCTTATTTATGCACCGTTTGTGGTGGTGGCCAATAGAGTAAACTCAAAGCAGCATACTGTTAGCAGCATCACTGATGGCGATTAACACCAGCAGCACGGTTATACCGCCGATTATGTATTCAGCACAGCTTAATAGGTTCTTATTCTGCCAATGGTTCTTCACATTAGTCCAAACTACCTCCAGGGTGATGAACAAGGCCAGAAAGCAGAGGATGTTGACGATATAGCGTAGGATTTCCATAGTTTATTTTTTCCTTTCCATAAATACGATAGAATCTCCCCGATTGATGGTGATGTGATAACCGGTAGAATCCACTTGTCTGGTAAGACAGCGGATACACTCAGCGGCTTCCTCACCTGTGCATATCTTATTGTCGTACAGAGCATATTTCTTCCGGACGTTGGTGGGGGAGAGATTGGGCATGAGTACATTAGCTCCGGCCAGCAGTCCTTTTTGGCGCCCCAGAGAATCGATGGTTCCTAAAGCAGTGGTGGCAGGAAGCAGGACTTTGGGCAATAACAGGCGGATGATAGCCAGCAGCCGTACGGTTAAAGTTGCGGTGCCCGCGGGATATTTGGCTAAGGGTGTGTCGTGCTGAGGGATAAAGGGGCCAATGCCCACCATTTCCGGTTGGAAGTCCTGCAAGAAGCGCAGGTCTTTCAGCAGATGTTCAGGCGTCTGCCCCGGAGAACCAATCATCATGCCACAGCCAACCTGATAGCCGATCGTACGCAAATCATTCAGGCATTGCATCCGGTGGTCAAAGGACATTTCTGCTGGATGCAGGCTTTGGTAATGCGCTTGGTCGGCGGTTTCATGGCGCAATAGGAAGCGTTCTGCACCTGCTGCAAAGAATGCTTCGTAGCTCTCTTTTTCGCGCTCGCCAATGGATAATGTTATCGCACAGTCAGGAAAGCGATTCTTGATGGCAAAGACCAGTTCAGACAGACGTTTATCGGTGAAGTAAGCATCTTCTCCTCCTTGCAGGACGAATGTGCGAAAACCGAGCTGGTAACCTTGTTCACAACAGGAAAGGATCTCTTCCCTGGTCAGGCGGTAACGTTGAGCTTTATCATTGCCCCGGCGAATGCCGCAGTAGTAGCAGTTGTTGCGGCAGTGATTGGTGAATTCGATCAGGCCACGGATATACACGTCCTTGCCGTAGTGTTTTTCTCGTACAGCCCGGGCACGCTGGGTCAGGAAATCTGTGACAGCACGATCTTCGCAGGTCAGCAGGGCTGTAAATTCTTCGTTGGTCAAGTCTTGCTGTTTTGTCAATTTTTTTATAAGGTTTTGATAGTAACAAAGTGTATTCATTTCAGACAGCTCCTGTGCAGTCAGAAGGATAATGGAAATAAATGGCCAATGTGCCCTGGTCAACGGAAAGCGTCAGGGATTCCTGCCCTGGCAACAGTTCGTTGCTGATGGCGTTGGGCATTTCCTGTTTCAGGCGGGCCTTTTTCAGCGGCCAGCGCACATTGTCCAAGGATACGCCAGTGCAGCTTTCAGTGACAGGCAACAGGGATATGGCCTGAGGATGTTGCTGGAAGTCAAAGCGGACACTTTCGCCATCCCGGACAATACATAGGATTTCCTGTTCGTCGCAAAGGACACAGGGAACTGTTTGCTGGCTGCAGGAAAACATCGTGCTATAAAGATGATCGAGGCGCCCACCGAAGGCACCGGTTATGATAATGACCGGTGCTTTTATCATTTTTTGCAGGGCAAGCTGGGTGTCTGTGTAATCTTTGGCAACAGGAAATTCTTCCATAGGTACGCCGAGTGTTTTGCCCCAATTCCAGGTGTCTGGAGCAGCACTGTCACCATCACCTAAAATATAGGTGGGGTTGATCTGACAGGCTTTGCAAGTATCAAGGCCGTGGTCGGCTGCAAAAATCTCTTCTACAGGAGGCAGGCTTTTCAGCCAGTCAGGGGAAGGTGCTCGCCCACCGGTAATCAACAACCAGGGGGAACGGCCATAATTTTCTCCATAGATACAAACCTGGGGAAGCTTTAGAAAGCGTTTAGAGTTGGTCATAAACATTACCTCGGATTTATGGTATAATGATACGTATAGCATAACATGAAGATTGTTTACAGGCAAATTGTGCAGAGGGGAGTTTTAGCGATGGTTCGTTTTACTTATTATGGTCATGCTTGTTTCCTGCTGGATGATGGCAAGTACAAGGTGCTCTGCGATCCGTTTTTGACGGGGAATCCCAAGGCCACGGTCAAGGCTGAGGATGTGGATGCGGATTTTATCCTGATCACCCATGCCCATGGCGATCATCTGGGGGATGCACCGGAAATCGCTGCTCGCACGGGAGCCGGTCTGGTGGGGATACCAGAGGTCCTGGGGGTATGTGAGGAACGGGTGCCGGGGCTCAAGCAGCATCCTATGAACCTTGGAGGTTCACTGCACCTGCCCTTCGGCAAGGTGCGCATGACGTTGGCACAGCATAGCAGTGGTGTGTCCGGCGGTATTGCCTGCGGTTATGTCATCTACATAGGTGGCCTGAAGATTTATTTTGCCGGAGATACGGCGCTGTTCTCGGATATGCAGATCATTGGCAAGAAGGATGATCTGGATTACGCCATCCTGCCTGTGGGGGATAATTACACCATGGGACTTGAAGATGCGGCTATGGCGGCGCAGCTTCTGAATGCCCGCCATGTGATTCCCGTCCATTACAATACCTGGCCCATCATCAATCAGGATGTGCGCCATTACAAGGAGATTACAGAGGCGATGACCCGGGCAGAGGTTCATATCGTAGAACCCGGGGCCACGCTGGAAATGTGAAGATGCAGGAAAAAGAAAGATTAATCGTTATTTTGGGGCCTACGGCGGTGGGCAAGACAGATTTGTCTATTGAACTGGCCAAAGAACTGGATACGGAGATCATTTCCGGGGATTCCATGCTCTTCTATAAGGGCTTTGATATCGGCTCAGCCAAGCCCACAGTGGCTGAACGGCAGGGTATTGCCCATCATCTGGTGGACAATCTGGAACCTTGGGAGAATTTCAATGTGACGGATTTCGTGCGGGAAGCGCAAGCGGTCATTACCGACTTGAACCGTCAGGGCAGGATTCCTATTATCGCCGGCGGTACGGGCCTGTATATCAAGGCTTTGCTGGAGGGCTATGAGTTCAATGAGACTGCCGACCATAGCGGATTCCGGCAGGAAATGACGGCTCTGGCGGAAGAAAAAGGCCGGGATTACGTACATGGTCTGTTGGCAAAGGCTGACCCGCAGGCGGCGGCTGGAATCCATGCCAATAATCTGCGCCGGGTAATCCGGGCTTTGGAAGTGGCTCATTTCGGCGGAGAGCAGATTTCCAAGACTAAGGCCAGCCAGGAGAATGATGCGGAGTCCCTTTGCTATGATGCCTGTGTCATCGGGCTCAATCGGGAACGGCAGGGGCTTTATGCGCGCATCAATCAGCGGGTGGAACTGATGTTTGCCGCTGGACTGGAAGAGGAAGTGCGCAAACTGTTGGCGGGAGGCGTCACCCGGGACATGCAGGCTATGCAGGGCATTGGCTACAAGGAAACCGCTGCCTGGCTGAACGGGGAAATGAGCCGGGAAGAGGCTGTAGACCTGATTCAGAAAAGCACTCGCCATTTTGCTAAGCGCCAGCTGACCTGGTACCGGAAGATGCCCTATATCCATTGGTATATGGCTGATGAAATGTCGGAGACCGAATTATTGCATGGCGTTATGATGAGAGTTCAAAATCATTTTATTCAAGAAAAATGATGAATTCTCTGGTTTTGTGCACTTGTCAAAAACAGGCGTTTTAGGTAAAATGGTTATGGAAGAGTTTATGAATCACTATGTGAGCAGGGAGTGGGTTAGAAAATGATTATCGGCAGTATGGATACGCTGGATGAAAATCATGTAGATTATCCGGCGATTATTCAAAAGGCATTGGCGTTTTTGCGTGAACACGATTTCACCAAGATGGAAGATGGCAAGTATCCCATCGAGGGCGATAAGTGCTTTGCCAATCTGCAACGCTATAATACCCGTCCGGAAACGGATTGCAAGCCGGAGACTCACAGGAAATTCGTGGATATCCAGTTTATGGTTGATGGTGAAGAGTTTATGGGCTGGTGCCCGTTAAGCCCGGATCTGGAAGAAGACGCTCCCTATGATGAGGAGCGGGATGTGACGTTCTATAAAGCATTGGTTCCCGATAGCAGCATCGTGCTCTCGCCGGGGTGTTTTGCCGTGCTCTATCCCGAGGACGTGCACCGCCCGCAGGCTTCCGTAGGCGAGGAGTCTTGCCGGGTGACCAAAGTGGTCGTGAAAGTAGCCATTGATAGTTTGTGATATACAGGCATAGGGACACTATTTCGATAGGTGTCTCTATGCCTGTTTGTCTATATGGAACTGTGAGATTATGATTCAGGAAATACAGACAAGCTATATGAGTGAATTATAATGGAACAGTGACGAAGCTTTATGTACTAATCTATTATTGTCTGGAGGAAAAGAAAGTTCATGACTGTTAGAAGAATTTTCGTAGAAAAACGACAGGGATATTTCGATATTCCCGCCCAGCAGCTGTGCGATGACCTCAGGGAGACCTTCCGCCTCGATGAGCTGAAGGCCGTGCGCATCATCAAGCGCTACGACATTGAGGGCCTCAGCGATGAGGAATATGCTGCTGTGAAAAATGTTGTTTTCTCCGAACCGCCGGTGGATGTTGTCTATGAGGAAAAGCTGCCCAAGTTCACCAATTCCCGGATGTTTGCTGTGGAATTCCTGCCGGGACAGTATGATCAGACAGCGGATTCGGCCGCGCAGTGCGTGCAGCTGATTACCCAGAAAGAGCGCCCGGAAATCCGGGTGGCTAAGGTTATCGTCATCGTGGGCGATATCGATATGGAAACCTTTGGGAAAATCAAGGAATATTGCATCAATAAGGTGGAGAGCCGGGAAGCCAGCCTTGCCAAACCCGCTTCCCTGCATAGTGAATATGAAGAACCTGCTGATGTTGAAGTGCTGGAAACCTTCAACGAACTGGATGCTGAAGGTTTGCAGGACTTTTGGCGCCAGCATGGTTTTGCTATGAGCCTTGCCGATATGGCTTTCTGCCAGATCTACTTCCGGGATACGGAAAAGCGTCCGCCGACGATCACGGAACTTCGCGTTATTGATACTTATTGGTCTGACCATTGTCGCCATACGACCTTTACCACGGCGGTGGATGATGTGCATATTGATGAAGGTTACTACAGCCCGAGCCTGTCCAAGGCTTATGCAAAATATCTGAACTATCGTGAGATGCTCTACATTGGTGAGGAGCGCGATGTGACGCTGATGGATATTGCCGTTATCGGCATGAAGGCGCTGCGCCGTCAGGGCAAACTAGAGGACCTCGACAAATCCGAGGAGATCAATGCCTGCAGCATCGTGGTGGAAGCTGATATTGACGGCAAGCCAGAGGAATGGCTTGTGATGTTCAAGAATGAAACCCATAACCATCCGACGGAAATCGAGCCATTCGGTGGTGCGGCAACCTGTCTGGGTGGCGCCATCCGTGACCCGCTGTCCGGCCGTTCCTATGTCTATCAGGCCATGCGCGTGACCGGTGCCGCAGATCCCCGCCGTCTCTTGAAGGATACCCTGCCGGGCAAGCTACCCCAGAAGAAGATTACTTTGGGCGCTGCTGCTGGTTATTCTGCCTATGGTAATCAGATTGGCCTGGCTACCGGTCAGGTTCGGGAAGTCTATCATGAAGGCTATATGGCCAAGCGCATGGAAATCGGTGCCGTCATCGCGGCTGCTCCGAAGGAGAATGTCGTGCGTGAACGTCCACTGGCTGGCGATATCGTCGTGCTGGTAGGTGGTCGTACGGGCCGTGATGGTTGTGGTGGTGCTACGGGGTCCTCCAAGGAGCACACGGAAGAATCCCTGACCTCCTGCGGCGCAGAAGTGCAGAAGGGCAATCCGCCGACGGAACGCAAGATTCAGCGCCTGTTCCGCAATCCGGAAGTCAGCCGCATGATCAAGCGCTGCAATGACTTTGGCGCGGGCGGTGTGGCTGTAGCTATTGGTGAATTGGCACCGGGCCTCACGATCAACCTCGATGCGGTCAAGAAAAAGTACAAGGGCCTTGACGGTACGGAACTGGCTATCTCGGAGTCTCAGGAACGCATGGCTGTTGTCATCCGCCCGGAACATCTGGAACGTTTTGCCCGTTTGGCCGATGCAGAAAATCTGGAAGCGACCAAGGTGGCCGAAATCACGCAGGAACCGCGTCTCATCATGAAATGGCGGGGCAAGGCCATCGTGCAGATGAACCGCAAATTCCTTGATACTAACGGTGTGCGCCAGCATGTGAAGGCCAGGATCACCTGTCCCGACGAAAAACAGCGTTATCTGCGCGAGATCCCCAAGGCACTGCAGGAAAAGAAAGCTGGTCTGGAAGAACTCTGGCTTAAAAATCTGCAGGATCTCAATGTCTGTAGCCAGAAAGGCCTGGCAGAGCGTTTTGACTCCACCATTGGCGGCAATACGGTTCTGATGCCCTTCGGCGGCAAGCGTCAGTTGACGCCGGCAGAAGGTATGGTGGCAAAACTGCCCGTGGAAGGTGCGGAGACCAATACGGCTACGGCCATGACTTTCGGTCTCAATCCGGCGCTTACGGAATGGAGCCCGTTCCATGGCGCTCTCTATGCTGTCGTTGAAGCGGCGGCCAAGATGGTGGCTTTGGGCGGCCGCGCCGACAAGATCCGTCTGACTTTCCAGGAATATTTTGAAAGCCTGGGTAAGGACGAAGTAAAATGGGGCAAGCCCTTTGCGGCACTTTTGGGTGCGCTTTGGGCTCAGCATGAACTGGAGATTCCGGCTATTGGCGGCAAGGATTCCATGTCCGGCACCTTTGAAGACATCCATGTACCGCCGACGCTGGCTGCTTTTGCCGTGGACGTGCTCAAGGCGGACGATGCTGTATCGCCGGAATTCAAATATCCCGGCAACAAGGTGTATCTGGTTCCGGCACTGAAGGACGCACAGGATCTGCCGGACTTCCCCAAGATGCGTGCAAATTGGTCCCTGGTCACGGATCTCATAGAAAAACACCGCGTATTTGCTGCTCAGAGTATCGGCGTGGGTGGTATCGCAGCAGCTGTTTCCAAGATGGTGCTGGGCAATGGTGTCGGCTTCAAGTTCACCAAATCCATGAATAAGAGCAAGCTCTTTACGCCGGATTATGGTGCATTGCTGTTGGAAGTACCGGGGTCGGAAAAACTGGCAGAGCTTCTGCATCAGGCTGGCTGTCAGGAAATCGGTGAAACTACCAATGGGCCAAGTGTTGTCTGCGATGATACAGTAGTTATGCTGGCCGATATCGAAACGGCCTATACCAAACCGCTGGAGAAGATTTTCCCGACGCAGGTGAAACAGTATAGCAAGGACAAGGCTATTGATATGACCTATAGCAAGGGCAATGCTATCCGGAATCAGATCAAGATCGCTAAGCCGAGGGTATTTATCCCTGTATTCCCGGGTACTAACTGTGAATACGATTCTGCCCGGGCATGGCAGCGGGCTGGTGCTGAGGCGGAAACACTGGTGGTGCGCAATCTTACGCCGCGTGCTGTCGAGGAATCCGTAGAAGCAATCGTCAAGGGCATCAAAGAAGCCAATATCATCATGCTGCCCGGCGGTTTCAGCGGTGGTGACGAACCGGATGGTTCCGGCAAGTTCATTGCGGCCATGTTCCGCAATCCCCGTATCAAGGAAGAAGTCCATAAACTGTTGTTCAAACGCGATGGTTTGATGTTGGGTATCTGTAATGGTTTCCAGGCTTTAATCAAACTGGGACTTGTTCCATACGGAGAAATTCGTGATTTGGTAGACAGTTCGCCAACTTTGACGTATAATAACATAGGTCGGCATGTTTCCTGCATGGTCAAGACCAAAGTGGTATCCAATCTCTCCCCGTGGTTCAATAATGTCAATGTGGGGGATATCCATACCATTGCAGTTTCCCATGGTGAAGGACGCTTTGTTGCCGATAAGGAAGTCCTGGCAGGCATGCGGGTGCGCGGTCAGATTGCCACCCAGTATGTGGACGAGCAGGGGAATCCTTCCTTGTTCATTCCCCATAACCCCAATGGTTCCGTCAGCGCTGTGGAGGGCATCACGAGCCCCGATGGCCGGGTACTTGGGAAAATGGGACATTCCGAGCGTATCGGACAGGATATTGCTCGCAATGTGCCGGGGCAGAAAGACCAGCAGCTCTTTGAGGCTGGCGTAGCTTATTACAGCTAAGATCTTGGATTCAACAATAATATAACAGGTGTGCGGTCGGTCTATTTATAGCTGACCGCATTTACCTATTGAAGGAGGTATTCATTTTGGTAGGGATTGTTGTGGTATCCCATAATGTGAAGATTGCCGAAGGTATCAAGGAAATGGCCGAGATGATGGCCCATAATGTGCAGATTGCCGTGGCAGGAGGCCTCGAAGACGGCATCATGGGTACGAGCTATGAGAAAATCAGCGAGGCTGTGGAACTGGTCTGCGGCCGTGATGGTGCAGTAGTGATCATGGATATGGGCAGCGCCATCATGACCACGGAACTGGTGCTGGAAAACCTCAAGGACGATGCCGTGCGCATGGCGGATTGTCCGCTTTTGGAAGGCACCATGCGGGCGGCTGTGGTAGCGGCCAATGGCGGCTCCCTTGAAGAAGTGGTGGTAGCAGCCGAGGAAACATGCGGCCAGAAGAAGCTTGCGTGACCAGGGTCACGGCCAAGTGTTGACAGGTCAGCTATAATGAGACAAGGAACGCTCTTTGTCTCATGGAAACGCAGATGGGGAGTTTTGTCTATCGACAAAATTCGAACAATGGCGTTATAATTGATGATAGAGAGCTTTTTTCAATAGGAGGCTGAATATCATTAATTTTAAAGAACTAACGAAACAAGATAAAGATCTTCTCGATAAATATTATCGCAGTGGGTATTATGAGAACTCTCATTTCAATTTCACCAATCTCTTTATGTGGCGCAAGCCCTATCATGTAAAACATGCAGAACAGGAGGGCATCCTTTATCTGACCTGTGAGTGGGAAGGGGTGCTCTATGCGCTGCAGCCCGTTTGCGATCCGTCCCGTTGGGAAGAGGCCGTGGAGGTCCTGCGCAGTTATTTTGCGGAGCAGGATACGGTGCTGTACTTTACCGGGATTGAGAAAGCCTTTGCCGGTTTCCTGGCTGAAAAGTACGCCGGGAAATTTGACATTCAGGCTGATCGGGATAATTTCGACTATGTCTATCTGGCGGATAAGCTCATTACCCTGTCCGGGCGTAAATTGCATTCCAAGAAGAATCACCTGAATGCGTTCCGGAAACTCTATCCTGAGGCTGAGTATCAGGAAATCACGCCAGAGATCCTGCCTGCCTGCAGAGCAGAGCTGGAGAAGTGGTATGCGGATCATATCGAGGCCATGCCTGAGTCTGTCTTTATCCCTTGGGAGCGGGATGCGATTCTGGAACTTTTCGAGGATTGGGATTATTTTCAGCTCAAGGGGGGAGCAATCTGCCTGAACGGTAAGATTATCGCCTTTACTTTCGGGGAACAGCTCAACAGTGACTCGGTGGTGGTGCATGTAGAAAAAGCCGATCCCAATATCCGCGGGGCGTATCCGGCCATTAACCAGGGATTTATCGAGCACGAATGGAGCGGCATGACCTATATCAACCGGGAGGAAGATATGGGGCAGGAGGGCCTGCGTAAGGCCAAGGAATCCTACAAGCCGGAAAAGATGATTGAAAAGTACAATGCGAAATATATCGCAGATTGATTTGCTAATATGCTAGAGGTGAACAGATTTTTTGCAGCAGGCATTAGAACGGAAAATTATTTTTCAGGACAATCATGAAGCCTTCGCTCTTTTGGGTGAAGGCGATGAATTTTTACAGGTGTTCCGCAGTGAGTTTGACTGCCAGTTCATCAGCCGGGGTACTCAGGTGGAAATCCTCGGGGAAGGTGCTCAGGTGGAGATGGCGGCCAAGGTGCTGGAGGAGCTTCTCTATCTTTATCGGCAGGGAACTACCATCACCATGCACGAGGTGCGTTATGGTATTGGACTCGTAAAGGGCGGCAAAGGCGAAGCATTGCATACCCTGTTCGGTGATACCATCCTCGTTACGGCCCGGGGCCGTCATGTGCGCCCGAAGACTTTAGGGCAGCGGCGGTATCTGGATACCATCCGCCACAATTCCATCACCTTCGGCATCGGTCCGGCTGGTACCGGCAAGACCTATCTGGCCGTGGTGATGGCTGTAGCGGCGCTGCGTAACCGCGAGGTGCGCAAGATCATCCTGACGCGTCCGGCCGTAGAAGCCGGGGAACGCCTGGGCTTTTTGCCCGGAGATCTGCAGGACAAGGTAGATCCCTATCTGCGCCCGCTTTATGATGCCCTGCAGGATATTTTGGGGCAGGACACCTATACGAAATTCATGGCCAAGGGTTTTATCGAGATTGCGCCGCTGGCTTATATGCGCGGCCGTACCTTGGAAGATGCCTTCATCATCCTCGATGAGGCACAGAACACCACGGACAAGCAGATGAAGATGTTCCTGACGCGTCTGGGCTTTGGTTCCCGTATGGTGGTTACGGGTGATCTGGGACAGGTAGATCTGCCACGAGGGGTAACGTCAGGCCTCAGGGAAGCGGCTAAGGTGCTGGAAAATGTCAAGGGCGTAGGGATTGTGCGGCTGGCACCTCTGGACGTGATCCGTCATGAAGTCGTCACCCGCATTATCGAGGCTTACGGTGCTTATGAAGAGAAGCGCAAGGCCGAAAAAGAGAAAGAAAAGGCGAGACAGGAAAAGTAACATGGAAATCATCATCAGCAACGAACCGGAAGAGTTACAGGTTCCGGAAGAATATATCGCAAATATCCGTACGGCCATCGAAACGGTAGGCAAGCTTTATGGAGTGGAAAACAGCGAAGTCAGCGTGACGCTGACCGATAACGAACACATTCATGTGATCAATCGGGAATATCGCGGCGTTGACCGCCCCACGGACGTGATTTCCTTTGCGTTCAATGAGAGCGAGGAGCCGGAAGTAGTGGGCGGCAGCGAAGTGAATGTTTTGGGCGATCTGATCATCTCCCTGGAACGGGCCGAAGAACAGGCTGCCGATTACGGTCATAGCGTGCGTCGGGAAGTTGCTTTCCTGACCGTGCACGGCATGCTGCATCTTCTGGGCTATGACCATATGGAAGATGAGGAACGTGAAGAGATGGAAGCGGAACAACGCTTTGTTATGGATAAATTGGGCATCAGCAGAGATTGAAAGATAAGAGATTTAGGAAAGAGGCATATATGGAGCAGAAGATGAAATCCGGCTTTATCGCCGTTATTGGCCGACCGAATGTGGGCAAGTCCACACTGATCAACACCCTGATTGGGCAGAAGATCGCAATTATGAGCGACAAACCCCAGACCACGCGCAACCGTATCCTGTGTATCCTGACACAGCCCGATGCGCAGATTGTCTTTCTCGATACGCCGGGCATCCATAAGCCCAAGCATAAACTGGGCGAGTATATGGTCAAGGCTGCTGAGGGCACCCTGCGTGAAGTGGATGCCATCTTCTTTGTGGTGGATGCTACGGAAAAGATGGGGCCTGGTGAGCATTATATCCTGGAGCGCCTGCAGGCAACGAAACGTCCAGTTATCCTCGTCGTCAATAAGCTGGATCTGATCGATCGGGAACAGGCTTTGCCCATCATTTCCAACTACACATCCAAATATGAGTTTGCTGGTGTGGTGCCCATTTCGGCCAAAGAGGAAATGAATCTCGACAGCCTGTTGACGGAAGCCAAGAAATATTTGCCGGAAGGGCCGCAGTATTATCCGGAGGATATGGTCACCGACCAGCCAGAGCGCCTGATCGTAGCCGAACTCATCCGTGAGAAGGCCCTGCAGCTTACCCGCGACGAGATTCCCCATGCCATTGCTGTGGATGTGGATGAGATGACCACCCGTCCCAATGATGATGTTTATATCCGGGCCACCATCTATGTAGAGCGTGACTCGCAGAAGGGCATTGTGATTGGTGCCAAAGGTGCCATGCTCAAGGAAATCGGCGCCCTGGCCCGCACGGATATCCAGAACCTCTTAGGCTCCAAGGTCTTTCTTGACCTTTGGGTAAAGGTCAAGAAGGACTGGCGCGACCGCGATGGCATTCTGCGCAATTTCGGATTTGGTGACGAGCGATGAAGGAAAGTTGCTCAAAGCGGATTTCCCGCCGTTTTATCAACGGCCTGATTATTCTCGTGCCTTTGGCTATCACGGTCTTTGTGGTGCTGGAAACGCTGAACTTTACGGAAGGGGTGCTGGGCAAGCACCTCCCGTTCTATTTTCCGGGTATGGGACTGATTACCCTGCTACTGGTGATTTATCTGACAGGCTGGGCTTCAACCTATTGGGCGGCCCGCCGCTTGATCTATATCGGGGAAACCCTGCTGGGCAAGATTCCCGTGGTCAAGTTCATCTATAACAGCGTCAAGCATTTGTCTACGGCGGTGTTTGAGTCCAATAATATGTTTGACCATGTGGTGCTGGTGCCTTTCCATCAGTCCCAGGCCTTGGGCTTTATCATGGCCGATGTGCCCCAGACTTTGAAGGACAAGCTCGGGGATGATTATGTCTGCGTTTTCGTGCCATGGAGCCTTAATATGACCTCCGGTACGAACCTCTTTGTCAAAAAGAGCGATGTGACCTATCTCGATATCAGCAGTGAATCGGCCCTGCAGTATATGCTGACGGCGGGGGCGGTCATGCCCCAGCGCATCAGTGATGTGAAACCAGAGGAGAAAAAATAATGGGAAGCTACCAAACTGCCGCTGTAGTCCTGGGGTCCAAAAACTGGGGCGAAGCGGATAAGATGGTGACGCTTTTCACTGCAGACCGCGGCCTGATAGAGGCCGCGGCTTTTGGCTGCCGTCGTCCCCGCAGCCCGCTGGCCGCTGGCATGCAGATGTTTTCCAGCATTGAAGTGCAGCTTTCCGAGGGCAAGCGGCTGGACACGGTACGCCAGTGCACCTTGAAGCGTCATTATAAGAAACTCACTGAGGACTTGGAAGTCATGGCTTACGGCAGCTTCGTGGCCGAATTCCTGCGAGAATTTTTGCCGCTAGGACAGGCTGAGCCGCAGATGTTTGCCCGGCTTTTATATATCCTCGATTCCTTCGAGGTGCGCAACCCTCGGGTGACGGCATTGATGGCCGTAATCCAGCTGCTTGAATTCACTGGCATGCAGCTGCATTTCGAGCATTGTGTCCATTGCGGTGCGGCGATGCGCGATGATGCTTTATTCAGCATGACTGCGGGTGGCGTTCTTTGCGAAGACTGCCGCCAGCCAGGGGCGCAGCCTTTGGCGGATGAATTGCGCCGCTTTATCCTGGCGCTCAGAGATTACAATTGGGAAAATCCGCAGGAACTCAAAGTGACCGGCAGCTTGCTGATGCAGGCAGAGCAGCTGTTCCTGACCTATCTGCAGAATCTGTTGGGCAGGCCGCTGAAGTCACTGGCTTTTATCCAGCAATTGTCATAGTAAAATTTTGATATGATGACGCGGGCTGTGCGTAAGTGAGGGATCATTTAGGCATAGCCCGTTTAAATTTTTCCTTTGACATTTTTTAGTACCTGGTATAAAATTAGTAACAGGTACTAATTTTTGTCAAAAAGAAAAGAGTGATAAAATGCTTATTCATGATTTGATTTACCGGGGCGCACCGGATGATTTAGCGATTGTGGATCATGAACGTCGTTTTACGTATAAAGAGCTGCAGCTGGCGGTAAAAGCCTGCCGTGACCGTCTGGCTGCCAGCGGTGTCCATCAGGGGGACCGTGTTGGCATCTTCACGCGCAACAGTGCTGAGTTCATCTTTGCCTATATGGGCATCACTTCTCTGGGGGCAATCGCTGTTCCCTTGAATTTCCAGCTCAGCAATCGCGAGATTGCCTATATCATCAAGGATGCCGGCATCCAGCTGTTGCTGACCTACCAGCCGTTGAACCTGGTAGATGCTTTGGCGCAGCTGCGCTGCCAGCTCAGAGTGGTGCAGTATGATATCCGTTCCATTGGCAAGGCTAAGCCAGGCATTGAAGAAGCACCAGAGCTGTCCGAGTTCTTCAGTGCGGACAATCCCTGCCAGATCATCTACACATCAGGCACTACAGGAAATCCCAAGGGCGCGGTGATTTCCCATCACAATCTGCTGTTCAATGTAGGGCAGATCGCCTATATGGGCTGCAAGCCCGGGCACAAGGCGCTTTGCGTCCTGCCGATGTACCATTGCTATGGACTGACCTGTGCAGTATTTTATACGCTCAGTGTTGGTGCGGCCATTGTCATCCTCGATTCCTTCACGCCGCGGACGACAATCAGCACGATCCGTGAGGAAGGTGTCACAGACCTCTATCTGGTTCCGTCTATCTGCAGCCTGCTGACCAAGCTTGGTACGCCTGAGGATATGAAGTCGGTGCGGCTGGTGGTCAGTGCCGGCACGACCTTGCCACTGAAAATCCAGCAGGACTTCACGGAGAAGTTTGGCCTGGATATCAGCGAGGCCTATGGCCTTTCAGAAACATCGCCGATTGTCACGATGACGCCTCTGGGAAAGACAAAAGTGGGTTCCTGTGGGCCGGTGGTGCCAGATTTGCAATGGAAGCTTGTCAATGACCAAGGCGAAGAGGTTCCTCGTGGCGAATTAGGCGAGCTTGTCGTAAAAGGTGAGAATGTGATGCTGGGCTATTGGAACCTTCCGGATGTGACCTATGATGCCATGCGGGGCGGCTGGTTCCATACGGGTGATGTGGCCAGAGCCGATGAAGACGGCTATATCTATATCGTCGACCGCATCAAGGATATGATCATCAGCATGGGCGAGAATGTCTACCCGCGCGAAGTCGAAGAGGTCATCTATCAGTTCCCGGGGGTTCATGAGGCAGCTGTCATCGGTATTGAAGACAAGCTTCGCGGCCAGGCTGGTGCCTGTTTCTATAGCGTTCATCCAGGAGCATCCGTCAACATTCGGGAACTCAAACACTACCTGCAAAACAATCTGGCGCTCTATAAGATTCCGCGGGAGTTCCATATCATGGAAAAACTGCCCCGTACCTCTACGGGCAAGATTGCCAAGAAGGAGATTCTGGCAGAATTCCAGGCCGGGAAGATTGTATGATTTCTTAGTGATCAATAGGCGTTAAGGCATTTTCATGATTTGTGAGAATCTATGCAGCTGTGGCAGGTCATGGGTAATCACGATTGCGGTTTGACCGGTCAGATTTGACCGGTCAATTATATTGTCCAGGACTTTTTGGGCAGTTGCCAGGTCAAGGCCTGCGGTGGGTTCGTCAAAGAGCAGGATGGGGGCGGGACTGGCCAGAATCAGGGCTGTGATCAGGCGGTTGCGTTCGCCACCTGAGAGAAAATAGGCATTTTCCCCTAGGGGGGTATCGATTCCCTGGGGGAGTTTTTTTATGAGGTTGGTCAATTGGGCAGCTTGCAGAGCTGTTAGGATGTCATTTTCGCAGATGGCAGGGTGCAGGCGCAGGAAATTTTCGCGGATGGACTGGCTGAAGAGATAACTGCCCTGCGGGATAGCGCAGATGGGGGCGGAGTCAGTCGGACAGTAGCTGATGGCGCCGCCCGTAGGCTGCCAGAGGCCGGCCAGCAGGTAAGCCAGTGTGGTTTTGCCGCTGCCGCTGTCACCGATAATGGCCAAGTGCTGACCGGGAGTAAGTGAGAAATTCAGCTGATGGAAGATATCTGCGCCATGCGGGTAATGGAAGGAAAGATTTTTGACGGTCAGCAAAGCGGCTTTTTCGTCAGAGGTGGCTTCTTTCCCTGTGGATGGCCGCTGCAAGGAATGGGCGGCCAGGCGGGCTTCCTGAAAGTGACGGACGGCATGGGGGAGTTGGGGTAGCTCGTTGAAGAAGGCCAACAGAATCAATACCCATAGGGATAAGCCGATGCCATCGAGCATATCCTGCCGGACATCATCAATCAGCAGGGCAAAGAGACTGACGAAGACCAGCAGGCGTACGATACCCAAAAGCAAATCAATCTGGTCCTGTTGTCTTTCACTTTGCAGAAGCTTTTTTTGCCAGTTCAGCGCTGACTGGTCAAGTTTGGCGCAGGCTGGGGAAAGGCTACTGGCCATAAGGAGTTCTTGGGAACCCTGGGCAAAATCCAGCAATTGATTGCGGTAGGCCTGACTATGGCGATTTTTTTTATTCATAGGGAAGCATAGCGGCATCAGGTGGAGCAGATAGAGAAACGGGAGCAGCAGAGCCGCAATGTTCAGGACAGGGTAAAGGCAGAGCAGCAGAAGTACCACTCCCAGGAACAGGACGGCTGGCGGGAGCAGTCCACGCAGCAGGAAATCCTGTACGATATTGCCATTGGTGAGCAGGGCATTCAGCATGGTGCCCTGTTTGGCTCTGTTCTTGGGCGTGCTGGCCAGATGGCTGGCAGTGTCGTAGAGATGCAGGCGCAGCTTTTCCACCAACGCAAAGGCTTTTGCATGGGTGAAATAGCGTTCGCCATAGCGCAGGACTGCCCGGCCAATGCCCAATGCCCGCACGGCGGTTATGCCTAAGGTCAGGGCATAGAGGGGGGGCATCAGGGCGGCAGAGCTGATCAGCCAGGCGGCGGCGCCCAACAGCCCTAAATTCGTGAGCATGGCCCCAAGGCTGAGCGTCAGTAATAGGCAGATTTCAAAGGGGCGCAGTATGGTGAAGATTTCTCTTAGCATCAGTCGCCCTCCTTTGGCAGATAATCGTTAAGGTTGATGATTTTGTCGGCAATTTCCTGCAAAGCGGGATGATGGCTGCTGATGATCACGGTGCGTCGTTTAGCCAGTACGGAAATGGTTCGGATGACGCGTTGTTCTGTTTCTTCATCCAGACCAGTGGTGGGCTCGTCCAACAGCAGGATGGGATTGTTTTGCAGGATGAGCCGGGCCAGTCCCAGACGCTTCAGCTGTCCCTGGGAAAGTTTTTGCCCGCCATCGCCCAACAGTGTGTCGAGACCGTCAGGCAGGCTGGTATAAAAATCTTCCAATTGAGTTAGCCGCAGGGCCTGCAGGCAGCGTTCATCCGGGGCATTTTGGAAGAGCAGCAGGTTTTGTGCCAGTGTCCCCTGATAGAGATGCGGTTCCTGGGGGAGCCAGCCAATCAGTTTTGCCCTGCTGTCCGGGTGCATGGTAGGCAGAGGCTGGTCTTTCAGGAGAATCTGCCCGCTGTCAGGAGGATAGATTCCTGACAGCAAGGTCAGCAAGGTGCTTTTGCCGCAGCCGCTGCTGCCCGTGAGCAGGGTGATTCTGCCTGCCGGGAAATGCAAGGAAAGATGATTCAGGGCGGGAGTATGCCGCTGAGGATAGGTGAATTGAAGGTCCTGTATTGTTATGGCGGGCGGAATGCGTAGGGATTCGTGATGACCTTGCGGGGAAGGGCATGAAGCTGCGGTCAAAGCCTGCTCGATGCGGGCGGCGGCGGTGTTGCCGTTCATGGCTGCATGGAAGGCGATGCCGCTCTGGCGCAGGGGTTGGTAGAATTCTGGCAGCAGCAACAGGATAAAGAAGCCGGTTTGGAAGGTGAGTTCCCCATGCAGCAGCCGCAGACCGATGGTCACGGCAATCAGGGCAATGGCCAGGGTGGTGATGAGTTCCAGCACAAAGCTGGCTAAAAAAGCTAATTCCAAAACTTTGAGGGTGGCCGTGGAAAAATCGTGGAGCAGTTTTTGCGCAGTCAGGCGCTGGGCTTTGTCCTGTTGGAAGATCTTCAGCAAGGGCAGGGCGCGGAGCAGTTCATGGAATCCCTGTGTGAGCTGGGCTAAATTTTCCCAGGCACGGGTACTGCGGTTTTGGGTCAGGCTGCTGAGCAGATAGAGCAAGAAGGGGGCAATGGGGATGGTTGCCAGGCATATGGCGGCGGTGATGATGTCGCTGCAGGCAAAGACAAGTAGTAGGAAAGGGATGATGGTCAGCAGGGAAATCAGGGCGGGAATGATGACCTGCCAATCGTCGTCCACAGCTTCTGTATTTTCACAGGCCAAGGTCAATAGACGGGGACTATGGGCAGCCGTTTGGGGGGCAGCAAGCAGCTGGCGGTGAAGCTTTTGCCGCAGTTTGTGACGGATGTGCAGAGAGGCTCTGTGCTGGGCCTGTTTTTGCAGGTAGCGGGTGATTTCCCAGAAAATGAGCAAGAAAAGCAGCACCAGTAAAACCGGTGCTGCTTGTATTAAAGTTTTTTGTTCCAGAAAGACAGCATCCACGCACCAGGACAGGGCATTCATGGCGGCAGTGTAGAGCATGACGGCTGCCAGCTGCCAGCCCCAAAGGCCCAGCAAAATCTTCTTTTGGTGTTGGAAATAGAGTCGGAAACGTAGTGGAATCATAGCTGCCTTTCTGTGTCTTGAACGTAATCAGTAATGGGCGGTATCGTCCGCGGTCAAGCGTTTGCGGAAGATGTAGTAAGTCCAGATCTGGTAACAGAGAACAATGGGCACCAGGATGAATGCGGCCACTGTCATGATGGACAAGGTGTATTCGGTGGACGAAGCATTGGTGATGGTCAGGCTCCAGTCCGGATTGAGGCTCGATACCATGAGCCGGGGGAACATCCCCGTAAAGAAGCCAAATGTCACGCTCGCAATAGCCAGTGCGCCGAAGATAAAGCTGTGCTTACCGGGCTTTTTGACAAAGAGGCAGAGACTCAGCAGGAAGAAAACGGCCGTAGCCAGGAACAAAACCAATGCACAGGGGTGAGCCAGCAGGTCCGTGTTTTCCATGGTGAGAAGCAGATAGAGTACATAGGCGATGACCGCCAAACCGCCGGCGCATTTGCCTAAATCCTGGATCTTGTAGAGCAAACCCTTATCTACCAGCCGCAATTGCAGGAAAGAGGCGCCGTGATAGGCGAAGACCAGCACAAAGACCAGGCCGCCGAGAATGGAGTAGATACTTAACAGATTCAGGAAGTTGCCCTGATAGATCATATTATGGCCAATCGGCAGACCTGCTGCCAGATCCGTCACGGCTACGCCCCAGAGGAAAGCCGGGACGATGCTGCCGATAAAGATGGCAGCATCCCACATCTTCTGCCAGCAGGGGCATTTCTCCTTGGTGCGCAGCTCAAAGGCCACGCCACGCAGGATCAGGGCCACCAACATCAGGAACAAGGCCAGATAGAAGGTACTGAACATGGTGGCATAGACATGGGGGAAGGCTGCAAAGAGAGCGCCGCCAGCGGTGATCATCCAGACTTCGTTGCCGTCCCAGACGGGGCCGATGGTGCGCAGGATCAGGCTGCGGTCCTCGGGACGCTTGCTGACGAAGGGGAAGAGCATGCCTACGCCGTAATCAAAGCCTTCCAGGAAGAAAAAGCCGGTGAAGAGCACAGCAATCAGTATAAACCAAATAACCTGGTAATCCATTATGCGTCCCTCCCTTCTGCGGGAATGGAAGTTTTCCGGATAAAGCGTACAGCCACATAGAGGGCAGCGATGATCAGAACCAGGTACAGCAGGGTAAAGCCGACCATGGTCAGGAAGACCTCCAGCCCGGTCAGATTCGGTGAGACCGCATCCGCAGTCTTTTGCAGGCCTACCACGATCCAGGGCTGACGGCCACCTTCAGCCACGAACCAGCCGGCTGTGTTGGCCAGAAAGGGCAGGGGCAGTGTTAGTGGCAGGAACTTCAGCAGGCAGGGATAGAGCTGCAGCCGGTCAAGGTGTGCCAGTGCTCCCACAGTCAGTGCAAGCAGCAGCATGGCACCGCCGCAGGCTACCATGATGCGGAAGCTCCAGAACATGCCGAAGACATCCGGACGGTAATCGCCGTTGCCGTATTTGGCAATCATTTCCGCATTGACGGTGTTGATGCCCTTGACTTCCCCGTCTGGTTTATTGTAGAGCATCAGGGAGAACAATGCCGGAATCTTGATTTCACAGGCGTTCTTATGATTGGCCTGGTCGATGACCGCCATCACGGCAAAGGGTGCCGGATTCTCATTTTCCCAGAGCGCTTCCATCGAAGCCAGCTTCATGGGATTGGCTTCAGCCAGATATTGGGTGTGCATATGGCCGCTGCCCATGACACCGAGCACGCCGATGGCCAGATAGATCGCACCGGCTTTCAGCACATGGCGGAAAGTTTCCTGCGAAGCTTTGTCGTGGACATATTTCCAGGCAGCGACAACCAACACCAGCACGCCTGCCGTAGAAATGCCGGAGAACAGGGCGTGGGAATATTCACCGACCACATAGGGATTGGTGACAAGCGCGAGGAAGTCATTCATCTCAGCCCGGCCGTTCTGTACTACATAGCCAACAGGATGCTGCATAAAGGAGTTGGCGACGAGAATCCAGAAGGCAGACAGGTTGCTGCCGATGGCAATCAGCCATGCGCAGAGGCAATGAGCCTTGGGGGACAGCTTATCCCAGCCAAACATCCAGATACCCAGGAAAGTGGACTCCAGGAAGAAGGCGGTGAGTGCTTCCAATGCCAGGGGGGCACCGAAGATATCGCCCATAAAGCGGGAATACTCGGACCAGTTCATGCCGAAGTGGAACTCCTGTACGATACCGGTGACGACGCCCAGGCTGAAGTTGATCAGGAACAGCGTGCCGAAGAATTTCACGAGCTGACGGCAGGGTTCCTTCCAGTGCGGCCGCTGTGTCTTTACATAACAGGTTTCCAACAGGGCCACCCAGATGGTCAGCCCTAATGTCAGCGGCACAAAGAGAAAGTGATAGATCGTCGTAATGGCAAATTGCCATCGCGACAAAAGCAATGCCTCCATAAAAATCCCTCCTAACATAATAATCGTATAAATTCTTAGTGGGAATATTCGTGATAAACCTCATGAATCCTTTAATTTGACAAGAAAAAATTGCATCAGTCAGCAGGTTTTCGACGAAAAAGAAAGAATATAGTCAGTGAAGATGACAAAGGAGGGCTGGTTTATGCATGATGTGAAAAGACCGGTACGGGAGGCACTGCAGCAGCTGGAGAAGATGAAGATGCTTGAGAGCAGTTATGCAGAGGTGAACAGGTATCAAAGCATTATTAACCTCTTTGCAAATCTCAGCTATGCCTGCGAATTGATGGCTGATGAAATCGGTGAACGGACAGGTCAGAGAACCGAAGATGTTCTGGCTGAGTATTATAAACGGGCCGGAATCAATGTAGAATAATGAGAAAACCCGCAAGTGAGAAAATTAACTTGCGGGGCTTTTTTTATGGAGCATGAATGGCATATATAACAAGTATAAAAATAAATTGCCGTATGTAGGAAAAAATGTATGAAAATTTATTTATAGAAGTAATAAATTAAATTATATTTATCGTAACAATAGTTACAGATTATGAAAGGCGCAACTGGATAAAATAAATGGTGCCGTCTAATCGTGTAGTTTTACGATTTGTTCTGTTTACAATCGTTTAAGGGCGGTGTATAATATAAATCGTGTAGATGAGCTATAAAGATAAAATCACGCATTTATAAATATACATAAGTGCGTAATTTTATGCAATGACTTATCAACCAATCAATCGTATTCTATTTTAGAGGGGAGCAATAAACAACATGAGCAAAAAGATGAAAACCATGGACGGCAACCAGGCCGCCGCTTACATCTCCTATGCTTTTACGGATGTTGCTGCAATCTATCCGATTACGCCGTCTTCGCCGATGGCTGAACATGTGGATGAAGATGCAGCTAAAGGCAAGACCAACCTCTTTGGTCAGAAAGTCCGTGTGATCGAATTGCAGTCAGAGGCTGGTGCCGCTGGTGCTGTGCATGGTTCCTTGCAGGCAGGTGCCCTGACTACCACATATACGGCATCCCAGGGATTCCTCCTTATGATTCCGAATCTTTACAAGGTAGCTGGTGAACTGCTGCCGGGCGTATTCCATGTATCTGCCCGTGCCCTTGCCGCTAACTCCCTGAATATCTTCGGTGACCACCAGGATGTCATGGCTGCCCGTCAGACCGGCTGCGCAATGCTCTGCGAAGCCAGCGTGCAGGAAGTCATGGATCTGGCCGCTGTAGCACATCTCGTAGCTATCAAGGGCCGTGTACCCTTCATCAACTTCTTTGATGGTTTCCGTACCTCCCATGAGATTCAGAAAATCGAAGTAGTGGATTATGATGATTTGGGCAAGATTCTCGATTGGGAAGCCGTGAAAGAATTCCGCCGCCGCGCACTGAATCCGGATCATCCGGTTATCCGCGGTACCGCTCAGAACCCGGATGTGTACTTCCAGGAACGCGAAGCTTCCAATACATATTATGAAGCTCTGCCGGAGCTGGTGGAAGAGGCTATGGCTGATATGGCCAAGATCACGGGCCGTGAACATCACCTCTTTGACTACTATGGTGCCGAAGATGCTGACCGCATCATCATCGCCATGGGTTCTGTCTGCCAGGCCGTGCAGGAAACGGTGGACTACCTCAATAAGCAGGGTGAGAAGGTCGGTTTGATGTCCGTACATCTCTATCGTCCGTTCTCCATCAAACATTTCTTCCAGTTCATGCCGAAGACGGTCAAGAAAGTCGCTGTTCTTGATCATACCAAGGAACCAGGTTCCTTGGGCGAACCGCTGTATCTGGATGTCAAGTCCGCATTCTATGATTCCGAGCTTAGCCCGATCATCGTGGGCGGCCGCTTCGGTCTCGGCGGCAAGGACACGACGCCGGATCAGATCTTCGCTGTGTTTGAAGAACTCAAGAAGGATGCACCGAAAGATGGCTTCACCATCGGTATCGATGATGATGTAACCAATACAAGCCTGGTACCAGTCATGAGCGATGTAAACCTCACACCGGTTGGCACGACGGCCTGCAAATTCTGGGGCCTGGGTTCCGATGGTACGGTTGGTGCCAATAAGAGTGCCATCAAGATCATCGGTGACAAGACGGACATGTATGCACAGGCTTACTTTGCTTATGACTCCAAGAAGTCTGGCGGTATTACCATGTCCCACCTGCGCTTCGGCAAGCAGCCCATCACGAGCCCGTATCTCATCAACAATGCGGACTTCATTTCCTGCTCTCAGCAGTCTTATGTTTACAAATATGACCTGCTGGCAGGCCTCAAGAAAGGCGGCAAGTTCCTGCTGAACACCGTCTGGTCTGATGCAGACCTTGACAAGCACCTGCCTGCAGCCATGAAGCGCTATATCGCCAAGAACGAGATTGAGTTCTACACGGTCAACGCTGTGGATATTGCTAAGGAACTGGGCCTCGGCGGCCGCTTCAACATGGTCATGCAGTCTGCCTTCTTCAAGATTGCAGCCATCATTCCCATCGAAACCGCTGTGGAATATTTGAAAGACGCTGTGGTCAAGTCCTACGGCAAGAAGGGCGAGAAAGTCGTCAACATGAACAACGGTGCTATCGATAAGGGCATCGAAGCTCTCCATAAGGTAGAGGTTCCGGCTGCCTGGGCTGATGCTGCTGACGAAGTGGTAGAGAAGAAAGCTGTTCCGGCTTTCATTACGGAAGTCCAGGATGTCATGAACCGTCAGGAAGGCGACAAGCTGCCTGTTTCCAAGTTCAATGGCGAAATGGTAGATGGTACGTTCCCGGTAGGCGGTGCTGCTTACGAAAAACGCGGTACGGCTATCAATGTACCGGTTTGGAATACGGACAAATGCATTGGCTGTAACCAGTGCTCCTATGTCTGCCCGCATGCTGCCATCCGTCCGGTCCTTACGACGGAAGAAGAACTCAAGAATGCTCCGGAAGGTTTCCCCTCCAAGCAGACGAAGGCCATCAAGGATTACCACTTCACGGTGGCTGTGTCCACGATGGACTGCCTGGGCTGCGGCAACTGTGCTCAGGTCTGCCCGGTGAAGGCTCTCGATATGAAGCCGCTGGATGACGAGCTCAAGGCACAGCAGGTTTACTTCGATTACGGCGTTGATGCCAAGAAGGTTGCTCCGAAGAAGAACCCGATGAAAAAGAGTACGGTCCTGGGTTCCCAGTTCGAACAGCCGCTGCTCGAGTTCTCCGGCGCTTGCGCAGGCTGCGGCGAGACTCCGTATGCAAAACTTCTGACGCAGCTCTTCGGTGACCGCATGATGGTAGCTAATGCTACGGGCTGCTCCTCCATCTGGGGCGGCAGTGCTCCGGCTATGCCGTACACCAAGAACCACAAGGGTCATGGCCCGGCTTGGGCAAACTCCCTGTTCGAGGACAATGCGGAATTCGGTCTGGGCATGTTCCTGGGTACGAAATCTGTTCGTGATGCACTGGCTGCTGATGCCAAGGCTGCTGTAGAAGCCGGCAAGGGCAGTGACGAACTCAAAGCCGCTCTGACGGAATGGGTTGACAACATGAACGAGGGCGAAGGTTCCCGCGAGCGTGCTGACAAGCTGACGGCTCTCTTGGAAGCAGAAAAGGGCACGGATGAACTCCTGAACAAGATCTATGACAACAAGGACTACTTCGTGAAGCGTTCCCAGTGGATTCTGGGCGGCGATGGCTGGGCTTACGATATCGGTTACGGCGGCCTTGACCATGTGCTGGCTTCCGGCGAAGATGTCAATGTCCTTGTCTTCGATACCGAAGTTTACTCCAACACGGGCGGTCAGGCTTCCAAGTCCACTCCGGCTGCTGCTATCGCACAGTTCGCTGCTGCCGGCAAGAAGACCAAGAAGAAGGATCTCGGCATGATGGCTAAGTCCTACGGCTATGTCTATGTAGCTCAGGTGGCTATGGGCGCTGACCACAACCAGCTCATGAAGGCTGTTACGGAAGCAGAAGCTTATCATGGCCCGTCCCTGATCATCGCTTATGCACCGTGCATCAACCATGGTATCCGCAAGGGCATGGGCAACAGCCAGCTCGAAGCCAAACTTGCTGTTGAGTGCGGCTATTGGGTGAACTACCGTTACAACCCGCAGCTCGTGGGTACGGACAAGAACCCGTTCAGCCTCGATTCCAAGGAACCGAACTTTGACAAGTTCCAGGAATTCCTGATGGGCGAAAACCGCTACATCAACCTCCAACGTTCCTTCCCGGAAGCTGCTGAGGCTTTGTTCGAAAAGACCCAGAATGATGCCAAGGGACGTTATGAAGGTTACAAGATTCTCGCAGGTAAATAAGCTTGACTGAAATGCTGATAGGAAGTGCAGGATACGTGTGCTTCTATAAGTGAATAATGCAAGGGGGACTGGCAGATTTGTCTGCCAGTCCCCCTTGTGCTGATGAAAATGGATCATGCTTTATGAGATTATGCACGCAAAATTTTCTGTAATCATTGTCCTCTAAAGCGTTGACTTTGTTTGCAGAGCATGGGATAATGATAGACAGTTGAATAAAATTGCAGGCGTTGGAGCTTGCAGGGGAGGGCTTTTCATGAAAAAAACAATTTTTCGTGGTGCCGGCGTAGCTATCATTACGCCGTATACGGAAGACGGTATTAATTTTCCAGAACTAGGCCGTATCATTGATGATCAGATAAAGAATCATACGGATGCTATCATCATCACAGGAACTACTGGTGAATCTGCAACCATGAGTGATGAGGAGCACCGGGCTGCTATCAAATTTGCGGTGGAACATGTGAAAGGCAGGGTGCCAGTGATTGCTGGAACCGGCTCCAACGAGACCAGCTATGCGGTGGAACTTTCCAAGTATGCGGAAAGCGTGGGCGCGGATGCTCTGCTGGTAGTGACACCGTATTATAACAAATGCACACAGAAGGGGCTTATTGCTCACTATACAGCTATTGCTGATGCAGTGAATATCCCCATTATTCTTTATGATGTGCCTTCCCGTACCGGAGTAGCTATTGCTACGGATACTTATGTGGCTTTGTCCAAACATCCCAATATCGTGGCAGTAAAAGAAGCCAATGGTGACCTGTCCAAGATCCTGCGCCTGCGGGCAGCTGTGGGGGATGATCTCACCATTTATTCCGGCAATGATGACCAGATCGTGCCTATCCTTTCATTAGGGGGACAGGGCGTTATCTCGGTACTTTCCAACGTAGCACCGCAGGAAACTCATGATATGTGTCAGGCTTTTTTTGACGGCGATGTAAAGAAAGCTGCAGAGATGCAGATTGAGTATGCGGATCTTATTGATGCGCTGTTCTGTGAAGTCAATCCGATTCCGGTGAAGGTAGCTATGCGTAAGCTGGGGTATGCGGCAGGACCTCTGCGTATGCCTTTGTCTGAGATGGAATCTCAGCATGAACGTCAGCTGGAGGATGCTCTGCGCCGCCATGGGCTGATTAAATAATCAAGAATTATATTGTTAATCCCGCTGAATAGCCAGCGGGATTAATTTGTCAAAGCGAGGAAGCATATGCACGGAGTATTTGATATTGTCGGTCCGGTGATGATCGGTCCTTCCAGCTCTCATACGGCAGGAGCGGTGCGCTTGGGGCTGATGGCACGGAAGATTTTAGGAGAGGTTCCTGCAAAGGCAGAAATCAATCTGCATGGTTCATTTGCCCGTACCTATCGTGGACATGGTACGGATAAGGCCTTGATTGCAGGAATTTTGGGTTTCAATCCGGAGGATGAGCGGATTCGTGATGCGCTGGCCATTGCAGGTGAAAAGGGGCTGGATTTCTGCTTTCAGACGGTAAATCTGGAAGAGGCCCATCCAAACACAGCGGTCATTTTCCTGACAGGGCAATCCGGACGCAGTGTACGGGTGTTGGGGGCATCTGTTGGTGGTGGTAACATTATCATCAGCAATATTGATGGTTATCAAGTGGAATTGACTGGACAGTATCCGGCGTTGATCACGATTCATCGGGATTGTCCTGGTGTTATTACGGAAGTGACCCGGATCCTGGCTCATGCCGCAGTGAATGTTGCCTTTATGCGGGTGTCGCGTCAGAACCGCGGAGAAACAGCCATGATGATCATGGAGCTGGATGAACAGCCTGCTCCGGAGGTCATTGCTGAGTGTCAGATGGCAGAGGCTGTGCAATATGCTTTTGCCATTCCGGCGATTTGATTGTAAGGAGAGTAATGAAAGTGATAGTAAATTTCGGTACAATCAGGGAGCTTATTGAGCTGGCAGAACAGCAGGGCGCGTCTTTGCATGAGTTGATCATCCAGCGGGAAATGCATGATAGTCAGCAGGAACGGAATGAAATCCTCAGCAGGATGGAAGTGAATTGGCAAGTGATGAAGGCTTCCATTGAGCGGGGAGTGGCCAATACAGAGAAATCGCTGAGTGGTCTTACTGGTGGTGATGCGAAAAAGATTTTTGCTTATCGCAGACAGGGATACATGGGAGAGCGTGTGCTGGCCGCTGCCGCTTATGCTGTAGGCATCAGTGAAGTCAATGCCGTTATGGGACGCATTGTGGCATGCCCGACTGCCGGATCATGTGGTATCGTGCCTGCAGCTTTATATGCAGCGCAACAGGAACGAGGGCTGGCTGATGAAGTTATCGTAAAGGCATTGTTTACAGCAGCAGGGATTGGCATGGTGGTGGATCAGAATGCGTCCATTGCCGGGGCTGAAGGTGGTTGTCAGGCCGAATGTGGCACAGCTGCAGGCATGGCAGCCGGCGCGCTGGTGGAATTGGCTGGAGGTACGCCACAGCAGGTTGGCAACGCTGTAGCATTGGCAATCAAGAACCTTTTGGGACTGGTTTGTGATCCTGTGGCAGGATTAGTAGAAGTTCCCTGTGTCAAGCGCAATGGCTTTGCTGCAGTCGTGGCCATGCTGGCAGCGGACATGACGCTTTCGGGAGTAGATTCTGTCATTCCAGTGGATGAAGTGATTGAAGCGATGAACCGCATAGGCAAGGCGCTGCCGAAAAGCTTGCGGGAAACCAGTGAAGGCGGCCTGGCGGTAACAAAAACGGCACAGCTTATTGAAAAAAAATTGTACGGTTCGGGGATTTAAGCAAAAAAGCACTTTACAACTGTACGACTATGTGTTAGTATATCAATCAGAGAAAAACAAAAGACTTATGGCAATGGAGCTGTGTGAACATAACCTCGGAGGGGGTGTGTTCACATGGCTTGTTTTTGTGTTATTGAAAGGGTGGTATTGAGTGGAAAACTTACTGTATGTGATTCCGGCCAATTCGACGAAAGAGGAAATTATCGAACAACTGAAGGCACATCCAGAAATCAAATTCGTTTCTCTGGTGGGCGTGGACATGGCTGGCAACGATACGGACGAGAAGATTCCGGTTCGCATCTTCCTCAAAGATATCGATGATTTCTATGCTGGCACGGCCGTACAGACTGACGGTTCTTCCGTTGTGCTGACGGGCATTGCCACCCTGAACAATGCTAAGGTTGATATGCCTATCGATCCTTCCGTCAACTGGTTCGTTGACTACAATATGGAATTCTATGATGAAGAAACGGGCAAACCGGTTGGTACTCTGCGTATCCCGTCCTTCCTCGTGCACGAAGGCAAACGCGTTGACTCCCGTGCAGTGCTCGCTGACACGCTGAACTACGTCAAGGAAGAACTGCTGGATACATTCAAGAAACATCCGCAGATTTCCGGTCTCGAAAGCGTCAACGGCAATGATGTGGTCGACATCCAGTTCACTTCCGCAACGGAGTTGGAATTCTGGGTGAAGACGCCGCTGGAAGAAGCCGCTATCGAAGAAATGTCCGCTTCTCAGGTCATGCAGGAACAGTATTGGGAACGTACGCATGGCGCTGTGCGCACGGCTATGGAAAACTGCCTGCTGGAACTCGATAAATACGGTCTGAAAGTAGAGATGGGCCATAAAGAAGTAGGCGGCCTCAAGGCTCAGATCGATGGCAGCGGCAACATGACGCATGTCTGCGAACAGCTGGAAGTTGACTGGCGCTTCGCTGATGCTCTGCAGGCTGCGGACAATGAAATCCTCGTCCGCATGGTCGTCAAGGAAACCTTCCGTTCCATCGGTCTCGAAGTAAGCTTCAAGGCTAAGCCGATGATTGGTCTGGCTGGTAATGGTGAGCACACGCATATCGGTATGGCTGCTGTGACGAAAGATGGCAAGGTTCATAACCTCTTTACTGCAGATGACCAGCGCAAGGACTTCATGAGTGCTGTTGGTTATGGTTCTTTGATGGGTATGCTCAAGAACTACGAAGCCATCAATCCGTTCGTTTCCGCTACGAATGACTCCCTGAACCGTCTGAAACCCGGTTTCGAAGCTCCGGTATGTATCGTAACTTCTCTGGGACAGACGCCGGAAATCCCGTCCCGTAACCGTACGATCCTGGCTGGTCTCATCCGTGACCTGGGCAACCCGTACGCAACCCGCTTCGAGCTGCGTGCCTGCAACCCGTACACCAATACTTATCTGGTACTGGCTGCCATCTATTCCGCATGCCTCGATGGCATCAAAGTTGCTGTTGAACACACCACGGCAGAACTCCTCACCGAGCTTTCCAAGGAAGCTGGCGAAGAAGGTTTCTATCTCGAAAAGAATCGTGCATACCGCAGCGAAGATGATGTTTTCGAAGATTATACGGATGAAGAACGCGATCGTCTCTTTGGTGCACCACCGGCTACGGTTTGGGAAAACATGCAGAACTTCGAAAACTATGCAGACAAGAAGGCCGTTATCACCGCTGGCGGCGCGCTCAATGACACCATCATCAACGCATTCCGCTCTGGTGCCCTGCTGCGCTGGAAGACGGAGCTCATTTCCCGCATCATTCCGGAAAACCGCGATATCGTCCGTGCTGCCAAGGAAATCAAGGCAGAATATGTAACGGATCTGGATTCCTACAACTGGAACAAGATCAACGGCATCCGTGCATATCTGGCCAAAGACAGCATCGATGAGAAATCCCTGTTCACGTTGCTCATCAATGCGCTGAACGAAGGCGATTACGCTGCTGCCTCCGGCCTGCAGGTTGAGATGTATGACAAGATTGAGGAACTCAAGGCCCTCTACGACAGCTATGTCAAGAATATGATCTAAAAGATAAAAAACAAGCTCTACCCCTCTGATCACATGGGGTAGAGCTTATTTTTTGACATATCTGCGATGCTTGCAGCACCAGTCTGGATTGTTTGCGAACCAATTGTCAACATTTTGTCAACGAAAAACACGGTTTTGCCTAAGAAACAATAAAATACGATATATATTTATTTATTGTCTTATAGCCTTGACTTTTTGACTAAAAAAGGTTACTATAAGAACTGTGCTTAGCACTCAAGGCTAGTGAGTGCTAACAACTTACTTATGTATTTTAAATGGTAGGAGGAAGATACCTATGATTAAGCCATTGGGCGAAAGAGTTGTCATCGAAGTTGCTGAAGGCGATGTAAAGACCGCCAGCGGTATTGTGCTGCCGGATACGGCTAAAGAAAAGCCCCAGAAGGGCACGGTTGTAGCTGTTGGCGCTGGCAAGCTCCTGGAAAACGGCGAGCGCGCTGCTATGGAAGTCAAAGCTGGCGATGCAGTAGTTTTCTCCAAGTATTCCGGTTCTGAAGTCAAGGTTGACGACAAGGAATATCTGATTGTCCGCGAAAGCGACATTCTGGCAATTCTCTAATTAGAAGCGTATTTTCTGGAGGTAATATAAATGGCTAAACAGATTCTGTTTGACGAAGAAGCTCGCCGCGCTCTGGGCCGCGGTGTAGATGCACTGGCTAATGCCGTAAAAGTAACCCTTGGCCCTAAAGGCCGCAACGTAGTGCTGGAAAAGAAATTCGGCGCTCCGACCATCACCAACGATGGTGTAACCATTGCCCGTGACATCGAGCTGGAAGATGCTTTTGAAAACATGGGCGCTCAGCTCGTGAAAGAAGTTGCTACCAAGACCAATGATATCGCTGGTGACGGTACGACGACGGCAACCCTGCTGGCTCAGGCTATGATCCATGAAGGCATGCGCAATGTTGTTGCCGGTGCTAACCCGATGATCATCAAAAAGGGTATCGACAAGGCTGTAGCTGCACTGGTTGAAGAAATTCAGTCCAAGGCTAAGACCATCGAAAGCAAGGCGGACATCGCTCAGGTTGCTACGATTTCTTCCGCTAACGAAGAAACTGGCGAACTCATTGCTGAAGCTATGGAAAAAGTTGGCAAAGACGGCGTCATCACCGTGGAAGAATCCAAATCCATGGCTACGAATCTCTCCGTTGTGGAAGGCATGCAGTTTGACCGTGGCTACATCTCCCCGTACCTCGTAACGGATACGGACAAGATGGAAGCTGTTCTCGATGATCCGTACATCCTGATTACGGACCGCAAGATTTCTGCTATCGCTGATATCCTGCCGATTCTGGAGCAGGTTGTGAAACAGGGCAAGCAGCTGGCTGTCATCGCTGAAGATGTAGACGGCGAAGCTCTGACGACGATTGTGGTCAACAAGCTCCGTGGCACCTTCAAGGCTCTGGCTGTGAAGGCTCCTGGCTTCGGTGACCGCCGCAAGGCAATGCTCGAAGATATCGCTATCCTGACGGGTGGTACGGTTATCAGCGAAGAACTCGGCCGCAAGCTCGATAGCGTGACGCTGGAAGACCTCGGTCGTGCCCGCCAGATCCGTTCCACGAAGGAAGAGACCACGATTGTGGACGGCGTAGGCGATAAGGACGCTATCGCAGCTCGCGTAGCTCAGATCAAGAAGCAGATTGCTGAAACCACTTCTGATTTCGATAAGGAAAAACTCCAGGAACGTCTGGCTAAGCTGGCTGGTGGCGTAGCTGTCATCGAAATCGGTGCTGCTACCGAAGTGGAAATGAAGGACAAGAAGTATCGCATCGAAGATGCCCTCAACGCAACGCGTGCTGCTGTTGAAGAAGGTATCGTAGCTGGTGGCGGCACGACCTTCATCGACATCCTGCCGGCCCTCGACAAGCTCGATGTGGAAGGCGATGAAAAGGTCGGCGTGAACATCGTTCGCCGTGCCATCGAAGAACCGGTTCGCCAGATTGCCAACAACGCTGGCCTCGAAGGTTCCGTAGTGGTTGAAGAAGTGAAGAAAGCTGGCGAAGGCATCGGCTTCAACGCTCTCAAGAACGAATACGTTGACATGATCAAGGCTGGTATTGTTGACCCGGCTAAGGTTACCCGTTCTGCCCTGCAGAACGCTGCTTCCATCGCTTCCATGGTTCTGACTACGGAAACGCTGGTTGCTGACAAGCCGGAAGAAAAACCGGCTATGCCTGCTGGCGGTGCCCCGGGTATGGGCATGCCGGGCATGATGTAATAAGAGCTTGTGAGCCTTGTGAATAAAGGCTTCGGCGTTATTATAAAAGCCATTTGGCCGCATTTTGGCCATAAAGAATAGAAAAACGGTCTCCCCTCATGGTCTGATGAAGGGGAGGCCGTTTTTTATTGCAGGTAAGGAAGGCGCTCATGTCGAAATAGAATATAGTAAACAAAAATAAACAAACTATTCTCAAATATTAAATATTTTGTTATAATGTACGTAACGAACCTACGGGAACTGCACTTTAGAAAGGTTGAGCCGAGAAAAGAGCCTCGTTTCTACGTATTCGAGGAGACATCGCCCTTACGGCTTGTAAAAATGTCCAAGGTTGACGTAGACACCTCGTTCAGCGGCAAAGCCGCCTACATGAAAATAGCAAAAACAAGTAACCTCAAATAGCATAAGCCTATGAGGTAGAGGGCGTAGTGCTGCGTCCAGTTGTGGTAGTTGCTGCGTAGACCGCTTGCTTGGTTCGGACTAATCCGATACTCGGCTTGTCGAGAGCAGTTAATGAGCAACAA
>NZ_FRBC01000022.1:62017-62967 GCF_900142515.1 Pseudoselenomonas ruminantium | reverse complement strand
TAAGAAGGCCACCGCACGAATGCAGCGGAGCTATTCCAAGAAAGCTTATCCATGGGATAATGCCTGTATCGAGTCATTTCACGCATTGATAAAGCGTGAATGGCTGAACCGCTTTAGAATCCGGGATTTTAATCATGCTCACAGCCTAATTTTTGAGTATATTGAAGCATTTTATAACACAAAGCGGATTCACAGCCATTGTGGATATCTTTCGCCAGATGACTTTGAAAAACTTTACAATGCGAGCGTTGCTAGAGAATCACGATTGGTAAGTTGAAAATAATTAAAATTTCTCATTTTATGTTGTACTAAATCTTGACATAGGACCAGCCGCCTATTCGGCGGAATACTCTATCAGAAAGTCAAGAGCGGCACGCTCAAATTTCTAAGCCGCCTATTCGGCGGAATACCCATGCGTGCCGGGGCTGCTCGTCTCGGTGCATTTCTAAGCCGCCTATTCGGCGGAATACCGTTTGAAAATCGTTTGAATCATGCGAAAGGGTTTCTAAGCCGCCTATTCGGCGGAATACCCACAAGCTTGTGACTGCGTTCCACGCTGACTTTTCTAAGCCGCCTATTCGGCGGAATACATCTTGCCAGGACGGGTGGCACTTATCAGAAGTTTCTAAGCCGCCTATTCGGCGGAATACACAGTGGGAACGCCATGGTCATGCTTGACTGTTTTCTAAGCCGCCTATTCGGCGGAATACCCGTGGTTGCTACCGGGGCGACGACCGAAGTATTTCTAAGCCGCCTATTCGGCGGAATACTCATAACGCTTGATGGCACGGAATATCTCGTTTTTCTAAGCCGCCTATTCGGCGGAATACTTTATTGGCGGATGATGAGAAAGGAGGCGGGCTTTCTAAGCCGCCTATTCGGCGGAATACGGGCATGGTATAGATCCTGCATCTCAGCTGGATTTCTAAGCCGCCTATTCGGCGGAATAC
>NZ_FRBC01000022.1:0-61772 GCF_900142515.1 Pseudoselenomonas ruminantium | reverse complement strand
TTTCTAAGCCGCCTATTCGGCGGAATACAGGGCATGTTTCTGCAGGGCTTAGATTATCGCTTTCTAAGCCGCCTATTCGGCGGAATACTTCAAATTTTCACAGGACCATCATATTTAGATTTTCTAAGCCGCCTATTCGGCGGAATACCCATTGATAGCACGTTCCACCGTCAGAGTGTTTTTCTAAGCCGCCTATTCGGCGGAATACCGGGATGAAGGCTGCATGCCTTATCTCTTGGATTTCTAAGCCGCCTATTCGGCGGAATACTTGGCTGCTTGTATTGAGTTCTCGGCATTCTCTTTCTAAGCCGCCTATTCGGCGGAATACGAATTGCAGACAGCCAACAATCGGCTCAAACATTTCTAAGCCGCCTATTCGGCGGAACACTGCCGCCCACCAGCGTGGCCGCCGTCTTGGTGTTTCTAAGCCGCCTATTCGGCGGAACACCCCACTGCCGTCCGGGCCTCATTCAGTTTGTCTTTCTAAGCCGCCTATTCGGCGGAACACATCTGCAACCACGCTCAGCTTGTTAGCAAACGTTTCTAAGCCGCCTATTCGGCGGAACACGTGCCAATATCCCGAACGAGGCTATGGTTTATTTTCTAAGCCGCCTATTCGGCGGAACACGATGCTACTGTGTGGCAGCCGCTTTCCATGGCTTTCTAAGCCGCCTATTCGGCGGAACACAATGGGCCATGTCATCATGGACTGAGGTAACATTTCTAAGCCGCCTATTCGGCGGAACACTGTGGGATTTTGCCCTCTTTCCCTACAACCAGAAGCCTTCTTGCGATTTCCAGTTATTTTACCCTAATTTTTCACGTCTCGCTAGTCCCTTATTTTATAGGGGTTTGCAACAGTCAGCAAAATTTGGGTAAAATCGCTTACATAGATGTTATTCTGTATTAAGGGGCAAAGTCCTTCTTTTCATCATACATGCCAAACTGATCAGAATACACCCACACAGTTTTTTCCCTGTTCGCAGGCAAATGCAAAATTCCTGCCTGAATTACGCCCTTGCTGTTAGCAGAATCTCCCTGATAATCGGCCAATGCCTGCTGATAATCACGCTGCAGCCAGAAGCGCTCACTTTCCTCATCTTTTTGTTTTTGGATATGATACCAATCCTCCCGCTCTATCCATTCATCTGTGCTTTCACTCTGTTCGCAAAAGCAGAACGTGCCGTTTTCTTGTTTTTTAAGACATAGCTCTATATCCTGCGCACCTTCACGGAACTTATTGAATTGCTGTGGCAGCCCTGTAAGCCACCAGGATTCTTCCTGCCAGCCATGAAGTCTGCTTGGCCCGAAGCAGGACAAATCACGGAAATCTGTCAGGACCTGATGTTCCAGATGAATCAGTTTCTTATGCGGAGACAGTTTCTCCGGTCTGACCGTACGCGGTACAGCATTGATACCTTTGGCCAGTTCTTCAGTATCCACCAATGCCTTCATATCATGCGTCTCCAACGCATATTTCCTTGATTCAAACCCCGGCCTGCAAAATACCACTTTATCTCCTGACGTTATGGCCTTCAGGTTATACTGCATAATCGCAATGTTTCCTATCTCTCCATTTTCTAACGCCAGTCTATGCCGGCGAATGCGGCCCGCCAACTGAATGATGGAACGATATGAGGACGGCTCCACCACGGCCCAGTCAAAGTCATGGTCACGGCCCAATTCCTCTACCGGTGTAGCCACCAGTATAAAGACAACATTCTGTGCGTCTGTATGATCAATCTGCCTACGCACCACGATATCCTGAAAATCTATTTCTGTCGCATCCTGCTTTTTACGTTTCAGCACAACATCCAGATATCTTTCTTCCTGACTGCGCAATAATGCCGTTTGGCGGCTATGGTACACCAGCAAGCGTGGTGCGAATTCCTCCGGCCATTCCGCTGCCAACAAAAACTTAGCGGTCTCTACACAAGGCCGTATATTGGCCAAACGCACCACCCCAAAAGATACCTGCTTTCCTGTCCTTTTATCCGTCACGGCATATTGCTGATGAAGTTTCAGCATAGCATCCTGCATAAGTTTGCAATAGGCATTCTGTCGGTCTGCCAGTGGTAATGCAAACAAATCTGTACATTCTACAATCCATCCTCTACGCTTCACTGGTTGCTGCGAAAGCTTTTCCTTATGCCGCAGGGCAAAATTTTTATGCCACTGCCGATAAGCAGGCAATACCTTTGCCAGTTCTGGAGATTCCATCAATTGAATTTTGGTCTGAAACTCATCACACCAGACACAATTCACCCGCAAAGGATACTTAAAAAAGCGGGTATACAGCTTCCGCCCGCTCCAATAAGCCGAGAACAATCCCTCAGCTAAATCAGGCGGTATCGTTGCAGATGACAGAATGACATTCCTGCCCAGCATCCCTGCCATATGCACCAAGCGGGCGATTGCTACCAGATCTGCTCCTGCAAAATCATCGATCTCATCAATCACCACATCAGCCGACATCATCCGCAGGAATGGCAGGATATAGCGCCCACCGCGCACAGTCTCCGTAGCGGGCATCAAATGATCGATGGTAGCAGCCAGTACCGGCGCGTATAACAATTCTTTATGCTTCTGCGCCAATTGAGCTGACGAAGCAAATAAGACTGCCAGCATCTTATCATTCACAGCGAAATCAGCCTTGACTTCTCCAGCCAGCAATCCGTTCATGCAATCTGTATCAGCAGACTCCTCCCATGCCCCCTCACCATACAATTCCTTGGCTGCAGCTGAACCGACTAACACTGCTATTTCACCAACATCCAGTCCGATTCGCTTCTGATACTCACGGCCAGTCTGCAAGGTCAGGCTGCGCAGCCCCAAAAGCAGGCTGTATCGCAGTGATTTTCCATCCTCCGACAAGGCCTGCATGATTTTTGCATTGCCCATTGTTTTACCACAGCCCGTTCCTGCCATATTGATAACGAACCAGCCTTCATGACTGCGGCCTGCTTTTTCCTTAGCCTTACGCCAGTCACCAATCTTAGCCACGGACTTGTCCTGCCAGACAAAAGCTGGCGGACTTTTCCTGCGCAGATTGGGCACATCCTCAATCCTGTCCATTCCATGGATAAAATGCGGCAGGCAATGTGCCGCCTGCGCAGCCTGCATGCTTACCCGCACCAAATGCTCATCCAGACGTTGTTTCAAACCATGCTTATCCGTGTTGGCAAATAAAGCGCAATCCTGCGGCCATGAGGACTCCGCTTTGGCAGCAGATACAGTGTAATCACTCAACATCAGACTGACGCGGGCATACAGAAGCAGCAACCGTATATTCTCCTGCGCCCATAATTCATGCAAGACAGGAATCTGTGCCGCCAGCCTGTCCGACCATTTTTTTACCTGTTTCTGCCATTTATCTGATTTCAGCAAGCCCCGGGATAGTTTAACCGCAGCTTTTCCCTGCTTCTGGTACCCCCATACAGCATCCAATCCAGATAAAAGCCTGGAAAATGATGTGGCTTCATCATTGGCATAAGCTTTCGCATCCGCTTTATCCAATACAGGCAGACGATGATGGGACAAGATAAGCCAGCATAACATGCTCGCCACGGGCGGCAGTTCTTTGAGCTTTTCACTGGCATTCTCTGCCAGCCATTCCTCTAACTTTTTCTCCGGGATTTTCCCACTTTGCAAGATTTTCAGCCATTCTTCATCCGTCCGCTTCTCTGTTTGCCAGACCAATCCTTCCAGCAGCTTACAGCTCAGCCATTCATGACGATAGACCTCATCACTTTCCCGTTTTCCGTTGCTCGCTTTCTTCAACATCTTCTGGAATGCTGTCTCAGACTTTCCCCAATCATGCAAGACACCTGCCATTGCCGCCAAGGACTTTATCTCCGGCAGATAAATCCAGTCATTTTCCCATGCTTGATGGGCAATATCCTTCTGGGTACTATTTACAGGCACATAGCCATTCTCATCAAAGCGGCTGCTATCTCCTACAATCCAAAGCAGCTGACTGCGGGTACGCGACCGAATCCAGCGGCAGGATACGGACATGCTCTTGGTCGCATGGCGGCGCAACAGTCTTTTGACCATCTGCAAACCATCTTCGGTAATAACCGTCTGCCAGGTATCCGTACCAATACGATTGGCAAAGGCATCCAATATCCAGCGGGTGGTTTTCAAGGCATTCTTGTCACTCTGACTGGTAAATATCACCATCATTGCGCCCATCCCCCTTATACCACTGCAAACTCTGCTTTTCTATCGTGTCATACATAAATTCCAAGACCTTATGTTCCGTGAACTTTTGCAGGCAGTATTCGCGAAATTCCTGATTCTCCAAACCATTTCTTGCGCAGACAAACGCGCCCGGCAATACAATGGCATCCTTTACCAGATCTGCCACGTCAAAGACCAACGCTCCCCGCCGTGTCTTGCCATGCATTACGGCAAAACCATGCGGAATCCCTAGCACCCACAGAGCAGAGGCCGCCATACCATAAGCCAGATAATTGCCATGATTGAGGAAGATATTTGCAATATCCGTCGCATCTGTATCCCGGGTAAAATCCCCATAATCAGTCCGCTGCACGGCATATTTATACAACTGTTTGGCAAAATTAGCCTCTGCCGCCAATAATTCCGTTACATTTTCCGCATCATCAATACGCTGGCGAAAACCTGTCAGCGCACCTTCTATCTCCCGATCATCCACAAAGAAACCTTCCCCTTGCAAATCACGGTCCTTCCCCCAAACCTTTTCCAAAAAATCACAGCGTTTATACTGGAAATTCTTTGCCGCCTGCAAGCGCTTATCCTCTGCAAACCAAAAGGACATCCAGCCCTGCACATACTGTGTCGGTCGATATTCACTTTGCGGATTCAGCCATTCAATTTCTGTACCGGCCAATAACGGCGTACCACCGCCACCACAAAAACCCACAAGCACACCTGCACCGGCCAGCATCCGCATAGCCGCCTGGGTTATGGAAGTTCCCGTCCCCAGAAGAATTACCGTCGTATTGGCGATGGGGATATTCCAATATTGATTGGCTTTCTTGCCTTCTGTCAGATAGAGCACACGCCCATCCTTCTGCATCACCCGGCATTTTTCCAGATAATACACATTGGCCCGCTTGGAAAACAATATGGCCTTTAACTCAGTTGGTGTCAACCCCTGCATTCTCCCGTCTCCCTTTTCTTATTATTTTCGACAAAAACTACACACAGCCTGCTTGAACTTTCCCCGTCAAGAAAAGGCAAAAAAGTCCCCCTATGATGACAGTTTTAGTGTCTCGCATAAGGGGAGCATATCAAACGTTATTTTTGCTGTTCAGCCTCATATCGATGACTGATATACTTCACCGCTTAATAAATCTGCACACGACACGCGGCCATTTTCCATAAAGCTCCCAGTATCCATAAGCACAAGTTTTCCATCCTGCAGCCATTGCGGTTTTGCTTCATAGCCTAACGCCTGCACAGGGGTATGGCCCAATACAATAACCTGCTCGCCCTGATGGAGCTCTGGATGCATGGCCAGACTTCTGCCCCACAGCAAGGTTTTCTCCTCCTGATCAGCCAACGGCACGTCCGGATTGCAATCAGCGTGCATAAGCCAATAAGCTCTGCCATTTACCTCAACTTCTGTATACAGTGGTAATTGTTCAATCAGCTTCAGCCAGTTGTCAAACAAAACATCCTTCCGGCCAGTCTTTTCTATTTCTGAATAAGTCATCCTGCCGCCATTGTTAAGCCACAGTGCCTTAGGCGAACCAAACAGGAATGACAACAGATTAGATGACTCCACCTTTTCCTTTATGGCTTTATAAAGCATCTGCTCATGGTTGCCGCGCAGGAATATCATATGCCTGTTTCCGAAGTTCTCCATCACCCATTCCATCACAGACACTGGCTGTTCTCCCCGGTCAAGGTAATCGCCTAAGAACACCAGCAGATCCTTATCCGGATTGAAACCGGCCTTTTGATAGGCCTCCATAAATCTGTCAAATTTGCCATGAATATCGCCAAAAACCAAAAGTCTTTCTATTTTGTCCATAGCATTTCTCACCTGATTCTATTGTTACATCCTGTCCGCTGTACGACATATTTATCTCTTGTTTACATTCGACAAAAACCGCACATAGCCTGCTGCCATGTGCGGTTTCCTGTATTCCTCAGATGATTATTCTTTTCGCTTAGAATTTATAGGTGTAGTTCAGCATATAGCTGGCCGGTGCATCATAATAGGTGGAAGACGAATGGGAAATCACGTCGTGGCGATTCAGCACATTTCTGACCGTCAGGGTGATTTCCTGCGCTGCATCCGGCTGGTAGCTGGTGTGCCAGCTGGTGAGGAAATACGGCTTTGCCTTGAAGGAGTGTTCTGCCGATGGCGTCTGCACCCGGTCACACAGATAAGAACCGCTCAAGTTGGAAACCAGTTTACCCTGCTTATAGGTGATGCCGCCTGTAAGCTGTACCTTGCCGAACTTCCGGTCCCAATAACCCTTCTTCGCATTCTTGGATTCCGGATTCTGCCAAGTTACGCCCCAGTGATAAGAAAAGGGTCGCTGGCTCTTGATATCGCAAGCCAGTTCCACACCTGTATTGCGGAAATCTTCATTATTGTAGGTATACTGGCTGCGGGCAGCATTCCATGTAGCATCGATATTATCCTTGATATCCATATGGAAGACGGCAGCTTTCCACTGATGATTATTGTGATTCTGTTTCCAACCCGTTTCATAATTGATACCCTTCTGTGGTTTCAGGGACGGGTTGGGCACACCTGCATCCGTGGCGCCATACATCTGTGAGAATGTCGGCATGATGAAGGACTGTGCTACGCTGACATAAAGATTGTTGGCCGCGTCCATCTTGTGCAGCCATTGCCCTGAAGCACTGAAATTATGGTAATTCTGATCACGCCAAGCTCCGGTTGTCCAGGTTTCACGCACACCAAAAATACCGGTGTTCTTCGCATCAAACTTCTCCTCCAACTGGACAAACGCAGCCCAGTTGTTACGCCCATAATCAACAGCTGTCGGAGTGGATGGTGCATAAAGCTTCTGATAGATTTCCCGTTGCAGGCTCATGCCACCAATCCAGCTGGTACGTGGCGAAACTTTCCAACGGCGCTGCACGTCCAAGCCATAGGTAACATTCTTTTCCCGGGTGTTATACAAGGAGTTGGTTCTCCGCCCTGCAGAAGTGAGCCGCGTGGGGCCACAGGATTCCACCGTGCCATCATTCCAATAAAGACCGGCTTTCCAATTCTTGTCATGATAATTAAGCTGGGTGATATGGCGTTTGGTCTCATACTTGCGGCTATTGAACAGATCGCCCACACGTGCCGCTGCTCTGGCACTACTTACCTCCGTCACATAACGGTCATATTTTGCTTCAGTTTCATAGTAGCCATACAGGAAATCCAGATTCTTGTTCAGACTGTAATTGATACCTGCCGACTGCTTTTTCACATGATTGACATTTGTCCTGGTCTGTCCAAACGTCGTTGCCGTCCTGCTGGCATCTATCCCATGCTTCCATTCGTTGAAATCATAATGGACAACCAAACGATCATCACCGACATTGGCCGCATAGTGATGTTGTCCGGCACTGCCAATGCCAGCCGTCACCGTGTTGGCCGCTTTTTTCTTCGTAATGATATTGACTACACCAGCCATAGCTTCGCTGCCATAAAGGACGGAACCACTACCTTTGACCACTTCAATGCGTTCAATCGTGTCCGCAGGGATAGCAGACAAATCGTACTTCCCACGCCAGGATATGGGATTGCCATTCACCAGCACCAGTGTCCCGTTGTCAACGCCGCGGATATTGACATCATTGGCCATTGTGCCCATAGCAGAACCATTCTGCCCAAAAGCACCATAGGCAATGCCGTCAACTTTTGCCAATGCCTCACCAGCAGTCTGGGCACCAGTTTCCTTGATTTCTTTAGCCGTGATGACTTCCGTAGCCGCCGGGGTATCCACTTCCCGTTTATGGCTGCGGGTGGCGGTGACCACCACATCACCTAAGTTTTCCTCCACGGTCTGATTATCAGCAGCTTCCGCAAAAGAATAGCCGCTGGCCAGCATCATGGCAGTCAGCCCCAGTGCTATCTGCTTCGATAAATGTTTCGCATCTTTTTTCAAGAATAACATCCTTCCCTAAAAACTCTAATTTCATTTTTTACCAATCGTCACCATCGGCGAGTTGGAAACTATATGTTGTCGTATAGCGGCCCCGACGGCCATTCATCTGGAAACGGCAGCCACGGGCAGCACTTGCAGCCGCCGCATCCATAGCCGGATAGCCCGAGGACTTCACGACTTCCACCGACTCGATGGAATCATCCTCGGCTACCAGGATCAGCACCCGCACACTGCCTTCCACGCCCTGCTGACGCAGGCTTTCCGGATAAGCAGGGCTGGGGCGGTAGGTACAGCGCGCCGCCACACGTTCCGTGCTGGTATGGCCATTGTTCCCGCCATTGCCATTACCACTGCCAGTTCCAGCGCCAGAACCTGCTCCGCTGCCTGTCCCTGTGCCTGCCCCTTGTCCAGCGGCACTTCCATTGCCTGTTGCCGTTCCTGTGCCGTTGCCCGAGCCATTTGCTTCCGCCTGTTTTTGCCCTGCAGTCGCCCCTGCCGCCGGTGTTGTAACCTTGCTTGCCTGCGTCTGATGTTGCTGGCGGTACTCCTGTTGTTTCTGCGGCTCTTTTGTATAGCTTTCCTGAATCTGCGGCAGATTCTGAGTGGGTATGGCCACCTCCAGAGGCGGAGAGGCCGGGACGGGATCGGGCGCCGGACTGCCTCCGCCTGCTTCACCGCCGCCGGCAAGTCCGCTGTCTTCCCACAGGGCTACCTCCACCGGATCTGCTGTCTGCGGCGGCTTGACCAGCAGGAACACGCCGCTCAGGGCCACGAGGACAAACAAAATACCATGCAAGGCCAGTGCAACGGCCCAGGCCTTTAGTTCTGCCTTTTGCTCCTGCCGCATCTCACTGCCCTCCGGCACTATCGGCGGCCAGCCCCACTTTAGCCACGCCAGCACCCTTTATCTTATCCAGCAGGCCTATGACCATGCCATAGTCTAGCTTCTGGTCAGCCCGCACCACCACAGCAAACTGCGGATTCTTCTTTTGCTGGTCTGCCACCTTGTTCAGCAGTTCCGTCTCAGCGACAGGCTTATCCTCCAGCCACAGGCTGCCGTCATTTTTCATCGTGACCACATAGGTCACCTTGAGCTGCGTTTCGACATGCGCCGCCTGCGGCATATTGATGTCTACAGTCTTGAGATTCACCATATAAAGGGTACTGAGCATAAAGAACACCAATAGGAAAAACATGATGTCAATCATCGGGATGATGATGATATCCGGTTTTTCCATCTGGCGGCGGTCACGCAAACGCATAAGCCGCACCCGCCTTTGTCAGTTCCGCCTGTTTGGTTTCGACCAAAGAGAACACCTGCTCCATATCCGTGATGATATTTTCCACCCACTGCACGAAGAAGGCGTGAATGGCCAGTGCCATAATCGCCACGCACAGGCCGAAGGCCGTGGCAATCAGCGCCTCGCCAACGCCGCCGGTGATAGCTGCTGCCTGTGCCGACTGCACATTGAAGACACTGAAGGCCGAAATCATGCCGCTGATCGTGCCCAAAAGCCCCAAGAGCGGCGCCATAGTCACAATGACATTGAGATAATACAGACGTCGCTTGAAATGCGCGAGCGCCACACCGGACTGGATTTCCATGAAGCTGCTGACATCCTGCCCATCCGCAGCCCGCTCTACTGCCCGCATGATGATTTCCGCCATATTGCCGGAGGATTCCCTCGCCAGTTTCATGGCCCCGGCATAATCTTCATTCCTCATCAGGGCGAAGAACTCCCGGGCAAAGCCCCGGCCGGAATCCATGCGGCGGAAATATTGGAAGCGCTCCACGCCGATGACCATGACAAAAAGGGAGCATAAAAGCAGCACATACATAACCAGCCCGCCCTTTTGGAAGAGCTCCAGCCCTGCAACGATATTTTCCATTCACATCTACTCCATTCGCTGCTGCTTACGCAGCAGATACAAAAAATACGGTGTGCCGATAAAGGCAGTCATGATGCCCACGCGAATCTCCGTGCCGGACAGGATCACCCGCCCTACAATATCGCAGAATAGCAGGAAGATACCTCCGGCCAGGACACATGCCGGCAGCAGCCGCCGATGGTCGGGGCCGATGAGCATCCGCAGCATATGGGGCACTACCAGCCCTACAAAACCGATATTGCCGCTGATGCAGACGCCCGTTGCCGTGGCGAGCGCCGCGAGGAACAACAGGATCAGACGGAAGCGGATCACCGGCAGGCCTACGGCCCTGGCCTCCGTTTCCCCCAAGGACAGGATATTGAGCTGCCGCGCCAGCAGGCAGATAATCCCCACACTGACGGCAATGGGGAAAAGCCCCAGCCATACGTGCTCCCAGCGGCGATAATCCAGGCCGCCGATTGTCCAGAACAGATATTCCTGCAGTTTGTTCTCGCTGACTGCAGTCAGCAGCATCGCGGACACGGCCGCCAGGAACATGCCGACCACCACACCAGCCAACAAAAGGGTCAGCACGGGAATCCGCCCCCGCCTAAAGGCCAGCGCAATGGTCAGACTGACCGCCAGCAAAGCGCCCAGCAGGGCACAGATGGGCAAAGCAAACAAGGTTGCCGCCGAAAGTCCCGTGGCAATAGCCACGATTGCTCCCACAGAAGCCCCACTGGACACGCCGATAATCGCCGGATCTGCCAGTGGATTGGCAAAAAGACCCTGCAGAGCAGCCCCCGCCGCCGCCAGAGCCGCACCAGTGAGCAGGCCGACCAACGTACGCGGCAGACGGATATGCCAGATAACCGCTTCTTCATTGGGTGTCAGGCCATTCACTGGTGCCATCCCTGCGGCCTTGCGCAGGACATCCAGCACATGGGAAAAGGGAATATCCATCTGTCCCCAGCTCAGGGAAAGCAGCATCATAAAGAGCAGCAGCATAAACATGACGGCCAGCACGCTGACGAAATGATTTTTCATGACGCATCCCCTCCCATCAGCAAAGGCAGCAATTGCTGCCGTCTGGCCATCGCTTTGGTGTAAATATCCGCATGGCCGGTCTGCGGATGGAAATCCACATAGACAGAAACGCCATAGGCACGGCTCAACAGTTCCGGCTGCAAGACCGCCCTGGGCTCGCCATCTGCGAGCAAGCCCCCCTGCCCCACCAGCAACAGCCGGGAACAGAAGCGGGCCGCCAGTGCCAGATCATGCACCACCAGCAGGATTGTCCGGCCTGCCTGACAAAGTTCCCGGCAGAAACGGAAGAGTTCCTCCTGATAGAACAAGTCCAGACCACTGGCCGGTTCATCCAGCAACAGCAAGGGCGTCTGCTGGGCCAGAACTTTGGCCAGCAGCACCCGTTGCCGCTGGCCGCCCGACAGGGTATTGACCGGCGTGTCCGCCAGATCCGCCACCGCCATATATTCCATGCAGGCCTCAGCGATGCGAACATCCTGCGCCCCTTCCCGCTGCCACCAACGCAAATGCGGCGCCCGGCCCATCAGCACCACTTCCCTTACCGTGAAGGCAAAGGGCACATGACTGTGCTGGGGCAGATAAGCCACCACCCTGGCCATTTCCTGCGGGGTATAGTCCCCAAGGCTTTTGCCTTTGATTCCGATACGCCCCTCAGCAGGCAGCAGCCCGCGCAGGGCTTTCAGCAAGGTGCTCTTGCCTGCCCCATTGGGGCCAATCAGGCCGATAAGCTCGCCGCCGCCAGCCTGAAAGGAAACCTGCCGCAACACCTGCCGCCCGCCATAGCCAGCTTGCAAGCCCTGCACATCAAGCAAAAGATCAGCCATCAAAACGATACCTTTACACCCAGCTGGAAGGAACGGCCCTGCAGAGGGTAATACCAACCTGTGTAGGCAGATTTCGGCACCAGATAATACATCTGATTCGTCAGGTTGTTGACCTTGAAGTACACATCCACATTCTTCGTTGCAGCATAGGTGGTATTGAAATCCCAGATTGCATAACGACGGCAGCCATAAGTATTGTTATCCAGGCCACTGCCCATACGCCCCAGCAGATTAGCCGTCCAGCGGTCATAATGATAATGTAGTCCCAGACGATAGCCATTCGGCTGATAGAACAGCACCTTCGTTCCATCGGTCTTGGTATCGATATAGGAATACCCGATATCATAAGACCAATGCGCAGATGGTCTGCCGGTAAAGGAGAGCTGCACGCCCTGCTTCTTTTCCCGGGATACGTTCTCAGCATTCGTCAGGAACGTTGCGGGATCATAAACCCACTTGATGGCATCATGGATGTTGCTCCAGAAATAGCTGGCATCCAACGTTGCCTTCTTGGAGAAATCATGGGTGAAACCGATGGTTTCCACATGACCGGACTCCGGCTGCAGATGGGCATTGCCCCGCATCCAGGCATCCGTATAGAACATATCATCAGCTGTCGGCGCCTTGAATACCCGGCCCCAGGAACCATAAATCTTCGTCTGTTTGTCTGCCCGGTAATTGATGGCTGCTTTCGGCGTCCAATGCGTGCCGAAGGCATCGTGATGATCCATGCGCACACCCGGCACAAAGAACCATTTGTCCGTCAGGCGCATGGTATCCTGCACGAACACAGCCTTGGTAGTAATCTTCTTGTTCTCGTAACCGCTCTGCTTGTTGGTGGATTCACTCTGATGCCATTCAGCCCCGGCCACCAGCTTGTTGTTTGGCCCCAGCTTCCAGCCATTCTGATAATCCACTCCCTGCATATGGGTATCGTATTTGCCCTGATAATCCGTGGACTTATAGTTGGCAAAATAGCGCAGGAAACCTTTCACAGGCTGCTGTTCCTTGAAGTTCCAGGTCAGTGCCCCATAATTGTAATTATGCTGTTGCCGGCGGCCTGCCGCATTCCCCAGGATCCCCATATCTGCCAGTTTATGATTGAAATTCAGCTGCAAGGAGTCATTGTCGGACAGCTGTTTGTCCAAACGCAGGGAAACGCTCTTGTTGCTATAATCACTATTGGCCATGCGGGTGCGGGAATCATTATCTCCCTTGTAATTGAAATAGCCCTGCTTCTGCAAGCCTGCCGTTACGAACCAGCTCCAGCCCTGTTCACTGCCCTGATTGGTCAGTTCATAATTATGCGTCTTGAAGGAACCCGTATTCAAATCCACCGTGGTTTCACTCTTCGTTCCCTTGCGGGTAATGATATTGACCACGCCGCCGACGGCATCACTGCCGTAAAGGGCAGATCCCGCGCCCTTCACAACCTCAATGCGTTCGATATTTTTCACGGAAGGCAGCATGCCCAGGCTGACACTGGCTCTGGTCATGGAACCCTGGTCATTGTTCAAACGCTGGCCATCCACCAATACAACGACACGCTGGTCGCCATTGATGACCACTTCTGAATCACCATTCGCATTGCCATTCGTGACCACCACGCCATTGACATTGGCCAGAGCCTCACCCACCGTCTGATAGTGGTTGGCTTCAATCTGCTTTGCCGTAATCACCGTCATATCTGCGGGAGTACTCATACGCTGGGACGGCATACGTTCCGCCGTAACTACCACATCCCCCAAGTCCTCGCTTACCGTTTCAGCCTGGCAGACTGCCGTGCCAAAGCACAGTGTCCCCACAGCCAAAGCCGTTAAAATCCTGTTGGTCAATTTCTTCTGCATCAAAAAGTCCCCCTTAATTCTCTACTGCCGACAGATGCTGCTGCGGTTCCAGCTTGAACTTATCGCCATAGACGCGATAAGCGATTTCCTGCACCGCAAAGACAAAATCCTGCGAACAGTTATATATATAACCTTCATCCGGTTCCAGCAGATTGCCCTGCTGAATGGCCTTCATATTCTGCAATGACTGGTCATTCATATATTCATTCCGGAAGCGGTCGATATCAAATTTTCCATGATTGTTATAGGTGGGCAGGAACAAGATATCGGGATTGATCTCCACGAGCTTTTCCTTGCTCATTTCCTCGCCATTCTTGATGCCGGCAGCGGCGCGGCCATTGATTACCCCGGCCAACTGACAGGCTTCGTCAAAGCAACAGCCAGCGCCGCCATACCCCTTCATCAGGGAAATCAACACCACACTGCGCCGCTCACTCTGCGGAATCTCCTGCACCTTGGCGGCGATTTCCGCCAGCTTTCCATCCATCTTCTGCAACAGGAGCTCACCCCGCTGGGGTTCACCTGCTGCCTGTGCCAGCAAAGTAATGGTTTCCTTTACTTCCTGCAAGCTGCGGGGGCCCTTGCAGACCACCACGGGAATACCCAGGTCCCGCAGCGCCGCCACGCGTGACAAGTCACCCCAATCGGGGACAATCACCAAATCCGGCTGCAAGGCAGCAATCTCTTCCACGGACGGATAGCGAATCTTTGTTTCCACTTTCTTCCCCAGCTCCACCACATTGGAACTGGCCGGATCATCCAGCATGGCATTGACAGCCGCCATGCGCTCCGGTTCCACCAGCCCCAGCATGACCTCATCCGTGCTCATGGACATGGTCAGGATACGTTTGGGCTTGGCCGGCATATTGACCTGTGTTCCCTGCGCATCCGTCACCGTATAGGCGGCTTGCTCCCTTGCATCCTGTGCTTCATTCTTACAGCCAGTCAGACAGATAAGCAGCAACAGGCCGATTACAGCCAACTGCCAGCCTCTGATTTTTCTTTGCAATACTATCCCTCCGCAACAAAAACTTCGTGCGAAACAAGGTTTCGCACTGCGCCCTTACACAAAATCTAAGTCATTCTGCGCCTATCGGCTTGATTGACCAAAATTTCATAATAAAAAGCTGCCCTCAAACATGAGGACAGCTGAAAACTGCACACCAAAACTACTCAATAGCACAGAAAAACGGCAAATCCCCTCCCCATCCCTCGCAGGTAATAACGGTGATTGTCAATCAGGCAGTTCTCCTGGCTCCGGATCATTGCTCCTCCGCGCCTTCCCAGGTTTCCCCAGTGACTTGCCTTGTGCAGATTCGCTCCCCGCTACAGTGGCGTGACCGCGCCGGCCTTCAACCGGCTTTTCTATTGAGTCTTGCGACACCCGATCCACTTGATTCAATTATTAACACGTTTTTCATCATACCATTCTGATTATTTATTGTCAACGCAATCAGCGCCATAAAATATGCAGACCACCGGGAATCCAGGAAGTCACCCAGAATACCAAAAGCACCACGGTTTCCGTCAAGGTCTCGATGGCGCCATAGGTATCGCCGGTCAAGCCGCCAAGTTTATGACTGAGCCATGTGGCCATGAGCCAAGCAAAGGCCATGCCAATGACCAATGCAGCAATGGCCGCCTGTCCCCAGGGCACGACAAAGACCAAGGTCACAGCCGCCGCCAGCACTACGGTTTCTTTATCCGCCATCTCGGCAAAGATCTTCCCCATACCTTCCTTGCGGGCATAGGGAAAGAAGGCAATCGCCATGACCATGGCCATGCGGCCGATAATCGGCATGATGAACAGCGCCGTCATGATCAGCACAAGCTTCACATCCCGCATGGCTGTCCAGTTGACCAGCAGCAGACAGGCCAGCGCAATCACGCCGAAGGAGCCCACGCGGCTGTCCTTCATGATTTCCAATACCCGTTCCCGCTCCCGGCCCGAAAAGACACCATCCACAGTGTCCATAAAACCGTCCAGCATCAAACCGCCGGTCAGCAGTATGGGCAGGATAACCAACAAGGTCGTAACGAGGTTAGCCCAGCCAAATACGGCAATCAAGCACCAGGAGGCCAGCATATAGATAATGCCTAAGATAAGTCCCACCAACGGGAAGAATTTCGTACTGCGGCCAAAGTCCTCGACAGTCAGATCCTGCTGTTCCTTCACATGGATCCGTGTCAGAAACTGCAGGGCGGTAATAAATGATCTCATGAACATCATCCTCTCTTGTGATTTTTATCACTGCTTTCCTAATATCATAACCCAAACATGGCATAGCAGATAATGATAAACATCACAGTTGCCGTATACATCAGACGAATAGCGCCCATGATATGCTTGATGCCCAACGTTTCCAATGGCTCGCCCATATAGGCACGGAAATGCTGCTGGCCAAAGTAGGAGTTATAACCGCCCAGCCGGACATGCAGGGCACCAGCCACCGTGGCTTCGGCATAGCCGCCATTAGGACTTGGATGTTTCTTCGCATCCCGCAGCATCATGCGATAGGCAAATTTATAGTCATAGCCCAAAATCCAGGCCGCAAAGATAAAGAGCACCCCCGTAATCCGTGCAGGAATATAGTTGAGTACATCATCCAGCCTTGCCGCCGCCCGGCCAAAGTAGAGATACTTGTCATTCTTGTAGCCGATCATGGAATCCATGGTGTTTGCCGCCCGATAGGCCATGGCCAGCGGCACGCCACCAAGCACGAAAAAGAACAAGGGCGCAATGATTCCATCCGTAGTATTTTCCGCAATGGTCTCCACTGTGGCCCGGGCAATTTCCGGCTCATCGAGCTTATCCGTGTCGCGGCCCACAATCCATCCCACCTTGCGGCGGGCCTCAGTCATATCACCAGCCAACAGCAGGCCATAAAGTTCCTTGCCTGCCTTGGCCAGACTTTTAGGCGATATGGCAAAGGAGAGCATGATTGCGCCCACGGCCGTACTGCCCCAGCTCCAGGGAATCCGATAAGACAGCAGCATGATGCCTTCAGCCACGGCATAAACCAGCCAAAGTACCACGAGCACCAGCACTGCCCCCCAGGCAAATTTCCGCGTATCCTTGTCGGCGGGATGATAGAAAAGCCGCTCCAGCATGGATATCAGTTTGCCCATCAGCACCACCGGATGCCATTTGCTCTGGGGATCGCCAATAATGCAATCCAGCAGAAAGGCCAATATTCCCGTCATCATGGGCGTTCACCCATGATTTCAGCCAGTTTTTCCATATCCAGGCTCGTGCGTACCACGCTGGCCAGACGGTTATAGGCACGTTCCTTTTCCTGCCGCACGCTGCGCTGAATGGTCAGGTCATTAAGTCCTTTGCGTGCCCGCAGGGCGTTGAGGACTTCCCGCCGGAAATCATCCTGGTCAAAGATACCGTGGATATAGGTACCAACTACCTGCCCCTGGTCGTCAAGCTGACAAGTCAACCCTTCGGCAATATGGACCGCTTCATTCGACCGGTCAATTATTGTAAAGGGATGCGAAGTCTGACCGTCAAATCTCGTTTCACCTGTATGGATTTCGTAACCATAGAGCCCTTTGACCGCGATGTCCCGCCCCAGAAAATTCAGCTGCACGCAGTCAGCCTGTACCTGACTGGTCAGTTTTTCTGCTGCAAAGGTGGTCTCCATGGGCAGATACCCCATGCCCTGTACCTCGTCATTGGCCGATTCCGTATGCAGGGGATCGGCAATCTTCCGGCCCAGCATCTGATAGCCGCCACAGATGCCCCAAAGCGGCGTACCCTTGACCACTTGTTCACGGATTGCCGCTTCCAGTCCGCATTCCCGCAGATGGAGCAAATCCTCAGTGGTATTCTTGGAACCAGGCAGAAGAATCAGATCAGGATTTCCCAGTTCTTCCGCCCGCTTCACGTAATACAGGGACACATCCGGCTCTGCCGCCAGACTGTCAAAATCCGTGAAATTGGAGATTTTCGGTGTCTGGATGACCGCGATATGCAGATCCGCCTGCGGCTGATCCTGCTCCACAGCTTTATCATCCAGAGATACGGAGTCCTCATCATCAATGCCCATATCCTCGATATGCGGCACAATGCCCAGCACAGGCTTGCCAGTCTTCTCCTCCAAAAAGTCAACGGCTGGTGTCAAAAGTGTCACATCCCCGCGGAACTTGTTGATGATCAGGCCTTTGACCAAGGCACGCTCATCCTCATCCAATAGTTCCAACGTACCCACGAGAGATGCCAGAGCACCCCCACGATCAATATCGGCAATCAGCAGTACCGGAGCGTTCAGGTGCTTGGCCACCCGCATATTGACGATATCATTGGCCTTGAGATTGACTTCGGCAGGACTGCCAGCACCTTCGATAACGAGGGTGTCAAAATTTTTCTGCAGACGCTCCAAAGCATCTGTCACGGCACCAAAGGCCTTCAGAGAATAGCCCTTATGGTATTCCCGGGCACTCATATTGCCCACAGCCTTGCCGTTGATGATGACCTGCGAGCAGCTGTTGCCCGTAGGCTTCAACAGCACGGGATTCATGTCCACCATGGGATCCAGCCCAGCGGCCTCCGCTTGTGCCACCTGTGCCCGGCCCATTTCCTTGCCGTCTTTGGTCACATAGGAATTGAGCGCCATATTCTGCGCCTTGAAGGGCACCACCTTGCGCCCCTCCTGATGAAATATCCGGCATAACGCCGTAGTGATGATGCTCTTGCCTACATGGGAGCTGGTGCCCATCAGCATAATGGAATTTGCCATATTATCTGTCCCCTTCCTGCGCAAGGCAGGTATTGATTTTCCTGAGATTGACCGGAATCCCTGCGATGACGGCATACACATCAGCAGACGCCGCCGCGATTTTCTGATTGGCCAGGCCGCTGAGGTCACGATAAAAACGTGCCAGACGGTTTTCCGGCACAATCCCCGCGCCCACCTCATTGCTGACAAAAATCGTGGTCACACCCTGCCCTGCCGCTACCTGCGCAGCTTGCAGCAAGTGATCGATCCGTACCGTCATTTCCTGATAAGCCCGCTCCTCCGTCAATTCTCCCTCCGGAATGGCACAGAGCATATTGCTCAGATACAGGGTAATGCAGTCGAACAAGATGACCGCATGCCCGGCTGCCGCCTTTTCAATGGCCTTTTCTGCCGCAAATGGTGCCTCAAAGGTCTGCCAATTGTCAGGACGCCGCTCCTGATGCAGTTTTACCCGGTAGCGCATCTCCTCGTCATAAATCTGTGCCGTGGCAATATACCCCACGGATTCACCGGACTTCGCCGCCAGCTTCTCCGCAAAAGCAGATTTCCCTGAACGTGCCCCACCGGTCACGAGTACGATTTTTCCTGCCATAGCTCAGCCCCGGTCGTTATTGATGAGATACATCATGGCGTTGACCGCAGCGGCCGCAATGGGACTGCCACCCTTGGTACCTTCCACGGTGATATAAGGAACCATCGTCTGCTTAGCCAGTTCCGCCTTGGAATCAGCGGCCCCTACGAAACCTACCGGGATGCCCACGATGCAGGCTGGGCGCAAGCCTTCTTCCTTCACCTGACGCAGCACTTCAAACAGTGCTGTAGGTGCATTGCCAATGGCGATGATAGCCCCATTCATCTGAGAACCGAATTTGCGCATGGCGGCCATGGAACGGGTGATGCCCTGTTCCTTGGCGGTCTTGGCAATTTCCTCATCTGCAATCAGGCAGTGCACCTGCCCGCCGAAGGAAGCCAGCTTGCGCTTGTTGATGCCCGTGCGCACCATTTCCACATCAGTATAGATATCACAACCGCCTTTCAAGGCTTCCATAGCCTTATCGATGGCATCTGCCGACATCTTCGTGATTGGCGCATACTCCACATCCCCGGCCGCATGGATCAGGCGGGAATAGACTTTCACCTGTTCCGGCGTGAGATTCAGTCCCTCCAGATGCGGAGCGATGATTTCCATACTGCGGTTCTCGATTTCCATTGGCTGCTTGATAAAATCCATAGCGTTCACCTCATTTTACATAAATGGTTAGATGGGCACAAATGACAAAAGAGGATAACTCCTTCCCCAGCTGGTTCATTCCAGACTCAAACAGAGTTACCCCCTTTGGTACTTTGCACCACTTCCCCCTAAAGGCAGCTTCTTTTTAAATTAGAATTCTTCGCTCTTGCTGGCAATCTTTTCCTGAACGTACTTGATGAAGTCATCAACCTTCATGGTCTCGCTGTCCTTCACGCCACGTTTGCGGACGGCTGCCGTGCCGTCAGCCATTTCCTGATCGCCCACAACCAGCGTGTACGGCGTCTTCTTGACCTGGCTTTCACGAATCTTGTAACCCGTCTTTTCATTGCGGTCATCGACCTCAACACGCAGGCCCAGATCGAACATCTTCTTCTTGAGCTCATAAGCATAATCCGCATGTTTGTCCGTGATCGGCAGGATGCGAACCTGTACCGGAGCCAGCCACGTCGGGAATGCACCAGCATAGTTTTCAATCAGGATGCCGATGAAACGCTCGATGGAACCATAAACTACGCGATGGAGCATGACCGGACGATGTTTTTCACCATCTTCGCCCACATAAGTCAGGTCGAATTTCTCCGGCATCAGCATATCCAACTGGATCGTACCGCACTGCCAGGTACGACCGATGGAATCGCGCAGATGGAAGTCAATCTTCGGGCCGTAGAAAGCGCCGTCACCTTCATTGATGACATATTTGAGGCCACGGTTTTCCAGCGCATTGCGCAGGGCATTCGTAGCATTTTCCCAGATTTCATCGGACCCCATGGAATCATCCGGACGCGTAGAAAGTTCTGCCGTATAAGTCAGGCCAAACGTGCTGTATACTTCATCAAAGAGGTCAATCGTATGCTGGATTTCCTCTTCGATCTGTGCCGGCGTGATGAAGAGATGCGCATCATCCTGCGTGAAGTTGCGGACGCGGAACAGGCCGTGGAGAGCGCCGGAGAGCTCATGGCGGTGAACCAGTCCCAGCTCGCCCATGCGCAGCGGCAGGTCACGATAGCTGTGCTGATGGGATTTATACACCAGCATGCCGCCCGGGCAGTTCATGGGTTTTACCGCATAGTCTTCACCATCGATCTGCGTGAAGTACATGTTTTCTTTGTAGTGATCCCAGTGACCAGAAGTTTCCCAGAGCTTGCGGTTCATGATCATCGGCGTTCTGATTTCCTGATAACCATAACGGCGATGCACTTCACGCCAGTAGTTGATGAGCTCGTTGCGTACTACCATGCCATTCGGATGGAAGAACGGGAAACCCGGACCTTCTTCATGGAGGCTGAACAGATCAAGTTCCTTGCCCAGCTTGCGATGATCGCGCTTAGCAGCCTCTTCGAGCATATGCAGGTATTCATCGAGGTCGGCCTGTTTTTCAAAAGCCGTACCATAGATGCGCTGCAGCATCTTGTTCTTCTCGCTGCCGCGCCAGTAAGCACCAGCCACGCTCTGCAGCTTCAGTGCCTTGACCTTGCCCGTGGATACCACATGGGGGCCGGCGCAGAGATCCGTGAATTCACCCTGGCTGTAGAGCGTGATCAGAGCATCTTCCGGCAGGTCATTGATGAGTTCCACTTTGTAAGTTTCGCCCATTTCTTCGAACATCTTGAGGGCATCGGCACGGCTTACCTCTTTGCGTTCCAGCTTGAGGTTTTCCTTGACGATTTTCTTCATCTCTTTTTCGATATCCTTGAGATCGGCTTCGCCCAGCTGACGATCCATATCGATATCATAGTAGAAACCGTTGTCAATGGCAGGGCCAATGGCCAGTTTCACATTGTCTTCCTTGTAGAGGCGTTTCACAGCCTGAGCCAGGATATGCGAAGCCGTATGGCGCAGAGCCCAGCGGCCATCTGCTTCTTCAAACGTCAGGAACTCAACTGCACAGTCCTTATCCAGAACCGTCGTGAGGTCTTTCGTCTCACCATCAATCTTGGCAGCCAGCACTTTCTTGGCTAAGCTGTTGCTCACCTGTTTTACAAAATCCAGAACGCTCGTGCCCGCTTCCACTTCGCGAACAGAACCGTCTTTCATGGTAATCTTCAGCATGATATTCCCTCCTAAAACTAAAAAAGCTCCGCCCCTGAATAGGGACGAAGCTGCAACATCGTGGTTCCACCCTGATTGCCATAGGTATACCTATGACCACTCAGCGCCTGTAACGGTAGCGTAACCGTCTGCCCATACTGAAATTTCCGGACAGCAGCTCCAAAGTGGTAACAGTCAACACTGCTTCAGGATAATCGCACCAAACATATCCCTCTCTGAGAAACGCTCTTTCACTGTCATGTCTTTGTCATTGCCTTTAACTGATAGTGTTAATTATAGTTTTATCCACTAGAACTGTCAAGAGGATTATCATAAAAAAAGACACAACCTTCGCAAAGATTGTGTCTTTTTGCAATTAGTAGGAAGCTACTGCATCCAGAGCCTTGACGCCATAGGATTTTTCCATATGTACAGCCTGACCACCGGTGAAGATCACCAGGCAGACATCAGACGGAGCATTGGCCTTGACATAATCGAGGTCAACTTCCATGAGCTTGTCGCCCTTCTTGACCTGCTGGCCCTGTTCCACGAACACTTCGAAGCCCTGACCGCCGAGTTTCACGGTGTCAACGCCGAAGTGGATCAGGAATTCCGTACCGTCAGCAGCCTTCATGCCGATAGCATGCTTCGTATCGAAGACGAACATGACTTCAGCATCGCAGGGAGCTACTACATGGCCGTCAGCCGGAGCAATGAAGAAGCCATCGCCCATCATCTTGCCAGCAAATGCTGCATCCGGAGCTTCCGTGATGGCATGAGCTGTACCAGCAACCGGAGCGTAGAACTCGTTGTCGCCATGAGCTGCCACCGGAGTTTCAGCCTGCGTCTCAGCCTGTTCTTCAACAACAGGAGCATCAGCAGATTCTTCCACTTCCGGAGCCGTAGCCAGATATTCTTCGAGGTTGGATTTGATAACCGCAACCTTCGGGCCATAGATGACCTGTACGCCGGTACCCTTGACGATAACGCCGGAAGCACCCGTAGCCTTCAGGAGTTTCTGGTCAACCAGTTCAGAATCAGCCACGGAGCAACGCAGGCGGGTTGCGCAGCAGTCCACAGACGTGATGTTGCGCTTGCTGCCCAGTGCGCGGGCGATGGTCTGGCTCAGTTCATCCACAGCACTGCCACCTTCAGCCTTAGCGCCTGCCTTGCGGGCATTCACATCAGCCTTGGTGTAGAGCTTCGTCTCTTCATCATCATCCTCACGGCCCGGCGTCTTGAAGTCGAACTTCTTGATGAGGAAGGAGAATGCGAAGTAATACAGGAAGAAATAGATGATACCAACCGGGATGATGAGCATCCAGCTGGTCTTGTCATTGCCCTGCAGAATACCGAAGATGAACAGATCCAGCAGACCACCGGAGAAGGTCAGACCTACAGCGATATTCAGGATATGGGCAATCATGTAAGCTGCACCGGCCAGGATAACCTGCACACCGAAGAGCAGCGGAGCAACGAACAGGAAAGAGAACTCAATCGGTTCCGTGATACCGGTCAGCATGGAAGTCAGGGCTGCAGAAAGCAGGAGACCGCCAGCAACCTTCTTCTTTTCCGGACGAGCGCAGCGGTACATAGCCAGAGCAGCACCAGGCAGACCGAAAATCATGAAGATGAACTCACCGGAGAAATAACGCGTAGCGTCAGCACTGAAGTGTGCCACATTCGGGGAAGCCAGCTGAGCAAAGAAGATGTTCTGACCACCCTGGACGAGCTGGCCATCGATCATCATGCTGCCGCCCACGCCCGTCTGCCAGAACGGCAGATAGAATACATGGTGCAGACCGAACGGAATCAGCGCACGTTTCACGATACCGAAAATCAGGGTACCGATATAGCCCGTGCCCGTAACGACATTACCAAGGCTGAAGATGATGTCCTGGGCAATCGGCCAGATGAAAGTCATGGCAATACCCACGAACAGGAAAGCCACCGTAGATACGATAGGAATGAAGCGGGAGCCGCCAAAGAAGGACAGCGCATCCGGCAGAACAATCTTATAATAACGGTTGTGCAGGATGGAAACGCCGATACCAACGATGATACCGCCGAATACGCCCATCTGCAGGGACATGATACCGCAGCTCGAAGCAATGGTACCTTCCAGCACGCCCGGAGCAATGGAGCCGTCAGCCAGGATCTTGCCCGTGAGCTGCAGCATTGCATTACAGGAAACATGCATGACGAAGAAGGAAATCATGGCAGCCAAGGCTGCAACTTCCTTCTCGGCTTTGGCCATACCAATCGCAACGCCCACAGCAAAGATGATTGGCAAGTTGCCAAAGATGGTGCCACCTGCTGCGCTCATAACCGTGAGCAGGGAATGGAGCACCGTGCCATCACCGAAGATGGCTTCCAGTCCATAGGTCTTGATGGTCGTCGGGTTCGTGAACGACGCGCCAAGGCCTAACAAAAGACCGGCAATCGGCAGAACTGCAACCGGCAGCATGAAACTGCGGCCAACGCGTTGCAGCACGCTAAAAATTTCGTCTTTCAATTAGACACATCCTCTCTTGGTCCAAATAAAAAAAGCCTTCATCTGCCATTTTACCTGAGTACCACAGCAGACAAACGCTTCTCCACCGGACCTGACATAAAATATTCACCCGCGTTATTATATCATAGTTATGGAGAATACATCAAGTTATTTTTCGTGTTTATGCAATTTTTCAGTATATTTATGATAATCTCATGCCAAAAAGTCCCTGTGATTTTGCGCCAAAGCAAAACCACAGGGACTTCTTTATTCATAGTCAAACATAGTTGAGCACGGCTTTTTCCATGACACAGCGATGTATGATTCCGCTGCGATTGGATTCGCCCATCTTTTTCGCAATGGCCGATACGTGTTTTTTCACTGTTGCTTCTGCACAGATAAGCTTGTCCGCAATCTGACGGTTGGACATCCCCCGACAGATCAGCGCCGTGATCTCGCGTTCCCGTTCTGTCAGCCCGAATCGTTCCCGGAGCACCCTGCGCGCATAAGCACCACGCTCACTCTGCGGATGGAACTCATACATCCGGCGCATGATCATAGGTTCAAGCAGACGCATACAGAACAATTCTTTATCTGTAAAATTGCCGCTCTCCTTGCGGCGCAAAAGCCAGAACTTGCCTAACAGCAACCCCTTGTGCACCATGAAAATCTTGCAGGCATAACTCATGCCCAATTCATCATGCACGAGCCTGCCAATATCCGTCTGAGACAGGAATGTATCATTAAACATATCCGAATCCCGGAAGACAATGGATTTCTTCTGCCACTCCAACGCACAATAGACGCTGGATTTATGTGCCAATTCTGCCGCCCGTTCAATCAAGATTCTATCCGGTACCACCGCAGCCTTAGTATATGCTATCGGTTCCAGACAATGTTTCTCGTTCTGATCATTTTTTACGACATAGGATATCCCGCAGTCAAATGGTGCCATCTCACTGATAACCTCGAACACCGTTTCACGGAACTCGTCTACAGAAGCCATCATGATCATGGTCGCCCCTCTGGTCATCTGCCAGCACTCATCCTCATTCAATTGTAGCACGCAACAACCTGCCTTTCTTGGGGAAATAATAATTTACACATACATATCATCCATAACACACCCGCTATTATACAACGAAAAAGCAGGTCTTACAAGACCTGCTTTCCTAATAAATATAATTCCTTTACCTGCAAAGCTTCCCCACTCTTGAAGGTATGTATGTGTGTCATCACTTCCCCAAGTGACATGAATTATTATACGAGGGATTGCTATGTCATACAATACTCCCTAAGGGGAATCTTTTCTCCTATCTGCCACTTTAGTAGTATATGGACGAAAAATCAGCGAACCTTATCCGCAGCTGCCGCTAATTCCTGCAGCTCCTCACCGGTGAATTCATACTTCTCATTGCAGAACTGGCAGCAGACTTCTGCTTTGCCATCAGCAACGAGGCTGTCGAGATCTTCCTTGCCCAGGCTGATCAGCACGTTAAACAGCATTTCCTTGGAGCAATGACATTTGAACGCCAGATCCGTCTCGGACATATAGTTGATGTCAAATCCCTGCAGCATCTCGGCGATGATATCCTTGGCCGAATAGCCCTTCTCCACCATATGAGATACGGAATTGACCTTCTGCAGATTGGCTTCCAGCTTGGAGATACACTCCTCCGTAGCATCCGGCAATGGCTGGATGAAGAAACCGCCCGCGCCGATGCATTTAAAGTCCGGATTCACCAGCACGCCGAGACCGATGCCCGACGGCGTCTGCTCGGACACATAGAGATACTTGGTCAGGTCATCGGCAATCTCGCCATCGGTGATCTCGCAGCTGCCAGTGATGGGGTTCCTAAGGCCCGTGAAGCGGGTAACGGACACCGTACCATTCGTGCCGACACCGCCGCCCACATCAATCTTGCCCTTGTCGTTGAGTGGCAGGTTCACATGGGGATTGCCCACATAGCCGCGCACATAGCCCTCCGTCGTGGCATCCGCCGTGACGATGCCCAGCGGGCCGCCGCCATTAAATTTTACCGTCAGCGCTTCTTTATTCTTGAGGTTGGCCGCCATCAACAACGCCCCGGTCATCGTGCGCCCCAGGGCCGCCGCTGCCACCGGATAGCAATCGTGGCGGGAAATCGCCTCATTTACAAGATTCGTCGTTACCGCCGCATAGATGCGCACACCTTCGGCCGTAGCTTTTACTAAATGGTCTTTCATCTGTCTTTCCTCTCAAAGTGAAAAGCCCTCCCCGGCGGGGAAGGCCCGTTTTTAATTCAACGTGTAAGTTGCCAGAACTTCATCCGTATCAATATCATAAATCGAAATCGTCTTTTTGTCCAGCACCGCAAAGGTATTACGGCCATCTTCGCGCTTGGACAACGCCGCCGAACCCGGATTCAGGAACACCGTATTGCCGCGCTTCTCGAGCACCGTGGTATGGATATGGCCGCTGATAAAGAGGTCGGCCTTTAAGTGTGCCGCCAGTTTATCCTTTTCCGCATCGGTCATCACCGCATCGCCATGGGTCACGATGATGCGCAGGCCTTCGGCCACCACATAGGCATAGGGTGCTTCGATGGGCAGCTCGATGCAGCTGGCATCCACGGAAGAATCACAGTTACCCTTGGCGATGATCACCGGCACGGGGCAGTTGTTGATCTTTTCCACCAGCCCCATGGGATTGTAGTCGGCCTTCATGGGATTACGCGGCCCATGGTAGAGCACATCCCCGGCATGCAGGATCATATCCGCATCATGGAACTGCTTGTCAAAAGCCGTCTGCCAGGCACCTTCATGGCCATGCGTATCGCTGATAATGCCAATCTTCATTTGCGTTCAGCCTCCTATGCGCTTAGCCGATTTTCTTGAGCAGATTGGCCATTTCCATAGCGGCCATGGCAGCATCCGTGCCCTTGTTGCCTGCCTTCGTGCCAGCACGTTCCACAGCCTGCTCGATGTTTTCCGTGGTCACAACGCCGAAAATCGTCGGCACACCGGTCTGCATGCCCACCTGAGCTACGCCCTTGGACACTTCGTTGCAGACATAGTCATAATGCGTCGTCGAACCGCGGATCACGGCGCCCAATGCGATAACGGCATCATACTTGCCGGATTCGGCCATTTTCTTGGCCACCACGGGAATCTCGAACGCGCCCGGCACCCAGGCCACATCGATATCATCATCATTGCACTCATGACGGTGCAGGGCATCCAGCGCGCCCCCCAGCAGCTTGCTCGTAATGAATTCATTGAAACGAGCCACGACGATACCAACCTTCATGCCTTTAGCGGTAATATAACCTTCAATAATATTTGCCATTTGTCATTCCTCCATTTAATGTAATTTCTTTATCGCTTATTTCAACGTGTCATCATTCAGCAGATGACCCATCTTGGTCTTCTTGATGGTCAGATACTTCTTGTCAAATTTGTTGGCGTGAATCATCAGCGGCACACGCTCCGTGATAGTCAGGCCATAGCCTTCCAGGCCAGCACGCTTAGCCGGGTTATTGGTCATCAGGCGAATGCTCGTCAGACCCAGATCCGAGAGAATCTGCGCACCGATGCCGTAATCGCGCAGGTCAGGCGCAAAGCCCAGCTCCACATTGGCTTCCACCGTGTCACGGCCCTTATCCTGCAGAGCATAAGCACGCATCTTGTTGGCCAGGCCAATGCCACGACCTTCCTGACGCATATAGAGCACTACGCCCTCGCCGGCAGCTTCGATTTTCTTGAGTGCTGCCTGCAGCTGGTCACCGCAGTCACAGCGCATGGAGCCCAGAGCATCACCCGTGAGGCATTCGGAATGGACACGCACGAGCACGTCTTTCTTGCCTGCCACATCGCCCTTGACAATGGCCAGATGACACTTGCCGTCCAGCTTGCTTTCATAGGACTTGATGCGGAAATGCCCATACTTGCTCGGGAAATCCACATCTGCTACCTGCTGCACGAAGGTTTCCGTGCGCTTGCGGTACTCAATCAGGGACTTGACCGTAATCAGGTGCAGATTGTGTTCCTTGGCAAACTCGATAAGCTTCGGCGTGCGCATCATATGACCGTCATCATCCATGATCTCGCAGCAAAGGCCTGCGGGATAGAAACCGGCGAGGCGCGCCAAATCCGTGGTGGTTTCCGTATGACCAGCCCGGCGCAGCACGCCGCCCTCTACGGAACGCAACGGGAACACATGGCCCGGACGGCGGAAGCTGGCAGCCTTGGCCTTGGGGTCAAGGAGCAGTTTGATGGTCTGGCAGCGCTCATAAGCGGAAATGCCCGTCTCCGTATCATAAGCGTCAATGGATACCGTGAAAGCCGTCTCATGGTTGTCCGTATTGTTGACCACCATCTGGCCGATGTTGAGTTCATCGAGGCGCTTGCCATCAATCGGCGTGCAGATGAGCCCCTTGGCATAAGTGGCCATGAAGTTGATGTCCTCCGGCGTCACTGTAGCCGCAGCCACAATCAAATCGCCTTCGTTTTCGCGGTCTTCATCATCCACTACGACGACCATCTTGCCATTCTTTATATCTTCGATTGCTTGTTCAACCGTTGCAAAATCTGCCATAATCTATTCTCCTTAAATCAAAATCCATTTTCCCTGAGAAACGCCAGGGTCATATTGCTCTGGGCCTTAGCCTGCGGGGAATCCTCACGGCCCCTCAGCATCTTTTCCACATATTTGCCCAGCACATCCGTTTCAATATTGATGGAGCTGCCTGTCTTCTTGCCGCCCAGGTTCGTAACCTCCCGGGTATGCGGAATCAGGCTGACCGTAAAGTCACGATCCGTCACCGCCGCCACCGTCAAGCTGATGCCATCGAGCGCCACGGAACCCTTCTCCACGATATAGCGCAACAAATCCTTATCTGCGCTGACTGTCATCAGGATGGCATTGCCTTCGTCGGCAAATTTGACGATTTCACCTGTGCCGTCAATATGACCGCTGACGATATGACCGCCTAAACGGCTGGCCAACGTCAAGGCCCGCTCCAGATTCACGGGACTGCCCTTTTTCAGCTCCGCCAGCGAAGTACGGCGCACCGTCTCCGGCATCACATCGGCCGTGAAACCTGACCGGTCAAAATGCGTGACCGTCAGGCAGACGCCGTTGACGGCAATGCTGTCGCCTAACTGCACATCTTCCAGCACCTTCTGGCAGTCAATGACGATGCTGCCGCCGCCAATGCGGGCTACATGCCCCACTTCTTCAATTATACCGGTAAACAATTGCTCACCGTCCTTTCACATAGCCTGTCAGCAGAATATCTGCCCCCAACTGCTCCACCGTGGTATTCTCCAACTCCACAGCCTCGCTGAGCTGCGCAAAGCCCTCGCCTTCCACAGAGGTCAGCGCTGTCCGCCCGCCAATGATTTTCGGGGCGATAAAAGCATGCACCTTGCTGACCAGACCAGCCTGCAACAGGGCAAAGTTCACGGTGCCGCCGCCTTCCACAAAGACCGAGCAGATTTCCATCTCGCCCAGCTTCTTCATCAACAGCGGCAAATCCACCTGTGGGCCGCTGCCAGCTGTCATGATGGCCACGCCCTTGTCCTTCAGGGCCTGCACCTTGTCTTGCGGTGCCTGCTCCGTCACGGCAATGATGGTCAGCGCCGCTCCGTCATTTACCAATTTGGCGTCCAATGGCGTACGGGCCTTGCTGTCCACCACGATGCGCACAGGATTCTTGCCCGTCCCATTGGGCAGGCGCGTAGTCAGGCTGGGATTATCGGCCAGCACCGTGCCAATGCCCACCAGAATGCCATCATACAGGTCACGGTACTCATGAACACGAGCACGGGCCGCTTCGCCTGTTATCCACTGGGATTCTCCCGTATGCGTAGCAATCTTGCCATCCAGGCTCATGGCAGTCTTCAGCACCACAAAAGGCATCTTTTCCTGAATCCAGTGCAGGAACACTTCGTTCAGCGCCACCGCCTCGGCTTCCAGCACGCCACAACGCACATCAATGCCCGCCTGCTGCAAAATGGCAATGCCCTTGCCCGCTACCTTGGGATTCGGATCGCCCATGGCGATGACACAGCGTTTTATGCCTGCCTTGACGACGGCTTCTGCGCAGGGGCCGGTGCGCCCATGATGGGCACAGGGCTCCAGCGTCACATAGAGGGTTGCCCCCTTGGCCAGTTCCCCAGCCATATTCAGGGCATGCACCTCTGCATGGGGCGTGCCGGCCTTGCGATGCCAGCCAGCCCCGACAATACGCCCTTCGCGCACGATCACCGCCCCGACCAGCGGGTTGGGCGATGTGCGCCCCAGCGCGTTGCGGGCCAGATTCAACGCCACCCGCATAAAATCTTCATCTTGCAAATTCATCACCTCAATTATTCAAAACTAAGGTTTGTGAATGAGACTTCGATGATAAGAAAGTAAAAACCACCGCGAATCATCTTCGCGGTGGCTGTCTCTGCATGCAAACCAACATGCCTTTTCTCATCCCGACTATACGGTCGGCTCCGGAATCTCACCGAATCATGCCCCATTGACGAACAAGGGCTTGCGGGCTATACCGCCGGTGGGGAACTGCCCCCCGCCTCAAAGACAAATCTCTGCCTATTATGATAGCATAAAAAAGACAAAAAAGCAAATTTTTCCCGTTCATTTACACGTTGACGGTAAACAGTCAGCAACAATCACACTTGTTGAATATTACATACTTCTTTATAAATCTAAAAGATTCATCTTCCTGCGTTGGTCATTGTTTTGGGAAGCATTCTCTTGTAATGAAAATAGAGCCACAACTGCAATGGCATCATCAAGACAAAATATGCACTGCAAACGACCGTGACCTCAAATACATTGTATGTATGCAGTACAAAATGATCCACCCACATAATCACCAATGCCATTATTACCACACCATCCATCAACAGCCAGCTCCATGTCTTGAATCCTCTGGTGCCCTGTGTAAAGGGAGGCTTCAGGGATGCAATGGTTGTGCTGCCCGTTCGTTCAGCCCATTTATCATGTATTGACCAGCAGATAGACAGCGTACTGGCGGCAGCAGACAACCAGATAACATTTACAAGATATACGTTGCCCCCTATCTGAAATAAATCAGGGCTATGCATTACATCATTCCAGAACAAGTAAATCAATATAACCGTCTCAATTATTGTGCCGATTTTCAACAATTTCAAAGAAGCATAATAGCATGTAGACAGGAAAGACAATTCCTCCGGCCACTCAATCAGCGGACTTTGCCAACCTTCCTTGCGAGACTCCAGATAAAGTGCTACAGCACAGGCAAATACAAATACTTCCATCTTGTGCTCATCTACGAAAAACAGCGCGAACAGCACCATCCCCATAAACACCAGAAACCGCGCAGATGTTATAAAATTTTCATCATCCATCACATACCACTCCTAACCATTGATTTCGCTCAAAATCCAAGAAATCCGTTCTCCAAACATTTTCTCATCTTATTTCTTAAATTCCCGAAGAATTTCGTTTCCATAATAAAAAAGACATCGCGCCAAAGAAAATTCTCCATGGCACGGTGCCCCCATCGTTTCTTTCTCTATTCCAAATAAATGATACTCTATTTTGATTAAAATAGAATTATAATTTCATTATAGATTGATTAGTTTCCATATCTTCATACAGCAAAACAGACTTGAACTTTTGCCGATACATACAATCGAAGACATTATTTCTTGGCCAATGATATATTTTCCTGCAATCATGATGCAGAATACCTGTTCCATCTATCAAATCTGTCCATTATATGCTAAAATAGGATTGTCATTATATATTTCTATGATAGGAGATGTTATCTATGGAAAATCCTATGCTTAGCAAAGTAGAAGCTCTGAGCCGCGGTCAGTATATGACCGAAACAGCCAGCTACTCCGGTATTGCCTTCAAGGAAATCCTGATGGTGGTTCTGGTTGCCGCTTCGGCGCTGGCCACGATTTTCAGCGGCTATGCCACGATGGTTACAACAGCAGTTGCCTGCGTAGGCTGCCTGATCATGACCTTCATCGTAAGTTTTAAGCCAGGAACGGCTGGCTTTATCTCGCCGCTGTTTGCAATCTTTGAAGGCGCATCCATTGCCATGCTCTCAATGATTGCCGAATCCTTCCTGCCCGGCGTTGTCATCCAGGCCGTGCTGCTGACCTTCACCATCGCCATCGCCGCTGCTCTGGTATTCAGCCAGGGATTGATCACGGTGGACGGCAAATTCATCAAAGGCGTGACCATCGCACTGGGCGGCCTTCTGCTCGCGTACCTGTTGCGCTTTGTGCTGGGTTATTTCTTCAACATTGACTTCAGCTTTATGAACGGTGGTCTGATTGGTATCGGCATCGATCTCTTGGTTATCGGTATTGCCACGGCCTGCCTGTTCATTGATTACCAGCAGATTCAGGAAGCTGTCCAGCAGGGCTTGCCCAAGGAATATGAATGGTACTGTGCCTTCTCCCTGCTGATTACCCTCATTTGGCTCTATGTGCGCTGCATCGACCTGCTGCTGACCATCAGCAATATGGGTGATGACTGATATTCATAGGAACACAAAAACTCTCCTTGCCTGTCAATCTTTATTGGCAGCAAGGAGAGTTTTTTATCCATCCATTCGCTCTGCAAAGTCAAATAATTATCCAAAAGTCAACAATCCATCATCCCCCACAGCGCAGATATCCGTCTTGGATGAGTTGCCCTGAGTAGCATTGCGATCGAAGTAGAAACCATCAGGATTGGTCAGAAAGCGCCAATACTCCTGCTGAACTGGAGATACCGCCTCGATGTGCTGGAAAGTATAGGGCAGCGTACCGATATGCTGCACCTTGCCTCTCTGCACCTTAAAGACAATGGTCTGTCTTGGACCTTCCGGAGTACGGCCATCAATATAAAGATAGTTCTTTTTATCTTTCATATGAATCAATACCGGCTGCAAATCCGTAAGATGCGTATCCCACTCCGTCTTCCTGCCATTCAGTTCCACATACAAGCTTTCGCTCCCTTCCTGAACGGTCAGCACATCCCGCCGCTCATCATCCCGCAGGGATGTGGTCAACGGATAATTCCCCGGAAACGGCTGCGCATATTCCTTCACCGTACGCAAATAGGACTCATGGAAAAGCTGTGGATATTCCTGATACAGAAGGGTAACACTCAGCAGTCCCTCTGCATAAGGCGCGATTTCATAGGGATTGAAATAAAACGTTATGCCTCTGGGATCAAGCGTCCAGTTAAGCTTTCCTTGCAAAGCAAAGCTGCGTACCTGTTTTTTCATATCGATGAAATTCGCTTGTGGATAATCCTTTTTCAACCGAGCAATAATAAGATCCGTCAATTTTCCCGTATCCTTCACTACATGCGCCAGGGCCAGCTCCTCGCCACTCAGGGTATTGAGATTCACCCCCTGCCAGCCATACATGCCATGAGCACCAGCACCTTCTGTGGCTCCCATCTCCAGATAACTGACTACATAGTTATCTGCTCGTCGTACCAGAACATCCACATCCTGGACAAAGGAGTGATAATACTGCGGAACATCCCGACGGAACTGCCTAGCTTCCACCTTCATCCCCTTGCGTTCCTTTTGCACACGTGCCCAATCGGCCTTGGTCCGTCGCTCAATGGCCGCTGCCAGCTCAGGATAAAGGCCGCGCAGCTCCTTATCCACGGCCAGACCTGCCCAGCGCTGATGCAGGAGCTCATATTCCCCCCGCTCATCCTTGTCCATGTCATTTTGCTGATGTACCTGCTTGTAAAGACCATTGACAGCCCGTGGCTGCTGGATTTCAGCGGCTTTGCCAGCCAGTGGGACAGCCATCACCATCAGGGAGGCACACAACAAGGAACCGATTTTTTTCCTGCCTAACACATCCACCCCTCCTTTACACAAAAAACCATCCATGTTCGCTATATTCTACCGACATGGATGGTTTTCCTCTACTTGTTTTATTTTTCTATGCTTCCTTCAGCTTATGGCGGACTTTGTCCTGATTCAGTTTTGACAGGGTGCCGGCCGTCCCCAGCACGTACATCCCGTTTTTCAATTTGAGCAAGATTCCCGTCCGTCCATTGTCGGTCTCAATTACGCCCTTCATTTCAGAGTTTTCCGGTAAAGGTCTGTCGCCCCAAAATAACGACTTTGACATGTTTCGCAACTTGCTGATCCTCATACGTTCTGCCTCCTCATATACAGTTGTAACCCTAACTGAAAATTGCTTTCAGTTACCGAATAATTTCTACAAAAGAACCTTTTCTCCTGCTGAAATCATGAACTTATTTTAGCGCTGCAAACTGAAAATTGACTGAATTTTAGATTAGAATTATATTAGTTCTCCAGTGCATTACGCAGAGCTTCCTGCATGATTTCGATATCCGGTTCACAGCCCGTCCACTTCTGCAATGCTGCAGCGCCTTGGCCAGCCAGCATTTCCTCACCATTTATGATCATGTGACCATGCTCCCGGGCCTGACGCAAAAAGACCGTTTCAGCCGGAGTATAGATGATATCATAGACCACGGCTGACGGGTTGACTTTTGACCAGTCAACAGGCGGGCAGGCATCCACCTTCGGCGTCATCCCCAACGGTGTCGTATTGACCAACAAGGCGCAATCGGCCAAAACCTGCGAGAACTCTTCCGACTCCCAATGACAGACCGTAACCCTGCCATACGAAGAAAATTCTGCAGCCAACGATTCTGCCTTGGCCGGATTGCGCACTCCCAGCACGACTTCCTTGGCTCCTGCCTTGACAAGGCCCCAGATAACCGCTCGGGCAGCACCGCCAGCACCGAGCAACACGGCCTTTTCATCTTTTATCGTTACCTGTCGTTTCACCAGAGCGCCCATAAAGCCCAGACAATCTGTATTGAAGCCCCTGAGCCGGCCTTCATCATTGACTACGGTATTCACGGCTCCAATGATCCGGGCATCTTCATCAATCTCATCCAACAAAGGCATAATCGCCGTCTTATGGGGAATGGTCACATTCCAGCCACGATAATGCAGCGCTTTGAGTCCTGCCACGGCTTCAGCCAGTTTTTCCGGTTCCACCGGCAAGGCCGTGTAATTATAGTCAATCCCAGCCTTGGCGATAGCCGCATTCTGCAACACTGGCGATAGCGAATGGGCAATGGGCCAGCCAATTACCCCTAAATTCTGCGTCTTCCCAGTAATCATCAGGCATGTTCCTCTCTGGTCTTGGACAGCAGTTCCATCTTGAGTTCATAATAATCCGGCGTCATATCCAGATAGTGACGATGCGGATTTTCGAAGCGCTGCTCCTCTTCCCAAATCTCGCCATCCAGCTGTGCCTTTACATAGTCGCGGATCTCATCTAGGTCAGGCAGATCCTCCACACGCTTGCCCTGACGCACATAGAGCTTGCGCAGGTTCTTCAGCGTGCAATTTTCAAAGGTGCGATTCTTCCAAGGTTTCTGCGGGTCAACATAGCGGAAAGGCTGGCTCATATCGATGGGCTCACCACAGACGGCCATCATATCAGCCACAGCTTTGCCATCAGCATCATAGACGCGATAGAGATCCTTGAGTCCCGGATTGGTGATTTTCTCCACATTTTCCGATACCTTGATGCGCGGAGCAAAATCGCCATCTTCACCTACAGCCGCCAGCTTATACACGGCACCAAACACCGGCTCGGACTTGGCGGTAATCAGGCGCTCACCAATGCCAAAGCTGTCAATGCAGGCCCCCTGGCTCAGAAGCGATGCCACCGTGAATTCGTCCAGACTGTTGGAAACCACAATCATGCAGTCCTCAAGGCCTGCAGCATCGAGCATCTTACGCACTTTCTTGGAAAGGTACGCCAAATCGCCCGAGTCAATACGGATGCCCTTGAGACGCTTGCCCATAGGTTCCAGGATTTCATGCGCTACACGAATGGCATTGGGAATACCGGAATGGATGACATCATAGGTATCTACCAACAGCACCGTAGCATCCGGATAAGTTTCCGCATACGTCTTAAACGCCTTGAATTCATCCCCATAGAACATCACCCAGCTATGGGCCATGGTGCCGGAAATAGGAATGTTGAACATCTGCCCGGCAGACACCGTAGCCGTGCCCACGACACCACCGATATAAGCAGCGCGGGCGCCATAAGTAGCAGCATCCATATTATGTGCGCGGCGGGCACCGAAATCCGATACAGCACGACCATTGGCCGCCTTGACGATGCGGCGGGCCTTGGTGGCAATCAGGGACTGATGATTGATCTGCGCCAAGATAGCCGTTTCCACCAGCTGAGCGTCAATCAAAGGTGCCACTACCGTGATGCAGGGCTCATTCGGATACATGATCGTGCCTTCCGGCATCGCATAAATATCCCCACTGAAATGGAAGTTCTCCAGATAGTTCAGGAACTCTTCCGAGAACATGTGCTGCTGGCGAAAGTATTCCACATCTTCCTTGGAGAATTCCATATTCTCCACATACTCAATGACCTGCTCCAGGCCGGCAAAGATAGCAAAACCGCCCTTGTCCGGGTTGGCCCGGTAAAATACATCAAAAGCCACCTGTACGTCTTTATCATGATCCTGAAAATAACCATTAGCCATGGTCATCTCATAGAAATCCATCATCATGGTTATATTGCGTTTATCAAACTGTGTCAAAACGACACCTCCCATACACGGCACCGCCGCTGAATACAAATACATACCTGCTTATTATAGCATTTAATCCGTGGTATGCAAAGCATAAGGGAGCTTATTTGCCTTCGACTCATTTTAGGAACAACAAAAGTAGCTGCTGCATGTAAGTCTTGCATGCAGCAGCCCCAACTACATCGGCTCTTTTGTTTCTGTATGAAATTCTCTCACAATTTTAATCGTCTTCCTTGTTCCTGACTTGACATCATCAAATGCCCGCCAACCAAGGTCTTGCAACTTCTGCGTATTCATAACTCCTACGGAAACTTTTGAGAACCCCTTTGCCTCTTGCTTCTCTGGCAAATCGAAAACAACCTTTCTGCCAACTGATGTAGCGATATTCTCTGTAATCTCCCTAAGAGAACTAGCCCCTTCCATATCAGCTACATTATACGCTTCACCACATCTCCCTAAAAGCATAGCATACAAAATCCCAGACACTGCATCGGCAACATAGCAATAAGAAAATCTCTGTTCCCCTTTACTTTTCAAGACAATATTTTCACCACGAACACCATTCAAAAGGAACTGTGACATGGCCTTGCTATCATCTAGTCGCATGGTCGGACCATACACGCGGGATAAACGTGGAATCACAATATCCATATCATACTTTCCTATATAGGCATTGCAAAGTGCCTCTCCGGCACGCTTTCCTTCCGGATAAGCAGCTCGAAACTGGTTACAGTCAATATAACCACAGTATTTCTCATCAAATACATCATCATGCTTCAATGCTTGCCCATAAATCTCCACAGATGAAACAAATACAAACCGCTCCACTTTCGTTTCTTGCGCGTATTCCAAAAGGTGATATGTCCCAAGAATATTCGTCATTAATGACCCAATCGGATCAGCAGCATAAAGCTTGGGATGTGTATTGCTGGCCGCATGAATGACGATATCTACATGCTCAGGTAAAGAAAGAGGAGTATTGATGTCTGCCCTCAGAAAAGAAAATGCTTCATTTTTCCAATACTCGCCAAACCTTTCTTTAGCTTTCTCCGCCTTGCGCCCAATGGCTATAATCTTAGTATCCAAATCATCAACACAATTTTTATACATCAACATATCGACCAAAAAAGTTCCGATTAGTCCGCTTGCTCCAGTGATCAGTATGCTTTTGCCCTGAAGTTTTTCCCAAGGTAGTGGCAAGGCTGCCGTTCTCTCAATATCCTCATGATACAAATTCGACTTGATATACAAGACTATCTCGCCTCATTTCAACCAACTATCCCGTTTCGTACCTAAAAGTGCCTTAAATATTTCAATATCCTCTGTCGTTGTGATTTTAATATTACGCTCCGAGCCACTAGCAAAGTAAAGTGTTTCTCCTAAATCTACCATCATGTTATTTGTATATGACGGCCCATAGATTCCGATTTTCTCCGAAAATGCCTTCTCATAAGCCTTGCGAAGCTTGCCGAAATAATATGCTTGAGGAGTCTGTACCCTCCGAAGGGTTTCACGGTTGATATACTTCACTGTTGAAATCTCATCTTTCTTGATAAATATCTGCTCATTATAGGGAAGTGACGACACCCCATTTCCGTATTTTCGACAGGTTACAATCACATCCGATAACACTGCTTCGTTTATCATCGGCCGGATCCCATCATGCAGGACTACAATATCATCATCCTTTGCCTTGCCATCTAACACATTTAACGCATTACGATAGGACTCATGAACTGTACTGCCCCCCGTAACTATATCCATCAATTTTGTAATGTTATATTGCTTGGCATACGCTCTTAAAATATCATGCCATCCATCTAAACACGATACTACAATTCCATCAATATCAGGATGCTTTTGAAAATTCTCCAAAGTATAGATAATAATGGGTTTATCATAGACATTAATAAACTGCTTAGGTATATCCTGCAACGTTCGCTCCCCACGTCCAGCAGCGATGATAATCGCAATATTGCTCATAATTATCCCCCTATCCGACAAAAATTTTCTCTGCATGAACGATATGATAATGATTTTGATTACACAAAAAATATAGCGTAATTAGTTGCTCCGTACAAAATCCACAATAACGATTCAAATATTTATCCGGCAAGTCGCCTACTTTGTCCTCTACTTCCATTACGATTGGAAACATCCACTCACACAAATCGCAAAGCACTTGTTTTTTGGCAATAAACATATTACATGCGTAAAAAACCTTCCCATCAAAAACTTCTTTAGCCATTTTGCCATAAATGGGGTCACGCTGTTCCAGTACATCCAGCAGAATCTGCCAAACGGAGGGAGTGCATAATTCTAAATGACCAATTGCCACAGATGGTTCTACCCAAGTGGGGAGAGGTAATACAACATCAATATCATCACGTTGTAGGCGTTTTGCAATAAGTTCAGGATTCTTCCATAATCTTCTATAGTGACACAACCCCAGATAATCAGCATCCGCATTCTTCCACATCCAGTAAAGTGCCGTTGTCTCAGAATAACGAGGATTTCGATCCGAAATATTCTCACCTACATCATCCGTTACTTCTGCAATTTTTACATCAGCCAGCGCTGCACCTACATGAATTGGAATTACTATTTCAGGAAGCTTTGCAGGATAATTGGGAATCGGTTTGTCAACAGCAGATTTTGCTAGGAATATATTAACTTTCTTTTTTACAGATAAATCTTTATAAACCTCATCATTCATAAGCTCAAAAGACTTCCCTTTCGTGGCAAAATATTTCTTAAAAAATTCCTTCTTTAAATGATTATCCATTTCGGCATCATAGAACACAAAATTATGTAAGCCTTCCTGCTGTAATTTTTCTTTTGCAAGTTCCACCCTACCAGCCGAAACAGCAACATAAACTTCTTCATCCTGATTTACATGTGCAAGCCGCGAATCATTTGATGGAAAGGAAAAATTTCCATCCGCTTCCTGTTGTAAAGAAAATGGCATGTAAATAAACTCTCTCTCAGGCTCAAGCATATTAAAGTATGCCTTCAACCTTGAAGCATAATCATCCCGTCCCCAAATAATCATCTATTGATCTCCTTGTATATATCAAAAAATACCTTTATCAACACGATTATAATTCAAAAGTTTATAGTTTACACATATGACATTACCCCTGTGCAAACACTTTCTTGCATATATCCTGCTCCATAAAGTAATTCAAATCCTCCGGAATGCCTAAGCCGAACATTTTTGACCCTACGTCTAAGTAACCAATCTTTATGCCAGCCTCTATCATCTCGTTATAAACTGGAGCCACATAGAACTCATTATTCACCCGAATATTCTTGTCTATCATCTGATGAGCATATTTCACAAAATCCTTGCCATGACGATAATTGTAAATGCCAACAGTAGCCTCGTTGGAGATTACCTCCTTTTCCCTTACCATGGTGACATTGCCCTCATCATCATATTTTACAAAACTCCATTTAGGATCATCGGCAGGCATGGTCATAATGAAGCCGCCTTTTTTTCCCATAGCATCAAGATAATCATTGATGTCAGTATCAACATACTGATCAGAATTTGCTATCATCAGGGCATCATCATTGTCTATTAATCTCTCCGCTAGGAGCACCGTGCAAGCTGCACCTTCAGTAATGTAATCAATGACAACAATCTCACATTCTGGTGACATGCGTCTCAATTCTTCTGCCAGTCCATACTTTTTCAGATGCTCTTCCTGGCAGATGTAAATAAACCTATGCTCACATATTGGTTTGACGTTATGGGTAACATACTCAATCATGGGATGACCATAAATGTCAATCAACGGCTTTGGCATTTCATAGCCAGCTTTAGCAAAACGACTGCCTCTCCCTGCCATAGGTACCACAATATTTAGCATGGACAATCATCCTTTCCTAGATTTTTAAATAGCATATTTGTCATTATTAGCTCCCGGAAGCTTCACTACAACATTCACACACTCTGTCAGTGCCGTAAAATCCGTAACCTCCCCAGGTTCCGCCACGATTATATCACCTTCATGAAATTCCATATCAAACATCCTAACCCGTCCAGTAACAATAACCGTGATTTCCGTAGCTACTTTATGATAATGCGATTCTTCGTGTTCCCCAGCATTATAAGATTTAACAGCAACTTCACAATCATTGGTACTATAGATTGTTGGTTCAAAATCCCCAACGAACCATCCTCTTTTCATCGATTTCAAATGACTTATTTTCATTTCGCCCCCTCCTCAAATTCTTTGATTTTTTCTGGAGAATAAAAAGACTTGTACTGATTTTTATCTATTTCATAAAAAGATATTTTCTTTCCCATAAGAATTAATTCATTAATGGTGGAACTAATATAATATTTTCCATCTAAGTTGTTCTTCTTAAGCAAAACTTTCTTAGCTGCATCAACGAAGATTTTTCCGTACCTATAGTAATAAAAACCAGCAATAGCATTCCTCGAAATTGGTCTCTTCTCTGCACTCTCCACTACATCATCCCCAACGATTTTTGCATAACTCCATCTAGGATGAATACTTGAAAAAGTAATGATGCCGCAATCTGCCTTCATGGCCTCAAAATGACAAATAACTTTTTCATAATTTTCCATAATAATTTGATCGCTATTGGCAATAATCAATGGCTCATCATCCTGTATATAGTCCACTGCCATTAAGCAAGTACATAGTGCCCCAGCAGTCTGATTATGAAGTCGAATTACATAACTAGATGATGTTAACATTCTTACTGAATCATCTAAATGAAATTTTCGACAATCATCATCATTAAAAATGAAAATATGCCTTCTTGAATCCAAATTCTTGTAATCATCCACTACCATTTCGAGCATCGATTTTCCCTTAATTTCAATCATTGGTTTTGGAAAATATGACTCCTTAAAAAAAGAGGATTCCCCCATAGCTGGAATCAATATATTAATCATCTTCACACCTTCTCACCATTCTCATGATGTTTTCATAAGTCACATCGTAAACCGTGGATACTTCCATTACAAATGCGCCGCTTGCCTTGCCTGCCTGTATACCATTTGGGTTATCTTCCACGACAATGCATTCTTCTGGCCGCAGTCCAAAACTTTTGATAGCAAACTGATACATTTCCGGATCCGGTTTAGCCTTTACTACATCCTCATTTGAAACAATAAGATCCAAGTAAGGAGTAAGTGCAGCCTTCTCCATCATCAATTCAATAGTTTTTCGAATAGAATTGGAACATACAGCAATTTGGTACCCTTCCTGATGTAGTTTCGACAGAGCATACTCATGGTGAAACAACGGATGACATCGCTCATGTATGAGTTCTACTGTATAATTTTGTTTGAGCTGATTTATAAAACTATGCAAAGACTCAGGAAGGAAGAATCGTTTACTTACCATTTTTAACTTTACCTTAGTAGGAAGTCCATCAAAAGATGTCAGATGGTCATATCGACTAATAGGCAGGCCAAAAAGCCCTAAGGCCTTATTCAATGCCTCATAATGCCAGTCTTTAGCATCAATTAAGACACCATCCATATCAAAAAGTATTGCTTTAATCTTTTTCATAAGAATACTTCCTTTGCTTCGTCAGGGAAATCAGTGCATAGCAATAGTTTATCCATGTCAATCTCCCATTCCCTAATCATGTTCCAAAATGGCATGTATTCTCTGCCATGCAGTTCTGGGGAAACCAAGCAGACATCCTTGCCATCTTCCATAAATCCCTCGATTAAATCTTTTGTAATCCAATTTACAGACCAAAATCCATCCATCCAGACACCAGAAGCATCTTCATATAAACAAGGTTCCTTTTCTACTTCGCTTAGACGAGTAAAATATTTGATACCTCTTTCCCTAAATTCTATCATTTGAGGCACAGACATATCGAAAGTAAAATAATTATCAATATCGTATTTTACCAAACAATTGTAAAGCAAATCTTGAAGTCTATCGGCCTTGATATTGATAGCAAAACAAAATGCATCATCAAATTCATGAAGCCACTGAAAAACTTTCTCTGCATCCATTGCTGAATCGTCTGCTATATTATGGGACAGCACCAATTTTCCCATGTAATCCCGCACATCGGATTCAAAAGAATATCCATTTTCCAAAGCATTTCTTATTGCATCACTCGAATTTTTCTCTACTTTACTATTCCAGTACCCCCTATGCGCCAATATTCTCATATCAATATCACCTTCCACAAATACTTGTATTTCATATAATATAATAAAAATCATCGAAAGATAAAAACTATACGTATTAATCAAAAATACTGATTAATGATACAAACAATAGAATTCCAACCATCTCTCATATGCATTTTCAGAGCTATCACGCCATAATCTTAGCTTAAACTGATACTTGTACCAATATAGCATTAAATTATCTGCAATTACAACGTAATTCTTTAAAAAATCCGCGTATTGTTCAAAAAGTCTTTCTTCTGAAACATTCTCTATATATTCATTAAAAAAAGTACGAATTATAAACAATTCTGCATTTAGGAACTTACTAAAAGTATGCCCATTATTTTTCACAGCTTTGCTTCTTAAAAATTCTGTAAATCCCTCATATCTATAATTTGAAAATCGATCCGAAACACATCGAGATATATTAACCAATTTATAAAAATAATCTTGATGTTTTCGAACATAATCACATTCATGGATTTCTATACGATTATAATAAAGTTTCTCCATATCCGATAGCGAACCAAAAGAAAGAAAATCTGCAATAAAAAAAGGGAATCCAACATGAGCTTCCACAAAGCAAAGTCTAGTTTTCAACTTATCACCTCCCGGCAAAAAATTATTCAACAAGCCCTGTAAATAAATTAAAAAATCTTTCTTATTGATTCTTTGATCAGTTCTGCATTTTAACACATATTTAGCCTTAGTATAGTCAGAAATATACTTTATCCCCAATCTACTACTGGTAATTTGATAATTCACATGGCAAAAACCAGGTTCGCTAGGCAATTCATTTTCTAGAATAACAATATCTAAATCTTTACAAGCACATCTAAAACTTTCATCAGTCTCACCCAACCATGTTGATATAACAATTGGAACGTACGGATACAATTTTCTATAAAAAGCTGCCGTATTTAATGTAAAATCATGAGCGGTACAAATCGGTCCCTGCATTACGATAGCTACATCATGAATTGGAAAGGATGGTAATCGTCCATAGCCAACACCTTTCTTCAAATTAACAATTTCACCATGTATGACAAAATCAGGATCATCCTCATCATCATTGCAAATAGATGTAATCGTTCTAAAAAAAATATCGGATGAATGCGCCCCCGATAAAAGTTTATTCCTTACATCCAAATCAGAAAAAATTGAAGATAATTTTTCAGGAATAAGTTTATCCGTATACATTTTCTGTAGTTCAACTGAAGCACCATGACTTATTCCATAAGCCGGAACATAATCTGGCAATAATGCCTTAACTTCATCCTGAAACATGCTGGACATTGATAGAACAACGCCATCGTATTCATTTATTTCATTAATGATTTCATCAATTTCATAGACTGGCAATCCGCAAAACATTTCACTTTTCTTATTTCGAGTAACGACAAACCCTGTAGCCTTTATGCCAAAATATTGCAATATACCAGCATATGTTGCGCCAAAATCACCAGCTCCATATAAAAATAATCTTGACTTTCCCTTGCAGAATAATAAAAGATCATTCAAATTCGCATCCACATTTATTCCTTCTTCCAACAAACTATATCTCTTTATATCTCTATTTTTCTATCTTCATGCAATATATACCAATAATATAGCTTTATCGCAATAGTTTTTATCAAAATCCATGAATATATCAGCTTTTTGTCGGATTCAGACCATATATTCCATAAAACCTGACGATTCCTTTTTGTATTTTTCTTTAGCCAAATACTGATTGCCGCCACAAATCTATCTTTCTTTATAGATTCAAGACTAAAACTACCGTCACATTCCTTATGAATAAAATTCTCTATTGCCTGCATCATCCTCACATCTTCATCACGCAAGTTTTTTTTTTGATATTGAGTCATAAAATTACCTGTATTTAAAATTCGATAACACATCACTATGTTCTGTGTACAATAAATGTTTCCCATCAAAAGGCCATATAGAACACTAATTCTATCTCCTACAGTTGAGTGTGACAGAAACACATCTTTCATTTTCTTTTTCTTCGCAAAATCAAACCGCAACATCATTGCCGATACATGGCCTGGCATCAGCCATTTTTCAAAATCTTCTCTTGTAAATTCATCCCTTTCAAACACAAAAAAGGAACTATTCCCCATAATGTCATCAGGAAGAGGGCTATCCGTCTCATCAATTAGTCTCACCCTGCCACATACACCACCATATTCAGGATGAGTCTCTAAGAAATCAACCTGCTCTTGAATCCTGTTATCATCACACCAACAATCGTCTCCATCACATGATATAATATACTTTCCCTTTGCTCTGCACCATAGGTCATATCCATTTCTCGTTGCACCAAGATTCTTCTCTCGTAGCACTGGAACCACAATATTGGGATATTCATCCGCTATTTTTTTTATAATCTTAGGTGTTTTATCCGTAGATGCATCATCGCCTACAATAAGTTCATAGCAATAATTTGTTTTTTGAGACAAAATGCTTCTCATTGCCTTTTCAATGAACTTTTCATGATTATATGTTACAAGGGTAACACTTACAACAACTTCGTCAGTATTATCTTTTAGCATTTTTATCTCCGCATTCATCATAAAACATATCGCAAACTTCATTTAATAGCTATCACTCTATCAGGCAATCAAGACCATAAGTTCATCAATAGTTACAATTTTTCTCTTGTAGCCTGCTCGTTTGAGCATTTCCTTCACCATGATAGCTGACTTTGTAGTCAAAGCAATAATCACAGGCAGATCCTTATCTAAATGATCAAAATTAGATACTCCCATAATAGGTATGTTCTGATACACATTTCCAGACTGCCCTCTGTCCATCAAATAGGGAACTATCATATCCTTGGATAGTATTTTAGTTAAAAATCTACCTGCTGTTGTCATTGCGTAAATCATGACTGTTTCAGAATCTAATACATTCTTAACTCTATCGCTGAAATCATCTATACATAAAATCTTATCCATTAAGCGGAACTGGCTCATACTTTTAGGATAAATAGCCTTCCCTAGACCGCTTTCTTTTCCACCACCCCAGTCGTGTACCTTGGGATGCTTAAAAATTTCATGTTTCATAACCTGCAGGAATTCACCATGATATGGATTATCTGCGTTTCTGACATCCTTCATCCAATCATCCAGACCTGGATCAACCCATGGCTCGTAAGGACGCAGCCTTACATAATCAGCGCCAAACTCCTCTATACAACGCCGTGAAAATTCAGGCAGGGTACGGAAATTCCCCTCCTGATAGACCGTGGCCAGTTCCAAATGGTTAATTATACCTCTTTCCCTAAGTTCCTTCACAAATCGAAGATTGTCAATAATATTAGAGACTGGCAGCTTTGTTCCAGATAGATACTGATATGCTTCCTCTTCAAAGCTCATTACTGTAATTGCGACTTCAAGATTAAAACGGCTTAAATTCTCCACCTTTTTCCAATTCTTTTCATTAAAAAGCGAACCATTAGTTTCTATTCCAGCCCTACATTCTTTTGCTGGGTAGTTCGGTTCCCAATTCTGCATCAATCTCATAATATGCTTGCTGACAAAAAATTCTCCTAGCCCATTCGCAGTTAAATGTTTTACATACGGGAGAACTTTTTTTAATTCATTATCAATATGATTGTACTGCTGTTCTAAAATCTCCTGACGGCTTCTATTATACTCCATACATGAAGGTATAGTACAAGTCACACAATGATAATTACATACATTTTCATAAGCAAGATGCAATTCTTGTGGAAATTTTGGAACCTCATCCACATTCAAAGAATGCTTATCTACATTATTGTTTGCCACATAAGGGCATGCGTTCGGATTACAGTTACTATAATCCTTATCAAAATGCTTTTTTCTTATAAGGTTTGCTTCTTCACTATTATAAATTTCTTCCATTGATGCTTCTGATAATTTTCCTATAACGCCACCATCATACTGCCAACTACAATTTCTTACAATTCCCTCAGCGTTGATGATCTGTATGAAATTCAACGCACGTTCACATATTCTCATAGATATCAAGCTCCTTTTATCCCACGCCCAGTTCATCTAGCACGCAATTAAACAGCACACAAATCGTCTTCCACACATCCGCTGAGTATTGCCTTATATATAACTGACAATCTTTAATCAAGTAAATTGAAATATTCTATCAAAAATTTCATTTTTTAATTCTATCCCAATCTTTGGTCTTTGCGTATCAAGAATCATAGCCACACTCTTCAAATTTAATTTATTTCCAGTTACTTCACTATTTATATGTTCAATATCTTTATTATTTTTTTAAGAAACTGACATTTAGCCCCCTCAAATTTCAAAAAATTATGTAAAGATTTTTTCACATATCTATCAATCGACAAAAGTCTAACTTACAAACATCCATCACCAACGCCCCCCAAGTCAGCCCCACTCCAAACCCGGCAAAGCAAATCTTATATTCTTCCTGCTCCAGCTTCCCCCCAATGTTATAAACCACATTAGTCGGTATAGTCACACCGCTAGCGTTGCCGAAGTAGGTGACGATGTTGCTGGGCATTTTTTCGTAGGGCACATCCAGCGCCTCTGCCAGTTTATCCACCATAAACTTATTGGGTTGATGGAACATCCACCAGTCGATTTTCTCCTTGGGCATTTGAATGCGCTCCAGCAGGCTTTCAATGAGCTTCGGCACCTCAGTCTGGACGAAATAGAAGACCTCGCGCCCACCCATAACCAGGTTGTCAAGGCTACGGCTATTGCCTTCCTCATCCTCATGCATGATGGCAGTTTCCTGTGTGCTAGGAGTGCGGAAACCACCTGCAGGGATGATGAGCATCTCAGCACGACTGCCATCCATGCGAATCTCGCCCTGTATCAAGTTTTCTTCAGGACAGCTTTCAACGATGGTGATGGAGGCAGCATCGCCAACTAGGGGATAGCTGTTCCTGTCGGCCTTAGACACCTTGCGGCTCAGGACATCGGCGTTTATCATGACCACCTTGTTCACCGTGGGCTGATCCAACAGGGCAAAGGCCTGCATCAGGCCCACCAGGAAGCCAGCACAGCCCTGGTTGATATCCATGCAATAGACATCTTCCGGCAGTCCCAGTCTGCCATGAATAATATTACTAGTGGCTGGCATGAAGTAATCCGGGGACTGGGTAACAAGTATTAGGGCATCTATTTCGTCTTTCTTCAAGAGTCCTTCCTTGAAGAGATACTCCATGCCAAATACTGCTATATCCGACACGCACACATCATCATCAAACATACGGTGCTGCTCGTAGCCCATAACCATCTTCAGCCGCTTGTTGCGGGCCTTGTCAGCCTTGTAATTCTCCATTTCCTCATCAAAGGTGCGGATATTCTTGGGGACAATGGTCAAAAGGCCCGTGATTTTCTTGTTGCGATACTCAAATATCATCCTCTACTCCATACCCCTTCATCAGCTTGCGGATTTCCTCCAGATTGCAGAAATGCTCCGGCACTATATCCGTGCCCTTGATTTTCGTGTGGTACTCCTTGTCCAGAGCCGCTACCAAAGTTATCAGGTCAAAGGAATCAAGGTAACCATCCTCGAAAAAATCATTGCTGCCTGCAAAGTCATACTCAGGGCGAATCTCTGCCAAAAGTTCAATAATTTTTTTCATACGAACCTCACCAAATCTTTTATCTAACTAAACAATATACATCATCCACAAGAATATCATTAATAAATCCCATTTTTTCGTACTTCTTTATAGCCCTTATATTATCTTCCCTCACCCATACCAAAACCTGCGTTGCATCTTTATTGGCAGATAAAACATACTTCATAAGCTTGGCACCAAAATTACGACTACGATATTCCGGATTGGTCAGCCAATACCTAATCATGGCAATTTTTCTTATCCGTTCTATCCAAAGGAACGCTATAAGCATGGAGTTATCTTTTATAACCATAATCTCCTTATTACTTATTGCATTTTTTATTTCATCCAAATCAGGTATTTGTTCACATAGTTCATCGAATTCACTATGAAGCATGTCATATACGGATTCTGCATCATCCACATCTGCATAATATATATCATCAAAATTACATGATTCATATATTTTGGCATCAAACTTCATGCGGTGCAGACGCACTCTCTTATCAAACCCTGCCTTAAGGAAAGCATTTCCAACAGTGCATTCAGTACCATTTCTCTGCAGTACATCTATAGATAATGTTTCCGTTGTAGAATCAAGCAAGCCCTTTATACTTGAAACTAATCCATCAAAGGATGAAGCGAAGTAGTATACTAACGAGAAATTATTTCTCTTGCGAAATATAAACACTACATTCTTGTGCCGATACATCATCAGTTGCTGTTTACTAATCCACACTTCTGCAACGCCATCAGATATGTAGTAATTCGTATACCACTCATCCCCCAATTCTTTCACTTGAGTGATGGCGTCCTTAATTTCCTGTATATCCTCTATCAGCCGCATTTTCACTCACCTTTATGACACACATACTCATCCTGCAGCCTTTTCCTGTCTATCTTCCCATTAGGATTTCTGGGCATTTCCTCTACCCTGTAACAGATATTAGGCAGCATATACTTTGGCAGCACTTTGCCGATGCCTTCGCGGATATCCCTGAAGGGGATTTCCTCCCTGCCCTCATAGATAAGGACTATCTTCTTTTCCCCATGGTCATAGAGCACACAGGCATTGTCTATCTCCGTCATCCCTACCGCCACAGCTTCGATTTCTCCCAGCTCAATACGATAGCCTAGGTGCTTCACCTGAAAATCCCTGCGCCCCAGGAAGATAATTTCTCCATCATCCCTGCGGCGCACCATATCGCCGGTGCGGTAGATAATCTCTATGTAGGCTTTGTTCAAGGGATTCTGCACGAAAGCCCGTTCGGTCTTTCCCTTGTCACGGTAATAGCCCATAGCCAGGGATGTACCGCTGACGCAAAGCTCGCCTGTTTCTCCTGCCTGGCATTCTTTGTCTTCCTCATCCAGAATGTAGACCTTGGTATTGGGGAATACTTTGCCAATGGGCAGTTCACCCTTCTCGATATCTTCCTTAGTAACCTTGTGATAGAGGCAATCCACGGTGATCTCGATAGGGCCGTACATATTGATGAACTCTGCTTGGGGCAAGTGCTCCCTCCAGTAGGCCAGATGTTTGAGAGGAAAAACCTCCCCGGCAAAAAGCACCTTTTTCATCTTCTTCAGAGGATGGCCAGCCAGAATATCCAGATTGGCCATATTCACCATCACCGTAGGCACCCAGCAGATGAAGTCTATCTGCTTTTCCTCCAGGAACTCCGCCAGCCTCTCCGGGAAGATGGCGAGATTCTCTGGAATGCAGACAAACACCGCCTGTTTCCAAAGGATCAGGTAAAACTCCAAGGTGAAGATATCAAAGTAAACCGGTGAAAGACTGCCAATGCGCTCACCATGGCCGATATCCAGCACCCTGCACCCCTGATCGAGGAAATCAATGATACTCCTGTGGTTCATGACTACCCCTTTTGGGGTACCCGTGGAACCGGAAGTGTTGATGATGCAGAGCGGGTCAGTGTCCACGATACCTGCCAGTCTCTCCTTGATAACCTCAAGGTCATAGACCTCTCCTTGAATATCCTCAAGGCAGATGACCGGCACATCCCCTGCCTGCTCCAGTTTAGCAGCAAGGTTACTGGTTGTAAGAATGCACAAAGGCTGCAACTGCTCGATAATCCGCTTGGTGCGTTCTTCCGGCTGGCGGATGTCCAGATTGCTGTAGGCATTACCACTATAGAGAACAGCCATATCCACAGCCATCTGTTCCGCGCATTTCGGCAGGAATATCGCCATGGGACGGCCGGTGTCCGAAAAGTTCTTTATCAGCTGCTCTCCCAGCACTCCGGCTCTGTCGAAAAGCTCACCAAAGGAAGTTTCCTTTCCTTCCTCCACCACCGCAATCTTATTGCGTATGGCTTCATCCGAAACATAATTTAGCCAGTATTCCACCACATTTATCTGCATAGCAACGCCCCCGTTAAGCCGGGCAAAACATCGCTTTCAGCTTCACCCGGTCAATTTTTCCATTTTGATTCAGCGGCATGCTGCCCAGCTGATGGCAGAGCCTTGGCACCATATAATCAGGCAAGAGGTCAAGGAGGCTTTTCCTCAGTTCCTTTTCCTCAAAATCTCCCGTATAGCAAAGAATCAACCTGTCCTTTGTGCCATCAAAGAGACAACAGCAACTATCAATCCCATCAAGAGACGAAGCTGCCGTCTCAATCTCTCCCAGCTCAATACGGTGGCCCATATGCTTCACCTGGAAATCCTTCCTGCCGTCATACATGAGTTCTCCCCGCTCATTGTAGTGAACCAGGTCGCCTGTGCGGTAGATGATTTCAGGATAATCAGGATTTAAGGGATTTTGCACAAAAACCTCGGCTGTCTTCCCTGGGTTGTTGTAATAGCCATACGCCAGGGATGTCCCCCTGACGCAAAGCTCACCCTGCTCCTGTCCCGTCACCAGTCTGTTATTTTCATCCAGCACCAGCACCGTAGAATTCCGACAAGGAACACCGATGGGCAATGGCTCAGAATCTGCAAACTCCCTATCCACCATATAGTAGGTGCAATCCACGGTAATCTCCGTAGGGCCATATAGATTGGCAAAAAGAGCCTCCGGCAAAGCCTTGCGCCAAACATTCAGCTGCTTATTTGGCATGACTTCACCGGCAAATAGCACCTTCCTCAGACAGGAAACATCGCAGGCCTCCAGCACCTCAAAATTAGCAATGGTGCAAAGTACCGAAGGCACCCAAAATACCATGTTGATGCCATGCTCCCGCACATATTCCAACAGGCGCAAAGGAAAAGCAAACAACTTCCGAGGAATGATGTGCAAGGTCGCACCGGTGCTCACCATCTGATAGATGTCCAACACGGAATTATCGAAGTAAAAGGGAGCTTGGTTCCCTATGACATCATGCTCATCTACTCGAAAAGTCTCAGTCACCCACTCCGTATAATCCATGACTGACCGTTGTCCAATGGTGACTCCCTTGGGAATACCCGTAGAGCCGGAGGTAAAGAGCACATACAGCACATCCATCGCACTGATTCTGCCCGCTACTTCTGCTAACTTGCCCTCATTGGCATCAGCTTGCAAAAGATTTGAGATGAGGAGTTTTTTCGTTTTTCCCCCCGCGAATATTTGTGCATCAACAAATTGCTTTTCATCAGTTATAATAGCTGCCGGCTCCAGCACTTCAACAATCTTCCGCAATCTCTCGGTCGGCATTTTGCTGTCCAGCACCGTGTAAAAATTCCCGGAATAAGCAGCTCCCAAAAAGGAAACAACTGACTCAGCACTCTGCTCCAAATACACTGCCACAGGCCGATGGAAGATTCCCAAGCCAGCAAGTTCTGAAGCTACCCGACGAGCACTATCACGCAGCTGGGCAAAGGTGAGCTCCTTCTCACCGTCAACTATGGCAGTTTTATCAGGAACTCTTTCTGCGTTTGTATCAAGATAATCTGTGATAACCACTAAGCTACTGCCTCCTTCAAAATTTACAACCCTCTTCCATCAGTCACATCTATAGTTCTGCCACCATCAACTGTAAGTTGTTGTCCCGTCATCCAACCAGAAGCAGGAGAAATCAAAAACTCCGCTACAGAGGCAATATCCCGAGGCGCCCCTGGCCCTAAAGGAACATTTCCCTTAGTCTCATCGCGAACAGCTTCTGCATTGTACATGGCCGTAGTCATACGAGTAACCATGCCTCCGGGCAGGATAGAGTTCACCCTCACCCTTGGAGCAAGCTCTATCGCCAAATTACGCATCAAACCATCTAACGCAGCTTTTGAAGATCCGTACACACTAAAAGCTACTGCGCCTCGGTTGCTGATGTTACTGGAAATAAACACAACCGACTTCAACACCTGTCCATTAACCCTTCTGGAACTCAACAATTTGACCAACAAGGCGGGAGAATACACATGCAATGAGTATGTACTTTGGAAATCCTCAAGTTTTAATCCTCTCAATGGCAGCATTTTAAGCATTCCTGCCGAGTAAACCAACGCCTCCACCTGAACTCCTTGTTCCTTGAGCCAGGCTGAAAACTGTTCTTCCAACTTCTCCGAGCAAGTAAGATCATAATTCCAAATAAGTATATCCTTACCCTTATCACAGAGTTCTTTGGTCTCCTGAAGTCTTGCTTCATCTCTGCCGTTCAGGATAAGATTCCTGCTCGTAGACAGGCGTATGGCCGTTTCACGGCCTACGCCTGAGGAAGCGCCAGTAATCAATACATAATCCATCCTGTATCACCTCACTGTGCCGTAAAGCCACCATCTACACTCAGCACCGTACCTGTAATCCACTTAGCTGCATCCGACAAAAGAAATGCAATGGCACAGGAAATATCTCTCGGCTCGCCCCACCCCAACGGATGCATAGCGCCTACACGCTCAGAATAAGCATCATCTAAAAAGCTTGTATAGCGTTCTCCCAAAGAAGTTTTTACAAATCCGGGAGCTACACAATTTACTCTGATATTCTTAGGAGCAAACTCCATAGAAAGAGCCTTTGTCAGACCAACGATAGCTACTTTGCTGACAACATATGCTACACTAGAAGCAGAACCTACAAGGCCATAGACGGAAGATATAAAAACAATGGAACATCGTCCCCCATTGTACATCCCTTTACGCGAGAACAGCTTTGCCAAATGCAGACCTGCTTGAGTATTTATCTTTTGTACCTGTTCATACATCTCATCCGTCAGCCCACGCAAAGGCACAATGGAAGGAATACCTGCACAGTGAACCAGACCATTAAACGCTCCCATCTGCTCTTTGCCCTTTTGGAAAATATCTTTAAGACTGTCAAACTATGTAAGATTACAAACATAGCAAAGACCTTTATTATCAATGAGTCGGTTAGTTTCTGCCAGCCCTTCCTCATTCATATCCAACAACATGCACTTAGCACCCATTTCATGCAAAAGCATTGCCGTATCCCTGCCAATGCCAGATGCAGTTCCAGTTACTATGATATTTTTATCATTTAGCTGAAAAGGATTCATATCACGGCTCCATAAGCTTCAATGCATCACTGACCTTGACCACAGCAGACATATCTTTAGGCGTTATCCTTTTACTGCATTTTGATTGCAGTAAAGATAAAAATGCCAGTTTAGACAAAGAATCCCAATTCTCATTAGTTGTCAAGTCGTCATCTTCATGAAGTTCTTCAGGAAGTACATCCATAGCTTCCGCCAATAGATTTATTTTCTCATTGATATCCATTTCAAAAACTCCTATCTACTTAATTCACTTTACAATAGGTACAGCAGGATTACCAAAAACTGTAGTACTAGGCTTTACTTTCCTCAAAACAACACTTCCGGCACCTACAGTAGCATAAGCGCCAACTCTTCCATGAGGAAGTATCCTAGCACCGCTACCAAACATGACCCCCTCTTCAAGCTGGCTATAGCCAGTTATATCCACATAGCTCATAATACTGACATAATCATCAATCCGTGCATCATGCCCCACTGCTGAAGCAGTATTTAAAATAACAAAATCTCCTATAACAGCATGATCTCCTACACAAGTTCTAGGACCAAACATAACTCCTGTTCCGTAACTTACATTCCCTTGAATAATTGCAGTATTATGAATCAGTGATATGAATTTCGCTTCCTTAACTAGCACACTCTCTACTATCTTTTTCCTAACCTGCCCATTGCCAATGGCACAGAAGAACACATCATCTTCAGCTATCTCATAGCTATTAATATCACCTAAAACTGGCAATTCCAATTTCTCATACTCTTCCATATCCAGTCTTACATCGCCATCAAGGAAGCCCTTCAAATCCCACTCTTCCCCATAACCGAATGAGTCCTGCGCATGCCAGTAAACTTCCCTAGCAAAACCTCCCACGCCTATGATAATCAAATGTTTCAAGTAAATCCCTCACTCTACATAACAGTCATTTATGCTAAGCTAGCAAATAATAACTCTTAATTAATATAAATCTTCATTCCAAAGTCGCCTTCTATAACCAAAGTATCATCTACAAATCTCATTTTGTTATAGCTACAACTATATTTACCATAAAGACCTAAATCACGAAAATCATTTAGTCCTACCTCCTCCCAAAATATAAATACGCTCCGTAAATTGGAATCTCCATATTGTGTTGGATATACTTCAACATGTACATTCATTTCAATCTTATTGTCTTCGCCTTTTCTTCCATAAGTGATTGTTCTACAAGAGTTTCATTCATATTTATCTTCAAATGCTTTAGCTGCTCATTCAGAGGCTAAAGCTTCTGAATTTGATAACTCCTTCCCCATCTTTCATTCTCCTTTATCAAAAACATAATTACAATGCTGTATCTAATATGTCCTTATTTTATTTTTTGCAAATCATGTTCATTCCTTCTATCTCTAGCTCTTCATATCAAAGGCAAAGTCAGTATATTTCTGACAAAAGCCTTTGTTTGCTACAGGCAACAAATCATTTCTGTACCTATTTCTAATACATGCCTAGTCACAGGTAAATGGATAAAAATACTTCCTAGCAAAAATTCTATTTTCTACTGACTTATCATAAACTTCATTGAGACTTAGCGGGAACTACTTCTTAACAATCACAGAAAAATATGTATAATTAGCACTCTCCGCACTTTCCGAATTCAAGAAGATAATACCAGGAATATTACCCGAATTATCCCTGTACCTCTCGCACACTCTACAGCTCCCCTCGATTGCTATGCAATGTCGCTTCAAATTGCACATCCCCATAATAGCCGCCAACTCATTCATCTTGTCATTTACTCCCACGACCACCACCAATTCGAGTCCACGAATGCCAAAATTCTTCAGATTATAGAGTACATCATACTGCTCCTAACAAGTGACATATTCCTGTGATAAATATACAAAATGAGATATCATAAAACACTTGCATTTTTCTCCTTGTACAACAATTATAAACTCACTTTTTCTTCACACATAGCACAACCTCACAAATCTTGTCTACATCATCTAACGCCAAATTCGCATAAAGTGGTAGTGTCAACACTCGTTTACTGATATGTAATGCCACAGGCGTTTGGCTTACATCGAATTTTCCATGAAAACAATCAAATGTATTGGTTAATGGATAAAAATACTTTCGTGCCTTAATTCCTTCTTTTTCCAAAGCCATAGCAACATCATTTCTTGTAGCTCCGAAAACATTCTCATGAATAATCACTGGGAAATACGCGTAATTTGGCTCTACATTCTGCTGTAAAGGACTCAGTTGTATTCCTTCTATATGATCAAGATTTTCACGATACCTATCTGCAACCATCTTTCGTTTTGCAATTTCTTCATCAATTATTCTTAAGTTGCAAATTCCCATAGCGGCGCAAAATTCGTTCATTTTCGCATTCGCTCCGATTCCATCCACGCATTCTTCATCACGAATACCAAAGTTTCGCAACTTGGACAATCTACGCCCTATTTCTAGATCTCGATAACATGCTGCTCCGCCTTCAATAGTATGAAATACTTTCGTAGCATGAAAACTAAAACAGGAAACATCACCAAAGGCAGCTGTACTCACTCCTTTATATTTCACGCCAAAGGTATGTGCAGCATCATATATAACTTTGATACCGTAACTCTTCGCAATCTGTTCAATTCGCTCAACATCACAGACATTCCCATAGACATGCACGGGCATAATGGCTGTTGTACGATCTGTTATCAGTGCCTCTATCTTCTCCACATCCATAGTAAAATCAACTGGATTAATATCGCAGAATACAGGTTCCAACTTATTACGTACGATGGCATGCGTTGTAGATGCAAAAGTAAACGGAGTCGTAATAACCTCTCCTGAAAGTTCCAAAGCTTGAAGTGATAACTCCAGTGACAAATGTCCATTCACAAATAAGCCTACATTAGGTACATCAAGATATTTCTTCAGTTCTTCCTGAAGTTGTCTATGTTTTGTTCCCATATTCGTTAGCCAATGCGTATCCCAAAGTTCTCTTATTTCACTAATATAATCATCCATATGTGGCATAGAAGAACGTGTCACGTTAATCTGTCCCATTGTATCACCCCATCTCTAAAATAATCTATATATTCTTGAATATCTGTATTTTTCGTTAATTAGTTCTAGAGTTTTTAGACTTCAACTATCCTTTTCCAGCCATATTTTATCCCACTTAGGTCTTTCCACTAAATCTGTTACAATGTTCTCAAAAGTAACGTTTTTCACCGTTTCAATAAGATCAAATAGGTCAAATGGCTCTCCTTCCATCACCAAGCCAGATTTAAAATCCTTCGGTATATCTTCTTCTTTATATTTTTTTCGAAAAGAATGTTTTATTTCTTTTATCTCTTCATATTGTTGTATCAATATCGGCTTGTGTGTTCTGCTATATAGTTTATGAACACTACTACCATCACCGTAATAAGCATCGCTGAAAGCTATGGCACGATGCAAATCTCCTGTCTCGTCATAAATTCCCCATTGTTCTTTTACATATTCCTTTTCTATCTGTAAATATTCTTTTTCAATTTGTGGACACATGGAGTGTATAGATGCTTTCATTAAAGGATGTGGACGCCACCAAAGTAATACATCTTGTTGTTTTCTAAATATATCAAATACACTTCGAAGTTTATTACAAACTTTATCCGTATTTGCCAGCATAGGTGTAAGACTTGTAATATATAATATGACTTTTTTTCCAGCTATCATATTTTGCCATCCAACTGGTATATCAAAGTCCTCCCGCTCACTATTTATTACCTTATCAATTTTAGGAGAACCTAATCCCAAAATCCGTTTCTCCCAGTATGATCTATTCGTTTGATTTGTTCTCTTAGTCAAAACACTAATATATTTATCACGAATCGACTCTGATTGCACGATTACTCGATCTGAATTTATTACGCCCAAACTCAAGGCAAAATTACCAACATCATCCTCACTGCAATTTTCATCAAAAACAAAATAAGGAATATACACGAGTTTGTCTGTGCATTCCTTCAAATTTCGCGAATAAAAACGACTCTCCACTGATGTAACACGATTCAGATCATCATATGGATTGTGAAAAAAAATTATATCGGGATGCCACTCTTTTAGGTCTATTGTCTGCCAGTCTAGTGTTTTCACATATTGGGGAAACATCTCCTTTTCACAATGCCATTGTGCCACACTGCCATCTGGATTGCGATCACAATATGGGATAGGGATTACATAAGTATTGCAATGTTCCTTATCCTCATAGGCAGCTTTCCACACGCTTTCGAAGCTGTCCCACATGGAAGCTTTGTAGGGCAAGAAGACAATGTCTTTCTTGATTTCCTTTTCCTGCCGAAGATTGTTGGTTACCTGCAATATGATTTCCTGACACAGGCCGATGCACTGGGCAAGTTCCTCCTTGCTTGTATGCTGCCAGTCTGTGGATTGGATTACTTGTCCTAATGCTTGCAGGGTGTCCGTATATTCAGCGGTCTTTTCCTTGCTGAAGTCCTGCTGACATTTAGAAGTTACTGTGTTCAGGATATCCAGCACCATGATTTGTTGCTCTTTGTCCTGCAATTCCATTTGCGGCCACATTTCATTCAGCTGCAGCAGGAGTTTGATTAATTCTTTTTGGGTGCTACGGTTCATCATGGTGCTGTCACTCCCATCTATATTAGCCTTGCGGCTTGCAAGCGATATAAGGTATAACGGCAGTGCTTGCGCTTCGCTCCCTTGTACGTCAGGCTTGCTGTTCCAAGGGTCTTGGCCTGTCCGTTTCGCAAGGTTTTACACTTGCCTACTCAGGCCGTTGTGTATTTTGTTAAAACTTTTTCCAGTCCGAAGGCTTCGGTAAAATGATTAACATTTATCTGGAAAGGTTGGTTTCCCGTATATCTCCTGGACTTCGATGCCTCGCAGTTCACATTTCAGTTTCAAGCGTCTGCGGATGTAGCCTCTTTGCCAGAGATTCAGGCTGTGGTTCCGGTATTTATTGCCGTCGCGACTTTGTGCTGCGGGCATCTTCGGGATACAGATAATGCCCGGTTCTTCCGTATCCAGCATTAGATTGATTGCATGGTTGATATAGCTATGCAGCTGTTCTTCCAGACGATGACGCCTCATCAAATATTTCTTTTGTCCTGGAGTATTTCCGGGCTGGTTGGTGATGTGACGTTGATGTCTGGTCAGAACAACCAGCTTTTGCTGATATTTGCCAAAATCCCTGCCATATTCATGGCCTTGATCCGTAACCAGCATACTGTGCCAGCCAATGGTGACACCAATCGTTTTTGTGCTGGTGGTTGGTTTTGTTTTTACTTCTACGGGTATCTTTATTTCCACACCCGCTACCTGTGGTTTCAAAAGTATCTTGATTTCCCGATCATAGATGTTTTTATCCGTCAGAGGAATAAAAACACGTTTGCGGGGAATGGCAGTAGATATATAGATACCTTGATTCTTGTAACGATAACCGGATTTAGGCGGAACACTGAAACTGAATCTCTCCTTGGCGGCCAGTTTGGCAGGCATTGCCTTACGCACCTGACGGCAAAGATAGTTATCCAACACCCGCTTATCCCTATTGAATATCTCTGGCAGCTCAACAGCTTTCCTGTTCAGGATTGCCGCCAGATGCTGAGGCATTTTCAGGACATAGCGCAGATAATGTTTTGCCTCATCAGCAAAATCTGGATGCTGACTGACATTTCTCTGTACCTGCTGACGGACAGCCGTCCATTGTGCCTTGATATTGCCCAAAGCCTCATTGATGGCCAACACCACGTAAATTGTCGGCAGGTTGACCGTTTTACGAAAATCGTCGTGAAGGAGTTCCTGTTGGATTGTGTACCCCTGATAGACCTTGGCCAGACTTTTTATGCCACTGTACCGCTGGTAGATATGATTTTTGACTTTGCGGTACTCCTGTGCCACAGTCAGAAGTTTTTCCATATCCTCATCAGAAATGGGTTCTGCATTATATTGGCGCACAATTTTCCTAACCAAAACATCTCCCCTAAATTCGTAAAACTGCACTTTTACGAAAAGTATACAAAAATCGTCGAAAAAAGCAGGAAATAAGTGATTTTTGTAGAAATCATAGACTAAGAAAGATAACTGGAGTCTGCTTTTTCGAGTCGATATCTGCCGAAAGCTTTGAGATACGAGGTTTTTCGGGGGATTCTCGTAAAAGTGCAGTTATACGAAAAGAAGCCATCAGCAACTTGCCTTATCAGGCAAGGGCTGGTGGCTTTTTTATCATTGATATGCATTGGCAAATTTATTGATTTGCCGGCGTTTATAATTCAAATCTGGATGAACGTAGTAGTTCAGAGTGACAGATACGCTGCTGTGGCCCAGAAGTTCGCTGAGGACTTTGATATCCATTTTCTGTTCCAGACAGCAAGTGGCGAATTTATGACGTAACTGATGAAAATTAAAGTCTTTTATCTTATGACGGCGCAGATATTGCGCGAACTGATATTGAAGACGGCGGGGATCCATGGGGCTGTCCTTGCTACCGAAGATAAAATCTGTTTTTTCCTTTCCTATACAGATGCGTTGGATACGTGTCCATAGCTTGTCCGGAATCGGAATGATACGGCGGGACTTCTTGGACTTAGGGCTACTTACAACCAATCTTGTTCGCAAAAGATCATGCGTTGTCCTGATACGCTGAACGGTATGACGGATATAGATAAGCCGTTCCTTTTCATCAATATCCATGCACTGCAAGGCACAGCATTCTCCCAGACGGATACCCGTAAGAGAGGCCAGCGCTATGCAGTCAGCAATCAGGCTGTCATCGCCCTGGATAACATGCTGCAGCCTGCGCCAGGTAGTATTGGCAATGATCAGGCGCTCACCATAGGCTGCGGGCAAGCAGATTTCTTTATAGTCGGTGGCTATCCCATACTTTTCCTGCGCGAATTTCAGGATATTCCGAAGCAATATAACCTGATTGCGCAAGGTCAGTGCCGACAGATTCCGTTTGGCTTGCAGATATTTTTGCACCAGCTGCTCCGTGATTCTTGCTGGCTGCAAAGTCCCAAAAATCGGTGACAGATAATGTTGCCAGCCATAATGATAAATGGCATTGGTTGAGGACTTTACCCGGGACTTTTGAGCGATCAGCCATGCTTGGGCGATTTCCTCCATGGTGGTATCCGGATTGCGTTTTCTCATATGGTATCCCTCCATTTCTCGTACTGCACACGTTAGTTTTAGGATACAAAATAATGAGACACGAAAAAAGCACCCCTGCGGGTGCTTCGCTTAACTGACAAGAAAAAGGCTTACCGACCTTTCGTCAGCAAGCCTTTAACTTAACTGGCAACGCCCTATCCTCCCAGTCCGTCTCCAGACAAGTACTTTCGGCGTATGAGTGCTTAACTACTGTGTTCGGTATGGGAACAGGTGGAACCACTCAGCTATCGTCACCAGATATTCAGTTGAGTATGTACTACTCAAAACTATACAGAAGAAATTTCTATGTCGAACATTCTAGTCTTGGCGGTCAACGTCAGCCAATCATCTGCGCCTTTCAGGCTTGATTCTTGGGACGTTTTCGCATGCGGCTTGTTTCCCAATCATTTCTCGCTTTCGCTCGAATTCTTGGACAAGCCAGCAAAAGTTAAGCCCTCGATTTATTAGTATTGGTCCGCTACATGCCTTACGGCACTTCCACTCCCAACCTATCTACCTTGTCTTCTTCAAGGAATCTTACTGG
>NZ_FRBC01000047.1 GCF_900142515.1 Pseudoselenomonas ruminantium | reverse complement strand
TCATTTAGTGGAGCGGCGAAAAAGTATTCCCACCGCCGCCCCACTGCTTTGTAACGAATTGTGTTCCAGCTCGCACCAACAAACTGCAATTTATGAAAAAGCCCGCTGACAAAAGTATCAGCGGGCTTTTGAGTGTCCGTTTCAGATGATCTTTTCCCCGTGATATACTTCGCCTTCGATATCCGGCTTGACACCGTAACCGATGGCCCATTCGCATTTATACTTGATGGCCTGGGCATGGATGCTCTCCATCCTGTCCTGCGTGCGGACGACCTTGCCCGGCACACCGACCACCAGAGAATTCGGCGGGATTACAGCATTCTCCTTGACCAAGGCACCTGCGGCAATAATGGAACCGCGACCAATCTTGGCACCAGTCAGCACCGTAGCGCTCATACCAATCAGCACATGGTCTTCAATCTCACAGCCATGGAGCACTGCGCCATGACCGACCGTCACATAATCACCGATGATGCAAGGATTGTCATCGGCCACATGCAGGCACACCAGATCCTGAACATTGCTGCATTCACCGATGGAAATATAGTTCACATCCCCCCGGGCAGACACCCCCGGCCAGATGCTGGAAAACCTTCCCACCCGCACATCGCCAGCCAAAAACACCTGCGGTGCCACAAAAGCCTCAGCATGGATCTGCGGGCGCAAGCCCTGAAACACATCATCTTGTAAAGTATACATAGAAAAAGTTACCTCCTCCCAAAAATCAGTTTCCCACCTGATTCTTGGCAAGTTCTAGGATATCCGCCTGATTCTTCGTACGGTCACCGGCAATCCGGGCAGCAATATCTTCCGGCGAACCCGCCTCCACAGCAGGTTCTTCTACGGCAGGCGGCGGTGCCTGTTTGGGCATCTTGCCCTGCATAGCTTCCAAGGCCTTGGCCTCCATTTCTTCCTGCGTTAGATCCGAACCGGGAGTAGCCACATAATATGGTTTTACCGTGAGCATTTCCATATTCATCTTATTGTTACCGAAATACACCTTGTGTCCTGTCTGAATCGGCTCCGACATGATTCTCTCCTCCTCCTGTCGTTTCCCCACATCCCAGTATACCGCCTCATCTGCAATAATCATCCAATATATTCATATGGACAAGGAGGTATACCAGTGTGAAGTTCTTCGACAAGTAGAAGGCGATTTCCTGCCTGCCTTAAAACATTCTTCCGCGCATATTACCGGTGAAGCGGCCAATCTCTTCCATAAAGGTCTTCCAGGCCTCGGGCATGGCTTCCCCGCGCAGGGTGTAGCTGCCAGCATCTTCCGTTCCATCCCGCCAAAGCAGTTTCCACTCTACTCTGGGCAGGTAATCGTCCGTTATGCTGTCCTGCTGGCACTGCCATTCAGCAGCATGCTCAGCAATGCGTTCCAGCAGCAACGGCACATTGCGCACGGAATCAAAGGCATGACGCTCCGATCCTAACCCCTGCTTATGCCGGGTAAAGACCAGGATATGTTTGCCTCGGTTGATGATCAGCTTTTCCACCAGGCTGATCTTTTTTTGTTTGGGCAGGTAGATACTGCCCCGGGGATTATCCAGCATATCATGCAGGATAATCGACACCTGCTCTAATTGCCGCACCCGGCTGATCTCCACCCCGGGAATCTCATTCATCAAGTCGATAAGGGCTGCCCAACCACCAGGATAGGCATTATCCCCCACGATACGGCGGCTTCCCATCTTACCATCCTTGAACGACAGATGCCACAGGCTGTGCACAGCCGGAGGTACTGGCGGCTGATAACTGGCACGCCAGGCTCCCAGATGCAGCTTTTCCAAGCGCCGCAGCCAGCGCCGCCCACCGTCCAGCGCCGCAAACTCGCCGTCATTCACTCTATAATGAAGCTGGCGCTCCCGCACCACGATTTCTACTTTTAATTTTAGTTCCTCTAATTCAAAACTAAGATGTTCTAACAATTCCCTTTGCCTCCGTAAATCAATCTCCCTACCATCATATTAAAGCCAAAGGGAAAGGTCAAGACCTTTCCCTCCAATCTGAAGTATTTATCGTTTTGCCGCCCACAATGTACCAGCACAAACCAGGATGCTTCCGAGCCATAACAGCCAGATACACGGTTTCACGCTGACGCTGGTGGTAATGGGCTGCCTGCTCTCAGTTTCTACGGAAGGCATGCTCTCAATACGGATCTGTTTCTGATTCTGCGTCACTCCGGTCAGGCGCAGGCGCTTCTGCCCGCCGAAGATTTCCACGGGTTTTGCCGTGCCGCCATCATGGGTGCCTGTGAGCACCAGATCCGCATGTTCAACAGTATTCCCATCGGTGATGGCTACATCAGCCGTAACCGTCATGCCCCCCTCATCATTCTTCTCCACCCTGGCCTTCTCAAAGCGGTAAGCAAAATCCTCATCCATGCTCATCCGCCCCTGCTTCAAGACCATCTCCATGCGGCCGTTGTCCTGTGGCGGCGTCGGGGCCAGATAGACATCTCCGCCAAGACCTTTGGCGATAGCCGGTTCCCGAGCGGCGTCCTCGCCATTGGCCCGCAATTTGGTCAGGGCTTTGACCTCCTGTCCATCCACCTGGTAGACATAATATTTCTCCCTGCCGCTTTCCAGGAAATCCTGCCCCATGAAGGTCACCTCATGGCCAAAAACATCATAGCTTTCGCCCACAACCATTTCCCTGCTATAGGACTGGCTGCCGGAACCTGCCAGCACCATGGCCAGCAAGGATATCGCCAGCCCAACATGAGCCACCATGCCGCCCATATTGATGCCATGCCTGCGCCAGGAAATGACGGTCGCCCCCAAGGCCATCAGGGAAACTGCAGCCAACAGCAAAGGAAGGAACTGCCGAACGCCAGCGGCATAACCGCAGCCGGCTCCCAATAATCCCAAGGCCACCAGCGGCATGCCGCCAGCCAATACCTTCCCTTCCCCATAACCACGCAACAGCGCACAGGAAATCGTCAGCAGCATGGCAATCGCCAATGGCATAGTGGTGCGCACATAGAAGTCCGTACTCACCGCCGCCGGCTTGCCGATAAGCTGGGTAAAGAGCGGCATGGACATCCCCAGGAAGATGATGGCGCTCATAAAGACCAACAACAGAGCTCCCAACAGCATGATGAATTCCCGACTGCCATAGGCGGGATAATATTCCCCCTGTGGCAGGCTCTTAGCCCGAACCAGCAGGAGCAACAGACCGGCCAGCAGGACTACTCCGTTGACCACAGCGATGGTCATGCCGATGCTCGTTCCCGCAAAGGAATGAACGGAAAAATCGCCCAAAATGCCGCTGCGCGTCAGGAAGGTCCCATAGAGCACCAGTGCATAGGCAAAGATGCCCGCCAAATGCACCATCGTAATCGCCGCTTCCCGTATCTGCGCTACCCGCAGCACATGGACAAAGATACCAGCCACCAGCCAGGGAACCAACGAGGAATTTTCCACGGGATCCCACCCCCAGAAGCCGCCCCAGCCCAGGACCTTGTAAGCCCAGTAACCGCCAATGAAGATGCCGGCTCCCAGGAATCCCCAACCAATCAGGGCCCAGTGGCGAGCGGCAGGCAGCCAGTCCTTGCCTTTCTGACCAGTGAGCAAGGCTGCCGCACTATAGACCAGCGGCACCGCCAGCAGGGCATAGCCGATAAAGATGATAGGCGGATGGACGGCCATCCATGGATCCTGCAGCAAAGGATTCAGCCCCACGCCATTTTCCACCACATTCTCGCTGGGCACGAAGGGACTTTTCGCCATGACGAGTACGGTCAGAAGCGCCATCAACGCCATATAGACCGCCATCCCCGCCGCCGACAAATCCTTCTTCACCGCCAGACACAGGCCGGCTGTGCCATGGATCAACAGCCAGAGCAGGAAAGACCCCTGCTGGCCAGCCCAAAAGGCCGAGAATTTATACATGGCCGTAAGCTCTTTGGACGAATAGCTGGCCACATAGGCGATATCAAAGCGATTCTGAAAAATCAATACCAGCAAATAAATGCTGGCCAGCAAGGCAGTAAGAAATGCCCCCATGGTCAAAAAACGGCCCCATCTCACCGTGCGCTCACTCTGCGCCGCAAAACTCAGGACCGCCGCCAGCGACAAGGCCAGCGTCAAAGCTAAACTGATTACCCCAACCAAGGCTTTCCCTCCTAAGAATGATTGCCGTGTCTACTTCTGCTGTTCGTACTTCGATGGACATTTTATCAACAGCTTGTCCGCTTCAAAGGCAGTGTCCCGATACTTGCCAATGGCCACGATATGATGGGCCTCGTCAAACTGATCGGGCTTCATGCCATGATAATGCACCAGCATGGTCTCCCCTGTATCTTCATCCTGCAACGTAAAGACGAAATTATCGCCCTCCATATGCGGAGCGGGCGCATTTGCCGCCAACAGCCCTTTGACCTGCACATTGCTTGTGCTCTTCTGTGCTTCGGCTATGCCTACATAGGGCGTCACCGCATCCATGAAACTCCAGCCTGCATAGGCCACAAAGGCCAGCAGCAGGACCCCTAGCAATACCTTACGATTCATAACCGTTCCTCCTGCAACAATTTCTCCGTCTGCTTTTTATGCAGCCAGTAAAAGATTCCCGTTACATCCAAAAGCGCCGCCAGCAGTACCGCCAGCATCAGAGAATCCATTGCCAGCCCCGTGCCATTGAGCACCGGCGAGGGATGCAGGGAAAAATACAGCCGCGGAATGATGAATACCAGAAAAGGCACAGTCAAAAAGGAAAACAGCGAATAGACCGCCGCCGCCCGCGCCCGCTTATGCCCTGCCGGCATGGCTCCCCGCAAGGTCAGATATGCCCCATAGATCAGCAGCAGCACAAAAATCGTCGTCTGCCGCGGATCCCAGTTCCAATAAGCCCCCCAGGTCAGCTTGGAAAAAATTGCCCCGCTGACCGTGGCCAGAATCACAAAAATAAAGCCCAGCTGCGCTGCCGCCGCACTTTTCACATCCGCTGACAGATCGTGCGCACGCAGATACCTTGCCCCTTGAAACGCACTGACACAAAAAGCAATCACGGCCACCCAGGCTACAGGAATATGGAAAAAGGCGATGCGCACATAATAGCCCAGCCCCTCCGCTGGCGGCACCACAAAAAATACCAGCCCCGCAATCACGAGCGTCAGGCCGCCCAATATCATTCCCATACGCAGTCCTCCAAAACTAATCCTAATCCTCATACCAGAGATAATCAAAGAGCACCGAAGCACCCACCGCCAGGATTCCATCATACAGGGCCATGCCCCCCAGGAAACCGACAGGCACCTCCCCTGCCCCCAGTGATGCTGCTGTCAGAAAGATTGCTGGCAGGAATACCGGCAGGATTATCGGCAGCATCAATACCGAAAACAGGCCACTTTTCACCTGTGCCCCAGTGACCAATGCCGCCAGCAAAGTTCCCGCCGCTGCCAGTCCGGCCACCCCCAGCAGCAAGGCCAGCACGAATGCCCCTGCCGCTGCCATTTCAGCTCCAATCAGGAGCAAAAACAAGGGGGTAATGAAGATCGTCAGCACCAATAACAGGAAAAAGGTATAGAGCATCTTGCCCCAAAGCACCGGCTGAGCACCGCCATAAAGCCTGAGCGCCAGCAAGGTACCTGCCGTATCCTCGTCGGCAAATACCCGGTCAGCCCCCGCCATGGATGCAAAGAAGATGATGATCCAGAGCAGAGCCGCCGCGAGCCGCGGTTCCAATACGCCCCCCTGCAGGGCAAGGCTCACACAGGCCAGCGTGGTCAGCGCAAACATGAACATCGCCGCCCAGGCCGCCTTGAAGCGCATGCCGACAGTAAATTCCTTTACAAAGACCAGCTTAACCGCCTGCCAGAGAGATGGTTTCATCTGCCAGCGCCTCCTCTCTGGTGTCATTCGTAGCAATCGCCATCAGCACGCCACGAGCTGCAGCCTGCCTCATTTCGGCGGCCAGCAAGTCGCGTCCGGCTTCATCAAGATTGGCTCCCGGTTCATCCAGCAGCCAGATATCAGCACCTGAAGCCAGCAGGACCGCCATTTTAAGCCGCTGCCGCATCCCCGTGGAAAATTCTCCCACATAGCTATGGGCCACAGCAGCTTCAACCAGGCCCACCCGCTCCAGCAAGTCGCGATATTCCCCTTCGTCCAACGTCATGCCCCGCATTCCCAGCAGGAAATCCATATTTTCCCGCGCCGTCAGCCGGTCATAAAAACGCAGTTCCGGAGTGACCATGGCCAGCCGCTGTCTCAAGGCATCCTTATGCAGTTCCACCCCATCGTCCGCGACCAGGACACTGCCGGAACTTGGCAGCAGCAGATGGCCTGCCAGCTTCAGGAAAGTAGACTTGCCACTGCCATTCTGCCCCGTGACAGCAGTGATTTTTCCTCCGGATAACCGTGCCTCCAGCGGCCCGAAAATCTGCCGTCCATGAAAGCACTGACTGACGCCTGTAAATGTAATCGTCACCATAACTCAACCCAACGCCGCCAATTTATCGGCATCCAGTTCCATCCAGTCCTCACCTACATAGAGCATCCCTTCGCTATGCATGGCACTGATTTCCCTTGTCAGGGCACTGCGGTTGCATTCCAGCTCCTTGGCCAGCTGCACACGGCCCGGCACACGGACTTTCCCTTTGCCTTGCCGCTGTTCCTTATACAGCAGATAGAGAATCAACCGCTCCCGCAAGGTCTTCTGGGACAGGATCTTGATTTTCTGCATCATCAACACATTTTTACGACAAAAGGCCTCCAGCAGATTCTTCATCACGATGCCATGCGTGCGCCCCAGTTTCGGCCCCGCCGTAAGCAGTGCCTTGTAGGGAATCCATAGCACCAGCACATCCGTCAGCGCTTCAATCGCCATATCATAAGGCACCTGCGGCATGATTGCCGAGGTACTGCCCAGCATCGCCCCGCGCTCCAGATTGTGGCTGACCGATTCATTGCCAAAACGATCCTCTGCTAAGACAATGGCCTCCCCCTCCACGATTGCACCAATATTATGGTTTTCCTCATATGCGTCCAAGATCCGGCTACCCTTTCCCACCCGCTTGATGGTTGCTCCCGTAGCGGCAATGAACTTATCCACTTCCTCCGCCGACACATCCCGGAACAAAGGCAGCTCATGCAAATCAAGATGATACACCTGCACAGCTCTCCCTCCTATCCATACACGATTCTTTCCTATTTGCTCTTGTTCTATTATAACAGTAAAAAACAAACGCCTACGTTGCCATTGCAACATCCTATTGTAATTATTCTAGCATAGGCAAGAACTTCCTGCATTGGAGGATAATACAAAAAGACGCTATAAAATTGCAGTTTGTTGGTGCGAGCTGGAACACAATTCGTTACAAAGCAGTGGGGCGGCGGTGGGAATACTTTTTCGCCGCTCCACTAAATGACCCGCCAGCAGAAGTAAGCATCTTCCAGCTACCTGCGCCGGGCAGGCCGGCGGCGCTCCTGTCAACGAAGCGTCAAGCATATACTGTTTGCGGGCCAGTCCTCACTTCGTTCGGACAGTCGTTCCGTCGGCGAAAAAGCATCCCCACCTCCACCCACCGTTACGTTTGAGTATATTGCTATGTTCCG
>NZ_FRBC01000048.1 GCF_900142515.1 Pseudoselenomonas ruminantium | reverse complement strand
TTGTTGGCGACGTATTTCAGTGTATTGCGCACCATGTGGACAATGCAGCGCTGGTGCTCCGTTTTCGGAAATGCTGCAGAAATGGCCTCTTTCAGGCCGGTAAGCCCATCAGAGCAAAGATATCCAGCCATACAGACCAATTTCTTACATACCATGCATCCATGGTGACTCGTTCCTGAAAGCTGACATCATTTCTGCCACTTACCTGCCAATAACCTGTAATGCCAGGCACACTCATGGTTATGGTACTGAGTTCCTCGCCAATATCTTCTTTTTCTCTGGGGAGATATGGTCTGGGTCCTACGAGACTCATATCCCCTTTTATGACATTGAATATCTGCGGCAATTCATCGAGGCTGTATTTGCGCATCCATGTGCCGGCTTTGGTTACACGGGGATCGTAATCCCGCAGTTTGGCATATTCTTTCCATTCTGCTGCGGCCTCGGGATTTTCTTTCAGATAATCCTGGAGTATTTCATCGGCATTCACATGCATGGAACGAAATTTATAGCATTTAAAGTTTTTGCCATCTTTTCCAATCCGATCTGCATTGTAAAATACACTTCCTTTTGTATCTAATTTAATGCAGATTGCCAGGCATACTAATATGGGGCTGATTGCTATGCCACCGATAAGCGTCAAAACCAAATCAAAGAATCGTTTATATATCCGGTTGCGCCGCAAAGCCAAATTATTCTTCATGTGGAGCATCAAAATCTCTTCACTGAAGAGTGATTGCGCTTCCACATCTGCCATTGGCGTACCAATCAAATCCGGGACATAGGAGAGATTCCGTACATGAGGCTGAACCTTGGTAATAAGATTCTGCATCTTAGCTCGTTCCATGCCCGGTGCGGTGATGATCACGGTCTGGATGGCAGTGTTCTTGATGATTGTCTCAGCTTCGTCCACATTCCCCAGCATCTTATATTGCCCGGGGATTTGTTCGGAAATCGGATTATCATCCAAGAAACCCACGATATTATAGCGATAGCCCAAATCGTCCTTGAAGAAATGCAGCGTGCGTTCAGCTGTTTTTCCGGCACCAATCAAAATCACATCCTCGTAAAGATGATGACGATGCTTCAGATAGATGCTGACCAACAAGCGCTCACTGTAAAGCACCAGCAGCATCAGGAGCCAAAACAGTAAAAAGAAAGGTCTCGGTACCTGCCAGCTGGTGAAGAAATATATTGCTACGACGCAAGCCACCACAGCAAAAGATACACCGTAGAAAATACTGCGAACGGTGTAGATGAAAGGCTGCATCGTGCTATAGATTTTTGACTGCGCCAAAAACAGCAAAAAGGTCAACGGCAGCCACAGGAATATATAAGCCTTATGGATTGGCAGGTCATAAAATACCGTTGAAAGCTGCCCTGTCAGAACTATTGCCAAATAATCAGTACAAACAAACAGCAGTGGCGTCAAATAGCGTCTTGCTCTTTGCCTGAATAAGTTATTGTTGATTGTTGCCGTCAATGATCGATCTTCCCCTTGCTCCTTTTTGTCTAGCGTTTTATACACACATATAACACTAATATATACATATGTAGTAACGTGTTATCAAAAGGTTGTATTTTATCTCGTAATCTACGAACATTATTTTAGCATAACACTTTTGCAATTTCAAACGCATTTTAATATTAATTGCTTTTACACTTGCTAAATATGATATTTTGATATAAGATTAGCTTGTTGTATTGTATCCATAATATATACAGCACAAAAAAGCCCCTCATGCAGCATATTTTTACTGCATGAGGGGCTGTCTAAAGAGGCACACTCTATTCCGTTATGCTTTTGTTTGTTTCCCTTGTTCTTCGACAATCTTCACGGCTTCCCGTTCCGGTACGGGTTCATAGCGGGTGAATTCCAGGCTATAGGAACCACGCCCTTGGGTGAGGCTACGCAAATCCGTGGCGAAGCGGTAAAGCTCGGCCTCGGGAATCAGGGCGGATATTTCGCTCATATCTTTGCCCTTGCTGTCCACGCCCAGGATATGAGCCCGCTTGCTGTTGAGTTTGCCCATCACGTCGCCCATGTAATATTCGGGTGTGGTGACATGGATGGTGTCAATGGGTTCCAGCAGGATGGGTGAAGCATCCATGATGCCTTTGCGGATAGCAATGCCTGCGGCTGTCTTGAAAGCGGCTTCTGAGGAATCTACGGAGTGATAGGAGCCATCATATAGATTGACTTTCACATCCACCACAGGGAAGCCGGCCATTACGCCTGCCGCCAGAGCTTCTTCTGTGCCCTTTTCCACGGCAGGAATATACTGACGGGGCACGCTGCCGCCGAAAATATTCTCGGTAAAGAGATTGCCTTCACCTGCCGGCTGGGGACTGATTTCCAGCCAGACATCACCAAACTGGCCATGGCCACCGCTCTGTTTCTTGTGACGGCCCTGCACCTGCACGCTCTTGCGGATGGTTTCCCGATAGGCCACTTTGGGCTGGGAGAGCACCATTTCTGCACCGAATTTGCGCTGGAGTTGTTCGGCCAGGATTTCCAGATGCACTTCGCCAATCCCCTTGACCAGGGTTTCCCGGGTTTCCTGACGTTTCTTCACCATGATGGTGGGGTCTTCGTCCTGCTGTTTGGCCAAGGCACCGAATACCTTGTCCTCTTCGCCTTTTTTCTTGGAGGTCACAGCCATTTCCAGCATGGGCTCCGGATAGCTGATACCTTCGTACTGAATAGGATTATTTTTATCGCAGAGCGTATCACCGGTACGCACCTGTTGCAGTTTGGTAGTGATGACGATATCGCCTGCTGCCACCTGATTGAGATTCTCCTGTCGTTTTCCCTGGGTGGTAAACAGTGTACCAATGCGCTCCTCACCGTTTTTATTTACATGCAGGTAACTGGCATCGCCCTTCATTTCCCCTGACAGCACCCGTATGAAGCTCTGACGGCCTACAAAGGGGTCGACTGTAGTCTTGAATACCTGTGCGGAAAATGCGTCTTCCGTATGGCGTTCCTTGATTTCTCCGGTAGCAGGGTCTGTGCCGATGGACACCTTGAAGTAGGGGGTCGGCATGTATTCTACCATGTCATTCATCAGCTGCCGGATGCCGATATTCTGTTTCGCCGAAGCACAGAACACAGGGAAGATCTTGCCGGCCTGAATGCCTTCGATCATAGCGGCGGCCACTTCTACTTCGGTGATTTCCTCCCCTTCCACGTATTTTTCCAGGAGTTCATTGTTGAATTCGGCCACGGCTTCAATCAATTTTTGCCGGGCTATTTCTACATCTCCCTTGATGTATTCGGGGACTTCATCTTTCACCACTTCGTTATCATGGGTGACAATCTTCATATGCAGCGCCAACAGGTCAACTACTCCCTGGAAAGCTGCCTCCTTGCCAATAGGAATCTGGACTGGTACGACACCATCACCGAAGCGTACCCGCAACTCTTCCACCACACCATCAAAATCAGCGTGCTCCCGATCCATCTTGTTAATCAGGAAAGCACGGGGAATCTCATTCTCCTCTGCATAGTTCCAGGCACTTTCCGTCCCCGATTTAATGCCCGACGAAGCAGATATCACAATCAATGCGCTGTCAGCAGCTGTCATAGCGCCTTTCACATCACCTACAAAGTCTGGATATCCTGGGGTGTCGATGAAATTCAGCTTAAAGTCACGCCACTCACAGGCTACGAGTTTGGCCCCAATGGTCATTTTGCGCTTGCTTTCCTCCGGATCATAATCCAAAGCGCTGGTGCCATCTTCCACACTGCCCAGACGTTTTACGACACCTGTGTTGAACAAGCATGCATCCAACAGACTGGTCTTACCGGTTTTGCCATGTCCTGCTATAACAATGTTGCGGATATTGGTACTCTTATAGTTCTTCATCGACAGTCCCTCCATTTCTTTTACTATTTTTTTTATTCTCTGAAAATATTGTAAATCCTGCAAGATTGACAAAAAAAAAGATAAAGCCTCCCCCTGATGGGGGAGGCTTTATCCCGTTAAATTAGTATTTAACGCTGGATTTGAATGCGAGGCTGTCGCTGGCAGCGATCTCGATGGTCTCACCCGTCTGCGGGTTACGGCCAGAGCGTGCATTGCGATGAGCCTTCTTGAACGTACCAAAGCCAATCAGGCGGATTTCTGCATCAGCCTTAACGCTTTCCTTTACCGTTTCCAGCAGTGCATCTACAACTGCTTTCGTGTCTTTCTTGGAAACACCAGCTGCTTCAGCAACTTTGTCAACCAAAGCGGTTTTGCTCAGAACTTCTTTTGCCATAGTAGTAATCCCCTTTCGTCATACTTACAGGTGGTATTATAGCGGATAAATAAGGGTTAGTCAACTATTTACCGCGATTCTTTAGGATTTGACAATCAGAATGCCATGCGTCACCACGGGAAAGTCCGCTGCATTTTGTAACGTAGCGGTATAGATTGCTTCATCTTCATAGGATAAACGGCTGCAGATGTAAAACTCCGTCTCTTCAGGCCAGCCATTATTGCGTAAAATTTTTGCTATTGTATGGGAATTATAATTGCGATCGGTCAGCATGCCCATGATTTTCCCAGGCTGATATTTTATCGCTTCAGCCTCAGGAACACGGCCATGAAAACTCACCAGCGCAGCATCATGCCAGGGCAGGGCGATTTTGGCAAAGGCATATTGCATGGAGCTGATCCCGGGAATCACCGCAATCTGTTCTGGTGCAAATTCCCGGCGCAGGGCATCCAGCAGGGAATAATAGCCCGGATCGCCAGAGACCATGACCACTACATCCGCCTGTGGCAATCTATTGCGGATAAAGGCCATCACGCCCTGAATATCGGCAGTTATGGCACAGGTATCCTGTCCAGCCTGGGCAAACTCTGTTAAGGCACGCTTGCCGCCTACAAGGTATCGGGCGTTCTGGATCGTCTTGAGTCCTTTCGGGACGATATAGTCGGGATTGCCAGGACCAATCCCCACCACGATAATCTTATTCTGCTTGTCCATCTGGCAAACTCCCTCCTAGATTCTGGCAGATTTCCCTGGCCATTTCATCCATCCCCAGCAATTCTCCTGTTAAAGTCACCAGTACCGTGCCCACCTGCATCTTTTGGAAAAGATAGCGTTGGGAACGGGCGCTGGCACGAGCCGCCAAAGTCTGGCAGACCTTGTCCCTGATACCAGCTTGTGCCAGTACCTCCAAGGCATCCTCAGTGGTATTGGCAGCAAGGACCGCCTGTACCTCCTCTGTCGTCAGGCCAGCGGCAGCACCATAGGCTGCCATGGTCTCCAACCGCCCGTCTGCAATGCGGTTATGGGTGTAGAAACAGCCTGCTGCCACCTTGATGAGCTTGCCGATATGACCAAACAGCAGGACTCTTTTGATTTCCCGCTTCTGCGCCGCTTCCAGCATGAAACCGATGAAATTGCTGGTCTGCACCATCGCTTGTTCCGGCAGCTGCCATTTCTTGGCCAGCCGCTCGCCAATCTTGCCGGGAACGAAAACCAGATCTTCATAACCTGCGGCCTTGGCCACATCGATCTGGGGAACCAGGGAATTCTTGAACCCCTCTTCTGACATGGGGCGCAATACGCCTGTCGTGCCAATCACAGAAATGCCCCCCTCTACCCCCAGAATGGGGTTCAGGGTCTGTTTGGCCAATTCCACGCCGGCAGGAATGGATATCGTAACCTCCAAAGGAATTTTATCCGTCCCCAGTACATCCGCCACGGCATTGCGAATCAGCTGCCGTGGGCCGGGATTGATAGATGGTTCTCCTACCGGCACGGACAGGCCGGGCTTGGTTACCGTGCCAATGCCCTTGCCTGCCTTGAAGATGATTTCTTTTTTTTCTGTTGGCAGATGACGAATCGTAGTAAAGACCGAAACGCCATTGGTGATATCCGGATCATCGCCGGAAAATTTTACGACTTCAGCGGTCAAGACATCATTTTCTTTGCGAATATTTTTTACAGGTATAATAAGCTCCGTGCCATCCAAAGCACGGAGTTCAATCGTTTCCCATTCATTGCCCTGTTCATAGAGCAGGGCAGCCTTAACACCAGCCGCTGCACAAGCACCGGTTGTATAACCGCTTCTTAACGTATCTGACATTTTATTGCTACCTCTTTTATATAAATTGCAGTTTGTAGTTTAGTTCGTGCTGAAGGTATCCCGTTCATACGCAGCAGGGGTTCACGGGGGAGTGCTTTTTCTGTTTCCGCTAAACGACCCTCCCTGTAAGGTTAGAGATGTTTAGCTGGATTGCGCCGGGCAGGCCAGCGGCGCGTCTTTCAGCGTGCTCTTTAGCTACTGCCTACGTCGGGCCGGTCTTCGCTGCGCTCAGACGGTCGCTCCCACAGAAAAAGCACTCCCCCGTTCGCCCCCCGTCACGATTTTGGCAATTGACACGAACTCGGTTCTCCTGTAACAAGAACATC
>NZ_FRBC01000049.1 GCF_900142515.1 Pseudoselenomonas ruminantium | reverse complement strand
TTCTGTATCTTCTTTTGGTAATAATAACTGCTTCTAGACAAGCCGAGTTTTAGCAGAAGCACTGGTAGTGAATATTTTTGTTGTAAGGCATCAATTATCACTACCTTTTCTCGATTTTTCAACGGTTCTAGATTGATGCCTGGGTCTTTTTTTAATACAGCAATAGTTTCTTTTAAGATATCCATTTCCAGTTGCATATCATGCATTTTTTGCTTCAATGCATCCAACTCTTCTTGTGGTACTTCTAGGGAACCTTCTTTTAAGCTGCCTCTGGGAATATCTTTCTGATTCATTAATGCCAATCGTCCTTCCTTGATGTATTGTCATCGCCATTTGTATATAGATGCCCTTGGCTGCAAGGCTCTTTGTTTCTGCTCTGATGAAAATGACATCTTTGCCAAGGTACCATCCATCCTCAGTTCAGCCAGTACGAAATTGATATAGTTCAGCCATTCCTGGTCCCCTTTTTCCATCAGTATGTCACAGGAATGACGGGTGAAGGGGCTATCCTTAAGCGGAGCGGCCAGGCGCTTGTCCATGCGGACATAGTGGGCAGCCTCTACAGTTTCCGTAATCATGATATCTGCCCTGCCCTCTGCAATTTGCCGGGGAATATCTGCATTGTCATTATAGACGATAATCTGGGCCTGCTTTAGATAGGCATCCGACATGGCCATGATCTTTGCCCGGTTGTAATTGCGCGAAATACCGCAGAGGGCAATGTCGAATTTTCCTGCTTGCGTATCGGCAGCAAGGGTCGGCCAGGTGGTCGGCACATACTGAATTTTTACCCCCAGGGAATCTGCAATAATCTTGGATAGCTCTGCATCGATACCCTCATATTCCCCAGTTTGCGGATTTAAGTAAGACATGGGAATGTAATCTCCTGTGGTGCCAATCCGAATCGTTCCTCTGGCTACAATCTCCTCAAGATGGCCAGCCTCCGCACGTATTCCGGTCAGCATCAATACTGCCATCAATAGCAGACAAATCATATTAACTGGTGAAATATTTCTTTGCATAGTATTCCTCCTGCCCCGTCTTATCAACACATTCATACATATGCGTTATTCTATCTACGCTTTCCTTTTTCCTACATACCCTTCTTTACCATGCAACCAAGCAGGAAATTCAAGCCCTTCGTTGAATCTTTGAACTGAACACACCATCGTGAATTTGAGCAGTAAGGATTACAGGGAGACTAACCATGAACACTGAAAAATCTATTCGTGGCCAACAGGCTAAAGACAATTTCAATTCCGGCTACAACTGTTCACAGTCTGTGCTGCTGGCTTATGAAGACTATCTGCGAGAAAAGGGACTGAACCCTAAGACTGTATTGCGGATGGCATCGCCCATGGGGGGAGGAATCAGCCGTCTTCGCGAAGTATGCGGTGCCGTCTCGGCTTTATGCTTATTGATTGGGCTAACAGACGGATATGACATGCCTGACGATGAAAAGAAAAAAGCTCTGTACAGCAAAGTACAAGAGCTTGTCCTTCAATTTCAAGAATCCAAAGGATCTATAATCTGCCGGGAGCTGTTGGGGTTAGAACAGAAGCATGACCAGCCCATACCATCTAAGCGTACAAAGGAATATTATGCTGAGCGCCCCTGCGCAGATTTTTGCGCAACAGCAGCTGCGCTTTTTGAAAAGAATTATCTACAATCCAAGCAATAAGACAGATATTCCTCATCATCCATTTGAGATGAAGTTATCGCCCGTTCTATGGCTTTGGCCATTACTTCTGCCGCCAGTGTTCCTGCCATATTGACGTCAGCCGTTACCTGCTCGCCGCAGGAGGAGGCATAAACCGTATCCCCATCTGTCAGCGTCCCCACGGGATTGATGCATCCGGCATAGGCATTGCCAGCCTGCTGGGCGATACGGGTGATCTGCGCCTTGTCAAACCTGCCATTGGTGATGATTGCACCAATGGTGGTGTTGGTGCGGGATGGCAAATCTTTTGGGGCAGCAATCTTGTAAAACGCCCTGGTGCTATCTATGTATTCCGTGCGGGATTCATTCATGAGCCCGGCAATCTTCCGTCCCTCCGCATAGACATCCCCCATAGCATTTACCACTACAACGGCTCCTATCTTCAAATCCCCTATCTGCATGGCATAATAGCCAATCCCGCTTTTCTGTGATTGCTTCATGCCGCACATTGTCCCCACGGTGGCTCCCGTACCTGCACCAATCGAGCCGCTTTGGGGATTATTCTTTTTTAGGGCATTAAGACATGCCTCATAACCCATGGCTTTATCCAGACGAACAGTTGCGCTCCCATAGGAAAGGTCATAGATGTAGCTTTGCACCACCAAGGGCACTAAGGCAAAACCTGTGTCTAAGCCAATGCCATTTTCCTCCAAGCAGGCCATTACGCCATCTGCTGCCGCCAAGCCGTAGGCGCTCCCACCACTAAGGACGATAGCATGTATGCCAATGTCCTCTCTGGTGGGTTCAAGGACAGGAGTCTCCCGGGAGGCAGGGCCGCCGCCGCTGATATCAATGCCAGTTTTTGCCCCTTTGGGAAAGCAAAGCACAGTAACACCCGTCTTGCCCTCATTGTTCTGGGCATTTCCCACGCAGGCCCCATCTATAGACCCAAAAGGGATTTTCTTGGCCTGAAATTTCCATCCCATGCACCTCCCCGCCAGCTGATATCATCGCTATTGAACACAGCAGCAGGGCTGCATTTTTCATAAGCTTCTTCAAATACATAAAGGAAATCTCCCTGTTCTTATGGCACCAATCAGCAAGTTGCTGCTGCGGTAAATCCTTCTTCCCGATGAGCGTATGGAATCTGTTCGGGCAGACCAGAACGCAAAGATGACAGCCCACACATCTTTTATGTTTCATGGACAAGTTTAGCGCATCACCCCACCAACCCATTCAAAATCAAAAGACCAATAAGACCGATTGCCCAAGCTATCGTACTCGATACTGAATACAGACGAAGTTGCTCGCTACCTTCTGTGATGCCTATGGAGCGATTCACCACCCAGAAAAAACTGTCGTTGAAATAAGAATAAAAGAGCGAGCCTACACATGCCCCCAGTGCGGCAAAGAGGGGATTAACCGACATATTCGCAATTATAGGTGCCGTTATCGAAGCCGCCGTTATCATAGCAACGGTGCCACTACCCTGAATGAAACGCACCACGGTAGAAATTACGAAGGGCAAAAGAACGGCAGGTATGTTCCACAAAATCATACTTTCCGCGATGACTTGACCCACGCCGCAGTCGCGAATCAACATGCCCAAGGCACCGCCGCTTCCCGTTATGAGCATGATTATCCCCGCGGACTTCATACCGTTTTCCATCTCGGCCAAAACCTGTTTACGGTCAAGACTGCCCGCCAATCCGTGTAGGGCTATAAGAAAGCCGATGCCAACCGCGATGACCGGCGAGCCCAAAAACGCGATGAAAGCGAAAGCGCCCTCCTTCATACCCATAGTCGCAGTGACATTGCCAAGCAAGATAAGAATTATTGGCGCGACTATCGGCGCAAAAGAAATAAAAGCGTTCGGCAGATTGGCCTCTTCATACACATCGTTTCTCAAATTGGAAACGTAGTTGCTGTCCCGTGTCCAGCCACCGTCGTCCTTGGGGATTTGCCAAATTTTCTCGCCGATGTATTTAGCAAAGACGAGCGAGCCAAACATCATCGGCACTGACAGGACAAGCCCCCAGAGAATGAGAGAGCCGACATCGATTCCAAAAATTCCGGCCACCCCGACGGGACCGGGTGTCGGCGGGACAAGAGAGTGCGTAATAACAAGCCCTGTTGCCAACGCCAGGCCGATAGAAACGATGGACTTGCGGCTGGTGGCGGAAATTGCTTTGGCAAGGGGAGTAAGAATGATAAAGGCAGAGTCGCAAAATATTGGAATAGACACAAGAAAACCGGTGATTGCCATAGCTAGTTCCTCGTGGCCTTTGCCGAAAAGTTTCAAGAAGCAAAGTGCCATTCGCTTGGCCGCTCCCGAAACTTCAAAAAGATGCCCCATCATCACGCCGAAGCCGATGATGATGCCGATACTGCCCAGTGTGATGCCGAACCCCTTGGTTATGCTGCCGACTATCTTGTCGTACTCGATTCCACCCACCAAGCCGACAATAATCGTGGCAAGGATAAGGGCAAGAAACGTATGAATTTTTGTCTTTATAATCATCCAAATGAGAACAATTATACCGACGGCAAGACCTACAAGAACTTGTTGCTCTTGCGACATGTTTTACCACTCCTGTTACGATATAAAAAATAAGCGCTTTTTCCCAGCCACTTTACTCTGCAACCCCCCAAAAAATTCCTGCGATTTTCACTCTCCTGTCTTCTTCACATTATCTCCATAGATGGTTCTCCAATCATCTCTCATGGAAATCGGTATCCATCCGTTCTTCTCACAATTTTTCAGCATTTTCTCTGCCGAAACAGGCTTGCCAAATTCCCTTTCGATATCATCGGCCAGCAGGGAGAATACCATGGTTTTATATTTTGTATTTGCAGTTGTATAGTTGTACATACTGAAATCTCCGCTGGAATTGCCGAAGGCTAACACGGGATGTTTGCCTATTTCCTTGGCCATGGCAGAAACCTTGTTCATGTTGATGTTCTTTACCTCGAACTCACCGCGCACAACCTTGCCATCCGAAGGGAAGACATATTCCATGCCATCCTTTCCCTGCTGATTTTCCTCCACATACCGATAATCCGTTCCGATTATGTTGTCACTGTCCACTGGCAAAATCTCTACCATGACACGAGTGTACTGACGATCTGCCCCCGATACCAGGAATATCTTGAAGTCATTGGCTCTGAGGTAGGACAGTACCTCCACCATTGGAAGGTAGTATGCCTCGCCGATTTTCAGGTTTTGGAAACCCTCTACGCTTTTTTGCATATATTTCTCGATATAAGTCTCATATTCCTCCGGTGTGGAGTTAGAATATAAATAGTACAAGTCAAAATGAGAAATCCTAAATGAGCCCATAACATGGTACAATGTACGTACCTAATCTTGAGGAGGATTTCAGAATGGCTAAACAACATGACAAACAGTTTAAACTTGACGCAATTCAATATTACGAAGATCATAAGGAGCTTGGCTTGCGTGGCTGCGCCAATAACCTAGGCATCGGTTACAGCACTTTGACCAAGTGGCGCAAAGAACTTCGTGACTCCGGCGATATCGTTGTAAGAGGTTCCGGCAACTACGAATCAGATGAGCAGAAAGAAATTGCCAGATTACGCCGTGAATTGCGGGAT
>NZ_FRBC01000051.1 GCF_900142515.1 Pseudoselenomonas ruminantium | reverse complement strand
ACGTAACTCATAAAATACCGTGGGTCGCACGGGAATCTACGCCTGTGGAGAGAGTATTAGCCTAGAGATGTGTAGAGGCAAATAGGGGAAAATTCAAAATTGCCATATGCAAAAAGGAATCACACATACTATAATGGAAGAAGTTCAAGTTTGATGATAACTGTGAAGGGGAATTTTATGGAGACGACAACCCTTGTATATTTTTTGACGGCTTCCGTGATGCTGACATTGGCACCGGGACCGGACAATATGTATCTGCTGTCCAAGAGTCTGGCTGATGGTGTCCGGTCAGGAGTGGCTTTGAGTGCGGGACTGTCCAGCGGCATTGTCTTTCATACCGGTCTTGTGATGATGGGCATAGCGGCGCTGATCCAAAGCTCGCCGCTGGCCTTTACGGTTTTGAAATTTGTGGGGGCAGGTTATCTTTTATATCTGGCTTGGCAGGCTTTCCATGCTCAAGGGGATTTGCAGCTCGGAGAGGCTGGGGACACGACGCCTTATGGTGCCATTTATCGCCGGGGGGTGCTGATGAATGTGCTGAATCCGAAGGTACTGCTCTTTTTTCTGGCCTTCCTGCCCCAGTTCATTGACAAGTCCAGCAGCGCCGCCAGCTGGCAGATAGCCCTGTTGGGGGCTATCTTTGCCCTGCAGGCTTTCGTGATTTTTTCCGTCATTGCCCTTTGTGCCGGAAAGGTGCGGGATTTCATCGCCCGGAAGAAAAATCTCAATCACACTTTGGGGATTGTCCAAGGTGTGGTGTTATTGATTATTTCTCTGGCGATTTTAGTGACGCCGGCATAAGTATAGGGGCTGGGCTTTCGCATAACAATTCACGCCTTGAATTTCTGCCGGACGAAGTCGATAAGCAGACGCTCTCCGGCGTAGATCTGCCGGCCTTTTTTGGTGACGACAAAGCCCCGCTGAAACAGCCCCTTTATGGGGATGGCGGCAAGGCCGCTGCCTGCGGGAATGCCATTACCCGTGAGAATGGAAAAGGCGATTTTCTGCCGGACGATGTTCCAGATGGTAGAAAGGTGCGGAGAATAGTGGAGCACCTGAGGTGTCAGTTTTTGCTTCCGGCATTTTTCCAAAATCTCATGGGTCAAAATGAAGTTTCGCCCCAACAGCACCAACGGATAAGCTGTTGCTTTCGCCAGGCTGATGGAGTTTTGTCCTGTCAATTCATGGTCTGCGGGCACGCAGAGGCAGATGGGCCAGTCTGACAGCTTACGCAGGGTCAATGTTGGTCGGTCATCCGCATCGTGGACAAAAGCCAAATCCACTTCTTCCCGTTCCACCATATCCAGAGCTTCGCCCCCGGCGGGTTCGGTGATTTCCAGTTCGATTTCCGGGTGGAGCTTGCGGAACTCTTCCAGAAGCAAAGGCAGTATAACCGTGGCAATCTGCGAGGGCAGGGCGATTTGCAGGCGGTTGTGGCGGTGGGCGATTTCCCGGACGCTTCCTTCAAACCGCTTGAAATGCTTGAGCATGGATTCCACCTCATGAAGCAGGGCGTGCCCATCCTCGGTGATCTGGATATTACGGCCCACATGACGGAAGAGATTCAGCCCCGTTTCCTCCTCGATATTCTTCATGGCTAGGCTTAGAGTTGATTGGGACATATGCATGGTTTCTGCTGCCCGGGTCACGTTTTCGTAACGGCAGACTTCGGCGTAATATTGCATCTGCTGGATGTTCATCTTGTCACCTCCGTTTTTCCTCATCATACTGCAATCAATCGGTTTTCTCAATAGATAAATCGATTATAAGTGTTTTTCATGGGCGCGGATTTGGGCTATGATAGAGCCAACAAGAGAAACACGGATTGAAGTTGAAGTGAGGAGGAGGTTTTGAGCATGAAAAAGGAAATGATGAACTGGGCAGACAAGATGATGATGAAGGCGCATAAGGCTGCTAATCGCTATATGGCTGTCATGCAGCAGGAAAAGGATATGCCGCTGGCCAAGAAAAATATGCTCTATGGCCGTTATCTGAAGGATATGGATGAAGCCCTCTGACAGGAAAAATTTTCCCCATAGCGAAATAAAGCTATGGGGATTTTTGTATGTTTAGAAGGGGGACTGGTGATGAATAATAAAGACGCTTATCTTGACCATGCGGCTGTTACGGTAGCGGATATTGATTGGACGTTAGCTTTCTTTGAGACTGTTTTGGGTATGTCCGTAACCCGGCGGCGGGAAGCTGATGGCAGGCTCCAGCAGGTTTGGCTGGATGGGGGCATCCAGCTGGTGGCTGCATCGGATAATGCCGGAAGCGGTCAGGCACATCACTTGGGCTTGCGGGTGCGTGACTTCAAGGGAACTTTGGCGAAGATGCTGGCCTATGAAGGCGTCCATTCCGTAGAGGGCAAGCCGGAAAAATGGGTGCAGCTGCTGGATGGTTTATTATTGGAGCTTTTTCCCATAGAGGATTGACAGCTGCGGTCTATGAGAATAGAATACAAAGTGGTGGATGATTTCATCCATATGCATATTGATTTTTATTGTTGAGGAGATTGCTGTTTGAAGAACAACACCTTGGAGATTGCAGGCTGACCGGGAGGTTGGCGCAGCTGCAATTTCGCCTGAACCTCCCGGTATTGCAGTCAACAATCATCAGGAGGAAATAAATAATGAGCAAAAATGACTATATTATCCGTTTAGAAAAAATCGAAGAACGCCGCCAGGTGGAAAATCTGGTGCGGGAATCTTTTTGGAATGTCTATCGGCCTGGCTGTCTGGAGCACTATGTTCTGCATTGTCTGCGAAATGACCCAGCCTTTGTGCCGGAGTTGGATTTTGTCATGGAAAAAGATGGCCGGTTGATCGGCCAGAACATCTTTATGCGTGCCGTTATCAAGGCTGATGATGGCAGGAATATCCCGATTATGACGATGGGCCCTATTTGCATATGTCCGGAACTGAAAAGGCAGGGCTATGGCAAGATTTTGCTGGATTTCAGCTTGCAGAAAGCTACTGAATTGGGCTGTGGAGCCTTGTGTTTTGAAGGAAACATCGGTTTCTATGGCAAGAGCGGCTTTGATTATGCCAGCAATTTTGGCATTCGTTATCATGGCCTGCCAGAAGGGGTGGATGCATCCTTTTTTTTGTGCAAGGAACTGGTACCGGGGTATCTGTCAGGCATTACCGGTGAATATACCACGCCAAAAGGTTATTTTGTAGATGAGGCAAAGGCTGAGGCATTTGACAAGGATTTTCCTTTCAAAGAAAAATTGGTGCTGCCAGGGCAAATTTTCTAAACGTATGCTAGTAGAACAAAACTATTTATCTGATCTGCGTAATGAACGCGTACGGTAATCGTATGTATAGACAAGAAAGCAAATAGTGACAAAGAAAAGGGGCGATTAAAATGACGATGCAGGATAAGAAAGAATTGCAATGCGAGGAAATGAGCAGCGTAACAGGCGGCAACGCCGTAGGCCCAGTGAATGAAACCGGTCCGTTGAATGAGACTGTACCGCTTAACTATCCCTATGAATTAAAGAATGGACCTTTAATGCCTGGTCCTGTCCATGAGACTGGCTCATTAATCAGCCGCAGATGAAACGGATTAGCTAGATAAAACAATGGGGCTGCTGCACAAAAGCCTTTTACCGCAATAACCAATATGCAAGAAAGATTTGCTTACTGGTTATCGCAGGGAAAGGACTTGTGCAGCAGCCCTGTTTTGCATAGATTTCAAGATGGCGTAATCAAGATTTATTCTTGACTTGGAGTATACTCCAAGTGATAGAGTAAAAGAGGATAATGTGTATGGAGGAGAGAATATGAGCAAGAAAGTAGTGATCATTTCCACGAGCCTGAGAAA
>NZ_FRBC01000052.1 GCF_900142515.1 Pseudoselenomonas ruminantium | reverse complement strand
ACATTCATATAATGGTTACAAGACTCCGTTCGAAGCCAGGACAGGAATCAGCAATTATTAAGACACAAGTGTTACAAAAATGCTTGACCACTACAACTTAAAGTTCACTCGAAGTGTCAGAGTGGATTTCAGCAGGAAAAATTTATTATTTAAGCAGGAAGGTAAGGGAAAATGGACGTATATAAGAAACAGGTATTTGATGAAGAACGGGCTCTGTATGGCAAAACGGGGGTGCAACTATCAAAGTGACGGGCGTGAAGGAAATCATTAGGGATGATGTGGATGCCAAAGGCCGCATCGTTCTTGCCGAAGAATCTCATTGCGCCTGAGGGAGTGTAGGCCTATGAATTACCGGAGCATAAATCGGCGCATGGCCGTAACGGCGCTTTTGCCGTTGCTGTTTGTGCTGGCCATGAGCTTTCATTATATCCCCAAGCTGCTGCATGAAATCATAGGTGTAGCCTGGCTCCTGCTGGCAGGAGTTCATCTCTATCAGAATCGTCACTGGCTGAAAAGCCTGCAGCAGGGCAAATGGAATTTCCAGAGGACTTTGGGCACGGTCATGGATATCCTGCTGCTTGCCGTGGTGCTGGTGGCTGTGTTTGCCGGCCTTGGCATATCCAACTTCCTGCTGAAAGATGTCATGCCGTTGGAAATCCAGCGCAGCATTGTCATTCATCAGTATCATGTATCCCTGCCCTATGCTCTGCTGATTTTGTGCGGCCTCCACTGGGGCCTGCATTTCAAAGGCTGGCTGGGGCAGTGGCAAAAGGTCTTTGGCTGGAAACTGTCTGCTGTGGCTAAACGGGCAATCGTGGCAGCCTTGAGCCTGGCGGTGCTCAGTGCGGGCATTTATGCTTCGTTCCTGAACCGCATCGGCGACCGCCTGCTGATGAAACATATCTTTGCCACGGCCGCCACCAATGAACCGGCGGCCATCTATGTACTGCTGCTCTGCGGAACCATCGGACTCTATGTTTTGCTCGGAGCCGCATTGCAGCGCTATCTAAAAGCATGAACATTTGATATTGGAGGTAATCACATGAGTAAGAAATTAGTAGCTTATTTTTCCGCCAGCGGTGTGACGGCAAAGGCTGCCAAGAACCTTGCCGAGGCGGCTGGGGCAGATTTGTTTGAAATCAAGCCGGAAGTGCCCTATACCCAGGCCGATTTGGATTGGCATGATAAAAATTCCCGCAGCTCCGTGGAGATGCGGGACAGCAAATCTCGTCCGCAGATTGCGGCAGGTGATGCCAAGGTTGCGGATTATGATGTGATATTTGTGGGCTTTCCCATCTGGTGGTATGTGGCGCCCACCATCATCAACACCTTCCTGGAAAGCTATGATTTTGCCAGCAAGACCATTATCCTTTTTGCCACCTCCGGCGGCAGCGGCTTTGGCAAGGCTGTGGAAGGGCTGAAAGGCAGCGTGGCAGATAGCACCGTTATCCGGGAAGGCAAACTGATGAACGGGAATCCTTCGGTTGATGGACTTAAAAAATGGGTGGAAAGCTTATGACGGCCCGCACTGTCATGCCTTATAGGTATCCGCAAAGATCTGTCATACCGAGAAAGAATTGACCTTTACTATCGGCGCACGAACCTTGATTTTCTGCAGGGAAAATGCTATAATCTAGCCATAGAAAGCAATAAGACAACACAAATAGAGCAAGCCACAATGACGGCTGCCCCAGTGTTGTAGCTATATAAGAACTACAGCTTGTGCGAAAAGCTGATAGCTCGTCAGATATCGTGCCTTAATTGTGCGAACCGCCCTTTGGAGGGGCGGTTTTTTCATGCTCCAATAAGCATTTCAACCCGCGTCCGACTAGCGTAATGCCTGCCAGATACGCCACATGATCGGCTATATGCGTACTAAGTACACCTAGTCCCGAAAGGGTTAGTATCAACAAACACCAAATGATCACCAGTGTGGCAACCACCTGCCGCCAAGTCGGGTTGGGGAAGACCGTCTTTATCAACTGAATCAGATAGCCTTGCTTGTGCATGAAACATGCACCTCCTTCCGTTCGAGAGTTTTACCTCCTTCTCGGATAGTGTCATCTATATGAAAACACTGGAGTCCCAACAGCCGTCATTGCTCCGTACCAATCATGGTTACTTGCTCCGTCATCTATTATATACTAGATGCAGGCATAAATAAAGGGCGCAGGGAGGGATTTGACATTTAGGGCTAGAAATACAAAGGGGAGGTATGAAAAGAATAGGGGGTTGAAAATGATTGCGGTTGTACTTATTCTGCTGGCGGTAGCAGTTATCTATCTGGTAAGCAGGAAGAATCGGGACAAAGAGGAAATGTCTAATCGGCAACGGGTATATATTGTGCCGTTGAAATCGGTAACTACTTTGAGCCTAAGGTTCTTTAATGACGATGATACGCGCAATCGGTTCAGGTGTATGTTGCTACAGGCTGTATTCACCTGCATGGCGGAACAGTCTAAGGTTTGGTGCGCTGACGATGAATGGTCAGAAGCGCGGCAAATTATTGTAGATTTCTATGATACGTTGAAGGCTACTACGAGGAAAAGCTTCAAATCAGAGGTGGATTTTAACGTTTTGTACGGCCCCATATTGGAGCTACAGAAGAATGCAGGAGTACGTTACAGGCCAAATGATATTCTACTTCCTGTGATTCAAGCATTTAGGCATGAATCACAGGTGTCGGATGAATACTTCGTCAAACTTATGAATGACTGGTATAATCATGACTTCCTACGCTTCTCGGATTTGAATGCGGAGTTCAAGAGGTATGTGATAATTGGGCTGAAGGGAATTAACTGAAAACCGCTCAAAAAATAAATTGTCCTAGCTAGAGATGGTGGAATATGCAGAATAATAAAAATGAAACAAGCAAAGCTATAACGCAAGCGGAAATTTCTGCTCGTGTGTCATCGTTATTCAAATATATCCAAGAACTGAATAAGTTAAAACAGAAAACAATTCTGAATGTCCAAGATTATCGTTGGCAGCTATGGTGCTCTGATTTGCCTGATGATCCGGATAATGTAAAACTGATTTATCAAGATCGAACGGATGAAGATAGTGTAGTTATGGCAGAGGAGCAGAATAATACCCTGCTCGCGGTTCACAAAGAAGATTTTCAATCTTGCCCAGTGCCGCCTGAAAGCCTAACGGAATGGTTGAAGAATGATGATTGGAAGGATTATCGTAAGGATGTAGAATATTTTGACGAAAAAGTTGTGACGGAAATAGATTCTGAGACTGAGGAAGAGTATAATGGGCCCCTTGTCAAGACCACATTCTAAAATTTTAAGAGTGTCAGTGAACAGAGTTATCCTACGCAGCGAAGCAACCAAAATAGAATTCG
>NZ_FRBC01000053.1 GCF_900142515.1 Pseudoselenomonas ruminantium | reverse complement strand
CGGCTCAACCTTTCTAAAGTGCAGTTCCCGTAGGTTCGTTACGTACATTATAACAAAATATTTAATATTTGAGAATAGTTTGTTTACTATATCAACCGCTCTATTTGAAAAAATGAACTTCCTTACGTTCTTTGCACTGAATATCCGCTTCGAACATACGGTTCCAGGGAAAATCGACACGGATGGTTTCATTTTTGGAAAAAGAAGGCAGATTTTTGCTGGCAAAACGTTCCATCATCTTCTGCGTTCGCTGGGAAACAGCTTCCCTCTTCGTATCCAGGCTGCCATAAACGCCATCTCCGCGAAGCCAGGACAACTGACGGGCAATCGTGTTCCGCACATTGGCCTGATAGGCCCAATCATCCAGATAGCGGGTAAGCAGCAATGCCTTTACATCCTCTTCTTTCATCCCGCTGGCCAGCATGCCGGCACCAATAGCAAAGCCCGTGCTATTCGTCGGCGTATTCCAGCTAGCATAGGCCTTTATCTTAAAGAGCAGCTTGCGATTCTTCAATTGCTCCATCAGCGCATTATCACTGCCATTAGCATAGGCAATATCAGCTACCCCGACCTTATAACCCTTCGCGACATATTCACCAATCAGCTCTGCAAAGTACTTCGTTCCTTCCCTTGCTTCGCCATCATTTGACCAGTCATTAGCCTCATAAGTATTTCCATTCGGGTTGGTATTGACCATCAAGACAAGATCTGCGCCCTCCGGTCTTTTAACCGGCTTTCCGCCTGCAGCAGTGATAGCCGAATCGATAGAAGCACTTATCCGTTCATCAGAATACGCAGGGATGGTTTCACCGCCTCGCCCCCAATTATACTTCGCATATACCAGCGGAACTTTTTTTTGCAAGGTATTGACGGCCCGTGCCAACAGCAGCATTCCGGCTTCATCAATACCAGCCATCGCCTGGAACTGATTTTTATCCAAATCCTTGCCAGCCTCAGCCAAATGACGGCTCTCTTTATGGGTCTGGGAATAAGGTGCATTGTCATCCCGCCCTAAAGCCAGATAGTCAAATACTTTTTTCCGGGTCAGCTTGATCAGTTCCTCATTCGCTGCAAAATTCTTCTCCCGTCGTCCCAGCCAGTCCTGAAGGTCTTTACGGGGAATCAATTCCTGCAAAAAAGCTTTTTCCTTTTGCTCACGATAGCTGAGGCGCTTCAGTTCCTCTTTGTCACTCAGTTCTGTATAACGGAATATATCCGCACCATAGCTACGATAGTATGCTGGCTCTTCACTGCCAGATGCCTCGCCGCTGCGTGGCGTACGCATGATGGAACTGAATACATACAACGGCAGTTTTTGGTTTTTCTGCCGGAACTCGCTGAATTTATGTACGCGTTCCAGCACCTCATCCTGATTATATTCATGTTTGCGGGACCCCACCAAACTGCCATATAACATGGAATCCGCAGAAATGACCGCGGCCTTTGCCTCGGGAGCATTGATTGTCAGCCAGTCCCATAACGCCCCTGGATAACCTAAGTTTTCCCGATTTCCCAAGAGATCATCCGGAGGAACTACTACCTCATAACCCAAGCGCTCCGCAACTTCCGCCGTCTGCTTGTCCGAAATAGGCCGATTGTCATGAGGGATATAAAGTATTTTTTCCACTTGCACTTTTTTATGACGGGCAAAACACTGTGGCATCACCCCGATGGTGACCATCAATACTATTACAAGCCACGTTATCCGCTTGTACAAAAAACCGCTCCTTTCGCGCAATATAATTGTCGTATCTCAATGCAATAATGCCTGCAGATCTTTTTTTACACGATCTGACAGGTTCAGTTTCGTCTGGAACATGATACCACCCTCTCTGGGGGTAGCTTTTTCAATTATGACAATATCCTGCAAACGTTGACCATGAAATGTATTCTTTCCCCACGCAGAATCAGCCAGCGCCTTACTGTAGTCAATGCGCACAGTATTGTGCCGGATTTCCATCGGCAGGTCTTCCGTCAGCTGGAAACTTCCCACCATACGCTGGGCCATCGCCAACGATATTCTGGAAAAAGCCCAGGACATCAATCCCTTATTCGGCAAATTGCGCTGCCGTACCTGATAAACCAGATAGGATTTATCTCCATCATGGACAAACTCCCGGATTTCGCCGGAAAGTTCTACCTGCCCAAACTTTACCGTATCAATGGCAATGGATAACTGCCCGTTATCCCGGGATTGCAATCTCAAAGCTCTTGCAGGACTGCCAGGCCTGATGTTCTTCGCAATGATATCATTCAAAACATCATCGGCTACAAAGAGATTACCCTGGCTTATTTCGGCCAGGGTTTCTTTGTCCCATGTATCTTTTATGACCTGCAGCACAGGCCCGTAATCAGCTACTTTCTCCTGCACCTTGGCCCAATCAATAGCCTGCCACCGCTCCTGTATATGCGCCGGCAAATCCATTACTTTGCCCCCTCTTTATCCTCGCCCTTATCTTCTCTGATGGTTTGCCAGAGATCCCGGGCACGCTTATACAAATGAACGTCACGATCCCTCAATCCCTGATCACCGATCAAGCGGGAAATATATTGCGTCGCCTTTTCATAATCATGCATGCGATAATAAATAGCACCCACCAGATACACCGCTGTATCGTCACTCATGCCATTCTGCGGATAGTGTTCCGTCATCAAAGACTTATCATATAGATCTGCTGCCCGCTGCAACATTTCCATTTCTTTTTCCTGCTCACCGGAATAGCGATAGATCCAAGCCAGTCCCAGATACATTCCTGCCCGCTTGGCTAAGGATTGATCTGTCATTTCCGCATAGAAAATTGCCAATTTGAAGGAAGCCACTGCATCCGGCACATCACGCTCCTCCACAAATTCCATAGCCAGCTTCTTCTTGGCCAGGAATTCCTGAATCTTACGTTTGTTCACTACAGGCATGGACCCTAAAAAGGTATTCTCATCAGCGGCATAACCGCAATGTTCACAGAACCAGATTTTGTACAGATAAGGATTGAACCCTTTGTAATGAACACAAAAATCCTCATCAGTGCGTTCAACATTGAGTTTGGATTTTGTCTTGACTACACGGGTAGATTCGCCACAGATTGGACACTTCTTCTCAACGGTAAAGGTAAACTCTCCCATGATTGTTTCCTCCTCATCCACCATCTCCTGCTTGCTTCTAGTATAGCATTTATTGAAACAAAAACAAAGTGAACTACTCCCGCCTATAGATGCGTGAGCTTCCTGATTCGTCGAGAACTGCGATATATTCCGAGGAATATATTCGCCTTACACACTCTCCACAGGCGTAACTTCCCGTAGTCCCTACGGTAGTTGTGTACTTGTCGGCCTTTTGACTTAGCACTGACC
>NZ_FRBC01000054.1 GCF_900142515.1 Pseudoselenomonas ruminantium | reverse complement strand
GAATTCTATTTTGGTTGCTTCGCTGCGTAGGATAACTCTGTTCACTGACACTCTTAAAATTTTAGAATGTGGTCTTGACAAGGGGCCCATTATAAACTGCCATCGGACTAACCTGTTTATCATCACCAACAATGATAAGTTTCTTGCCCATATAGAGGATTGCCAATGATGAGATATCTGACTGGCTAGCCTCATCTACGATAACGACATCAAAGATATTCTTGGCTGGATTCAGGTTCTCCATAGCCTTATGGATAGGCATAATCCACGCGGGAACGGCATTTTGGCATTTCCCAATCAACTTCCTTGCCTCAGCCTTCAGTTTAGGAGCTCTCTTACCGGTTCCTTTACCGATTTTCTTAACCAAAGCTCGCCAGCCCTGCAATGCCTGCTGTAAGTCCAAATCCGCTTCTGTCTTCAAAAGCAGTCGGTACCATCCAGATTTCTCTGCATATTCGGCTGTAATCTTCCGATAAGCCTTACTCAGTCTCCTGCTCTCCGCCTGATATTCACTGAGCGGAGTCAAGGTAATCTCCTCAATGAGCATAGACAGCTGACGCCATTTCCAAGCATCCATGATATCACTGCGCACCAAAGATTCACCATGAATACCTTCATGGGTATTGATAGCCTCTGCCCAATCCGGAGCATACGGACGCAACCGCTTCAGATAATCGTTGCGCTTAAACAATACATTATATTTATCATAGACTGTAACCAATTGACCTAAAGACGATCCGTAGCGTTCAATGTCCCTAGCGGTTATGGCATGATATATATTTTGCAGAATATCGCTATTCACACGGTTGTCCTTCGTCACAATCTGTGACAGCTGTTCCAGCTTCTCTTTATATTCTGCTAAGGACCAGACATCCATGCACACATCACAGCATAATAGAATGGTTTCATCGATAGCTTTCAATCGTTTGGTCAGCGCAGTTTGGTCTGAATCGAGTTCTGAAATTCCACACACATCATATTCAGGGAAGCCGACATTCTTCAGTAATTTACTAAAAGCGGCATAATCTGTGATAGTCCAATTCAGATATCTGCTGATTGAATTTGTATACTGGCTGGCAGCTCGTTCCGGCTGTGGCCCCAACATATTAAACTCCGAAACACCATACGGTACCAGGAGTTCATTCCAAAAATTGTTACAAATATTCCGTGCAGCACGAAGTTCGATCGTCAAAATTGCCAATTCACAGTCTTCACTAGATGACGGAACCTTTCCCGACACCCTTACCGATTTCAATGCCTTGTCACAAGTCTTATGCAAAATAGAGAACATAAAGGGAAGCTTACCATTCTCGTCAAAATATCCCTTCGCTTCCTTTAGTGGTTCTAATAAGTCATCTGCAAATATGCCTTCGGCAAAAACTACGCTCTTACCTAAACCTTTACCTGCTAATCTGGCACTTAAGTCATTGGTCACATTAATTTGCTGGATAAGGCTTTCCCAACGATTTCTAAAACCTCCACCAGCTTTGCCATCAACTACAACCGCCTGCTGCCAAGGTTTGATTTCTCCATACTGGCTACAGTAATCTTTCAGTGCCTTAAGAGACTCCTTGTTTGGATAATCAATAGAAAAACCCCGACCAAACAGCTGAAATTGAATGGATTGTTGTTCTACCGAAGCTTTAACGCACAGCTTTCCTCCTCTATTGATAGATTCAATATGAGCTTCTACATTTGCTAATTGCCGGCATAGCTCTTCAAACTCTGTTACCGTCAGTAATTCATCCGGCGAAGGCAAATCATAGCTTAATTCTGTAGCATCCGTATCTGTTATGATTTCGTTACTACGGTATAGCTCAACCAGCTCATCATAAGTCAGTGGTAGGGCAGAATCGACCTTAACAGTTCCAGGAATATAATCCAGCTTTTCCTGATTCATAGCCACATATTTCGCAGCCTCAGTCGGAGTAAGACTTTCTCCTTGATATGTAATGGACGCACATTCTTTCTGGATGCTCATGAAAATCCTTTTTCTGACGTTTGCCAGTCCAGCGATGATGCTTTTGCGTTCCTCACCAATGGTCTCCATTTCCTTTTTGATACTGCTTGAGGAATACTGCGACATGAAGCTTGTGATACCTTCAACAGAGGTCTCCATGTCTTTATTGGAATCATCAAGTAAAGAGACACAAAGACTCTGCAGGCCTGGCGCTATTTTATCTTTCAGGACATCCAGTGCCTTTGTTGTATGACTGGTAACAAGCACACTCTTCCCCTGAGCTATGAAATGCCCCAACAGATTGGCAATAGTATGTGTCTTACCTGTGCCAGGAGGCCCTTGAACCAAGACTGCATTATAGTTCTCTATACGCTGAGCAATCTCCAGCTGCTCGCGATTAGCTTCTTTGCTAAGCAGTACATCAACACTTTCGCCGCCTACCATTGCCAGTTGTTCTTCGATGGAATATTCCTTTTCCTCAGGAGGTACATCCGCTTTGCCACCGCTAACAAGATCAATCAATGTCTTCGGAATTTCGACGCCGGACTCAATAGCTTCGGTAATTTTCTCAATCGCTCTGACAGTTCCATCCTGTCGTTTTCGGATAATAAAACAGGGTGCATTGTAAAGGAGAAAACGATTATGCTGTTTCCAGTCATCCGGGACACCATTGTCCGAATAAAGGCTGTCCGATGACAGCTGGCGTATCAAAACCTTCAAAAATCCTGGCGTATCATTACGATCCAATGGATGATAGTCATTTTCCACTAGTGTTTCCTGTAAAGAATTAAGTTCCTGCAAATTTACAGCATTCAGTGCCTTCAACACATCCGTATAAAGCTCAGGCTCAACATCCGTATCCTTGATAAATACGGTATTACTATCTGCATCAAAACCAAATTTAACACGACGTGTCAAAATAGGATGACACACTGCTAAATTCAACGCATCGCAAAAAATTCCATTTGCCAAAATGACTTCTTCAGATTCACCATCACGTTTCATGGCATAGTATTCACTATAAATCTTGTCAAAGATGATGCGAGTTCTATCGATACGCTCTTGATCTGCTACCCATGGATTACGAATTTCAGCCCATTTTTTAGCATCTTGAACCCTGTTGGAATCTTCGTCAAAGGTTATAGTTTTTTCAATCTCTATAATGGGCCCATGAATTCAGACCAGTACTGAAAATTTTAAGAGTGCATGATATAGTATAGGTAACGAAAATTGGAGGTTGCCATCATGCCA
>NZ_FRBC01000055.1 GCF_900142515.1 Pseudoselenomonas ruminantium | reverse complement strand
TCTGGGAATATCTTTCTGATTCATTAATGCCAATCGTCCTTCCTTGATGTATTGTCGTCGCCATTTGTATATAGATGCCCTTGAATACCCTGTTTCTTCTGATACTAATTGTACATTCTCTCCAAGTTCAAAGCAACGATGAAGAATATTTAATTTCGTCTCAATGGATGGATGTAAAGGATGCTCTAGGGTATTGATGAATTTCTTCCGTACTTTTAAAGGCTTTATGGGTGCCTCTCTCTTCCGTAACCAGCGATACAGGCATTGACGTGTTGGATATCCCAATCGAATAATTATCTTAGTGACTGATTTCGTTTCATTAAACAGCTGCAAGGCTCTTTGTTTCTGCTCTGATGAAAATGACATCTTATTCTCCTCCGTCAGAGTCCAACTTTTTGTCCGCAGCCCCCCCTCTCATATGGAAAAGCCCTGCTTCTTTCGGCAGGGCTTAAAACGCCGTTACTTATTACAAAACATTACAAAGGATTACAGATATTACAGGGGGAAATTTCAAAACTAAAGATTTGCTTCTGTTATGCTGTTACCGCTGTGATAAAAGCTCCCATATATAATGGCAACGTCAACACTTGCCCATTTCTTCCTACTTGAGCGTCTGCCAGTTTTATGGCCTGCTCCACATGGTATCTGTCAGGATTGGCCAAGACTTGCTTCATGCTCTTAGCATTCCCGTTGGTGGCCTTTACCTCTACCAATGTTGCCTTTCCTTTGTACTTGATGACAAAATCTATCTCCAGCCCCGAGTCTTTACGGAAATAATACAACTTGCGTCCCATCTTACCAAAGAAGTCTGCCACGAGATTTTCAAATATGGCTCCTTTGTAGCCCAGCAGGTTCCCCTGCAGAATATCTGCCTGAGTACCATCTTCCAACATACTGATGAAAAGCCCGGTATCTGCCATGTAAACTTTGAATATATCCTCCTCTGAATTGCCGTCCAACGGCAGTTCCGGAATAGAAAGGTTATAGCAATGGTGCAGTATCCCAGCATCCTTTATCCAGGACAAGCAGCTATCATAATCCTTGCTTCTTGCACCTCGCTCCACCACAGAATACTGGAACTTCTTGTTTTCCTTGGCCAGCTGCTTGGGAATCGAGCGGTAGCACTTCCTGATACGAACCTTGTCACGGTCAGGAGCATATTTCATCATATCATCCTCATATGACATGGTGATGTCTCTTTGCATCTGAAGCACCTGAGCCATATTGTGGTGGTCAACAAAATTTTGTACCACCGCCGGCATCCCTCCAACTACCACATACTGGAGAAGGAGCATTCGCATCTTTGCGTGTAATGCTTCAGGTACCGGCTTTTCTTCAGCCACACAGTCCTTCAGTAAAGCTATCAGCTTTTCGTCAATGCCATTGGCCCAGAGAAATTCCTCAAAATCCATCGGTACCATGGTCAGCATCGTTTCGTAGCCAACTGGAACAGATTTGGGCTCCCCGTAACCTTTAACGCCTAAAAGTGAACCTGTGGCAATTACGTCATAGCGTCCGTCCAGTTTGAAAAACTTCAAGGCTGTGCGTGCCTCAGGACACTCCTGTATCTCATCCAGAATTATTACCGTTTTACCTGCCTCAAAAACAGCGTCCTTTACCTGGGCTGTCATCATCATCGTCAGGAAGTCTACCTCCAGGTTATCCTTGAAGATAGCTCCATAGCTGGAGTTCTCAAAAAAATTCAGGTAAACAACGTGCTCGTAGTTATTACCGGCAAAATCCAGCACTGCACATGTCTTGCCACACTGCCTGCACCCATTGATTATAATGGGCCCATGAATTCAGACCAGTACTGAAAATTTTAAGAGTGCATGATATAGTATAGGTAACGAAAATTGGAGGTTGCCATCATGCCA
>NZ_FRBC01000056.1 GCF_900142515.1 Pseudoselenomonas ruminantium | reverse complement strand
TCCGATACTCGGCTTGTCGAGAGCAGTTAATGAGCAACAAAATTTATAAAGATATTTAACATATATTGCTAAGTTTGTTTATAAATACAGCATGATGGAGAAAGATGCATAAAAGAACCGGAAAAGGTAACTTGGACAGGTCCGTGATGGCGGGCTCGTTCCAGTTACCTTTTTGCGTGTAAAGAAAAGTAATTGGGAAGAAATATATGCGTTTTTTCTGTCGCTAAGAATATACAATAATAAATTGTCTGAAATATGTAAATTCCCTCTTGCAATTATCCTTAAAAGTGCTATCATGTTAACCATGAAATAAAAGTGCTTTTTTTCACAAGTTAAAGTTAAAATTTTCACGAATGAAATGTGTAGTGCTGGGAGGGCTTTTTCATGGCAGAAAAGAAACCGCGTATCGTTATTGTAGGCGCTGGCTTTGGTGGCGTCAAATTGGCAAAGCTGTTTAGCAAGGAAGATGTGGATATCACCTTGGTAGACCGCCACAATTACCATTTGTTCCAGCCGCTTCTTTATCAGGTGTCTACAGCGGTGCTGTCCACGGATGAGATTGCCTATCCTATCCGCACGTTCTTCCGCAAGAACAAGAATGTGGAATTCTTTATGGCCAAGGCATTGGGCGTTGACCAGAAACGGAATATCCTGCTGACCAATCATGGGGAGATCGAATACGATTATCTGATCCTGGCTGCTGGTGCGACCACGAACTTCTTTGGCATGACGGAAGTGGAACAGCATTCCTTTGGTATGAAATCCCTGCAGGAGGCGCTGCATATCCGCAATCATGTGCTGCATATGTTCGAGCGTGCCAACAAGAGCAAGGATCCCGAAGAGCGCCGCAAGATGCTGAGCTTCGTCATTGTAGGGGGCGGCCCCACCGGCATTGAAGAGGCGGGAGCTATCTCGGAGCTGATTGGCATCCAGAAGAAGGAATTCCATAACCTGGACTTCAGCGAGGTTTCCGTCAAGCTGATTGAAGCTACGCCGAATGTCCTGCCCATGATGCCGCAGAACCTGCGTGACCATACGGTAGAGGTCCTGCGCGGCAAAGGTGTGGAAGTGCTGTTGAATACGCAGGTGGTAGGCTATGACGGACATATCATCAAGCTGAAGAATGGGGAAGAGATTCCGACCAGCACGCTGATATGGGCCGCTGGTGTCAAGGCCGTGCCGTTCATCGAAAATTGCGGTGGGGAAGTAGACCGGGCCGGCCGTGTTATCGTTGACGAGAAACTGCGCGTCAATGGCAGTCAGAATGTCTTTGCCATCGGTGACTGCGCGAACTTCTGTCACGGCACGGAACGTCCGCTGGCTACGGTAGCTCCCGTGGCTACGCAGGAAGCCGTAGTGGCCCATGAGAACATCATGCGCCTGATTCGCGGCCAGCAGGAACTCAAGACCTTTGTCTATAAGGATTTAGGTGCCATGGCCACCATTGGCCGTGGGCAGGCCGTTGTGGCCAAGACCAGCATGAACCCGGAGATGACCGGCTTCATTGCCTGGTGCGCATGGATGTTCATTCATCTGATCCGTCTGGCAGGTACGCATACCAATATCACGGTAGCCATCAAGTGGACCTGGAACCTGCTGTCCGGCACGCGATTGGGACGCATCATTACGAATATCAAAATCTGAGGATAAATGGGGATGTGAAAAATTCCCTTGGCTTAAAATTTTGGGCTGTTGCAGTGAAAAATTACGTGCAACAGCCCAATTTGCGTAAATCGCAGTTTATCAATGCGAGCCTGAATAAAATTTGTTACAGCTCAGTGGGGCGGCGGTGGGAATACTTTTTCGCCGCTCCACTAAATGACCCGCCAG
>NZ_FRBC01000058.1 GCF_900142515.1 Pseudoselenomonas ruminantium | reverse complement strand
CGGCTCAACCTTTCTAAAGTGCAGTTCCCGTAGGTTCGTTACGTACATTATAACAAAATATTTAATATTTGAGAATAGTTTGTTTATTTTTGCTTACTATATATATTAGGATATTTGTCAGTTTTCCGCTCCGATACTGCTGTTTGAATGAAGTTCAATTATTTTGTCATTTATTGTTTCGGGGATGTGGATGTTGGCAATCTGCCAGCGTCATGGTTATTTGACTTTATTGGCGGTCTGTGCTATTGTAAAAATCAATAGAGGCAGCGAAGTCCAAACGGATACTGGTGGATTCGTTTGGGCTTTTTTGCCTGATGGTGATGATGAGGCAGAGATTTAGGGAGCAGGCGCAGGACGGTTCACGAGTTTTGCCACTTCTTTGGGGATATTGTTCAGTGCCGTGGCCAGCACTTTGCCGAGCATAGCGCTGCTGGCGGCCCTGACTGGCTGTTCCTATGGGGGCGCGGCAGTCATGTTGCTGTTACTTTTTCAGCCGCAAATCCCCGGACGGCCGCCGTTGGTTTGATATTGGCGGCCTTTGTGGTGATTCCCGTTGGCGTGCCTTGTGCCATGATGGGTATCTATATGCAAGCGGCTCATCCGGAAATTTCCAGCTGTGGCAGGAAGGAAGAGAATGTCATTTTCAGGAAAAGCCTGATTAGGGCAGGGATTATGCGGTTTTATGCATTGCAAATAATTGGATCATTACCCCAGACAGCATCTGCAGGAATAAAAATTAACAGATTATTAAGTAAACGTGTATTTTGTTCGATATAAACAGTAACATTGCGAAGATTTTGGCAGGTAAAATGGCCTTCTTCGAGGTGTTTTGATTAAGTATGGGAGGAAATGATTATGAAAAAACGTATTTTTGTTCTGTTGTCTGTGCTGATGCTGGTGCTTTCCGGCTTATGTATAGTAAAATAGTATATTAAAAACATTAAATCAAAGTATATATTTTGTATAATACATGGTATAATATAACCAAGGAAGGAGGATTGTACCATG
>NZ_FRBC01000059.1 GCF_900142515.1 Pseudoselenomonas ruminantium | reverse complement strand
CGAGTGGCAAACGGGTGAGTAACGCGTAGACAACCTGCCGCAAAGATGGGGACAACAGTTCGAAAGGACTGCTAATACCGAATGTTGTCAGATTCCCGCATGGGAGACTGATTAAAGATGGCCTCTACTTGTAAGCTATCGCTTTGCGATGGGTCTGCGTCTGATTAGCTAGTTGGTGGGGTAACGGCCTACCAAGGCGACGATCAGTAGCCGGTCTGAGAGGATGAACGGCCACATTGGAACTGAGACACGGTCCAGACTCCTACGGGAGGCAGCAGTGGGGAATCTTCCGCAATGGGCGAAAGCCTGACGGAGCAACGCCGCGTGAGTGAAGAAGGGTTTCGGCTCGTAAAGCTCTGTTGACGGGGACGAATGTGCTAGATGCGAATAGTTTCTAGCAATGACGGTACCCGTCGAGGAAGCCACGGCTAACTACGTGCCAGCAGCCGCGGTAATACGTAGGTGGCGAGCGTTGTCCGGAATTATTGGGCGTAAAGGGAGCGCAGGCGGGAAGGCAAGTCAGTCTTAAAAGTGCGGGGCTCAACCCCGTGATGGGATTGAAACTGTCTTTCTTGAGTGCAGGAGAGGAAAGCGGAATTCCTAGTGTAGCGGTGAAATGCGTAGATATTAGGAGGAACACCAGTGGCGAAGGCGGCTTTCTGGACTGTAACTGACGCTGAGGCTCGAAAGCGTGGGGAGCGAACAGGATTAGATACCCTGGTAGTCCACGCCGTAAACGATGAATGCTAGGTGTAGGAGGTATCGACCCCTTCTGTGCCGGAGTTAACGCAATAAGCATTCCGCCTGGGGAGTACGGTCGCAAGACTGAAACTCAAAGGAATTGACGGGGGCCCGCACAAGCGGTGGAGTATGTGGTTTAATTCGACGCAACGCGAAGAACCTTACCAGGGCTTGACATTGAGTGAAAGACCTAGAGATAGGTCCCTCTCTTCGGAGACACGAAAACAGGTGGTGCATGGCTGTCGTCAGCTCGTGTCGTGAGATGTTGGGTTAAGTCCCGCAACGAGCGCAACCCCTATCATTTGTTGCCAGCACGTCAAGGTGGGAACTCAAATGAGACTGCCGCGGACAACGCGGAGGAAGGCGGGGATGACGTCAAGTCATCATGCCCCTTATGTCCTGGGCTACACACGTACTACAATGGGATGGACAGAGAGCAGCGAACCCGCGAGGGCAAGCGAACCCCATAAACCATCTCCCAGTTCGGATTGCAGGCTGCAACCCGCCTGCATGAAGTCGGAATCGCTAGTAATCGCTGGTCAGCATACAGCGGTGAATACGTTCCCGGGCCTTGTACACACCGCCCGTCACACCACGGAAGTCATTCACACCCGAAGCCGGTGGGCAAACCGCAAGGATGCAGCCGTCTAAGGTGGGGGCGATGACTGGGGTGAAGTCGTAACAAGGTAGCCGTATCGGAAGGTGCGGCTGGATCACCTCCTTTCTAAGGATTACAAAATCTTAGGTCGGAGCATCTGGTTTTTGCATTGTCTAGTTTTGAGAGAATAATCTCTCA